>NZ_LZJF01000165.1 GCF_001666835.1 Mycobacterium sp. E3251 | reverse complement strand
AGGCTGGCGCTCGTGACGTTCGCGGTGCGAGCGATCTCACGGATGGTGGCTCGCGAGTATCCCACCGTGGCCACACAGCGCATGGCGGCGACGATGATCCGCCGGCGGGTCTCCTCGCCGCTGGCGCCGACCGGGCGCCCACGCTGCGCCCGCGTCACCGTGCTCTCCCCACTCGCGCGTCCTGTCCGCCGGCTCTCGTGCCCGACACCGTCGAATATAATCGAGTGATCGATTAGTTCCGGCTTCCGCGCGGAGGTGCGCAGTGTGTGATGGACCGGCCCGCGGCGGGTTCCGCGCGGCATGAGCGTCGCACCGTCGCAATTGGGCCGCCCGGTGGGCGCCGACGGGGAGCAGACGCGTTCGCGCATCATCGCCGCGGCGATGCGGTGTGTGGCCGAGATGGGCTACTCCCGCACCACCATCCGTGAGATCGCTCGCACCGCGAACGTCACGAGCGCCAGCCTGTACAACTACTTTCCGAACAAGGCCGAGTTGATCAAGGCCGCGATCGCGGCACGCACCGACGTCGCGTTGCCCCGGCTGCGGGCGGCCGCCGCGGGCCCCGGGACCGCCATCGATCAGATCGAGGCGGTGCTCGACGAATCGGGCCGGCTGATGCGCGAGTATCCGGATCTCGCCGCCTTCGAGTGGGTGATCCGCGCCGAGGGCGTGGCCGACGCCGATTCGCGGTTCGCGGGGGGCGCGCGGTTTCA
>NZ_LZJF01000164.1 GCF_001666835.1 Mycobacterium sp. E3251 | reverse complement strand
CTTGTCGTCGCAGGTGAAATTGCCGTCGCTGCTGGCGCTCGGGTTCGTCACGATGGCGCTGGCCTACCGTGGCGGGGCCGCGCTCGGCGGCGCGCTGCGTGCGGCGGCCGCCGGCACCGAGGGCGCCGCGGGGCTGCTGGATTTCGTGTCGCTCGAACGGCACATGGCGACCAACAGCAGGATCACGGCGACGACGGCGACGAGCGCGAGCCGGGCGAGCCGGGGTTTGACCCAGGTGGCGGACATCGTCACATCTCCGATCGCGCGGTAAGCCGTCGCCACCGAATACCCAGGCGAGCGCGGTTATCACGGCCGCGCTCGCCTGGAGTGACGGTAATCTCAGCCGGCCTCAGCCGCGCTCAGCCTCCCTGGCCGGGCTGCTTGGGTTTGCCGCACTTGCCGTCATTGGCCTGCCGCACGTTGATGCTGGTCGCCTGCAGCGTGCCGTTGTCCATCGTTCCGCGCGCCCACAGGCACTTACCCTGCGCAATCGCGTCGGTGGTCGCGGTGGCCTGCTTGCTGTACTTGGTCTTGTCGTCGACCGTCACCGCGGTTTGCGTGGTGTTGCCGCTGGGGTCGGTGCCGGTGACGTTGATGGTGTTACCCGACACCGACGCCACCGAGCCGCGGACCGGGGCCGGCTTCGGGGCCGGCGCGGGTGAGCCTGGGGGCGGCGGGGTGGTCGAGCTCGGTCCCGAACTCTGCCCCGCCGGCTTGGCCGGGCAGGCGCCGTTGACCGAGGGGCTGACCTTCACGGACGCCGCGGTGACGGGCTGCCCGCCCTGGGCCGGCTGGGTCGGCCGCACGGTGACGCAGCTGCCGGAGGTGACGTCGGTCAGCGCGGCGGGCGTCGTCTCGGTGATCTTGGTGGTCGAGGTGAAGTTGACGGCGGCGGTGGAATGGTCTTCCTTGGTGACCTGGATGGAGTTGCCCGCGACCGACGCGATCAGGCCGCTGAGCCGGGATTCGCCGCTGGCCGGGGCGGGCGACGTGGTCGTCGAGGTCACCACCGAGGTGGACGTCGAGGTCGACGTGCTCGGGCCCGCTTTATTGGACGAGCTGCACGCGGCGACGGACAACGCGGCGACCCCGGTGACCGCGAGGACGGCGAACCGGGTACGCCGGGAGGTTGGACAGCTGGCAGACATCAACGTTCTCCAATCGTGGTTGGACGCAACGGAATGGGTATTACCCGTCGAAGCTGTGGCTAACCTGTGTGTAATCCGGGGCGGTCAGAACGCCTGTTCCGGAACGCGCATGATCTCGCCGTCGATGGACTCGATGACTTTGCGCAGGGACGTGAGCTTCGGAAGCATGTTCTTGGCGAAGAACGCCGCGGTCGCCACCTTGCCGCGATAGAAGGCGGCGTCGGTCGGCGCCGCGTCGGCCAACGCCGCGTGCGCGACACCCGCCTGCACCAGCAATCGCCAGCCGATGAGCAGATCGCCCACCGCGAGCAGGTAGCGCACCGATCCGAGGCCCACTTTGTAGATCTCGCCCGGATGTTGGGCGGCGGACATCAGGTATCCGGTCAACGCGCCCGTCATCGCCATCACCTCGTCGAGCGCGGTCTGCAGCAGTTGGGCCTGCGGCTCGAGGGCCTCGTCGCAGCCATCGATGGTCTCGGTGATCTGAGCCGTCACGAACTGCAGGGCCTCGCCGCGGTCGCGAACGATCTTGCGGAAGAAGAAGTCCAGCGCCTGGATTGCGGTGGTGCCCTCGTAGAGCGAATCGATCTTGGAGTCGCGGATGTATTGCTCGAGGGGATAGTCCTGCAGGAAGCCCGAACCGCCCAGCGTCTGCAGTGACTCGGTCAGCACTTCGTAGGCCCGTTCGGAGCTCACGCCCTTCACGATCGGCAGCAGTAAGTCGTCGACGCGGTGCGCCATCTGGTGGTCCGCTCCCGAAACATGCTGCGCGACAGCATCATCCTGATGCGCGGCGGCATACAGGTACAGCGCCCGCAGACCCTCGGCGTAGGCCTTCTGCGTCATCAGGCTGCGGCGCACGTCGGGGTGATGGATGATGGTGACTCGCGGCGCGGTCTTGTCGGACATCTGCGTCAGATCCGCGCCCTGCACCCGCTCCTTGGCGAACGCCAGCGCGTTGAGGTAGCCCGTGGACAGGGTGCCGGCGGCCTTCACTCCAATCGTCATGCGCGCGTGCTCGATCACGGTGAACATCTGCGCGATCCCGTTGTGCACGTCGCCGACCAGGTAACCGACAGCGGGCAAATCCGTTGCGCCGAAGGTCAATTCGCATGTCGGGGAGGACTTGATCCCCATCTTGTGTTCCAGCCCGGTGGCGAAGACCCCGTTGCGCGCGCCGATCTCGAACGTTTCCGGGTCGAACAGGAATTGCGGGACGTAGAACAGGCTGAGCCCCTTGGTGCCCGGGCCGGCGCCCTCCGGCCGGGCCAGTACCAGGTGAAAGATGTTTTCGGCGGTGTCGCCCACGTCGCCGCCAGAGATGAACCGCTTGACGCCCTCGATGTGCCAGGTGCCGTCGGGCTGTGCGATGGCCTTCGCCCGACCGGCGCCGACGTCGGAGCCCGCGTCGGGCTCGGTGAGCACCATGGTGGCCGCCCAGCCGCGCTCCACGCCCTCCGCCGCCCAGCGCCGCTGTTCCTCGTTGCCCTCGACGTAAAGCGCCTGGGCCATCAACGGGCCGAGGCAGAAGAAGTTAGCGGAAGGGTTCGCGCAGATGATCATTTCGTTGACCGCCCACGCCAGCGGTGGGGGTGCGGCCATGCCGCCGATCTCTTCGTCGAGCATCAGCCGCCACCAGCCGGCCTCCTTGATCACCTGCACGGTCTTCACCAACTCGTCCGGCACGCTGATCGTGTGCTCGGCGGGGTCGAAGACCGGCGGGTTGCGGTCGGCGAACGCGAAGGATTCGGCCACCGGGCCCTCCGCCAGGCGGGCGGCTTCGGCCAGGATCGTTCGCGCCGTTTCCACGTCGAGGTCGCTATAGCTTCCGGAGCCCAGCACAGCGCCCACGTCGAGCACTTCGAACAGGTTGAACTCGAGATCACGGACGTTAGCGATGTAATGGCCCAACGCGATTTCCTCACTGGTTCCTGAGGCGGCGAATCGTCCGCATCAGTGTGTCCGACGTGGGAAAACGTACGCAACCGTAACCTACGGTGGGCCGCGGGCCGGTAACGCGTCGATGTCGTCGGGACGAACCCCGGCCCTGCGGTAGCCCGGGAACACCACGTCGCGGTCCGGCGTTAGAGCAAATGTGACAACACTGGATCTCACCGCTGAGAAGTTCAACGAAACCATCGAGGGCAACGACATCGTGCTCGTCGATTTCTGGGCGTCCTGGTGCGGGCCGTGCCGCCAGTTCGGACCCACCTTCCAGGCGTCCGCGGAGAAGCACCCCGACATCGTGCACGCCAAGGTCGACACCGAGGCCGAGCAGCAGCTGGCCGCGGCCGCCCAGATCCGCTCCATCCCCACGCTGATGGCCTTCAAGAAGGGCAAGCTGCTCTTCAACCAGGCCGGGGCGCTGCCGCCGGCCGCTCTCGAAGACCTGGTGCAGCAAATCAAGGCGTTCGACGTCGACGCGGCCCAGGCCGGTCAAGGCGAATAGCCCCCACATCGCGGCGCAGGGAGGTTGGCGCCCGCCTACGCGCTAGGTTGCTTGGGTGAGTCTGGTACTGGTAGAGCACCCGCGGCCCGGCGTCGCGCTGATAACCCTCAATCGGCCCGAGCGGATGAACTCCATGGCGTTCGACGTCATGGTGCCGCTCAAAGAGGCCCTGGAGAAGGTCAGGTACGACAATTCGGTGCGCGTGGTCGTGCTGACCGGGGCGGGCCGGGGCTTCTCCTCGGGCGCCGACCACAAGTCCGCGGGCTCGGTGCCCCACGTCGAGGGGCTGACCCGCCCGACCTACGCGCTGCGTTCGATGGAGATCCTCGACGAGGTCATCTTGGGGCTGCGGCGCCTGCATCAGCCGGTGATCGCCGCCGTGAACGGCCCGGCCATCGGCGGCGGCCTGTGCCTGGCGCTGGCCGCCGACATCCGGGTCGCCGCGACCGGCGCGTATTTTCGCGCGGCCGGCATCAACAACGGCCTGACCGCCAGCGAGCTGGGACTGAGTTACCTGCTGCCCAGGGCCATCGGATCGTCGCGGGCGTTCGAAATCATGTTGACCGGCCGCGATGTGACCGCCGAGGAGGCCGAGCGGATCGGGCTGGTGTCGTGCCGGGTGCCCGACGAGCAGCTGTTGGACACCTGCTACGCCATCGCCGCCCGGATAGCGGCGTTCTCGCGGCCGGGGGTCGAATTGACCAAGCGCACACTGTGGAGTGGACTGGACGCCGGTAGCCTGGAGGGGCACATGCAAGCCGAAGGCTTGGGTCAGCTGTTCGTCCGTCTGCTCACCGCCAACTTCGAAGAAGCGGTTGCCGCGCGCGCGGAGCGACGCCCCGCGGTTTTCACCGACGACAAGTAGCCAGGACATAAGGGAGTAGATGTGATCACGGCCACGGACCTCGAGGTCCGCGCTGGTGCGCGCATCCTGCTCTCACCCGACGGGCCTGACCTGCGCGTGCAGCCCGGCGACCGCATCGGGCTGGTCGGTCGCAACGGCGCCGGCAAGACGACCACCCTGCGTATCTTGGCGGGGGAGACCGAACCGTACGCCGGGACTGTGGCCCGCGCGGGCGAAATCGGTTATCTGCCACAGGATCCCAAAGAGGGCGATCTCGACGTGCTGGCCCGCGACCGGGTGTTGTCCGCGCGCGGCCTGGACGTTCTGCTCACCGACCTGGAAAAGCAGCAGGCGCTGATGGCGGAGGTCGCCGACGACGATGCCCGGGACCGCGCCATTCGCCGGTACGGGCAGCTGGAGGAGCGGTTCGTCGCGTTGGGTGGTTACGGCGCCGAGAGCGAGGCCAGCCGCATCTGCGCGAGCCTCGGATTGCCGGACCGGGTGCTGACGCAGAAGCTGCGCACGCTGTCGGGGGGACAACGCCGCCGAGTGGAGTTGGCGCGGATCCTGTTCGCCGCGTCCGACACCGGTGCCGGCTCGTCAACGACCCTGCTGCTCGACGAGCCGACCAACCACCTGGACGCGGATTCGGTTGGCTGGCTGCGCGATTTCCTGCGGTCGCACACGGGCGGCCTGGTCATCATCAGCCACAACGTCGAGTTGCTCGCCGATGTGGTGAACCGGGTGTGGTTCCTGGACGCCGTGCGCGGCGAGGTCGACGTCTACAACATGGGCTGGCAGAAGTACCTGGACGCCCGGGCCACCGACGAACAGCGGCGCCGTCGCGAACGCGCCAACGCCGAACGCAAGGCCGCCGCCTTGCGCACGCAAGCCGCCAAGCTGGGCGCCAAGGCCACCAAAGCCGTTGCGGCACAGAATATGCTGCGCCGCGCCGATCGGATGATGGCCGCGCTCGACGAGGAGCGGGTCGCCGACAAGGTGGCCCGGATCAAGTTCCCCACCCCGGCCCCGTGCGGGCGCACCCCGCTGGTCGCCAAGGGGCTGAGCAAGTCATACGGGTCGCTGGAGGTGTTCAGCGGTGTCGATCTAGCCATCGACCGCGGGTCGCGGGTGGTGGTGCTGGGGCTCAACGGCGCCGGCAAGACCACGCTGCTGCGGCTGCTGGCCGGCACCGAAAAACCCGACACCGGCGGGCTGGAGCCCGGACACGGTTTGCGCATGGGTTATTTCGCGCAGGAGCACGACACCCTCGACAACGACGCGAGCGTCTGGGAGAACATCCGGCACGCCGCGCCCGACACGGGCGAGCAGGACCTGCGCGGCCTGCTCGGCGCGTTCATGTTCAGCGGGCCCCAACTCGACCAGCCGGCGGGCACCCTGTCGGGCGGTGAGAAAACCCGGCTCGCGCTCGCGGGCCTGGTGGCGTCCACGGCGAACGTCCTGCTGCTCGACGAGCCGACGAACAACCTCGATCCCGCCTCGCGCGAACAGGTGCTCGACGCGCTGCGCAGCTACCAGGGTGCGGTGGTGCTGGTGACGCACGACCCCGGTGCCGCCGAAGCCCTCGACCCGCAGCGCGTTGTGCTGCTGCCCGACGGCACCGAGGATTTCTGGTCCGACGAATACCGGGACCTGATCGAGCTCGCCTGACTTCTGGGTGCTTTTCGCCAATTCCGCCCGCGGCCGACGGCGGGTTCTTACTCTGGGTGCTTGTCGATCGTGTTCGGGCGCGGAGGGCATCCATGAAAACGACACCGCAAAGGTCGAAGCAGACCCGCGAGCAGTTGCTGTTCGAGCTGCGCAGCGCCTATGAGGGCGGGGCCAGCATCCGCAGGCTGGCCGCGTCCACCGGCAGGTCGTACGGATCGGTACACAGCATGCTGCTGCAGGCCGGTGCCACGATGCGCGGCCGGGGTGGGCCCAACCACACCTCGCGATCCTCGCGGGTATAGCGTCACTGCGAAATCACGTCCCCTTGTTCGCAGTGGCGCTACACCTGCGGCCCAGAGTCATTGCGGCGCACCGAATTCTCCACCAGGTCGAGCACGGCGGACAACCGGCGCGGGTCTTCGCCTGACGCCAGCCGGGCCACCAGGCCGTCGAGCACCAACTCCAGGTAGCACTGCAAAACGTCCCCGGGAACGTCGTCGCGCACCCGGTGCGCCTCCTTCTGCCGGCGCAACCGATCGGTCGTCGCCGCCGCCAATTCCGCGGACCGCTCCGCCCAGCCGCGGCTGAACTCCGGGTCGTTGCGCAGCTTGCGCGCGATCTCCAACCTGGTCGCCAGCCAGTCGAACTGGTCGGGCGCGGCGAGCATGTCGCGCATCACCTGGATGAGGCCCGCGCGCGACGCCACGTCGGCCATCCGCTCGGCATCCTCGTGCGCCAGCGCGAAGAACAGCGCGTCCTTGTCGCGGAAGTGGTGGAAGATCGCACCGCGCGACATCCCGATCGCCTGTTCCAGCCGGCGCACCGTGGCCTTGTCGTAGCCGTATTCGGCGAAGCAGCGGCGGGCACCGTCGAGGATCTGGCGGCGGCGCGCCGCCAGATGGCCCTCGCTTACCTTGGGCACGACTGGGGACTAGCCGGACTTCAGCATGTTGCGCAGCACGTACTGCAGGATGCCGCCGTTGCGGTAGTAGTCGGCTTCTCCCGGCGTGTCGATGCGCACCACCGCGTCGAACTCGACCGGGTCGCCCGAGTCCTTGCTGGCCTTGACGCGCACCGTCTTTGGCGTCTTGCCGTCGTTGAGCGCCTCGATGCCGGTGATGTCGAACACCTCGGTGCCGTCCAGCCCCAGCTCCTTGGCGGACTTGCCTTCGGGGAACTGCAGCGGGATCACGCCCATGCCGATCAGGTTGGAGCGGTGGATGCGCTCGAACGACTCGGCGATCACCGCCCGCACGCCCAACAGCAGCGTGCCCTTGGCCGCCCAGTCGCGTGAGGAGCCGGACCCGTATTCTTTACCGCCCAGCACCACCAGCGGAATGTCCTGCGCCGCATAGTTTTGCGCGGCGTCATAGATGAACGCCTGCGGGGCGCCGTCCTGGGTGAAGTCGCGGGTGTAGCCGCCGGAAACGTCGTCGAGCAGTTGGTTACGCAGCCGGATGTTGGCGAAGGTGCCGCGAATCATCACCTCGTGGTTGCCGCGCCGGGAGCCGAAGGAGTTGTAGTCCTTGCGATCGACGCCGTGCTCGTCGAGGTACTGCGCCGCGGGCGTCCCCGGCTTGATGGCACCGGCGGGGGAGATGTGGTCGGTGGTCACCGAGTCGCCGAGCAGCGCCAGCACCCGGGCGCCGGTGATGTCTTTCACCGGTTCCGGGTCGGCGGACATCCCCTCGAAGTAAGGGGGCTTGCGCACGTAGGTCGAATCCTGGTTCCACTCAAAGGTATTGCCGCTCGGGGTGGGCAGGTTGCGCCAGCGCTCGTCGCCCTTGAACACGTCGGCGTAGTTCTTGGTGAACATCTCCTGGCTGATCGCCGAGGCGATGGTGTCCGACACGTCCTTCTGCGACGGCCAGATGTCCTTGAGGAAGACGTCGTTGCCGTCCTTGTCGGTGCCCAGCGGCTGCTTTTCGAAGTCGAAGTCCATGGTCCCGGCCAACGCGTAGGCGACCACCAGCGGCGGGGACGCCAGGTAGTTCATCTTCACGTCGGGGTTGATCCGGCCCTCGAAGTTGCGGTTACCGGACAGCACCGCCGACACCGACAGGTCGTTGTCGTTGATCGCCTTGGAAATCTCCTCGGGCAGCGGACCGGAATTACCGATGCACGTGGTGCAGCCGTAGCCGACGAGGTAGAAGCCGAGCTTCTCCAAATACGGCCACAGGCCGGCCTTGTCGTAGTAGTCGTGGACCACCTGCGAGCCTGGCGCCATGGTCGTCTTCACCCACGGCTTGGACGTCAGGCCCTTCTCGACGGCGTTGCGGGCCAGCAGCGCCGCACCCAGCATCACCTCGGGGTTGGAGGTGTTGGTGCACGACGTGATGGCCGCGATCACCACCGCGCCGTGGTCGAGCTCGAACTCCCCGCGGTCTTCGGAGCGCACCCGCACCGGGTTGCTCACCCGGCCCTTGGCATGTGCCGCAGCCGATTCGAACTTCGGGGCGTCGTCGGCATGACCGTTCTCCAGCGCGCCGGGGTCGCTGGCCGGGAAGGACTCGTCGACCGCCTCGTCGAGCTTGGAGTACTCCTTCTTGTCGGGGTCGTCGCCGACGTAGTCGCCGATCTGCCCGCGGAAGGTGGACTTGGCCTCCGACAACGCGATCCGGTCCTGCGGACGCTTCGGCCCGGCGATCGAGGGCACCACGTCGGACAGGTTGAGTTCGAGGTATTCGGAGAAGGCCGGCTCGTGCTTGGGGTCGTGCCACATGCCCTGCTCTTTGGCGTATGCCTCAACCAGCGCGAGTTGCTCTTCGTTGCGGCCGGTGAACCGCAGGTAGGAGATGGTCTCCTCGTCGATCGGGAAAATCGCTGCGGTGGAGCCGAATTCGGGACTCATGTTGCCCAGGGTGGCGCGGTTGGCCAGTGGCACCTCGGCCACGCCCTCGCCGTAGAACTCGACGAACTTGCCGACCACGCCGTGCTTGCGGAGCATCTCGGTGACGGTCAGCACGACGTCGGTGGCGGTGACGCCCGCCTGGATCTCACCGGTCAGCTTGAACCCGACGACCCGCGGGATCAGCATCGACACCGGCTGACCGAGCATCGCGGCCTCGGCCTCGATGCCGCCCACGCCCCAGCCCAGCACGCCCAGGCCGTTGACCATCGTGGTGTGCGAGTCGGTGCCCACGCAGGTGTCGGGGTAGGCCACGCCGTCGCGGTCCATCACCACGCTGGCCAGGTATTCGATGTTCACCTGGTGGACGATGCCGGTGCCCGGCGGCACCACCTTGAAGTCGCGGAAAGCGCCTTGGCCCCAACGCAAGAACTGGTAGCGCTCCCCGTTGCGCTGGTACTCGATTTCGACGTTGCGCTCGAAGGCGTCGGCGGTGCCGAACAGGTCGGCGATCACCGAGTGGTCGATCACCAGGTCGGCCGGCGCCAGCGGGTTCACCTTCTCCGCCTTGCCGCCCAGGTCGCCGATGGCCTCGCGCATGGTGGCCAAGTCGACGATGCACGGCACCCCGGTGAAGTCCTGCATCACGACGCGGGCGGGCGTGTACTGGATCTCAATGCTGGGCTCCGCCTTAGGATCCCAGTTCGCGATGGCCTCGATGTGGTCCTTGGTGATGTTGCTGCCGTCCTCGTTGCGCAGCAAGTTCTCGGCGAGGACTTTGAGGCTGTAGGGGAGTTTCTCGGTGTTGGGAACGGCGTCGAGACGATAGATCTGATAACTCTTGTCGCCGACCTTCAGGGTGTCGCGTGCTCCGAATGAGTTCACAGAATCTTCTTTAGTCACTTCAACTCCCGGGATTAAGTTCTTCCGCCGACGGGCCGTGCCGGCGGTGCGGTGCTACTTTAACAGTACGCTTGTCCTGCATTACGGCGGGGCGCCCGTAGTCCCAGTCTTGTCGCGTAAGTCGACGGTTTAAACCCCCCGAAACGAAGTCGCGTACGGTGCCTGTAGCGCTTTCGCCGTCAAAGGGCAGGAGGGACATCATGACCTTGCATCCGGTCCTACCCGTCTACATCCCGCAAGACGTCGACATGACCGCGGTCAAGGCGCAGGTCGCCGCCACCGGCGTCAGCGCGCCGGCGGCGGACATGCCCGGCCTGCTGCACATCGTCGACGAGGCCCATGCCAAGGGCATCAACCTCAAGATCGTGCTGCTCGATCACAACCCTCCGAACGACACCCCGCTGCGCGACATCTCCACCGTGGTCGGCGCCGACTACCACGACTCCACCGTCTTGACGCTGAGCCCCAGCTACGTCGGCAGCTACAGCACCCAGTTCCCGCGCGTCACGCTCGAGGCCGGCGAGGACATCGCCAAGACGGGTAACCCGGTGGTCTCGGCGCAACATTTCGTCAACGAGCTGAGCGCCCCGGAGTTTCCCTGGACGGGCCTGACCATCTTCCTGTTGCTCGCCGTATTCGCGGCGGCGGTCGGGACCCGAATGCTGCAGGTGCGCAGCCGCCGCTCAGCAACCGCGGAGGATTCGGCGGGGGCGCAGGAAGTGACGCCCACCAACACGGCCTAGCCACCCGTATCCGCCCCGGCCGGCTCCGTCGGTCGGCCTCTGGGGCATCGTCCCGGCAAACCCGGTAGATAACCGTTCGGTCACATTAAACGCACGTAGAGAGTGCGATTTCTGTGGAGCGTTTGCACGCCTAATAGTGTGACGTACGGTGCAAATGATGCTGGTGTTGTCTTTGGCGCCCTTGACGAACTCTGTGGTCGGCGCCGCCCGTCGCGTTGAGCCGTAGGAGACCTGAGTCGAATGAGACGCATACGCCGGGGCTCCACTGCGCGGCCGGCCTCAAGGCTGGCCCGGCCTGTCGTGCCGTCGGTCGTGAGCGTGGCCCTGCTGCTCTGCACGCCCGGGCTGGCACACGGTGACCCCGCCGCGGACAGCTTGGCCGGGTTGATCGCCAACGTCGCGAAGGCCAACCAACGCCTGGAAAATCTGAGCGCCGAGATTCAGACGGAACAGGAAAGCGTCAACAAGGCCCTGGTCGACGTCGAGACCGCCCGGGACAACGCCGCCGCCGCCCAACACGACCTCGAGACCAGCCAGCAGTCGGTCAAGGACGCCAACGCCGCGATCGCCGCGGCGCAGCAGCGCTTCGACACATTCGCGGCGGCCACCTATATGAATGGCCCGTCGAGCGGTTACCTGACCGCCAGCAGCCCGGACGACATCATCGCCACCGAGGCCGCCGCCCAGACGCTGTCGTCGAGTTCCCGGACGGTGATGGCCAAGCTGCAGCGGGCGCGGACCGAACAGGTGAACAAGGAATCGGCGGCGCGGCTGGCCAAGCAGAAGGCCGACAAGGCCGCGGCCGACGCCAAGGGCAGCCAGGACGCCGCGGTGGCTGCGCTGACCGACTCCAAGCGCAAGTTCGACGAACAGCGCGACCAAATCGCTCGCCTGGCCGCCGAACGCGACGAGGCTCAGGCCAAACTCGAAGCGGCCAAACGGCAGTGGGCTTCCGGCCCGGGCGGCGGACCCGCTGCGCCGGCGTCGGGCGACCGGTGGGAGACCGGCTCAGCGGGCGCGCCCGCGCCGCAGGCCGGGGCCCGCCGCTGGGACGGCGCCTGGGACCCCACCCTGCCGATGATTCCCAGCGCGAACGTCCCGGGTGACCCGATCGCGGTCATCAACCAGGTGCTGGGCATCTCGGCGACCTCGACGCAGGTCACCGCCGGGCTGGGCCGCAACTTCCTGCAGCAGCTCGGCATTCTCAAGCCCGACGACACCGGCATCACCAACGCGGCCCCGGGCGGGACGTCCGGGCGGATCCCCCGGGTCTACGGGCGCCAGGCCACCGAGTACGTGATCCGGCGCGGGATGTCGCAGATCGGCGTGCCCTACTCCTGGGGCGGCGGCAACGCGGCCGGGCCGAGCAAGGGCATCGACTCCGGGGCCGGCATCACCGGCTTCGACTGTTCGGGCCTGGTCCTCTATTCCTTCGCCGGGGTGGGCATCAAGCTGCCGCACTACTCGGGCTCGCAGTACAACCTGGGCCGCAAGATCCCGTCGTCGCAGATGCGCCGCGGCGACGTCATCTTCTACGGCCCCGGCGGCAGCCAGCACGTGACGATCTACCTCGGTGACGGCCAAATGCTCGAGGCTCCGGACATCGGTCTGAAAGTCCGCGTCGCGCCGGTGCGCACCAGCGGTATGACGCCCTACGTGGTCCGCTACATCGAGTGGTGAACGAATGAGAACTGAACGGGGAGCCATGCGCCGCAAGCGGATTCGTCTGATCAACTTCGCCTGGATCACCACCGTGGTGACCGGGCTGATGTTGTCTTCGGCCATTTCCGGGGCCACCCCCGCCACGGCCGACCCCGGCGGCGCGTGGGATCCGACTCTGCCGGCGACGATCAGCGCGGGCGCCCCTGGTGATCCGCTCGCCGTCGCCAATGCGTCGCTGCAGGCCACCGCGCAGGCCACCCAAACGACGATGGACCTGGGCAGGCAATTCCTGGGCGGCCTCGGAATCAACATCCTGGGGGATCCGGCTCCGGCCGCGGCCACCCCCACCAATCCCGGCGGCAAGATCCCGCGGGTCTACGGCCGGCAGGCCATCGAGTACGTGATCAAGCGGATGGGCTCCCAGATGGGCGTGCCGTACTCGTGGGGTGGTGGCTCGCTGGACGGTCCCAGCAAGGGCGTCGGCGACGGCGCCAACATCAACGGCTTCGACTGCTCGGGGCTGATGCGCTACGGCTTCGCCGGGGTCGGCGTGCTGATCCCGCGGTTCTCCGGCGACCAGTACAACGCGGGCCGGCACATCCCGCAGGACCAGGCCAGGCGCGGTGACCTGATCTTCTACGGGCCGAACGGCGGCCAGCACGTCACCATGTATCTGGGCAACGGCCAGATGCTGGAGGCGTCCAGCCTCGCCGGCAAGGTGACCATCAGCCCGGTTCGCAAGCCCGGCATGACGCCGTTCCTGACTAGGATCATCGAGTACTGATCCAGGTGTGTTCGCCCGGCGGGATCCCGGGGGCGAACCACCAGCGTCGACGGAATCCGGCGGGCCTGGAATAGTTGGACGCGGGCACGTCGCGGCCCCACGACAGTCGTGGTGCAAGCAGTCGTGTCCGATTGAGCTGTGGAGGGTTATTGATGACAGCAGCAGGTGGGCCGCCTCCGGGCGCCAGCGGTTACTCGGGCCCGGGTGGCCCTTCCGGCTCGCCGGCCCATGACGCGCCGTCCGGCGGCGGCAATGGCCTGGCCGCCGAGGTCCACACCCTGGAGCGCGCCATCTTCGAGGTCAAGCGCATCATCGTCGGTCAGGATCAGCTCGTCGAGCGCATGCTGGTCGGTCTGCTCTCCAAGGGGCACGTGTTGCTCGAGGGTGTCCCCGGCGTGGCCAAGACGTTGGCCGTCGAGACCTTCGCCAAGGTCGTGGGCGGCACATTCGCCCGCATCCAGTTCACCCCCGACCTGGTGCCCACCGACATCATCGGTACCCGCATCTACCGACAGGGCAAGGAAGAATTCGACACCGAGCTCGGCCCGGTGGTGGTGAACTTCCTGCTCGCCGACGAGATCAACCGCGCGCCGGCCAAGGTGCAGTCGGCGCTGCTGGAGGTCATGCAAGAACGCCACGTCTCGATCGGCGGCAAGACCTTCGACCTGCCCAACCCGTTCCTGGTGATGGCAACGCAGAACCCGATCGAGCACGAGGGCGTGTACCCGCTGCCCGAGGCCCAGCGCGACCGCTTCCTGTTCAAGATCAACGTCGGCTACCCGTCGCCGGAAGAGGAACGGGAGATCATCTACCGGATGGGCGTGCGGCCGCCGGAGCCCAAGCAGATCCTGAACACCGGCGACCTGCTGCGCCTGCAGGAGATCGCGGCCAACAACTTCGTCCACCACGCGCTGGTCGACTACGTGGTGCGCGTCGTGACGGCCACCCGCCATCCCGAGCAGCTCGGGATGAACGACGTCAAGTCGTGGATCTCGTTCGGTGCGTCCCCGCGTGCGTCGCTGGGCATCATCGCCGCGTCCCGGTCGCTGGCGCTGGTGCGCGGCCGCGACTACGTGATCCCGCAGGACGTCGTGGACGTCATTCCCGACGTGCTGCGGCACCGCCTGGTGCTCACCTACGACGCGCTGGCCGACGAGATCTCGCCGGAGATCGTCATCAACCGGGTCCTGCAGACGGTTGCCCTGCCTCAGGTCAATGCCGTTCCGCAGCAGGGGCAGTCGGTGCCCCCGGTGATGCAGGCCGCCGGCGCGGCCAGCGGTCGGTGACGGACCCCCAGCAGCCGGCGGTGCCACACCCGCCGTCGATGCAGCGCGGGCAGATCGTCGACCCGAAGCTGGCGGCGGCGCTGCGGCAACTCGAGCTGACGGTCAAGCGCAAGCTCGACGGTGTCCTGCACGGCGACCACCTCGGCCTGATCCCGGGACCGGGTTCCGAGCCGGGGGAGTCGCGCGAGTACCAGCCCGGCGACGACGTACGGCGGATGGACTGGGCCGTGACCGCGCGCACCATGCACCCCCACGTCCGGCAGATGATCGCAGACCGCGAGCTGGAGACCTGGATGGTGGTCGACATGTCGGCCAGCCTGGACTTCGGCACCGTCGGGTGCGAGAAGCGGGACCTGGCGGTGGCGGCCGCGGCCGCGATCACGTTCCTCAACAGTGGCGGCGGCAACCGGCTCGGCGCGCTGATCGCCAACGGCGAGACGATGGTCCGGGTTCCGGCGCGCTCCGGGCGTCAGCACGAGCAGACGCTGCTGCGCACCATCGCCACCACCCCCAGGGCCCCGGTCGGGGTGCGCGGCGACCTGGCGATGGCCATCGACGCGTTGCGCCGCCCGGAACGCCGTCGCGGCATGGCGGTGATCATCAGCGACTTCCTCGGTCCGATCAACTGGATGCGCCCGCTGCGGGCGATCGCGGCCCGGCACGAGGTGCTTGCCATCGAGGTGCTCGACCCGCGCGACGTCGAACTGCCCGACATCGGCGACGTCGTGCTGCAGGACGCCGAGTCCGGCGTGACCCGCGAATTCACCATCGACGCGCAGCTGCGTGACGATTTCGCCAAGGCGGCCGCGGCGCACCGCGCCGAGGTGGCCCGCACCATCCGCAGCTGCGGGGCCCCGGTGCTGACGCTGCGCACCGACCGCGATTGGATCGCCGACATCGTCCGCTTCGTCGAGTCCCGCCGGCGCGGTGCATTGGCGGGGCGGCAGTGACATTGCCGCTCCTCGGCCCGATGTCCTTGTCGGGCTTCGAACACTCGTGGTTCTTTCTGTTCCTGCTCGTCGTCGCTGGGCTCGCCGCGATGTACGTCCTCATGCAGCTGGCGCGACAGCGCCGGATGCTGCGATTCGCCAACATGGAGCTGTTGGAAAGCGTTGCGCCCCAACGGCCTTCGCGCTGGCGGCATGTCCCGGCGATGCTGCTGGTGGCGTCGCTGGTGTTGTTCACCATCGCGATGGCCGGGCCGACGCACGACGTCCGCATTCCGCGCAACCGCGCGGTGGTGATGCTGGTGATCGACGTGTCGCAGTCGATGCGAGCCACCGACGTGCAGCCCAATCGGATGGCGGCCGCACAGGAGGCGGCCAAGCAGTTCGCCGACGAGCTGACCCCTGGCATCAACCTGGGGCTGATCGAGTATGCGGGGACCGCCACCGTGCTGGTGCAACCGACGACCAACCGGGACGCGACCAAGAACGGGCTGGACAAGCTGCAGTTCGCCGACCGCACCGCCACGGGCGAGGGCATCTTCACCGCTTTGCAGGCCATCGCGACGGTGGGCGCGGTGATCGGGGGAGGCGACAAGCCGCCGCCGGCGCGCATCGTGTTGTTCTCCGACGGCAAGGAGACGATGCCGACCAACCCGGACAACCCGAAGGGCGCGTTCACGGCCGCGCGCACGGCCAAAGACCAGGGTGTGCCCATCTCGACGATTTCGTTCGGCACCCCGTATGGCTTCGTCGAGATCAATGACCAGCGCCAGCCGGTGCCCGTCGACGATTCCACGATGAAGAAGGTCGCCGAGCTCTCCGGCGGGAGCTGGTACAGCGCCGGTAGTTTGGCCGAGCTGAAAAACGTGTACGCGACGCTGCAGCAGCAGATCGGCTACGAGACGATCAAAGGCGACGCCAGCGTGGGCTGGGTGCGGTTGGGTGCGTTGGTGTTGGCGTTGGCGGCGCTGGCGGCGCTGCTCATCAACCGCCGCCTGCCGACGTAGTTGTTCCGTTTGCTCGTCGGCCCCGGCGCGCGAGCGTAGTCAGACTGCTATTTTCGGCCCAGAATTTCGCAGTGTCATTGCGCTCGCGGACGAGGCGATTTCAACCACGCGAAGCCCAGGCGCTAGGTTGACGGGGTGACTGACACGGCCACCGAGAACACCACCGAAAGTGCCGCCGACGGCGGCAAACCCGCATTCGTATCCCGTTCGGTCCTGGTGACGGGCGGAAACCGGGGAATCGGTCTGGCGATCGCGCGGCGGCTGGCGGCCGACGGCCACAAGGTCGCCGTCACGCATCGCGGATCCGGGGCGCCCGAGGGGCTGTTCGGCGTGGTGTGCGACGTCACCGACAACGACGCGGTCGACCGCGCGTTCAAAGAGGTCGAGGAGCACCAGGGTCCGGTCGAGGTGCTGGTGTCCAACGCCGGCATCTCCAAAGACGCCTTCCTCATCCGAATGACTGAGGATCGCTTCGAGGAGGTCATCAACGCCAACCTCACCGGGGCGTTCCGCGTGGCCCAGCGGGCGTCGCGCAGCATGCAACGCAAGCGGTTCGGCCGCATCATCTTCATCGGGTCGGTGTCCGGGATGTGGGGCATCGGCAACCAGTCCAACTACGCGGCCGCCAAAGCCGGCCTGATCGGCATGGCCCGCTCGATCTCCCGGGAGCTGTCCAAGGCCGGGGTGACCGCCAACGTGGTCGCCCCCGGCTACATCGACACCGAGATGACCCGCGCGCTGGACGAGCGGATCCAGGCGGGCGCACTGGAATTCATCCCGGCCAAGCGGGTCGGCACCGCCGAGGACGTCGCCGGGGCGGTCAGCTTCCTGGCATCCGAGGATGCGGGTTACATCGCCGGCGCGGTCATCCCGGTCGACGGCGGCATGGGCATGGGCCACTGAGTTCAACCACGAAGACATTAAGGACGGACATGGCAGGACTGCTCGACGGCAAACGGATTCTGGTCTCCGGGATCATCACCGACTCGTCGATCGCGTTTCACATCGCCAAGGCGGCCCAGGAGGCGGGGGCGCAGTTGGTGCTGACCGGGTTCGACCGGTTGCGCCTGATTCAGCGCATCGCCGACCGGCTGCCGGAGAAGGCCCCGCTGATCGAACTCGACGTGCAGAACGAGGAGCACCTCAACAGCCTCGCCGAGCGGGTCACCGCCGAGATCGGTGAGGGCAACAAGCTGGACGGCGTGGTGCACTCGATCGGCTTCATGCCGCAGACCGGGATGGGCATCAACCCGTTCTTCGACGCGCCGTATGAGGACGTCTCCAAGGGCATCCACATCTCCGCGTATTCGTATGCGTCGCTGGCCAAGGCGCTGTTGCCGATCATGAACCCCGGCGGGTCCATCGTCGGCATGGACTTCGACCCCAGCCGGGCCATGCCGGCCTACAACTGGATGACGGTGGCCAAGAGCGCGCTCGAATCGGTCAACCGGTTCGTCGCCCGCGAGGCGGGCAAGTTCGGGGTGCGCTCGAATCTCGTTGCGGCGGGCCCCATCCGGACGCTGGCGATGAGCGCGATCGTCGGCGGTGCGCTCGGTGAGGAGGCCGGCGCCCAGATGCAGCTGCTGGAAGAGGGCTGGGACCAGCGCGCCCCGATCGGCTGGAACATGAAAGACCCCACGCCGGTCGCCAAGACGGTGTGCGCCCTGCTCTCGGACTGGCTGCCGGCCACCACCGGCACCATCATTTTCGCCGACGGCGGCGCCAGCACCCAGTTACTCTAGGCTGCAATGGATTTCGATGCCGTCCTGCTGCTGTCCTTCGGCGGGCCGGAGGGGCCCGAGCAGGTGCGGCCGTTCCTGGAGAACGTCACCCGCGGGCGCAACGTGCCGCCCGAACGCCTGGACGAGGTCGCAGAGCACTACCTGCATTTCGGTGGGGTGTCACCGATCAATGGGATCAACCGCGCCCTGATCACCGAGCTCCGGGCGGAACTGGATCTACCGATCTACTTTGGCAACCGCAACTGGGATCCCTACGTCGAAGACGCGGTTGCGGCCATGCGCGACAACGGTGTTCGGCGGGCCGCGGTGTTCACCACGTCGGCGTGGAGCGGCTACTCCGGCTGCACGCAGTACACCGAAGACATCGCCCGGGCGCGCAGCGCCGCCGGACCCGGCGCGCCCGAGCTGGTCAAGCTGCGGCGATATTTCGACCACCCGCTCTTCGTCGAGATGTTCGCCGGTGCCGTCGCGGACGCGGCGCGGAGCGTGCCCGATGGCGCACGCCTGGTGTTCACCGCCCATTCGGTTCCGGTGGCCGCTGACCAGCGCCTCGGCCCGAGGCTCTACAGCCGTCAAGTCGCCTATGCCACAAGGCTTGTCGCGGCCGCGGCGGGTTATTCCGATTTCGATCTGGCCTGGCAGTCGCGTTCGGGCCCACCGCAGGTGCCGTGGCTGGAGCCCAGCGTCGAGGACCATCTCACGGCGCTGGCCGCGGCGGGCACCGAGGCCGTCATCGTCTGCCCGATCGGGTTCGTCGCCGACCACATCGAGGTGGTCTGGGATCTCGACGAGGAGTTGCGCGCCCAAGCCGACGCGGCGGGGCTGGTGTTCGCCAGGGCCGCCACACCCAATGCCGATCGCCGATTCGCCCGGCTGGCCGCCGATCTCATCGATGAACTGCGCACCGGCCGGGAGCCGGCCCGGGTGGCCGGCCCCGACCCGGTGCCCGGTTGTCTGGCCAGCGTCGACGGCGCGCCGTGCCGTCCGCCGCATTGCGTCGCGTCCGAATTCGGCTAGTCAGCCCCACGCCGAGTGCAAGATCGCGGTGACGGCCGCCATCCGCGCCGAACGCACCACTCCGGTCAGCGGCCGCAGCGCGTCGCTGGCGATTTGGGCCTCGGAAGAGGATTGGGTGCCAAACGGCTCCGGACCGGCGACGACCGGAGCGGTGAACCGCTCGGGGGAGTCGGGTGATCGACTGAGTCCGGCGCTGACCGCGATGATGGCGTCGACGTGCGCCGCGTTCTCCAGCACCCGCAGCGCCCGGGTCGGCGCGTGTTCGGGAACCCGGTGCTGCCGTGTGGATTCCAGCAATTGCTCGACGAGTCCCCGCGGATCGTCGATGTCGGCCGCGGCCGTTCCCAGCCCGATGGCGCCAAGCGCGTCGGCGGCCGACCGCACGGCCGACCGCAGTTGGTATTCCGCGTCGCCGAGCTCGTAGTGGTCGAGAACCGGCGCGCCCGGCAGCGAGTACACCGTCCAGGACAATGCGCACAGTTCAGGGAAGTCCTCCGGCTCTTCGTCGTAGGAGAACTCGGGGACCAGCCCGACGGCGGTGGCGGGATCGTGTGGGTTGGCGATGATGATCGCCTCACCCGCGGCCAGGGCGTCGCGCTCGAACTGTGTTCCCGGGGCAAGCCCGCGCACGTCGCCGGGCACGGGCAAAAGCATGTTGATCGTCCCGCGCAACCGGCCCGGGCCGTCCGGAGTGGGCGCCGACCGGCCGACCGCGGCGCGCAGCGTCTGCAGCAGCGTCACCGTTCCGGCGTCGTGCACATCGGGCCACGGCAGCCCGGTGTGACCGGCGGCGACCGCATCATACGCGGTGACCGATTGCTTTGGCGCCCATACCGATAACGCGTCCAAGACGTCGTCGGGCGCGGCCTTGCCTGCGAGCCAGGCGTTGGCCCACAAGGACAGCGAGACACTGGGACACCACACGATTCCGCAGTGTAGTTGTTTTGCCCGGCAAAGGCGGATCACGCGTATTCTGGCCGCATGCACGCCGCGGTGCTTTGGCTAATATTCGCGCTGGTGCTTGCCGGTGCGGAGGCGCTCACCGGCCATATGTTTTTGGTGATGCTCGGCGGCGGTGCGCTGGCCGCCGCAATCACAAGCTGGCTGACGGACTGGCCCGGCTGGGCGGACGGGATCGTGTTCCTCGTCGTCTCCGTCCTGCTGCTGGTGTTGGTCCGGCCCGCGCTGCGGCGACGACTGACACCCCCGCCCGCGACGCAACTGGGCATCGAGGCGCTGCAGGGAAAAAACGCGCTGGTGCTCGAGCGGATCTCCCGCGACGATGGGCGGGTGAAGCTCGACGGCGAGGTGTGGACCGCGCGTCCGCTCAACGAGGGGGATGTCTACGAACCGGGGGAGTCGGTGACCGTCTTGCAGATCGACGGCGCCACGGCGGTGGTCTTCAAGAGCGGTCCATAACGGCCGTGCGAGGACGTCGCCAGAGACCCTGGTAGAGAAAGGAACTGCCGTGCAAGGTGCGGTTGCTGGTTTGGTGTTGTTGGTCGTCCTGGTGATATTCGCCATTGTCGTGGTCGCCAAGTCGGTGGCCCTGATACCGCAGGCGGAGGCCGCGGTGATCGAGCGGCTGGGTCGATACAGCCGGACGGTCAGTGGTCAGTTGACGTTGTTGGTGCCGTTCATCGACCGGGTCCGCGCGCGGGTGGACCTGCGTGAGCGGGTGGTGTCATTCCCGCCGCAGCCGGTGATCACCGAGGACAACCTGACCCTCAACATCGACACCGTGGTCTACTTCCAGGTCACCGTCCCGCAGGCGGCCGTCTACGAGATCAGCAACTACATCGTCGGCGTCGAGCAGCTCACCACCACGACTCTGCGCAACGTGGTGGGCGGCATGACGCTCGAGCAGACGCTGACCTCACGCGATCAGATCAACGGTCAATTGCGCGGCGTGCTCGACGAGGCGACCGGCCGGTGGGGCCTGCGGGTCGCCCGGGTCGAGTTGCGCAGCATCGACCCGCCGCCGTCCATCCAGGCGTCGATGGAAAAGCAGATGAAGGCCGACCGCGAGAAGCGGGCGATGATCCTCACCGCCGAAGGGAACCGGCAGGCCGCGATCACACAGGCCGAAGGCGCCAAGCAGGCGCAGATCCTGGCCGCCGAGGGTGCCAAGCAGGCCGCGATCCTGGCCGCCGAGGCCGACCGGCAGTCCCGCATGCTGCGCGCGCAGGGTGAGCGCGCCGCGGCGTACCTGCGGGCACAGGGGCAGGCCAAGGCCATCGAGAAGACGTTCGCCGCGATCAAGGCCGGCAGGCCCACCCCGGAGATGCTGGCCTACCAGTACCTGCAGACCCTCCCGGAGATGGCGCGCGGTGACGCCAACAAGGTGTGGGTGGTGCCGAGCGACTTCAACGCGGCGCTGCAGGGGTTCACCAGAATGCTGGGCACCCCGGGGCAGGACGGAGTGTTCCGGTTCGAGCCCTCCCCGGTCGACGACACACCTCAACACGCAGCCGAATCGGATGACGCGGAGATCGCCGACTGGTTCTCCACCGAAACCGATCCCGCGATCGCCCAGGCGGTGGCCAAGGCCGAAGCGAGCGCCCGCCAACCGGTGGACGGCACGCCGCCGCAGCTGGCCCAATAGGATTGCCCGATGAGCCTTTTCACTTCGCCGAAGACCTACGTGGCGCTCGGCGCCTTCCACGCCGTGGACGCCGTCTTGTGCGGCGTCCAGGTGGCGCCCATCAGGAAGGTTCTCGATGACGTCGGGTTGCCGGAGAACGTTCGGCCGGTGCTGCCGGCGGTGAAGGGGGCGGCCGCCGTGGGCTTGCTGTCGGTCACCCGGTTCCCCGTCCTGGCGCGGGTGACGACGTTGATGCTGACGGTCTATTTCGTCCTGGCGCTCGGCGCGCACATCCGGGTGCGCGACAAGGTCGTCAACGCCCTCCCCGCGGCAATGTTCCTGGCCACGTTCGCCGTGATGACGGCGAAGGGCCCCGACCGCAACTAGTCGAGGCGCAACTCGACCAGCGGCAGCGGGGTGTCGGTCTCGGTGATCGGAACGCCGAGCGTTTCCTCCAGGACCGGCCGCATCTGTTCCCAGGCCTTGCGATGACGGCTGACGTAGGCGGCCAGCGCGCGGTCGGCCTCCTGTTGGTCGAGGATGCGCGCGATGGCGCGCCGGGGCGCGCGGCTGCCGGCGTAGACACGGACCCGCGGGTTGGCCTCGATGTTGCGGAACCACTGCGCCTTTCGGCCGAAACCGGAGGCGACGACGTAGGTCTCCGGTGCGGGGTGACCGACCACCTCCAGCACCACATAGCGCGGCGCGCCCGATTTGCGGCCAATGTGCTCGAGCATCAGCAAGCGCGAGCCGAACAGCGCGCCGGCGCGGGCCTTATAGAGCCAGACGGGTGCGCGCATGAGTCGACGCGAGCGCAGCAGGTGCGCGCCGGCGCTAGCGAAAAATGTTGTGCTGGACACCTTTACCTCCATTTCTCGGTCAACCGCTGCTGAGTCCGTCGCGATAGATCGCAAACACCTCGCCGGCCCACCGCCGCATTCCCGCATCCGAGAGCGGATCCGTGCCGAGGACTTCGGCCAGGCGGGGGCGCAGCGTCAGCACCGCGAGGTCATTGACGAGTAGGAACGCCGCGCGCACCTCGGCGTCCGCGCCGGGGCTGGCCGTTCCGGCCGCAACCATCGCGTCCAGAGTGGCGCGGCTGAGCCGGAAGAGCCGGTCGAACAATGCCGAGCCCGCGCGGCCCCCGGTGATCAACAGTCGGCTCAGGTACGCCGGGATCGCCGAGTCCGGGGGCAGGTAGGTGGCCAGGCCGTCGAGCAGGCTCGGCACCGCGGTGGGCTCGAGCCCAACCATGGCGGTCTGCTCGGTCATCCGGGTCAGCACCGCTTCGAAGGTCGCGACGACGTGACTGTCGACGACCTCGATCAGCCCGTCCTTCGAGCCATAGTGCCTGATGAGCAGGGCCGGTGAGACGCCCGCCGCGGTCGCGATGTCGCGCAGGGAGACCGCGTCGGGGCCACGGTCGGCGATCAGTCGCAGCGCTTCGTCGCGGATCCGCGCTCTGGCAGTGCGGTCGTCCGGTAGTGGTGAATGCACGTTCACAATTGTAAACGAACGTTTACATGGTCAGCCAGCCGCTGCCGTTTTGCCTCAGGCGTGCGGTGCCGGCGGCAGCGGGGGCGCGGGGACGACGCCCGGCGCGGGCGTCGGTGGGGGCGGGGACGAGTAGACGCACCCGCCGCCCGACTGGGACGACAGCGGCGGCGGGTAGGGCGGCGGCGGAAGCTGAACCCGCACCGTCCAGACCAACCCGGTGATCGCGAAGGCCGCGAGCGCGCCGAGCACCAGGCCGGCCAACCCGGCAACGATTGCGACGCCGGCGGGGAAGCGGCGGGTTCCGATGTTGTCCGAGGTCATACGGTTCTCCACTGTCGCCGGATATCGGTAACCGAGACGCTACTGGCGACACGGCTGCCGCCGTCACGATTTGATGGATCGTGACGGCGGCGGACCGGTCAGCTGTGCGGAGACGGTTGCCCCGGCGGGGAGGTCTCACCGGGAGGCCAGGGGCCATGCGGTGGCGCGGGCGGGCCGGGCGGCGGCGCAAACCCGAAACCGCCCATCGGACCGCCCATCGGCGGGGGCGGCGGCGGTCCGTGCTGCAGGGCCATCATCGGCGGCGGCCCGGGCGGCAGCGGCGGCCCGGGCGGTCCGGCGCTGATGATCCAGGCGAAGGCGATCGCCGCGATGGTGCCCGCCGCGCCGATCATCGCGCCAGCTACCCCGACGCCGACCACCACGCCGGTGGAGTGCCGGCGGGGCTCGCGTGGGGGATGGGCGGCCGGCGGCGGCGCGGGTGGATGGGTATCGATCTCATCGTTTGTGGTCATGGCACCGGACGGTAGGAGGCGGAACTGAAGTGGACCTGAAGAAACTTGTGTCCCGTGAGTCACTCGTGTCACCAGCGAAGGTGCGCGGCGTTCTGCCCGCCTCACAGCGACATTGCTAGGACCCCGCCCGGGGAGCGGGCATGTCGCTGCGGTGACCCAAGGGTCCGCGCGACCGCTTCAGGTTGGTTTCAGAACGTGCGCCGACAATGGGAGGCATGACGAACGGACCCCGGGCCGCCGCCGGCCACTTCAGCGTCGGCGCGCCCCGGGTCCTGGTGGTCGAGGACTCCGAGACGATCCGCGAGATGGTCAGCGAGGCGCTCACCGACGTCGGCTACCACACCGTCGGTCGCTGTGACGGCGACGGGCTCGAGGAGGCGCTGGACGGCCTGCGGCCGGACCTGGTGGTGCTCGACGTCATGCTGCCGGGGCGCGATGGCTTCGACCTCATCGATGTCATCCGCGACTGGGGCGATGTCGGGATCGTCCTGATCACGGCTCGCGACGGCCTGGAAGATCGGCTGCGCGGGCTGGACGGCGGGGCCGACGACTACGTGATCAAACCGTTCGAGCTGGCCGAACTGGTGTCACGGGTCGGCGCGGTGTTGCGCCGGCGCGGACGGCTGCCGAAAGTCGTTCAACTCGGCGACCTGATGCTCGACGCCGACGCCGGCGTGGCCGCGCGCAACGGTTGTCGCCTCGACCTGACGGCAACCGAGCTGCGGCTGCTGTCCTTCCTCGCGGAGCAGCGCGGCCGCATCGTCAGTGCCGGCCAGATCCTGAACGCCGTGTGGGGGTACGACGCCTACGACCCCAACCTGGTCCAAGTGCACGTGAGCGGCTTGCGGCGCAAGCTCGAAGCCCACGGGCCGCGGATACTGCACACCGTGCGCGGCATCGGCTACCGGCTGCAACCCCAGCGATCATGACGACGCGGACCCCCTCCCTGCAGCGCCGGGTGACGCTCGTGGTGGTGGCGCTGCTGGCCCTGCTGCTGGTGGTGCTCGGCGTCACCATCGACGTCAGCCTGGGCGTCATCGCCCGCCGGAACCTGCACGACCGGCTGCTCGCGGCGGCGTCGCGCGCCGAGGCGCTGGACGCCGCGCACACCTCACCCGATCTGCTCGCCGCCGAACTCAACGGCGGCGGGGTGCGCGCGCTGCTGGTCACCGCCGACGGCGCCGCCTACGGCGACCGCGGCATCAGCCCCGATACCGTCGCCGGTCCGGTGGCCCCGCCGCCCTTTCCACCCCCGCCGGCACCGCCGCCGTGGGAACCCGGGCCGAATGTCCCACCGCCCTGGCCACCGCCACCACCGCCCCTACCGGATGTCAGCGCGACGGCCATGGTGCGTCCGTTGCCGGACGGCGCCCGGGTGATCCTGGTCGCCGACACGACCCAGACCACGCAGGTGACGCACCAGTTGCGGCTGCTGATGGTCGGGGCGGGCGTGGCGACGCTGGCTGTCGCCGCACTGTTGTTGGTGGCGGTCAGCCGGGTGGCGCTGCGCCCGCTGGACCGCCTGACGGCGCTGGCCAACGACATCCGGACCGGTGATCGCGGGCGGCGGCTGCGCCCCGACCGCGCGGATACCGAATTGGGCCGCGCGGCAAGCGCATTCGACGGGATGCTGGATGCCTTGGAGGCATCCGAGCGCCGGGCGCAGCGGGCGGCCGACGCGGCCCGGCGCGCCGAGACGGCCACCCGGCGATTTCTGGTGGACGCCGCGCACGAGCTGCGCACCCCGATCGCCGGGATTCAGGTCGCCGCCGAGCAACTCGCCACCAGCGCCTCCCAGCAAGGCGACAACGCAGACGGTCAGTATCGCCGGGCCAGCCTGCTGCTGTCCGACGCGCGGCGCGCCGGGCGGCTCGTCTCGGACATGCTCGATCTGAGCCGCATCGACGCCGGGCTGCCGTTGGACATCCAGCACGTCGACCTGGCCGCGATCGCGGACGGCGAAGCCGACCGGGCCGCGATGCTGGCACCGCAACTCGCCGTCCGTCGCACGGGCCTGGGCGAGCTGACCGTCAACGCGGACCCCACCCGGCTCGCGCAGATCCTGTCCAATCTCCTCGACAACGCCCGCCGATATACGCCGCCGGGAGGCTCGATCACGATCGACGTCCGCAGGCACGAAGGCGCCGCGGAGGTGACCGTAACCGACAGCGGGCCCGGCATTCCCGACGACGAGCGCGAGCGGATCTTCGAGCGGCTGGTGCGGCTCGACGCCGGACGCGCCCGCGATCACGGCGGCGCCGGGCTGGGCCTGCCGATAGCCCGGGCGCTGGCGCGTGCGCACGGCGGCGAGCTGGTGTGTCTGTCGCACGACGGCGGGGCGCGGTTCCGGCTCAGCATGCCGGTCGAACGTGGGTGAGCGGTGGCCGCCCCAGGCGAGGCGGCCACCGCTCCAGACTGCTAACGCCTCGTCAGATTCCCGGCGGCGGAGGCCGGAATGGTCCACCCGGGTCTCCCGGCGGTGGCGGTCCACCCGGTCCACCCGGTCCACCCGGCGATGGCGGCGGTCCACCCGGTCCGCCCGGTCCCGGCCCCCATGGTTGCCCGGGCGCCGGTGGTGGGGGTGGATCCGCACTCGCCACCGCGGCGCCGAAGCCGGCCACGGCCGTCCCGAGGGCGCCCGCGAGCAGCGAACCCGCGATGAGTTGTTTGATCTTCACTCGGCCCATCTCTCCTCTCTGTCGGCGGCGCATGTATCCGCGGGGGGACCCGCGGATCGCCGCGATCCGCGACAGTAGGAAGTCAGCCTGAAGCCAGCCTGAAGGAGCGTCAGCCGGACGCGGCCGCCGCGGTCACGGCGGTGAGATGCCACCGGTCGAGCCACGGCTGGATCAGTTCGGCGACCGAGAATTTCGCCGGGACCGAACACCCGGGCCTAGGCGCGTGAGGGTCGCCCCCGCGGATCAGGATGCCGACGGCGCCGACGGTGCCATCGCCTTGATTGAGGTACACCGGGCCGCCGGAATCGCCGCATTGGCCGGGCGCCAGGAACACGACCTTGCTGTCGGTGATTTCCGTGATCTGTCCGCACGTCGCCTCGCCGGTGCCCATGCCGAATTTGCAGAGTTCCTGGCCGGTATGGAGGTTCGTGGCGACGCCGGAGACCCGCAAGGCGGACGCGATGGCCGGATTCTGGGGAACGTCGTCCCCATTGAGCACGATGAGGCCGATGTCGTGCTGTTCGTCGTGGACCCCTTCGCTGACCGTCTGGCTGAACGTGCCCAGCGTGACGTAGGGGAGGACCCCGCCCAGGTTCATCGTCACCTTGCTGGCCTCGCCGGGACGGTTGCAATGGCCTGCGGTAAGCACACCGGGCTGGCCGGTGTTGGTGCGCACCAAAAACCCTGCGGTGCAGCCCATTCCGCCCGACCCGTCGGCGTACTGGACGTAGATGCCCGCCCCTGGGCCGACGGCCGTCGACGCGGGCAGATCGATCGGTGACAGTAGCGGCGGCGGGCCTGGTTCGTGGGCCGGGCCAGTGTTCTTGGGCAGCATGTAGACGGCTGCGAAGAAGGCGACGACGCAACAAAGCGACGCGATCACCAATAACGCGGAATGCATCTTGGACCGCGGTAGGTACGGCGCTTGGGTTCCGGCCAACAGCCCCCCTTTGAGCGGATGCCGGTATCTGTGCGGTCCAGCTTGCCAGCTTCTGCCCGTCGGCCGTGGCGATTAGCCAGATTTGCTGCAGGAGATCAGCCGATGGGGGCCGGCTCCGGGGAGGGCCGGTCGGCGGCGGAGTTGTGCGCGCGGTGATGGTGCCGGCGGTAGTGGCGGATCTCGATCACCAAGCCCGTCAGACCCAGGGTCGCCGTGCACAGCGAAACCAGGTACAGCAGCGAGCTGGGGTGACCGGCGAGCGCGTCGCCCAGGATCACCACGGCGGCGGTGCCGGGCAGCAGGCCGCCCAGCGTGGCCAGGCTGTACGGCAAGACCCGCACGGTCGACGCGCCGGCGGCGTAGTTGATCGCCGAAAACGGCACCGCGGGAATCAGGCGCAGCGACAAGATGGCCAGCCAGCCCCGCTGCCGCAAGCGCTCGTCCACCGTGTCGATCGACCGATGGCGAACCAGACGGTTCAGCCGCCACCCGGCCGCGCGCACCAGCAGCATCGCGATCACCGCGCTCGCGGTGCTGGCAACCACCGCGATCGCCACACCCATCAACGGCCCGAACAGCAGCCCGGCGGCCAGGGTGAACGCCGTCCGCGGCACCGGCACCACGGTGACCACGATGTGGGCGGCGAGAAACGCCAAGGGAAACCAGGGGCCGACCGACTCGGCCCAATCGCGCATCTGCACCGGGGTGGGTAAGGGCAACCATGACGCGGCCGCGATCAAGAGTGTGATACCGACCACTGTGGCGATCGCCCGGGGCCGCGACAGCAGACGCGCGGCCGCGCCCAGCGCGCCGCCGAGGTCGCGCAGCGTCCGGTTGATTCTGCAGGTGGCGGAAGCCGTCACGCCTGTAAAGGTTACGGGGCGCAGATGAATAACTCGTTTCCCGAGGCTGGCGTTTCATCACCGGCCTGCCTTGCTGGTCGCCCCGCATGGTTTTCTGCCGACAGGTTCGATCAATTAGCCTGATTAGTAAGTCGCAGGCCCCATTTGCTGGCAAAAAAGGGAGCAATCGGTGTCCATTGATGTACCCGAGCTCGCCGAACTAGAACAGGTTCGCGGGCGTTGGCGCAGTGCGGTCGCCGGCGTGCTATCGAAAAGCACCCGGAAGGACCCCGAGGAACTCGGGGACCAGCCCGAGCGGCTGCTGGAAACCCCTACCTACGACGGCATCGCGGTCCGCGCGCTGTACACGGCGCTGGACGAGCTGCCGGAACCGCCGTTGCCCGGCGAGTGGCCTTTCGTGCGGGGCGCCGATGCGCTGCGCGACGTCAAGTCCGGCTGGAAGGTGGCCGAGGCGTTCCCCGCCGATCGCGTCGCCGGGGTAGCGGCCCAGGATGTCAACTCGGCGGTGCTCGAGGCACTTGGCAACGGGGCCAGCGCGCTGGTGCTGCGGGTGGGCGAATCCGGCGTGACGGTCGACCAGCTCGCGGATGCCCTGCAGGGCGTGCACCTGAGCATGGCGCCGGTCATCGTCGACGCGGGCGCGGACTACTCGGCCGCCGCCGACGCGATGCTGGCCCTGGCCGCAGGCGTCGAAGCTGACCAGCGCGAATTACTCTCGATCGACCTGGGCGGCGACCCCCTCACCGCGACACTGAGCGATCGCCCCGCGCCCGCGATGGACGAGGTGGTCGCGGTCGCCAAGCGCGCTGCCCGGGAGCACGGCGTGCGGGCGATCACCGTCGACGGGCCGGCCTTCCACAACCTGGGGGCCAACGCGACGTGGGAGCTGGCCGGCACCGTGGCCGCCGGGGTGGCCTATCTGCGGCGGCTCACCGAGTCGGGCATGTCGGTCGGGGAGGCGTTGCGGCAGATCAGTTTCCGGCTGGCCGCCGACGACGATCAGTTCGTGACGCTCGCCAAGATGCGGGCCGTGCGTCAGCTCTGGGCGCGGGTCGCGGAGGTCGTCGGCGACCCGGACGGCGGCGCGGTCACCGTGCACGCCGAAACGTCGCTGCCGATGATGACCCAACGCGACCCGTGGGTGAACATGCTGCGCTGCACCCTGGCCGCGTTCGGCGCGGGCGTCGGCGGCGCCGACACCGTGCTGGTGCTCCCGTTCGACGTGGCGATCCCGGGTGGCTTCCCCGGCACGGCGAGAAGCTTCGCGCGCCGGATCGCCCGCAACACCCAGCTGCTGCTCTTGGAGGAGTCGCACGTCGGCCGTGTGCTGGACCCCGCCGGCGGCTCATGGTTCGTCGAGGACCTCACCGCCCGGCTCGCGGAGCAGGCCTGGGAGCATTTCCAGGCCATCGAGGCGCGTGGCGGGTTCGTCGAGGCGCGCGAGTACGTCGCCGAGCAGATCGCCGAGGTGGCCGCGCGACGCGCCGACGACATCGCGCACCGCCGCACCGCGATCACCGGTGTCAACGAGTTCCCGAATCTCACCGAACCCGCTCTGCCGCATGATGATTCGTTGGGTTCGCCGCTGGCCGCCGGCAACCTGCAGCGTTATGCCGCCGCGTTCGAGGCGTTGCGCGATCGCTCCGACGCCTTCCTGGAGCGCACCGGCGCGCGTCCGCAGGCGCTGTTGCTTCCGTTGGGCCCGCTGGCCGAGCACAACATCCGGGCCACGTTCGCCGCCAATCTGCTGGCGTCGGGCGGTATCGAAGCCGTCAACCCGGGCACGGTCGACGCCGCAGGTGTCGCGAAGGCCGTTGCCGATGCGGGATCGCCCAGCGCGGCGGTCATCTGCGGCACCGACAAGCGCTACGGGGACGAGGCCGCGGCGATCGTCGAGGCGGCCCGAACCGCCGGCGTGTCGAGGGTCTACCTCGCCGGGCCGGAAAAGGCCATCGCCGATGCAGAGCACCGGCCCGACGAATTCCTGACCGCGAAAATCAATGCGGTCGAGGCCCTTTCGAACCTGCTGACTCGACTGGGAGCGTAGCCGCAATGACCACAACCGCACCTGTGATCGGTAACTTCGCCGACGTCCCGCTGAACGGCGACCGCCCGCTGCCGCCGCCCACCGAAGCCGCCGTGGAAAAGCACGTCGCGGCCGCCGCGGCGGCGCACTGGTACACGCCCGATCAGCTCGAGTGGCACACGCCAGAAGACATCGCCGTCAAACCGGTGTACATCGGCGCCGACCGGGCCGCCGCGGTGGCCGGCGGTTACCCGCTGAACAGCTTCCCCGGCGAACCGCCCTTCCTGCGCGGTCCGTACCCCACGATGTACGTCAACCAGCCGTGGACCATCCGTCAGTACGCGGGATTCTCCACCGCGGCGGAGTCGAATGCGTTCTACCGTCGCAACCTGGCGGCCGGCCAGAAGGGCCTGTCGGTGGCCTTCGACCTGGCCACCCACCGCGGCTACGACTCCGACCATCCGCGCGTCCAGGGCGACGTCGGAATGGCCGGCGTGGCAATCGATTCCATCCTCGACATGCGCCAGCTGTTCGACGGCATCGACTTGTCGACGGTGTCGGTGTCGATGACGATGAACGGCGCCGTGCTGCCGATCCTGGCGCTGTACGTGGTGGCCGCCGAGGAGCAGGGGGTGCCGCCGGAGAAGCTGGCCGGCACCATCCAGAACGACATCCTCAAAGAATTCATGGTGCGCAACACCTACATCTATCCGCCCAAGCCGTCGATGCGCATCATCTCCGACATCTTCGGCTACACCAGCGCGAAGATGCCGAAGTTCAACTCAATCTCGATCTCCGGCTATCACATCCAAGAGGCCGGGGCCACAGCCGATTTGGAGCTGGCCTACACGCTGGCCGACGGCGTCGATTACATCAAGGCGGGCCTGGACGCCGACCTGGACATCGACAAGTTCGCGCCGCGGCTGTCGTTCTTCTGGGGCATCGGGATGAACTTCTTCATGGAGGTCGCCAAGCTGCGGGCGGGCCGGCTGCTGTGGAGCGAGCTGGTGGCGCAGTTCAACCCGAAGAACCCCAAATCGCTGTCGTTGCGCACACATTCGCAGACCTCCGGCTGGTCGCTGACCGCGCAGGACGCCTTCAACAACGTCGCGCGCACCTGCATCGAGGCGATGGCCGCGACCCAGGGGCACACCCAGTCGCTGCACACCAACGCCCTCGACGAGGCGCTTGCGCTGCCCACGGACTTCTCAGCGCGGATCGCGCGCAACACGCAGCTGCTGCTGCAGCAGGAGTCGGGCACCACGCGGCCCATCGACCCGTGGGGCGGCTCGTATTACGTGGAGTGGCTGACCCACCAGCTCGCGCAGCGGGCCCGCGCGCACATCGCCGAGGTAGCCGAGCACGGCGGCATGGCCCAGGCCATCAACGAGGGCATCCCGAAGTTGCGCATCGAGGAGGCCGCCGCGCGGACCCAGGCCCGCATCGACTCCGGGATCCAGCCGGTGATCGGCGTCAACAAGTATCAGGTCGAAGAGGACCAGGAGGTCGAGGTCCTCAAGGTCGAGAACAGCCGGGTGCGCGCCGAGCAGCTGGCCAAACTCAAGGAGCTGCGGGCCAGCCGCGACCAGGCCGCGGTCGACGCCGCGCTGGCCGACTTGTCCCGGGCCGCCGCCGCGCACGGTCGCGCCGGCGAGGACGGGTTGGGTAATAATCTGCTGGCGCTGGCGATCAACGCCGCCCGGGCCAAAGCCACGGTCGGGGAGATCTCCGACGCGCTGGAAAAGGTATACGGCCGGCACCAGGCGGAGATCCGCACCATCGCCGGCGTCTACCGGGACGAAGCCGGAAAGGCCCAGAACATCGCAACCGCCACCGAACTAGTCGAGAAGTTCGCCGAGGCCGACGGCCGCCGGCCCAGGATTCTGGTGGCCAAGATGGGCCAGGACGGTCACGACCGCGGCCAGAAGGTGATCGCGACGGCCTTCGCCGACCTCGGCTTCGACGTCGACGTTGGCTCGCTGTTCTCCACGCCCGAGGAGGTGGCCCGCCAGGCCGCGGACAACGACGTGCACGTGGTCGGCGTTTCGTCGCTGGCCGCCGGCCACCTGACGCTGGTGCCTGCGCTGCGCGACGCGCTCGCCGAGGTCGGACGGCCCGACATCATGATCGTGGTCGGCGGTGTCATCCCGCCCGGTGACTTCGACGAGCTGTACCAAGCCGGGGCCGCCGCCATCTTCCCGCCGGGGACGGTGATCGCCGAGGCCGCGATCGGCTTGCTGCACAAGCTCGCCGAACGCCTGGGTTACACGCTCGACTAGATGGCAGCCCGCAAGAGCCACACCGTCGACGAGCTGGCCGACGCCATTCGCCGCGGCGACCGCGCGGCGCTGCCGCGGGCCATCACACTGCTGGAGTCCACCCGCGCCGACCATCACGAGAAGGCGCAGCAGCTTCTGCTCGCGCTGACGCCCGACTCGGGCAACGCGCACCGCATCGGCATCACCGGGACCCCCGGCGTGGGGAAGTCCACCACCATCGAGGCCCTTGGCATGCACCTGATCGAGCAGGGCCACCGGGTGGCGGTGCTGGCCGTGGACCCGTCGTCGACACGCAGCGGGGGATCGATCCTGGGCGACAAGACCCGGATGGCGCGGCTGGCGGTGCACCCGGACGCGTACATTCGCCCGTCGCCGACGTCGGGCACCCTGGGCGGCGTAGCAAAGGCCACCCGCGAGACGGTGGTGTTGTTGGAGGCCGCCGGTTTCGACGTGATCATCATCGAGACCGTTGGCGTCGGCCAGTCCGAGGTGACGGTGGCCAACATGGTCGACACGTTCGTCCTGTTGACCCTGGCGCGCAGCGGCGATCAGCTGCAGGGCATCAAGAAGGGCGCGCTGGAGCTGGCCGACATCGTGGTGGTGAACAAGGCCGACGGGGAGCATCTCGCGGAGGCGCGGATGGCCGCCCGCGAACTGTCGTCCGCGATCAGGTTGATCCATCCGCGTGAAACACTCTGGCGGCCACCGGTTCTCACGATGAGCGCGACGGAGGGGACCGGCCTGCAGGAATTGTGGGACACCATCGAGCGTCATCGCCAGGTGCTCACTGAAGCCGGCGAGTTCGAGGCGCGCCGCCGCGCCCAGCAGGTCGACTGGACGTGGCAGATGGTGCGCGACACCGTCCTGGACCGGGTGCTGTCCAATCCGAAGGTGCGCAAGATGCGTGCCGACATCGAGCGCCAGGTCAAGGCCGGCGAGCTGACCCCCGCGCTGGCGGCGCAGCAAATATTAACGGCCTCGTCAGGATAACGGATAGATAAACAATCCGATTTCGCTCCGGGAAGGTGTGAAATCCAAGTAAATTCAAAAATGTGACGGTGGAAACCCGAGTCGATCGCCGCGCGGTCCCTGTCCACGATGACCTTGACGCAGGTCACCGTGTGTCCGGCGCGGCGGACTCACACTTCGGATGCGTCGTTCGCAGTTTCGCCAGCATGTTCCCCGCTCGCCGCTTCGGCGGCGGCGCGCTGGCGGTGTATTTGGACGGCCAACCCGTCGTCGACGTCTGGACCGGGTGGTCCGACCGGGGTGGCCACACCCCGTGGTCGGCCGACAGCGCCCCGATGGTGTTCTCGGCCACGAAAGGCATGGCCGCCACCGTCATTCACCGGCTCGCCGACCGCGGGCTGATCGACTACGAGGCGCCCGTTGCCGAGTACTGGCCGGAGTTCGCGGCCAACGGCAAGGCGAACCTCACCGTGCGTGACGTGATGAGGCACGCTGCCGGCCTGTCGGGCCTGCGTGGCGCCAGCACCGAAGACTTGCTGGACCACGTCGTCATGGAAGAACGGCTGGCGGCCGCGGCACCGGGCCGGCTGCTGGGCAAGTCGGCGTATCACGCCCTTACCTTCGGCTGGCTGATGTCCGGCCTGGCCCGGGGCGTGACCGGAAAAGGCATGCGAGCGCTGATCCGCGAGGAGCTCGCCGAGCCGCTGGGCACCGACGGGCTGTACCTGGGCCGGCCGCCGGCCGGCGCGCCGACGCGGGTCGCCCAGATCGTGGCGCCGCAGAACCTCGTGCGGAACCCGGTGCTGAGCTTCGTGACTCGCAAGGTGGCCAACGAGCTGTCCGGCGGGTTCCGGTCCATGTACTTCCCGGGCATGGTCGCGGCCGTGCAGGGTGACACCCCGTTGCTGGACGGGGAGATCCCGGCGGCCAACGGGGTGGCGACGGCCCGGGGACTGGCCCGGATGTACGGCGCCATCGCCAACGGCGGCGAGGTTGACGGCATCCGGTTCCTGTCCCGCGAAATGGTCGCCGGCCTGACCGGTCGGCGGAGCCTGCGCCCGGACCGAAACCTGTTCATGCCGCTGGCATTCCACCTGGGCTACCACAGCCTGCCCATCGGGAACGTGATGCCGGGCTTCGGTCACGTCGGGCTGGGCGGCTCGCTCGGTTGGACCGACCCAGCGAGCGGGGTGGCTTTCTCGCTGGTGCACAACCGGCTCCTGACCCCGTTCGTGATGACCGATCACGCCGCGTTCGTCGGCATCTATGCGCTGATCCGCAAGGCCGCGGAGAAGGCGCGCAAACGCGGCTTCCAGCCGGTGACCGAGTACGGGGCACCGTTCTTCGAGCCGGGGGCCGTCGCGGGGTAGGCGCGCAAAGTCCAGGTCAGTCTGGTCCGGCGCGGCTCAAGTTACGCGTTGTCTACGCGGGTTTTACGCATTTGATGTGTGTTTCATAGATCCAACCCGCAAAGTCGAACTGTCGGTAATACTTCCGCGAAACCCGTGGCGTCGACGCGCACAAGTTGGAAGGCTGAAGCTGGATGAACTGGGCCCCCATCACTAGACCCGCCGAAAGCATCGCCCGCTCCGCCACTCCTCCCCAGCATTCGACCGCGACACGCCCCCTCGCCTTGTTCGTTCTGGGTATGGGCCGGTCAGGGACGTCGGCACTGACCCGGGTTCTTTCGCTATGCGGCGCCACGCTTCCCGCGGGGATGATGGGGGCGGACGAAACCAACAAGCGGGGCTACTGGGAGCCGCGCGCTTCCCTGCTTCTCAACAGGTCAATCCTGGAGCGCCGCGGCAGCGCGTGGTGGGACCCATCACTGCGCGTGCTGGAGGAAGGCGCCTTCACCGCGGCGGAGCGGGCGGCGTGCACCGCCGACATCGCGTGTTACCTCAAGTCGATGCCGGACGCACCGTTGCTGGTCATCAAGGACCTGCAGATCGTCGTGCTCTCGGAGATGTGGTTCGAGGCGGCCCGGCTGGCGGGTCTCGACGTCGCGGTCGTGATCGCGGTGCGCCACCCGCAGGAGGTGATCGCCTCGCTCGGGAAGGCCACCGGGGCCTCGCCGGAACTTGCGAGCGCCCTGTGGTTGAAGGGAAACCTGCTGGCCGAGCGGCACTCGCGCCGCGTGCCCCGGGTGTTCGTCGAATACACGCAGCTTCTGGAGAACTGGCGCCGCGAGGTGAAGCGAATTTCCTCCGCGCTGGACATCGACCTCAGCATCGGGGACGAAAGCGCGGTCGATGATTTTCTCAGCTCCGATCTGCGGCGCAACCGGGATTGCGGCCCGGTGGTCGATCGTTTTGGCACGGACTGGATGTCGGCGGTTTATGAGGCCATGCACGCCGCTGCGCTGGACGGGCCGCCGGACGTGGCGACGCTGGATCGGGTTTTCGAGGCGTATCGGGCCAGCGAGCATGATTTCCGGGTGGCGTTCGCGGACGCCCGCAGGCATTCCAGCAGCTTCGCCGCCAGGCTGCTCCGGCCGTCCATCATGAGGCCGGTGCTGGAGGTCGTTGCGTTGGCTCACGGGCGCAGGGGGACCTGGGCCTAGCCTGGGACGGCTTTCGGCAAACCCAACCGGAGCGGCTGATTGCCAAGGCAATCAGCTGCGATGCGCTGAATCGGCAATCCGGCTGGCCGCACGGGAACGCCCGATATGATCGACCGGACCGCGACCTCGGCAACTTGTGCCGGTCACCTACCTGCACATCAATGGGAGGCATCGGCTCTTGTCAGCATCCGTGCTCATCACCGGGGGAGCGGGATTCATCGGGTCGGCGCTGTCGCATCGCCTCGTCGAGGATGGTTACGACGTCGCGGTGATGGACATCCTGCACCCACAGGTGCACGGTGCGGATCGGCCACTCGATCTGCCGTCGTCGGTGCGGTTGTTCACCGGGGATGTCGCGCACGCCCCCGATTGGGATGCAGTGCTCAGGCTGTGCCGCCCGTCCCAGATCATCCATCTGGCGGCCGAGACAGGAACAGCGCAGTCGCTGTCGGAGGCGACGCGCCACGGCTCGGTGAACGTGGTAGGCACCACGCAGCTCCTGGATGCGTTGAGCCGCTCCGGGCACGTCCCTGACCAACTCGTGCTGGCGTCATCGCGGGCGGTCTATGGCGAGGGCGCTTGGCAAGCCGGCGACCACGTTTTTTACCCGCCGCCCCGCAGCCACGCGCAGCTGATGGCCGGTCAGTGGGATCCCCAAGGGCCCGACGGCGAGCCCGCGCTGCCGCTGCCAAGTTGTGCGACCGGAACCGAGCCCCGGCCGACCAACGTTTACGCCGCCACGAAGCTCGCCCAGGAGCACTTGCTGGCGGCCTGGACGGCCGCGCACGACACCAATGTCAGCGTGCTACGGCTGCAGAATGTCTACGGTCCCGGCCAATCGCTGACGAATTCGTATACCGGAATCGTCGCTCTGTTCGCGCGTTTGGCGCGCGAAGGGCAATCGCTCGAGGTATACGAGGACGGCAGGATCGTGCGCGATTTCGTCTACATCGACGACGTCGTCGACGCGCTGTTCGCGGCGCTGCAGGACCCCGCGACCGAATCGCGCCGCCTCGACATCGGATCGGGCAAGGCGACCACTATCCACGAGCTGGCTGACAAGGTCGCCACCATGTGCGACGCCCCGGAGCCGAACGTCGTGCCCAAATTCCGCGACGGTGACGTACGCGCCGCGAGCTGTGACATCGGACCGGCCGGCAGCGAGCTGGGCTGGCGGCCGAAGTGGACCCTCGACGAGGGTTTGCCCGCGTTGCTGGACTGGATCGGTAAGGAATCGGGATTGTCCTCCGGCTGATCGAACCAACGCGGCGACCTCACCGTGCCTATAACAGCTAACCGGCGGAGGATCCAGCAAACGGCGCTCCCCTCGGTGGACGGGGCGATGACCATTCGAAGCATATGATGGTCCGCAGAGGCTGACCGGTGGTCAGCGGGCGAGCCAGTATGGTGGCTACGCGCTACAAACGGAGAGGCCGAGCGTTGACCGGGTTGATGGAAAAGTACGAAACGGCGTGGGGGCTCGGACGGACGTCTACGCTGATCACCGGGAGGAAGTTCGTGCGAACTAGGGGGCAATCGTGACCGTTGCCGATCGCGATTCCCGGTCTTCATTCGTGGACACACGATCCGCCTACCTCGACCTGCTCCGGCGCAACCTCACCCGGTATGGCAGCGACGAGCTGGTGCCCGTCGGTTGGAATTACTTCGGACGCCCGGTGCTCAGCGCCGGCAAATTCATGCTGGTGCGCAAGCGTCCGTTCAATCCGCACGCGCGTGACCTGGGGCTGGATTGGCCGGCGGATGCGTTGACGATGATCGGCATGCAGCGACTGACGAGTTTGCAGCGCTGCGTCGAGACCGTTCTGAACGAGAACATCCCCGGCGACCTGGTCGAGTGCGGGGTGTGGCGCGGCGGGGCGTCGATCTTGATGCGGGCGGTGTTGGCCGTCTACGGCGATAAGAAGCGATCCGTGTGGCTGGCCGATTCGTTCGAGGGAGTTCCGCCCCCGGACACCGCGCATTTCGAAGCGGATAGGGGGATCCGGCTGCACCACGCCGCCGGTGTCCTGGCGGTTTCCGAGGCGCAAGTGAAAGCGAATTTCGAGCGCTACGGGTTGCTGGACGACCAGGTTCGTTTCCTGCCGGGCTGGTTCAAAGACACGCTGCAGGGCGCCCCGATTGAGCGCATCGCCGTGCTGCGGCTCGACGGCGACCTGTACGAATCGACGATCCAAGGGCTCGACGCGCTCTATCCGCGGCTGTCGCCGGGAGGTTTTTGCATCGTTGACGACTACCACGCGATCGACGCGTGCCGGCAAGCCGTCACGGACTACCGAACTGAGCATGGCGTGACTGCCAAGATCGTCGAGATTGACGGCACCGGTGTGCTGTGGCGCAAGGAACGATAGGCCGCTCGCCATCGCCGAAGGCGCCCGAATCGATGCTCGGACTCGCCGATACTTAAAGTGATGTCGTTGCATCGTTGCCGCCGATGACACAACTGAAGGGCTTGGATTCGCGATGAAACTTGTGCTGGCAAGCTATGGCACTCGTGGCGATGTCGAGCCTTCCCTGGTGGTCGGCCGCGAACTGCTGCGCCGGGGCCACGATGTGCGCATGGCGGTCCCGCCCGATTCGGTCGCCTTCACCGAGGCCGCCGGGCTGCCGGCTGTTCCGTACGGGCTGGAATCGCAGGCCTGGCTGGACCTGTACCGCAACTTCTGGACGTCGTTCTTCAGCGGTTTCTGGCGGGTTCGGGAGCTGAGATCTATGTGGCGGGAGATGTGGGATATCAGCGACCAGTGCTGGGCACAAATGAACACGACACTGCTGGCGCTGGCCGACGGGGCGGACCTGCTGTTCGCCGGGCAAAGTTACCAAGAGCCCGCCGCCAACGTCGCGGAGTACTACGACATCCCGTTTGCCACGCTGCATCACGTCCCCATGCGGCCGAACGGCCAGACCGTTTCGATGCTGCCGGCGCCGTTGAGCCGCTCGGCGATGACGGCGTTCGACTGGTTCAGTTGGCGCCTGAACAAGAAGGTCGAGGACACGCAGCGCCGCGAACTCGGGCTCCCCAAGGCAACGCATCCCTCGCCGCGCCGGATCGCCCAGCGAAAGTCGCTGGAAATCCAAGCGTACGACGAGGTTTGCTTTCCCGGACTGGCGGACGAATGGGCGAAATGGGACGGCCTACGGCCGTTTGTCGGCCCATTGACAATGCAACTGACCACGGGCGCCGACGACGACGTGGCAGCTTGGATTGCCGCCGGATCGCCGCCGATTTGCTTTGGCTTCGGCAGCATGCCGGTCGAATCTCCGGTCGACACGGTCGAAATGATCGCTGCGGCATGTGCGGAATTGCACCAGCGGGCGCTAATTTGCGCCGGCTGGAGCGATTTCAGCGATGTGCCGCATTTCGACCACGTCAAGGTCGTGGGCGTGGTGAACTACGCGTCCGTCTTTCCGGCCTGCCGCGCGGTCGTTCATCACGGGGGCTCAGGCACCACTGCCGCAAGCCTGCGTGCAGGCATACCCACCTTGATTCTGTGGAGCTCGGCCGACCAGCCGTACTGGGGCAATCAGATCAAGCGCCTCAAGGTGGGAACCGCCCGACGCTTCTCGGAGACCACCGAGAA
>NZ_LZJF01000163.1 GCF_001666835.1 Mycobacterium sp. E3251 | reverse complement strand
GAGCCCACCGCTGGCGGCCAGCGCGTGGCCGACGTTGGATTTGACCGAGCCAAGCAGGGGGCCGGCACCGGACGTCGTGTCCCCGTAGGTTTGTGCCAGCGAACGCAATTCAGTGCGGTCGCCGAGGCGGGTGCCCGTGCCGTGCCCCTCGACCATCCCGACGTCCGGTGCCGGCCCCCTGCTTGGCTCGGTCAAATCCAACGTCGGCCACGCGCTGGCCGCCAGCGGTGCGCTCGGGCTGGCGAAGGTCATCGTCGCCGCCGAGCACGGGGCGATCCCACCGACCCTGCATGCCGCGGAGGCAAGTCCGGAAATAGATTGGGACAGCCAGGGTTTGCGCTTGGCGAATTCGCTGACCCCGTGGGCCGCCGCCGGCGGCCGGCGGATCGCGGCGACGTCGGCGTTCGGCATCGCCGGGACCAACGCGCACGTGATCGTCGCGCTCCCCGAGGTCGCGTGATGCTGACCTCCCCTTTGCCCGACGGCCGCGTACCCGTGCTGCTCTCGTCGCACGACGAAGAGCTGATCGGCCTGGACGCCCGGGCGATACTGGACTACCTGGGCGGGACGGGCGCGGACGCGGACACCGCGGCGGTGGCGTCCACGCTGCTGCGGCTTCGCCGGGTGCGGCGGCACCGCGCGGTGGTTCGGGCGGCCGGCCGCGCCGAGCTGGTCGCCGGCCTGACCGCGCTCGTCCGCGGCGAGGAGCACCCGCTGGTCACTCAATCCTCGAGCAACCTTGCGCCGTGCGTCGCCTTCGTGTTTCCCGGCCAGGGCAATCAATGGCAGTCGATGGGCGCCGAGGCATACCAACGACTTCCGGCCTACCGGGCCGAGGCCGACCGATGCGACCGGGCGTTCCGCGCCGCCGGGCTGCCCTCACCGTTGCCCTACCTGACCGGGGAACTCGACAAGAACTGGTCGCGCACCGAAATCCAGGGAGCGCAGTTCACCCACGCGGTCAGCCTGGCCCACGAATGGCGATTCCACGGCGTGCTCCCCGCGATCACCGTCGGCCACAGCCTCGGCGAGGTCGCGGCGGCGTACGTTGCCGGAACGGTGACACTGCCGGACGCGGTCGCGTTGGTCGGGGCCCGCGCCACGATCGTCGGCCAATTGGCCGGTCGCTACGCCATGGCGGTGCTCGGCGCCGGCGTGGACGAGGCGCAGTCCCTGATCGGCGAAACCGCGGGCTGGCTCGAGGTTTCGGCGGTCAACGGGCCCTCGTCGACCGTGGTGTCCGGAGACCATGACGCCGTCGCGGCCGCCGTGTGCCTGGCCCGGCAACGCGGCGTCTTCACCCACCAACTGACGGTGGACTATCCGGGCCACACCAGCGTGCTGCGGCCGCTGCGCACCGCCCTGGCCGAGCTGGTTCCCCGCTCGGCGTTCCGGGACAGTCCGGTGCGGTTCGTCGGCTCGACCTTCGGGGCGGAGGCCGGCTGCGAGGTGGACTTCTCTCGGTACTGGTATGACAACCTCTGTAACACCGTGCGTTTCGACCGGGCGGTGGCGACGGCCCAACGGCTCGGCGCCACGGCGTTCGTCGAGTTGTCCGCGCATCCCGCGTTGCTGTATCCGCTCGCGGACCTGATCGACGAGCGGACGACGGTGGCCGTCGGCTCGGGTCATCGCGAACGGGCCATCACCGACACGCTGGCGTCGAACATCGCCACTGTGGCCGCGGCCGACCCGGGCTGCCACTGGGCCAACGCGATTCCCGGCGGTATCCGGCCGCCGTTGCGCGGATTCCCGAATGCGCCGATGCGGGCGGTACACCTGTGGGCGGCGCCCGAACCGCTGATCGGCGCCGGCGAGGCCCCGGCGCTCACCGTCGCCGCTGAGGATTGGCGCCACGAGACGCGACCGGGCGCGGCGGGGGCGGACATCGGCGTTGTCGCCGTCGATGCCACGGACGGCGCCTTGGTCCGGTTGCTGGTGGATGCCGTTGCGGCGCGGGGCGATTGCCGGGCGGTGTCGCCGGACGCCGCGGAGATCCTCGCGATCATCGCGCCCGAACTCGACGAGGCCGATGCCACCGCGGCGATCGAGCAGATCGCCGCGCGGGCGGACGCGGGCCTACCCGACTACGCCGCCCTGATCGGCCCGCGATGCCGGGCCGTCTGGTTGCTGACCGCCCGCGCCGAAACCATCGATGCGGATGACGCCGATGCGTCCCCGGCACAGGCGGCGCTGGCCGCGATGCACCGCAGCGTCGGCTTCGAATTCACCGACCAGGCCTTCGGACATCTCGACCTGCCCGGCCGAGATGTCGATGTCGGCACGGCCCGCGCCGCCGTCGACGCGCTGCTCGGTGAGCCGGCGGAGGTGGCGCTGCGGGGCCGCGAATCGACGGAACACTACGTGCGCACCTTCCGGAAGTGCCGCGATTCGGCGACCAAGCGGCCGCTGGACGCCGACGCGCTGGACAACGTGGTGATCACCGGCGGCAGCGGAGCCATCGGCCTGCAGTATGCGCGGTACTGCATCGAGCGCGGCGCACGGACGGTCACGCTGTTGAGCCGCAACGGTATCGATGAAGACACGCTGCGCCGGCTCACCGCGAACCACGCCACCGAGGTGCGCGCCACGCGGTGCGATATCACCGACCCGGCCGCCCTGGCGGCGGCCGCCGCCGCGCACGCGGGAAACGGCGCGTCGCTGCTGATCCACACCGCGGGCATCGCCGAGGCCCGGCCGCGTTCCGAGCTGACCGGAGCCGGCGTGGCGGCGGTGTGCGCGGCGAAGGTCCGCGGCCTGGCGCTGCTGGCCGAAGTGTGGCCGCTGCGGCCCGATTGCCGGATCCTGGCCTGCTCGTCGGTGTTCGGCGTGTGGGGCGGTTACGGCCACGCGGCTTACGCCGCCTCCAACCGGATGCTCGACGTGTTGGTCGCTCAGCTGCGCGCCCGGGGTCGCGACAGCGTGGCGATCCGGTGGGGGCTCTGGCAGGCCGCCGGCGTGGTCACGGGCGACGAAATCACCCGCACCCAACGCTCCGGCCTGGTGGCGATGGCTCCTGACCCGGCGATCGAGGCGGGCCTGTGCCGATACGACGGCGATCCGTTGATCTTCGACGCCGACCTCGACCGGCTCGCGGTGTTCTTCGAAAGCCAGGGCATGCCAATGCCGTTCGACACACAACGAGGCGACGACGGGGCAGCGGACGCCTCCGGCGCCAAGCCACTGGCCGAGGTGGTGCGCACCGAACTCGCCGCGACATTGCACCTGGACGATTCGGTATCGATCGACCCGAGCGCACCGCTCATCGACCTGGGAGTGGACTCGTTGCTCGCGCTCGATCTGCGTAAGCGGCTGCGCCGGACGGTCGGAAGCTCCGTCCCGGTCGCTCGCATGCTCGGCGGGATCACCCTCAACGAAATGATCGATGCGCTGCGCGACGGCGCAACGCTCGACGATCGCGAAACCAGAAAGGTTGGACTCCCAGCGTGACGGACACCACCGGAGCCGGCGCCCGTCTCGATGACGAACGTCTGGAATTGTTGCGCCGCAAGATCGCCGAACGCGGCCTGGCCAGTCCCGGCGTCTCGGCACCCGTGGCCACCTACGACCAGCCGCGCATGTCCGTCGGCCAGCACCGGATGTGGTTCGTGCAGTCGGTGGACCCCGACAGCGCGCTGCTCAACGTCTGTGTCTCCTATCGCGTGACCGGCACGGTGGACATCGACCGATTGCGCAGCGCGGTCGACGCCGTGGCGGCGCGGCACTCGGTACTGCACACGACGTACGACACCGGACCGGACGGCGACCCGTATCCGGTCATCCACGAGGAGTTGCGGCCCGAGTGGGCCGAACACGACCTGTCGGGCCTGACCGACCAGGCCCGGCGGTTGCGGCTGGATGTGCTGGCGCAGCGCGATTTCCGCCGGCCCTTCGACCTGGTCAAGGATTCGCCGCTGCGGGTCACCGCGGCCCGCTTGTCCGCCGACGAGCTGATGCTGTTGGTCACCGCCCATCACATCGCCTGGGACGACGCCTCGTGGACACCGTTTTTCGCCGACCTGACTCGCGCGTATACCGATCCGTTCGGATTCGGCAGCGAACCCGCGATAACTGCGCCTCCGCCGGACGAAGCCGCGGATCATGCCGCGGACTTCGCATACTGGCGGCCCCTGATGGCGAATCTGCCCGAGCCGCTTGAGCTTCCGGGCCCCAACGGTTCGGTGGTGCCAAGCACCTGGCGTGCCCAACGCGCTACTACGCGGTTGCCGGCGGCCACCGTCGATCGGGCCGCGGCGCTGGCGCGCGAGAGCGGCGCCACCCCGTACATGGTCCTGATGGCCGCCTTCGCCGCGCTGGTGCATCGCTACACCCAGTCAACGGACTTCCTGATCGCCGCGCCCGTGCTCAACCGCGGCATCGGGACGGAATCGGCCATCGGTTACTACGGCAACACCGTGGTGATCCGGATGCGACCGGAGCCGCGCCAGACGTTCCGGCAGCTGCTGGTCCAAACCCGGGACAGCGCGGTTGGCGCCTTCGCCCATTCGCGTGCCGACTTGGACTGGCTGGTACGCGAGTCCAATCCCGATCGCCGGCATGGCGCCGACCGGATGACCCGGGTGAGCTTCGGGCAGCGCGAGCCCGATGGAGCCGGCTTCTGCCCGCCCGGGGTGCGGTGTGAGCGAGGGGAGTTGCGCGGTCATTTCAACCAGCTGCCACTGAGCTTCATGATCGAGCTGGATCGTGCGAACGGTGGGCTGGTCGAAGCCGAGTACCTGGTCGAGGTGCTGGATCACCGGCTGGTGGAGCAGCTGCTGCGGCACTACGCGGTGCTGCTCGACAGCGCCCTGGCGGACCCCGACACAGCGCTGTCGGCGTGCACGCTGATGGACACCGACGACGCCGAGTGGTTGCGCTGGGCATCGACCGGTGCCGAGTTCGATACCCCGGCCTCCACCTTGCCCGCGCTGGTCACCCGTCGTGCGGCGCTGTCACCCGATGCCGTCGCCGTGGTCTACGAGGGCCGCGAGTACACCTACCGGGAGGTCGACGAAGAGTCGAACCGCTTGGCGCACTGGCTGATCGAGCAGGGCATCGGCACCGAGGACCGGGTCGCGGTGTTGCTGGACAAGTCACCCGAATTGGTCATCACCGCGCTGGGCGTGCTGAAGGCGGGAGCGGTATACCTGCCGGTGGATCCCACCTATCCCGAGGATCGGCTGACCTTCATCCTGGGCGACGCCGACGCCAAGCTCGTGCTGCGCGAGCCCGTCACCGGGCTGTCGCGCTACCCGGCTGGAGCGCCTACCGAACTGGTGCGGCCGCTGGACCCGCACAACACCGCCTACCTGATCTACACCTCGGGTTCGACCGGCCTGCCCAAGGGCGTGCCGGTGCCCCACGCGCCCATCGCCGAATACTTCGTCTGGTTCGGTGACGAGTACCGCGTCGACGAGACCGACCGGCTGCTGCAGGTCGCGTCGCCCAGCTTCGACGTGTCCATGGGTGAGATCTTCGGAACGTTGATCATGGGTGCGCGCCTGGTGATTCCGCGGCCCGACGGGCTGCGCGACATCGGCTACCTGACGGATCTGTTGAGCCGCGAGGGCATCACCTCAATGCATTTCGTGCCGTCACTGCTCGGGCTGTTCCTATCTCTGCCCGGGGTCAGCCAGTGGCGCACCCTGCGGCGCGTGCCGATCGGCGGGGAGGCCCTGCCGGGCGAGATCGCCGACAAGTTCCACGCCACCTTCGACGCGCTGCTGTACAACTTCTACGGACCGACCGAGACCGTCGTCAACTGCACCAGCTACCCGGTCGAAGGCGCCCAAGGCACCCGGGTGGTACCCATCGGGCGCCCGAAGATCAACACCCAGGTACACCTCCTCGACAACGCGCTGCGGCCCGTTCCCGTGGGCGTGATCGGCGAGATCTACATCGGCGGAACGCATGTCGCCCACGGCTACCACCGCAGGCCCGCACTCACGGCCGAACGGTTCGTCGCCGATCCGTTCAACCCAGGCCGGCGGCTGTACCGCTCCGGTGACCTGGCCCGCCGGAACGCCGACGGGGATATCGAGTTCGTCGGTCGTGCCGACGAGCAGGTGAAGATCCGCGGCTTCCGTATCGAGCTGGGCGAGATCGCCGCCGCCATCTCGGTCGACCCCAGCGTCGGGCAAGCGGTGGTGCTGGCCATGGACCTGCCGCGCTTGGGCAAGAGCCTGGTGGGATACGTCACGCCGGCCCAGGGCGGTGGCCCGGAAACCGTTGAAGTCGAGCGCATCCGCGCCCGGGTGGCCGCCGCGCTGCCGGACTACATGACGCCGGCCGCCTATGTGGCGCTCGACGAAATCCCGATCACGGCGCACGGCAAGATCGACCGGGCCGCGTTGCCCCAGCCGCAGATCGCGGCCGCGGCCGCATACCGCGACCCCGCGACTCCGACCGAATACCGCATCGCCGCACTGTTTTCCGCGCTGCTCGGCCACGACCGGGTTGGGGTCGACGACTCGTTCTTCGACCTGGGCGGCCACTCGCTGGTGGCCACCAAACTGGTCACGGCGATCCGCTCGGACTGCGGAGTGGAGCTCGGCATCCGTGACGTCTTCGAGCTCGCGACCGTGGGCTTGCTGGCGGAACGGGTTGACCAGCTGAGTGCCGGTGAGCTCAGGCAGTCGCGGCCCAGGCTGGTCGCGACCGCCCATGACGAGCCGATGCCGCTGTCGGCCTCGCAGCTGCGCAGCTGGTTCGCCTACCGCGTCGACGGGCCCAGCTGGGTCAACAACATTCCCTTCGCCGCGAAACTGACCGGGCCATGGGACATCGACGCCCTGATCGCCGCCGTCGGTGACGTCGTCTCGCGGCACGAGATCCTGCGCACCTCCTACGTGGAGCTGGACGGGGTGCCCTACCAGGTGGTCGGACCCGCGGGTGAGGTTTCCGTGCGCCGCGCAACCGGGCCCGATCAAGCCTGGCTGCAGCGGGAGCTGGACGCCGAGCGCCGGTACTGCTTCGAGCTGGACCGCGAGCTGCCGGTCCGGGTTGCGGTGCTGGACACCGCCGACGACCCCGCCGAACACGTGCTGTCGCTGGTCGTCCACCACATCGCCTCCGACCACTGGTCGGCGGGGGTGTTGTTCGCCGACGTGATGACCGCGTACCGGGCCCGGCGCGCCGGGGAAGCCCCGGCCTGGGCGCCGTTGCGGGTGCAGTACGCCGACTTCGCGGCGTGGCAGGGGGCATTCCTGGGTGATGCGAGCGGCCAGGAGTCCGCGGTCGCCGCGGAGCAACGGGAGTACTGGACCCGGCAGTTGGCCGGGCTGCCGGAGGACACCGGGCTGCGTCCCGACTTCCCGCGTCAACCGGTGCCCAGCGGTGCGGGCGAATCGGTCGACTTCCGTATCGACGCGGCCACCCGACACAAGCTCGCCGAGTTGTCGCGCGAGATGGGCATCACCGAGTTCATGCTGCTGCAAACGGCGGTCGCCGTGGTTCTGCACAAGGCGGGCGGTGGCCTGGACATTCCGCTGGGCACCCCGGTCGCCGGGCGCACCGAGGCCGAATTGGACCAGCTGATCGGGTTTTTCGTCAACATCCTGGTGCTGCGGAACGACCTGACCGGCAACCCGACGCTACGCGAGCTGCTGACCCGCGCCCGGGAGACGGCGCTGGCCGCCTATGCCCACCAGGACCTGCCGTTCGACCGGGTGGTGGACAGCGTCAGCCCGGTGCGTTCGCTGTCGCGCAATCCGCTGTTCCAGGTCGTCGTGCACGTCCGCGACCACCTGCCCGCCGCGCGGGTGATCGAGCAGGATCCCGAAAACGGCGGACAGGACGCGGTGTGTACCTCGCTGGACCCCGTCTTCGACATGGCGCACGCCGACCTCAGTGTCAACTTTTTCGGCACCGACGGCTCGGGCGGCGTCGGGTACAACTGCAACCTGATCTTCCGCACCGAGCTGTACAGCCGCGCCACCATCGAGCGTTTGGCCGGCTGGCTGACCCGCGTGGTAACCGAGTTTGCCGGCAATGCGGATCAGACTTTGCGCGACCTGCAGCTGACCGACGCCGACGAGCGGATGCTGGAGCACTGGAGCCGGGGCGAGCGACCGCCGCACGACCGGCCGCGCACCATTCCAGAACTGTTGCAGCCGAGCCGAAGCTGGGGACCCGACCGGATAGCGGTGCGCTGCGGCGACGAGCAGATCGATTACGTTGCGCTGCATCGCCGTTCGGACAACCTTGCGGCGCTGCTCCTGGCGAGCGGGGTTGGACCCGGGTCGCTGGTGGGGCTGTCGACGCGGCGGAGCATCGACCTGGTGGTGGCGCTGGTGGCCATCATGAAGGCAGGCGGGGGCTACTTTCCGATCGATCCCGCCTACCCGCCGGCGCGCAAGCAGTTCATGCTTGACGACGTGCAACCACCGGTGGTGCTGGCCACCGCCCACGCGGCTCGCAGCATGCCCGAAGTTGCCGGCGTCACGGTCATTTCGCTGGACGATCCGCGGGTGCGCGCCGCGGTGGAGCACGGGGAAACCGATCCGCGCGAGCTGCCGCTGCCACACCCCGACGACCCGATGTTTCTGGTCTTCACGTCCGGATCAACCGGCAAGCCGAAAGGCGCCCTGGGCACCCATCGTTCCATGGCGGCCCGGCTGGACTGGCAGCTACGGCACTACCCGCCGAGAACCCACGACATTCGGCTGGCGCAGGCCTCGATCACGTTTCTCGAGGGTGGCATGGAAATGCTGGCCGGCCTCGCAGCCGGGTCGACCATGATCCTCGCCGACGATGCCGAGCACCGCGACCCGGAAGCGCTCGGGGAGTTGATGATCCGGCATGCGGTGACCCAGGTGACCGCGGTGCCCAGCCTGGTCTCCGCCCTGGTCGACAGCAGGCCCGACGCGGTGCGAGCCCTGTCCCGGCTGGTGTGCGGCGGAGAACCGGTGAGCACCGCGCTGCTGCAGCGGCTGGTGTCGGTGTGCGCCGGCGCGGGCACCGAACTGTTGAACAACATCGGTTCCACCGAGACCTCCGGTGCGGTGTCCCGCGGTCGACTGGAGCTGCCGAATCCGCTGGTGGGCAAACCGGTCCCGGGGTCGGACGCCTACCTGCTCGACGCGGCCCTGCGACCGGTGTCCGTCGGGGTGGTCGGCGAGCTGTACTACGCCGGCGACCAACTGGCCCGGGGCTACTGGAAGCGGCCCGGACTGACCGCCACCCGGTTCGTGGCCAATCCCTATGCCCCCGAACCCGGTTCGCGTCTGTACCGCAGCGGCGACCTTGCCCGCTGGACCGCGGACGGGCGATTGGAATTCGCCGGGCGCTCCGACCACCAGGTGCAGGTGCGCGGCTTCCGGGTCGAGTTGGCCGAGGTCGAGGCGGCGCTGGCGGAAGTCGACGGTGTCGCCGCCGCGGCGGCCCGCACCTGGGAGGTGCACGGCGGCACCTCGCTGGCCGGATACGTTGTGCCACAGCAGCCGATCGACGATGACACCGATAAGGCCGCGTTCGCGTCACAGGTCCGGGCCGCGCTCGGAACGACGCTGCCCGGCTACATGATGCCCTCGTCGTTGACCGTTCTCGACGCGCTTCCCAAAACCGATTCGGGCAAGCTGAACCGGCCCGGGCTGCCGCCACCGGCGGTCAGCACCAGCGGACAGGTTGAACCATCGCGCACCGACACAGAACGGGCGCTGGCAAAGATGTTCGCCGAACTGCTCTCGACGCCCGAGGTGGGCCGCTTTGACGACTTCTTCGCCCTGGGCGGCGACAGCATCCTGTCGGTGCAGCTGGCCGCGCGGGCTCGGGCCGCCGGCCTGGCGGTCAACCCGCGGATGATCTTCGAGAACCCGACGGTGCAACAGCTGGCCGCCGCCCTGGATGCGTTGGAGCGCAACGACACCGAGCCCGCCGATGCCCGGTTCGAGCCCATGAGCGCCTCCGGGCTGTCGGCCGAGGATCTCGCCGCCGTGACGCAGCTTTGGTCGTCGTCGCGGGACGGCGCGCCATGACGGCCACCAAAGATGTCGCGCCCGACATCGAGGACGTGATGGCGCTGAGCCCCCTGCAGGAGGGCTTGTACTCGCTGACCACGCTCACCGAATTCACCGACGGCGAGGCCGACGACCCGTACGTGATCGGCATGGCCGCCGACATCTCCGGCGCTCTAGATGTCGCGCTGTTACGTGATTGCGCGGCAAAGATGTTGGTGCGGCACCCCAACCTGCGGGCCAGCTTCTTCAGCCGGGGTATCGCGCGGCCGGTGCAGATCGTCCCGTCCCGGGTAGATCTGCCATGGCGCACCGTCACCGCCGCACCCGAGGATGTGCAGGCGCTGGAGGCTGGCGAACGCCGCCGGCCGTTCGATCTCGAACACGGTCCGGCCATCCGCTTTCTGCTCGTCGAATTGCCTGGCGCACGATGGCGTTTGGTGCTCACCGCCCATCACATCGTGATCGACGGCTGGTCGTTGCCGGTGTTCGTCAACGAGATGATGATCCTGTACCGGGCCGGTGGCGATCTCTCGGCCTTGCCCGCCGGCCCGCGGCCCTACCGCGACTACATCGGCTGGTTGGCCAGTCGAGATCCCGAAGCCAGCCGGCAGGTCTGGCGCCGGCACCTGGCGGGCCTTCCCGGACCCACCCTGCTGTCGGCCGCGTTGGGATCGGCGGATGGCCGGCGGACCGGGCTGCCGCGCACCACAGAACTGCGGATGCCGGCCGAAGCCACCGCGCGATTGGTCGAGGAGACCCGAGCCCGTGGCATCACCGTCAACACCCTGCTGCAAATGGCGTGGGCGCTGGTGTTGTCCCGGCTGACCGACACCCAGGACGTGGTTTTCGGCGTCACGGTGTCCGGCAGGCCGCCCGAACTCGCCGGCGTGGAGACCATGATCGGGCTGTTCATCAACACCGTTCCGTTGCGGGTGCGGCTCGACCCCGCCGCGAGGGTGGGCGAGCAATGCCGCGCGGTGCAGCGCAACGCCGCACTGCTGCGCGAGCACAGCCACATCGGACACGCCCAACTGCGGGCGCTCGGCGGCGTCGGCGAAATGTTCGACACCCTGCTGGTCTACGAGAACTTCCCCTTGGACGGGCTGGCCGCGGGCACCGAATTAACCGCCGGCGGCGCAACTTTCCGGCCGTCCGCCCTGCAGACCTTGTCGCACTTCCCGGTCACCGTTGCGGCCCACATGGCCGGCGGCGAACTGGTGGTGCTGGTCGAAGTGGTCGACGGGGCGCTCGGCGCCATCCCGGCGGCCACCTTGGCCCGGCGGGTGATCGCTACCGCCGAGCGGCTGCTGCGGGACTGGGAGCTCCCGCTGCGCGAGGTCAGCGTCCTCTTCGACGACGAGGCGGTCCCCCCGCGCCCCGCGGGCGTGACCCCCCGGCCTGCGGTCGGCATCCACACCCGATTCGCCGAGGTCGCCTGCGGGGCACCCGACAACCTCGCGGTCAGCTGGGCGGGCGGCCAACTCAGCTACCGGGAACTGGACGCGCTGGCCGACGGCCTGGCCGCCCGGCTCGCGGACCGCGGGGTGCGGCCCGAAACCCCGGTGGCCATCCGGCTTTCCAGGGGGCCGCAGTACATCGTCGCGATGCTCGCGGTGCTCAAGGCCGGCGGCATGTGCGTGCCGATGGAGCCGGGGACGCCCCCGGAACGGGTGGAATCGATCCTGCGTCAATCCAATGCCTCGATCCTGCTCGACGAGGTGTCGCTCGTCGCGGGCGAACCTCCCGCCACGGAGTTCCGCCCGGCCGAGGTGGTGCCCGGCCAGGCCGCGTATGTCGTCTTCACGTCAGGCACGACCGGAGAACCCAAGGGCGTCATCGGAACTCACGCGGCGGTGGCCGCCTACGCGGACGACCACCTGGACAACGTGTTGCGACCGGCGGCCGCCCGGCTGGGCGGGCCGCTGCGCATCGCGCACGCGTGGTCGTTCGCGTTCGATGCCGCCTGGCAGCCGTTGATCGCTCTGCTCGACGGCCACGGTGTGCACGTCGTGGACGAGCCCACCCAGGCCGACGCCGAGGCGATGGTCGCGGCCATCGCCGAACACGGCATCGACATGATCGACACCACTCCGTCGATGTTTGCCCAACTCGCGGCGTGTGGTTTGCTGACGACGGTTCCGCTGGCGGTGCTGGCGCTGGGCGGGGAAGCGCTCGGTAAGCCCGCCTGGACCCTCATCCGCGCGGAGTGCGCACGCACCGGAATGACGGCCTTCAACTGCTACGGCCCGACCGAAACCACGGTGGAGGCGGTGGTGGCCGCCATCGCGGAGCACGACGAGCCGTCGATCGGGCGGCCGACCCTGCACACCCGTGGCTACGTGCTGGACTCCGCGCTGCGTCCGGTGCCGTTCGGAGCCACCGGCGAGCTCTATCTGGCCGGCGCCCAGCTGGCGCGCGGATATCTCGGCCGCGCGGCGGAAACCGGCCGGCGATTCGTCGCCGACCCGTTCGCGACCGGCGAACGCATGTACCGCACCGGCGATTTGGTGCGGCGCGGTTCCGACGGCTCGCTGCAGTACGTGGGCCGCGCCGACGCGCAGGTGAAGATCCGCGGCTACCGCGTCGAGCCCGGCGAGATCGCCGCCGCGCTCGAATCGCACCCCACCGTCCAGCGCGCCGGAGTGCTGGTGAGCCGCTCGAAGGCCGGAGCGCGGCTGACCGCTTACGTGGTGATTTCCGAAGCGCCGCCGCCGTCGACGGCCGAACTGCGCGGCATGCTCGGCTCCCGGCTGCCGCGCTACATGATCCCGCAGCGCATCGTCCCGGTCGACGAAATCCCGCTGACCGTCAACGGCAAGCTGGACGAGGCCGCGCTGAGCGCCTTCGACACCGCCGACGCGGTTTCCGGAGCCGAACCCGAAACAGCCACGGAAGCCGCACTGGCGGAACTGCTCTCCGAACTGTTGCATCAGCCGCGAATCGACGTCACCGCGGATTTCCTGCAGCTGGGCCTGGACAGCATCATGGCCCTGTCGGTGGTTCAGGCGGCGCGAGCGCGGGGGATCGCCCTGCGCGCCCGGCTCATCCTCGAGTGCGCGAACGTCCGCGAGCTTGCCGAAGCGATCGATTCCGAAACCATCTCCGCCACAAGCGATGCCGAGAATGATGGCGGCGAGCCCATGCCAGTGCTGCCCAACGGCCGCTGGCTTTACGAATACGGGGAGCCGCGCCGGCTGGCGCAGACCGAGGCCATCCGGCTGCCCGACCACGTCACCCGCCGGCAATTGGACGCCGCGCTGACCGGCATCCTGGCCGGGCACGACGTGCTGCGCTCCCGCCTGGACCGCGCGACCATGACCCTGGTCCCGACCCAGGGCACCGACACCCCTCTCACCGAAGTAGCGGTGGCCGCCGATCTGCACGCGGCGGTCCCCGATCACGTCGCACGGGCCGTCGACCGCCTCGACCCGGAGCGCGGGGCGCTGCTGGCCGCGGTGTGGCTTCGCCCCCCGACCGGACAGAGCGTCCTGCTGCTGGCCGTCCACGTGTTGGCGATGGATCCCGCGTCGTGGCGAGTGGTTCTCGGCGAATTGGACGCCGCCTTACAGGCTTTCGCCACCGGTCACTCGCCGGCCCCGGTCCGGGAGCACACCAGCTACCGGCGCTGGGCCGGCGCGCTCATCGAGCGCGCCCACCGGCTGGACACCGTGGAATTCTGGGCCGCCCAGGCCGACGGCGACGATCCCGAACTCGGTGCCCGGCGGGTCGATCCGTGCCGTGACCGGGCCCGCGATCTGGACGTCCGCATGATCGCAGCCGACGCGGACACCACGCGCCGGCTGCTGGATTCGGGCGTACCGTTGCCGCACCTGCTGATCGCCGCCACCGCGGCGACGGTGACGCGGTGGCGGCGGTCGCGCAATCAGGCCACGCCGCCGCCCCTGCTGGCGCTCGAAACACACGGTCGCGCCGACGGTCTCGTCGAGGGGCCGGGCGCGCACACCATCGACACCGGCGACACCGTCGGACTGCTGAGCTCCATCTACCCGGTGCGGGTGGCGTCGGCCGACCCGCGAGACGTGGGGGAGCTGATGGCGGCGATCCCGGGCGACGGGCTGGATTACGGGTTGCTGCGCTATCTGCGTGCCGATACCGCCGAACGCCTCGCCCCGTTGCCCGGCCCGCAACTGTTGCTGAACTACCTCGGTGCCGCCCACGCCGCAGGCGGGACCCGGCTGCTGACGCTCGAGCGTGAGCTCCTCGCCGGGGTCTCGCCGCAGCCCGAGCCAGAGCTGGCGGTTCGCCACGAGCTCACCATCGTGGCCGCCATGCTCACGTTCGACGGACAGCGCGTGCTGGCCGCGCAGTGGCGCACGCTGCCGGACATCCTGACTGACACCGATGTGGCGGCGCTGCAACGTCTTTGGATTGAATCGCTGCGGGAGGTGGTGACATGAGCACGCTGGCGATCGTGGGCGCGGGAGCCAAGGCGGTTGCCGTCGGGGCCAAGGCGTCCGTGCTGCGCGAGATGGGTGTCGATGCTCCCGAGGTGGTCGCGGTCGAACGCATCGGCGTCGCGGCCAACTGGCAGGCCAGCGGCGGTTGGACCGACGGGGCGCACCGGTTGGGCACCAGCCCGGAGAAGGACGTGGGGTTCCCGTATCGCTCCGCGCTGGTGCCCCGCCGCAACGCCGAACTCGACGAGCGGATGACCCGCTACAGCTGGCAGTCCTATCTGATCGCCACGGCGTCCTTCGCCGAATGGATCGACCGCGGCCGACCGGCGCCGACGCATCGCAAGTGGAGCCAATACCTGGGTTGGGTGGCCGAGCAGACTGGACTCGACGTGGTGCACGGTGAGGTCGAGCGGCTGGCCGTCAGCGGCGACCAGTGGACGCTGCACACCCACGAGGCCACCGTGCACGCCGACGCGTTGATGATCACCGGGCCGGGGCAGGCCGAGAAGTCGCTGCTGCCCGGCAATCCGCGCATGCTGTCGATCGCCCAGTTCTGGGATCGCGCCGCGGGCCACGACCGGATCAGCGCCGAGCGGGTGGCGGTGATCGGGGGTGGCGAGACGGCCGCGTCGATGCTCAATGAGTTGTTCCGGCACCGGGTTTCGACCATCACCGTCATCTCGCCGCAAGTGACCCTGTTCACCCGTGGGGAAAGCTTCTTCGAGAACTCGCTGTTCTCCGACCCGACCGACTGGAGCGCGCTGACGCTGGCCGAGCGCCGCGACGCGCTGGCGCGCACCGACCGCGGGGTGTTCTCGGCGAACGTGCAGGAGGCGCTGCTGGCCGACGACCGGATCCGCCACCTGCGGGGACGGGTGGCCCATGCGGTGGGCCGGGACGGTCAGATCCGGTTGACCCTGTCCACCAACCGGGGCAGCGAGAACCTCGAGACGGTGCACGGTTTCGACCTGGTCATCGACGGGTCCGGCGCCGACCCGCTGTGGTTCACGTCGTTGTTCGGCCAGGACGTGCTCGACCTGCTGGAGCTCGGCCTCGGCGGGCCGCTGACCGCCGACAGCCTGCAGGAGGCGATCGGCTACGACCTGGCGGTCGCGGACGTCACGCCGAAGCTGTTCCTGCCCAATCTGTCCGGGTTGACCCAGGGCCCCGGATTTCCGAACCTCAGCTGCCTGGGATTGTTGTCTGACCGGGTATTGGGAACCAGTGGGGGCTTAGTGGGCCCGTCCAAGCACACGACAAGGAGACGCGATGAGCATCAACCCCTTCGATGACGAGAACGGCACATTCTTCGTGCTCGTCAATAGCGAGGACCAGCACAGCCTGTGGCCGAGCTTCGCCGACACCCCGGCGGGCTGGCGCGTGGTGTTCGGCGAAGCAAGCCGCGCGGAGTGCCTCGAGTATGTCGAACAAAACTGGACCGACATCCGGCCGAAGAGCCTGCAGGAATCGATCGAGCGTCGCTCATAACGCGCGGCGTCGCCGCCACCGTAGCGTCGCCGTAACGTGACCGGCCCGAGACACAATCGCCGGTCACACAAGGCACACTTACACCAACCAATCCGTGGTGGCGCGGAACCTGCTGGGGGACAAGATCGCTGAGATCCCGCCACGGTTCGTGCGTATCGAAGGGGGAACCGTGAAGACCGTGAAAACCATGACAACTCTTGCCACCGGCGTGGCGGCGTTCGCCGTCGTAGGGGGAGCCGCCGGTGGCGCATTCGTCGCAGCACCGATGGATCAGGTGCAGCTGGCCGCGGTCGGCGCGCCGTTACCGCAGGATCCGCCCCCGCCGCCGCCGGCCCCGGGAGCGCTGCCGACCGCCGATCAGTTGTCCAGCCTGTGCAACCAGGCGACCGATCCGGGCGTTTCATACACGACCAAGAACAATCTGGTCGAAAACGGCATCAGCCCCAACGAGGGGCACGTCGCCGATCACGATCTGCGCAAGGCCTACCGCAACGGGAACTTCCCCGAGACGTTCGCCGTGACCAACATTGCGCCCGCCGGCCCGAACATGGCCCAGGCCGACGTGGCCATCTCGGGTCCGAAGTTCGCCGGGCCGGTGGAAAAGCACCTGGTTTTCGTCAACCAGGGCGGGAACTGGGTCCTGCAGCACGACGCCGCCATCGCGCTGATCCAGGCGGCGACGGCGACGAACTAGGCGGCTAGAATTCTGGGCGGCCACACAGCCTGCGCACAGGTTGTGCATGTTGTCTTCATATGGCCTGGTCGTAACGTAGCCGTGCCGAGTCGCGAAACAACAGGAGTAGCAGGCGCGCTGACACCACGCCAGATGTGTGGATCCGTCGAATTTCGTGCCCGTCGAAGGGGGAACCATGAAAACCGTTAAGTTGCTCGCCACCAGCGTGGCAGCCTTCGCCGCCATCGGGGGTGCGGCCGCGGGCCTGGCCTCGGTCGCGGCGCCAGTGGATCAGGTGCAGCTGGCCGCGGTCGGCGCGCCTCTGCCGCAGGACCCGGCTCCGGTCGCGGCCGCCGACGTCCCGACCGCCGACCAGCTGACCGGCGTGCTGAACAGCCTGGCCGACCCGAGCGTCTCCTTCTCCAGCAAGAGCAACCTGGTGCAAGGCGGCATCAGCGGTATCGAGGCGCACGTCGCCGACAAGAAGCTGCAGAAGGCGGCCAAGAACGGCGACCTGCCCCTGTCGTTCAATGTCACCAACATCCAGCCGGCCGCGGCCGGTTCGGCCACCGCTGACGTCGCGGTCTCCGGTCCGAAGCTGACGTCGCCGGTAACCCAGAACATCACGTTCGTCAACCAGGGCGGCTGGGTGCTGTCGAGGGCGTCGGCGATGGAGTTGCTGCAGGCCGCCGGTCAGTGATCTGCGCCCCGCGCGCATTTGGCGACGCGTGCGGGGTCGGCCAGCACGTCGATTGAGACCACCAGGCCGCCGCGCACCACGAATCCCATGATGGCCGCCGCCCGCCCGGAGACGAAGATGACCGCGCCGGGGGCGCCGTTGACGGTCGCGGCTCGCACCTCGCGGTCCGGACCCGCGTAGCCGCGGGCCAACCGTGCCACGGCGGCGGCACCCTCGGCGCGGAAGCCGGGGGTGCCGTGGCCGAAGTCGCCGCGCAGCACCACGTCCGGGTGCAGCACGGCCACCAGCCGGTCGAAATCGCCGCTGCGGCCAGCCGCAAAGAAGGCGTCGACGGCCTCCCGATGGGCGGCCGCGTCGCCGTCGGGGTCAGGATCGGCCTCTTCGATGCGCCGGCGTGCCCGGCTGGCCAGCTTGCGGGTGGCCTCCGGCGTCCGGCCGACGAGGGGTGCGATCTGGTCGAACGGCACGGCGAAGGCGTCGTGCAGCACGAATGCCAGGCGCTGCTCCGGCGGCAAGGTATCCAGCACCACGAACAACGCCAGTCCGACCGCGTCGGCCAGCATCGCGCGGTGTTCGGGGTCGAATTCGCCGTCGGCTTCCACGATCGGGTCCGGCACGGCCACGCTCAGGCCGCGCGTCCGGCGGTCGCGGAGCATGTTCAAACAGATGCGGGCCACCACCGTGGTGAGCCAGGCGTCCAGGTTGGCTATTTCGTCAGCGCCTTCGGCGCCCCGGCCGCTCAGCCGGAGCCACGCTTCCTGCACAGCGTCCTGGGCGTCGTCGATCGAGCCCAGCATGCGGTAGGCGATGGCGCCGAGCTGCGGCCTCGCCGCCTCGAAACGGGCCGTCACCGACGCATCGACGGTCACGTACGTGCTTCGGGCAGGGCGCAGACCCGGTTGCCGGAGAAGCCCGACGAGCCGATCCCAAGCGCCAGGTTGAAGCGGGCGCGCAGATTGCCCAGCGTGATCACGTGGGTGAGGCCGACGAGTTGGGCCGTATCGAAATGCGTGCGCAGCGCATCGAAAAGCTCATCGCTCACCTCCACGGGCGTCCGGCTGATCGCGGTCGCGTACTCGAGGATCAGCTTGTCGACCGCGGAGAAGCACGAAGCGTTGCGATAGTCCGCGAGGGCGAGCAGTTCCTCGTCGGTGATGCCCCACTGGCGGGCGATCTGTGAACCGAGGTCGATGCAGTATTCGCAGCGCACCGTCGTCGCCGACTTGAGCTCGGCGAGCGCGCGGTGGCGGGGGCTGAGGATGTCCAGTTTCGACTCGGCCTGCTCGAGCTTGCCGTAGGCGTTGAGCAGCCGGGGGATGTGCGCATACATTCGCAGCGGTTCCAGCATCCCGGCCGTTTCCAGGCCGGTCATCTGCGCGAGTTTGCGCTTGGTGAAGAAGAAGGCGATCTTGGCGCCCAGGCCGGCGTCGCGGTCTGAGACCCCTGGCAACCGGGACATGGCGATCCTCCTAGCAAGTTGCGGTGTGAACCAACGTCCTCACTAAGTCGACACCCGGCGCGGCGCAAACGTGACCGCCCTAGTTGGGCGGACCCGGCGCCCGGTCCATGTCGAACACCCGGGCGTGCAGCACGGTGCGGTTCCGCAGCGCCGCCCGGACCGCGCGGTGCAGGCCGTCCTCGAGATAGGTGACGCCCTTCCACCGCACGGCGTGCGGGAAGAGGTCGCCGTAGAAGGTGGAATCCTCCGACAGCAGGCGGTCCAGCGCCAGCACCGTGGTCGTCGTGACCAGTTCGTCGAGGCGGATCTGCTGCGGCGGAATCTGGGCCCAGTCGCGGTAGGACAGCCCGTGCTCCGGATACGGCTTGCCCTCGCGCACGCCCTTGAAGATCATCGCCGGATCTTTCCCGACGGCCTGTGCCGCGACCGGTTCATGCTGGACAGGCTAACCGGAAGACGTGCCTACAGCCTCGAGGCCACCGCAATTCCGCCTGCCGGCGCCGAGTGCCGCCGCCCCCGCCGCGGCAACCGGCCGCTGTAACGGTTAGCACGGCTTGCGACCCGTAAAATGAACCCGGGTCAGCGCGGCGCAGGGAGGTGACAACGAGTGGGAAGTGCCGACGATCGTCGCTTCGAGGTGCTGCGTGCCATCGTCGCCGATTTCGTTGCCACCAAGGAACCCATCGGTTCCAAGAGCCTGGTGGAGCGTCACAACTTGGGCGTCTCGTCCGCGACCGTCCGCAACGACATGGCGGTGCTCGAGGCCGAGGGCTACATCACCCAGCCGCACACCAGCTCCGGACGGGTGCCCACGGAGAAGGGCTACCGGGAGTTCGTCGACCGGCTGCACGACGTCAAGCCGCTCTCCTCGGCCGAGCGCAGCGCGATCCTGAGCTTCCTGGAGTCCGGTGTCGACCTCGACGACGTGCTGCGCCGGGCGGTGCGCCTACTGGCCCAGCTCACCCGTCAGGTGGCCGTGGTGCAGTACCCGACGCTGACGTCGTCCACCGTGCGTCATCTGGAAGTGATCGCACTGACGCCGGCCCGCCTGCTGATGGTGGTCATCACCGACACCGGTCGCGTGGACCAGCGGATCGTCGAACTGGGCGATGTCATCGACGATCACCAGCTGTCCCAGCTCCGGGAGATGCTCGGCCAGGCGTTGGTGGGCAAGAAGCTCTCGGCGGCGTCGATCGCCGTCGCGGACCTGGCCGGACAGCTGCGCGCCCCGGACGGCCTGGGCGACGCCGTCGGCCGCTCGGCGACGGTGTTGCTGGAGTCGTTGGTGGAGCACACCGAAGAACGCTTGCTGATGGGCGGCACCGCCAACCTGACGCGCAACGCCGCCGATTTCGGCGGCTCGCTGCGCTCAATCCTGGAGGCGCTCGAGGAGCAGGTGGTGGTGCTGCGGTTGCTGGCGGCCCAGCAGGAAGCCGGTAAGGTGACGGTGCGTATCGGCCATGAGACGGCCGCCGAGCAAATGGCGGGCACCTCGATGGTGACCACCGCCTACGGCACCTCCGACACCGTGTTCGGCGGAATGGGTGTGCTGGGGCCCACCCGGATGGACTATCCGGGAACTATCGCCAGCGTCGCCGCGGTTGCCCTTTATATCGGCGAAGTCCTGGGTGCTCGATGAACGCGCACCCGCTGGATGCTCAAGCTTTGTGGGCGCGGGACAAGGACCAGGTTTAGGAGAGTCAGGCGTGGCACGCGACTATTACGGGCTGCTCGGGGTGGGCAGAAACGCCAGCGATGCGGAGATCAAGCGCGCGTACCGCAAGTTGGCCCGTGAGCTGCATCCCGATGTCAACCCGGACGAGGCCGCGCAGGCGAAGTTCAAGGAGATCAGCGTCGCCTACGAGGTGCTGAGCGACCCTGAGAAGCGCCGCATCGTCGACCTCGGTGGCGATCCGATGGAGGGCGCCGCCGCCGCGGGCGGTGGCTTCGGCGGCGGCTTCGGGGGCCTCGGCGACGTGTTCGAAGCCTTCTTCGGCGGCGGCTTCAGCGGTGGCGCGACCTCCCGCGGTCCGATCGGCCGGGTGCGGCCGGGCTCGGACTCGCTGCTGCGCATGCGGCTCGACCTCGAAGAGTGCGCGACCGGTGTGACCAAGCAGGTCACCGTCGACACCGCGGTGCTGTGCGACCGCTGCCAGGGCAAGGGCACCAACGGCGACTCGGTGCCGGTCCCGTGCGACACGTGCGGCGGCCGCGGCGAGGTCCAGACGGTGCAGCGCTCGCTGCTGGGTCAGGTGATGACCTCGCGGCCATGCCCCACCTGCCGCGGCGTCGGTGTCGTCATCCCCGATCCCTGCCACCAGTGCATGGGCGACGGCCGGGTGCGGGCCCGCCGAGAGATCAGCGTGAAAATCCCCGCCGGGGTCGGCGACGGCATGCGGGTGCGGCTGGCCGCCCAGGGCGAGGTCGGGCCCGGGGGAGGGCCGGCCGGCGACCTATACGTCGAGGTCCATGAGCAGGCCCACGACGTCTTCGTGCGCGAGGGTGACGACCTGCACTGCACGGTGTCGGTGCCCATGGTCGACGCGGCGCTGGGCGCCACGATCACCATCGACGCCATTCTGGACGGCATCAGCGAGGTCACCATTCCGCCTGGCACGCAACCGAATTCGGTCATCACGCTGCGCGGCCACGGGATGCCGCACCTGCGGTCGGGCACCCGGGGCGATCTGCACGTCCACGTCGAGGTGGTGGTGCCCAGCCGGCTGGACCACCACGACACCGAGTTGCTGCGCGAGCTCAAGACCAGGCGCAGCCGCGACGTGCCCGAGGTCCGCTCGACGCACGCCGGCGGCGGCCTGTTCAGCCGGCTGCGCGAAACCTTCACCGGCCGCTAGCTGCGATCTGGGAAAGGCGCGCACATGGTCGCGACCCTCTTCTACGTCGACGCGCTGCCCGATACCGGCTCGCTGGCCGTCCTCGAGGGCGACGAGGGGTTTCACGCCGCCACCGTGCGGCGGATCCGACCCGGCGAACACTTGGTCCTCGGCGACGGCTCCGGCGGCCTGGCGCACTGCGAGGTCGAGCACGCCGGCCGCGACGGGTTGAGCGCCCGGGTACTGAAGCGCTGGAGCGTCGCGGCGGGGCAACCGCCGGTCACCGTGGTGCAGGCGCTGCCGAAGTCGGACCGCTCGGAGCTGGCCATCGAATTGGCCACCGAAGCCGGGGCGGACGCCTTCGTCGCCTGGCAGGCGGCCCGGTGCGTGGCCAGTTGGCAGGGTGCCCGCGTGGACAAGGGCCTGCGCCGGTGGCGCGCCGTCGCCCGTTCGGCGGCCCGGCAATCCCGACGGGCGCACATCCCGCCCGTCGAGGGCGTGCTGTCCACCGCGGGACTGGCCGAGCGGATCCGCGACGACGTGGCCGCAGGAGCCGTGGCGCTGGCCCTGCACGAGTCGGCCACCGACCCGCTGACCAAACTCGATATCGCCCGCGCGACCGCGCTGCTTGTCGTGGTTGGTCCCGAAGGCGGCATCGCGCCCGACGAGATCGCCGCGTTGACCGAAGCGGGGGCGGTGCCGGTGCGGCTAGGCCCCCAGGTGCTGCGCACGTCGACCGCCGCGGCGGTGGCGCTGGGGGCGCTCGGCGTGCTCACCCCACGGTGGGACCACGCCTCCACCCTGTAGGGCGTAGCGCGATCGTGCCGCGTCGTCGCTGGTCCCGGGCGGACCGGTGCGGATGGGCCCGTCGCGAGGCAATCATCCGCCCCCCGCGAATACGCGGCTGAAGGCTGACCAATCTGGGGCCCCGGCGTAGACTTAGGCAGCCGAGCAAACCACCGACAAACCGAGAAAGCAGGCATCGAGAGCCACGTGACGCCCCGCGAGACCAGCGCTGTTGACGCAGCCGGAGGCCTCCAGGCCAACGCCGAAGTACGCAGCAGCATCGATGTTCCGCCCGATGTCGTCGTCGGCTTGTTGGGCTCGGCGGACGAAAACCTTCGCGCGCTGGAGCGCAGCCTGAACGCCGACCTGCACGTGCGTGGCAATGCCGTGACCGTCTCGGGCGAGCCCGCCGACGTCGCGCTGGCTGAGCGCGCGATCTCCGAACTCGTCGCGATCGTCGCCAACGGTCAGCCGTTGACGCCGGAGGTGGTCCGCCACAGCGTCGCCATGCTGGCCGGCACCGACAACGAGTCGCCGGCCGAAGTGCTCACCCTGGACATCCTGTCGCGGCGCGGCAAGACGATCCGGCCCAAGACGCTCAACCAGAAGCGCTACGTCGACGCGATCGACGCCAACACCATCGTCTTCGGGGTCGGCCCGGCCGGCACCGGCAAGACGTACCTGGCGATGGCCAAGGCGGTCAGCGCGTTGCAGACCAAACAGGTGAACCGCATCATCCTGACCCGGCCGGCGGTGGAAGCCGGTGAGCGCCTTGGCTTTTTACCGGGCACACTCAGCGAGAAGATCGACCCGTATCTGCGGCCGCTGTATGACGCCCTGTACGACATGATGGATCCCGAGCTGATCCCCAAGCTGATGTCCGCCGGGGTCATCGAGGTCGCGCCGCTGGCGTATATGCGTGGCCGCACGCTGAATTCGGCCTTCATCGTCCTCGACGAGGCGCAGAACACCACCGCCGAGCAGATGAAGATGTTCCTCACCCGGCTCGGCTTCGGATCGAAAATGGTCATCACCGGCGACATCACCCAGGTGGATCTTCCCGGTGGCGCCAAGTCGGGCCTGCGGTCGGCGATCGAGATCCTGGACAGCGTCGAGGACATCCACATCGCGGAGCTGACCAGTGTGGACGTGGTACGCCACCGGCTGGTCTCCGAAATTGTCGACGCCTACGCCAGATTCGAAGAGCCGGGCCTGACGATGAACCGGGCGGCTCGGCGCGCGTCGGTCTCTCGTGGGCGCCGGTGATGAGGGCTGTGACTGTTTGATGGGCGTCTCATGAGCATCGAAGTGTCCAACGAGTCGGGCATTGACGTCTCCGAAACGGAGTTGATCAGCGTCGCACGGTTTGTCATCGCCAAGATGGACGTCAACCCGGCGGCCGAGCTGTCGATGGTCCTGTTGGACACCGCGGCCATGGCCGACCTGCACATGCGGTGGATGGACCTGCCCGGCCCGACGGACGTGATGAGTTTCCCGATGGACGAGCTCGAGCCGGGTGGCCGGCCCGACGCCCCGGAGCCGGGTCCGTCGATGCTGGGTGACATCGTGCTGTGCCCGGAATTCGCGGCCGGGCAGGCCGACGCGGCGGGGCACAGTCTCGGCCACGAGTTGGCACTGTTGACCATCCACGGCGTGCTTCATCTGCTGGGCTACGACCACGGCGAGCCGGACGAGGAAAAAGAGATGTTCACCCTTCAGGACCGGTTGCTCGAAGAGTGGGTCGCCGAGCAAGTCGAGGCCTACCATGAGGACCGCCAGCAGGAGCGGGACCGTCAGTTGCTGGACAAGTCAAGGTATTTCGACAATTGAGCTTACTTAAAGCACTCGGAATCGCGGCTGCGGCCGCCATCGCCTTCGCGCCGATCTCGTTGATGGCCAACACGATCGGGGCGGCAGAGGCGGCCCCCTGCGCCGGCGGCGGGTCGAACCCGACCAGCTGCAATTGGTGTCAGTATCTGGTGGCGCAGTATCACACCTCCAACGTGTGCTCCCAGGACGCGCCGCCGCGCCGGGCTCAGCCGTCCCCGACCCAGGTGCAGGTTCCCGAGCTTCCCCCGTACGTGCCGCCGAGCCCGGAGCCGGTGCATGCGCCGCCGGCCATCCCGCCAAACCTGCCGCCCACCAACCCAGTTGCCACGATCAACCCGCCGGGCCCCGACGCGTCGAGAAACGTCTCGGTGGTGGCCCCGCCGCGGGGGCTCGACGTTCCGCCGCAGGCGGTCGCGGCGGCCAAGGCCGCACCGGCGACGCGGGTCAATCCCGCCGACCCCCCGAAGCCACCGAAGCAGGTCGACTTCAACCAGCGGGTGCAGAATGTCGTCAGCAACCACCGGGAAAACGTCGACGTCCTCAAGGTCGACAATCAGAAGCTGGTCCGCCCCCGCCACTGGGACTACGTCGACTACGACGACGCCTACCGCCGCCCGGCGCTCTTCAACCCTCTCAAAGAGGGCATGGTCTTCCGCTACTCCTACAACGGTGCCGACCGCGAGGCGTATCTGGCGCCCGGTTCGCGCATCGTGCTGGACGCCGCGACCGTCGGCGTGGTCCCGTTCACCGCGGTCGGTGACAGCTGGGTGGCGGCGGGCAGCTTCTATGGCGGTGGCTCGGTACCGCCGGACGGCTTCAACGGCCCCCCGCCACCGGACTTCAAACCGCCGGCCCCCCCGAAGCTGTACCAGACTGTCCTGGTCGCTGTCCCCGCCGCCACCCAGACGGTGGAGGTCGCCCAGGTGGCGGTCGTGGGCCGGGACGAAAGCCAGCCCGGGGGCAGTCAGCAGACCTTCCTGCTCGACGACTCCACTATGGCCTGGGGCGAGATCAACGACTCCAGCAGCAGCAGCGCCCAGATCAGGGTGACGAAGACCCAGTCGTTGCCGCACGCCGGGCCGACCGACGACGGCAACTTCCTGGTGGTGCTCGCCGTGCGGCCGCACGAGGAGCCGACCCAACCCGCCCCGCCCTGGTGGCCTTCGGCGCTGGGCTACGGGACGCTGGGGATAGTGGTGTGCCTTACCGCCTGGGCCCTCAGTCGGAAGCGGAGCGACGACGACGTAGGGGAGCCTGTCACCACGTCAAGGTCTTCCGGGAATTGACCGGTCTTTCTTGGCTGCTCGGCGCGATGGCGCTCATCGCTATCGGCGGGCTGTTCGCGGCGATCGATGCCGCCATCAGCACCGTGTCGCTGGCCCGTGTCCAGGAGCTGGTGCGCGAGGAGCGGCCCGGCGCCGTGTCGCTGGCCGAGGTGATGGCCGAGCGGCCGCGCTACATCAACCTGGTGGTGCTGCTGCGCATCACCTGCGAGATCACGGCGACCGTGCTGTTGGTGCTTTTCCTGTACGACAACTTCGGCCTGAGCTGGGCGTTGTTCGGGGCCGCCGCGACCATGGTGGTCATCAGTTTCGTCGTCATCGGGGTCGGTCCGCGCACGCTGGGTCGCCAGCACGCGTATTCCATTTCGTTGACGACGGCCGTTCCGCTGCGGCTCATTTCGTGGTTGTTGATGCCCCTCAGCCGGTTGCTGGTGGTCCTGGGTAATGCGCTGACGCCGGGGCGCGGCCTGCGCAACGGGCCGTTCGCGTCCGAGATCGAGCTTCGCGAAGTCGTGGACCTGGCCCAGCAGCGCGGCGTGGTCGCCGCCGACGAACGCCGGATGATCGAGTCGGTCTTCGAGCTCGGCGACACCCCGGCCCGCGAGGTGATGGTGCCGCGCACCGAGATGATCTGGATCGAAAGCGACAAGCTTGCCAGTCAGGCGTTGAACCTCGCGGTGCGCAGTGGGCATTCGCGCATCCCGGTGATTGGCGAGAACGTCGACGACATCGTCGGCGTCGTGTACCTCAAAGACCTTGTGCAGCAGAGCTTTCTTTCGGGGGATGGCGGCCGGGGCATTACGGTGGCGCAGGTGATGCGTCCGCCGGTGTTCGTGCCGGACTCCAAGCCGCTGGATACGCTGCTGCGCGAAATGCAGCGCGACCGCAACCACATGGCGCTTCTCGTCGACGAGTACGGTGCGATAGCCGGACTGGTGAGCATTGAAGACGTGCTGGAGGAGATCGTCGGCGAGATCGCCGACGAGTACGACCAGGCGGAGACGGCACCGGTAGAAGACCTGGGCGACAGACGTTTCCGCGTATCGGCGCGGTTGCCCATCGAAGACCTCGGCGAGCTCTACGATGTGGACTTCGACGACGACCTCGACGTCGATACCGTCGGCGGCCTGCTCGCCCTGGAACTGGGCCGGGTTCCGCTGCCCGGGGCCGAGGTGGTCTCGCATGGCCTGCGCCTGCAAGCCGAAGGCGGCACCGACCACCGGGGGCGGGTACGGATCGGCACGGTCCTGCTGAGCCCGGCCGAACCCGAGTCCAATGGCTCCGCCGGTCGTGGGGCCGACGAGCATGGCTGATCGGCGGGGCGCCGGCGAATGACCGAATTCCATTCCGGCTTCGTGTGTTTGGTCGGCCGGCCGAACACCGGTAAGTCGACACTGACCAACGCCCTCGTCGGCACCAAGGTGGCGATCACCTCGACGCGGCCGCAGACCACCCGGCACACCATCCGCGGCATCGTGCACCGGGAGAACTTCCAGATCATCCTGGTCGACACGCCGGGCCTGCACCGGCCGCGCACCCTGCTGGGCAAGCGGCTCAACGACTTGGTGCGCGACACCTATGCCGAAGTCGACGTGATCGGGTTGTGCATCCCGGCCGACGAGGCGATCGGCCCGGGTGACCGATGGATCGTCGACCAAATCCGTTCCAACGCACCGAAGACGGCGCTGGTGGCCATCGTCACCAAGATCGACAAGGTGCCCAGGGACCGGGTGGCCGCGCAGCTGGTCGCGGTCAGCGAGCTGGTCGGCGACTCGGCGGAGATCGTCCCCGTGTCCGCGGCCACCGGGGCACAGATGGACGTGCTGATCGACGTGCTCGCCGCGGCGCTGCCCCCCGGCCCCGCGTACTACCCCGACGGCGAGCTGACCGACGAGCCTGAGGAAGTCCTGATGGCGGAGCTCATCCGCGAGGCCGCCCTGGAGGGCGTCCGCGACGAGCTGCCGCACTCGCTGGCGGTGGTCATCGACGAGGTCAACCCCCGGGAGGACCGCGACGACCTCATCGACGTGCACGCGCTGCTCTACGTCGAGCGCGACAGCCAGAAGGGGATAGTCATCGGCAAGGGCGGCGCCCGGCTGCGACAGGTGGGCACCGCGGCGCGCGGCCAGATCGAAAAGTTGCTCGGCACCAAGGTCTACCTCGACCTGCGCGTCAAGGTCGCCAAGAACTGGCAGAGCGACCCCAAACAGCTTGGTCGGCTGGGCTTCTGAAGTTTGGTGGCATCGACGACGGGTAGCCGTCGCGTATGACCCAAGCACAGTGGGCTTTAGTGACCGGCGCGTCCAGCGGCATTGGGCTCGAACTGGCCAAGCAGTTCGCCCAACACGGCTACGACCTCGTCGTGGCGGCCGAAGACGACGCCATCAGGGACGTACCGGACAAACTCTCCCGGTGGGACTGCACCGTGCAGCCGATCCAGGTCGACCTTCGCACCCCCGAGGGGGTGGAGCACTTGTACCAGAGCACGATCGAAGGCGACCGCGTGCTGGCCGCCGCGGCCCTCAACGCGGGCATCGGCCGCGGCGAGATGTTCCTCAAGAGCGAACTCGCCGACGACCTCAGCATCGTCGACCTCAACGTGCGCTCGACGGTTCACCTGGCCAAGCTGGTGTTGCGCGACATGGCGAATCGTGACTCGGGCAAGGTGCTGTTCACGTCGTCCATTGCGGCCCAGATGCCGGGTTCGTATCAGCCGGTGTACAACGCGTCGAAGTCTTTCGTCCAATCGTTCGCCGAAGCGCTCCGGGATGAATTGCGCGGCACCTCAATCACTGTCACGGCGCTGATGCCCGGACCGACGGACACCAATTTCTTCGGCCGAGCCAAGATGGTTGAGTCCCTGATGGGCAAGGGCGCCAAAGACGATCCGGCCAAGGTCGCCCGGCAAGGGTTCGAGTCGCTGATGCGCGGCGATCAGAAGGTCGTCGCCGGGTCGGTCCTCGTCAAGGCCATGGGTGCTGCCAACCGCGTGCTGCCCGACAGCGTCAAAGCCGTTGGCAATCGGGTGATGTCGCGCCCGCGGAGATGATATGGCGGTGACCCGCGGCGCCCGGGTTCCCCGCGCTTGCGATCGCCGCTAGGCAAGCACGCGGATTGTCTGCAGTGACGGATCCGCCGCGTCGGGGACGTTCATGCCGGCGCGCACACCGGAACACAGGTAGTCCAGCACAGCCCCGTTGAGGCGCTCGCCGGGTACGACGGCGGGAATGCCCGGCGGATACGGTGTGCACTGCTCGGCGGCGACGCGGCCGGCGGCTCGGTCGGTGGATACCGATTCGACGCGCCCGAAGAACGCGTCGCGCGGCAGGCAGACGGTTTCCAGCTCCATCTGCTCCGGTGACGGCAGGTCGATGCGTGGTGGCGGCTCGAAGTCGTGGGCGGCTTTGCGCCAGGCCCACAGCGCATCCGTGAGGCGGCCGGCGGTGTCTTTGTCGTCGGCCATCGACAGTGTCGCCAGGATGCGGCGGTGATCGCTCATCCCGGTGTCGATGTGGGCGTGCTCGCGCAGCCAGTCGTGCGCCTGATAACCGGAGGTGCCCGTGGCGGACACGTCCATCAACACTTGCATTCGGTCCAGGTCGTGCGACGCCTGCACACCGAGCAATTCGTCGTCGAGCACCTGTACATCCGGGATGGATTCGATGTCCTTGCGCAGCTGGCACGCGAGATCCAATGCCCCATCCAGTAATTCGTGCCCGTGCTGCACCATCTGGCGCCGCCACCCGTCCATCGCGGCGTACACCAGGACGTTGGGGCTGGTGGTCATCAGCAGGTCCGCGCAGGCCGACAAGCGGTCTTGATCGATCAGGTCGCCCTGCACGTGAAACACGGAGCCCTGTTCGAAGCCGGCGCCCATCTTGTGGACGCTGACAACGCAGACGTCCGCACCGGCATCCATCGCCCAGGTCGGTAGGTTCTCGTGGAACGGCAGGTGCGCCCCCCAGGCCTCGTCGATGATCAACGGCTTGCCGCGCGCGTGGCAGACCTCCGCGATCCCCGCGATGTCGGCGCAGGTGCCATACGGGCTCGGGCTGACGATGAGCGCACCGGCGGCGTCGGGGTGCTTTTCCCAGGCCTCCGCCACCTGCTGCGGTGACGGGGGGTGCGAGAAGTGATGCTCGGCGTCCCAGCGGGGGGTGATCCACCGGGGCTGCACGCCCGAGAAGATGAGGCCCGCGACGATCGACTTGTGGCTGTCCCGGCTGACCAGCAGGCTGCCGTCGCCGCCGGCCACGGCCATCATCGCCGCCTTCACCGACAGCGAACTGCCGCACGTGGAGAACCAGGCGATGTCGGCGCCCACGGCCTCGGCCATCAGGTCTTCGGCGTGCTTGAGGTACTGGTGGCTGGTCCTGCGGTCATCCAGCCCGCCGCTGGCGAGCACGTCGTCGTGAAACGGCTCGCGGCCCAGCACCGCCAGGACCCTGTCATCGGTGCCGCGGCCCTGCCGGTGGCCCGGCGGCGTGAACCCGTACCGGTTCTTTTCCCGGTAATCGACCAGCGCATCTAACAGGGGAGCATCAGATTGGTCCATTGATCCGGTGTACCCACGTTGCTCCCGGCTATGCGACCGCCTCGAGCAACCCGCGCATTGATGGTGCCCGGTAGCCGAATTCGTCGAACAAGAACGTGATTCGCTCCCGGTCTCCGCCGATCACTCTGCCGCGCCCCCATTCCCGGTGTGGGCACCGGCAAACCCGAAGCCGCACAAGCGAAGTCAACTTGAAAGGCTTCACTTCCGCGGCGTGGCGCCGGACACCGGCGGTGTGCCCGTTTCGGCGTTCCACCACATCGTCGGCTGCTTGGTCGACCACCCGCACACGGCCTCCAGTTCGGCGGCCAGCGAGATCAGCATGCCCTCGCTGTTGGGCGGCCCCATCAACTGCACGCCTATCGGCAACCCCTCGGAGGTGAACCCCGCCGGCACGTTGATCGACGGCCAGCCCAGCACATTCCACGGGAAGGTCAGCGGGCAGGCGGCGATCATCGCGCGATCGGTGCCGAAGCCGCTCAACCGGTCGAAGGCGCGCGCCAGCGGCGGCGGCTGGGCGGTAGTCGGAGCCAGGACGACATCGACGATGTCGAAGATCGAACCCACCCGACGCTGGGCCTCGGTTTCGTGCCGGCGCGCGGTACGCAGGATCGCCTGACCCAACACGTGGCCCACCCGCAGGTTGGACACCGTGCGGGGGTCGAGGATCACCCCGTCGCCCAGCCGCTCCTCCCAGTCCCGCAGGCCGGCGGTCGACCGGGCGAGGAAATCCCACGACAACCGCAGCCCGTAGTCGGGGTTGCCCGGCACCACGGTGTGGCCGAGCAGCTCGAGCTGGCTGGCCACGGCTCGCGTCGCCGCCAATATCTCGGGATGCAGCTTGGGCCGAAAACCGGTGTAGGGGAACCGGGTTGACAGCGCGATGTTCAGCGGGCCGGGCGCGATACCGACATAGTCGGAGGCGGTGATCGGGGGTGGCTTGTGCCGGTCGCCCTCGACGTTGCCCGACGCCGCGTCGAGCACCAACGCCGCATCGGCCACCGTGCGGGCCAGCACGCCGTTGACCGTGATGCCGTTGAACGCCTCCGGCAGCGGCCAGGTGGAGATGCGGCCGCGCTGCGGCTTGATGCCCACCAGGTGCGTCCACGCGGCGGGGATGCGGACGCTGCCGGCCCCGTCCGAGCCGATCGCCGCGGTGACGAGCCCGGCGGCCACGGCGGCCGCGCTGCCCCCCGAGGAGCCGCCCGGGGTGTGCCGGCGCGACCAGGGGTTGCGGGTATGCCCGAACCCGGGTCCGCTGGTGAACGGCCACTGGCCCAGCTCGCAGGTGTTGGTCTTGCCGACGATCACCGCGCCCGCGGCCTTGAGGCGGCGAACCACCTCGGCGTCGTGGGTAGCGGGTGGGACATATCCCTCGGTGCCGAACGCGGTCGGCACTCCAGCAACGTCGACGTCGTCTTTGACCGCGATCGGGATACCCAGCAACGGCGCCGTGTCGCCGGCCGCCCGCCGCCGGTCCGCCGCCGCCGCGTCGGCCAGGGCCGACTCGGTGAGCACCACGCGGAAGGCGTTCAGCGTGGGCTGGCTGGCGTGGATGGCGTGCAGCGACCGGCGCACCAGTGTGACCGAAGTCACGGACCGGCTGGCAAGCTGATAGAGCAGGTCAGTCAGTGTGGGCAGGCGCTGGCCACCGGATCCGAAAATGGATCCAGGGCCTGACTCGAAAGCGCCAATCACGGGGTACGAGACTAACCGGCGCGGATACCAGCATTGTCGCGGCGGGGTGCAAAACTATGGTGATGCGGCTGTATCGAGACCGGGCGGTGGTGTTGCGCCAACACAAGCTCGGCGAAGCCGACCGGATCGTCACGCTGCTCACCCGTGACCACGGATTGGTTCGGGCGGTGGCGAAGGGCGTTCGCCGCACCCGCAGCAAATTCGGCGCGCGGCTGGAACCGTTCGCGCACATCGACGCGCAACTGCACCCCGGCCGCAATCTCGACATCGTCACCCAGGTCGTCTCGATCGACGCGTTCGCCACCGACATCGTCAGCGATTACGGCCGCTACACCTGTGGGTGCGCGATGTTGGAAACCGCCGAACGCCTCGCCGGGGAGGAGCGGGCCCCCGCCCCGACCCTGCACCGGCTCACGGTCAGCGCCTTGCGGGCGGTGGCCGACGGCCGCCGCTCCCGGGACCTGCTGCTGGACGCCTACCTGCTGCGTGCCATGGGCATCGCCGGGTGGGCGCCGGCGCTGACCGAGTGCGCCCGGTGCGCCACGCCAGGGCCGCACCGCGCGTTTCACGTCGGCGCCGGGGGCAGCGTGTGCACGCACTGCCGCCCGGCCGGTTCGACGACACCGCCGCCGGGCGTGCTGGATCTGATGTCGGCGCTGCACGACGGCGATTGGGTGTTCGCCGAAGAGGCCCCGCAATCGCACCGCAGCTACGTCAGCGGACTGGTGGCCGCGCACCTGCAATGGCATCTGGAACGCCAGCTCAAGACGTTGCCACTGGTGGAACGGACGTATCACGTCGACCGCACCATCGCCGAACGGCGCGCAGCGCTGATGGAGCAGTTGGACTGTGGCTAAAGCCGAGCGCAAGCTCAAGTCGACCGGCTTCCCGCAGTTGCCCCCGGCGCCCGACGATTACCCGGTTTTCCCCGACAAATCGACATGGCCGGTGGTCTTCCCCGAACTACCGCCATCCCGTGACGGCGGCCCGAGCCGCCCGCCGCAGCACACCTCCAAAGCAGCCCCGCCGCGTATTCCGGCGGACCGATTGCCCAACCATGTGGCCATCGTGATGGACGGCAACGGCCGCTGGGCCACCGAACAGGGACTGACGCGCACCGATGGCCACCGGGCGGGCGAGGCGGTAGTCATTGACGTCGTCTGTGGCGCAATAGAAATCGGCATCAAGTGGCTGAGCCTCTATGCGTTTTCCACCGAGAACTGGAAGCGGTCCCCCGAGGAGGTCCGCTTCCTGATGGGCTTCAACCGGGACGTGGTCCGCATGCGCCGCGTGAACTTGAAGACCATAGGGGTCAAAATCCGGTGGGTGGGTTCAAGGCCACGGCTGTGGCGCAGCGTGATCAACGAGTTGGCGATCGCGGAGGACATGACGAAGGACAACGACGTCATCACGGTCAACTACTGTGTCAACTACGGAGGTCGTGCCGAAATCGCGGACGCCGCAAAGGAAATCGCGCGCCTAGCCGCCGCCGGCAGGCTGAATCCGGAGCGCATCACGGAGTCGACGGTGGCGAATCACCTGCAACGGCCCGACATCCCCGACGTGGACCTCTTCCTGAGGACCTCGGGCGAACAGCGGTCCAGCAACTTCATGCTGTGGCAGGCCGCGTACGCCGAGTACATCTTCCAGGACAAGTTGTGGCCGGACTACGACCGGCGCGACCTGTGGGCGGCGTGCGAGGAATACGCTTCGCGCAACAGAAGGTTCGGGAGCGCGTAGTGGGGACCGGAAGCGCGGCGCAGCCGGGCGCAACGGGTCCTCACGGGGAGGATCCAATGCCATCACTGCAGGAGCGTCTGGCTTCGGTACTCGGCGTGGTCCTTGCGGTCCAGGAGGAGTCCGACGGGGCGCTGACGGTGCGCCATGCCGGGACCATCGCTTCGTTGCGGGTGGTGAATATCGCCGAGGACCTCGACCTGGTGTCGCTCACGCAAGTCTTGGCGTGGGATCTGCCGCTGACCAAGAAGATCAGCGATCAGGTCGCCAAGCAGGCCCGCGCCAGTAATTTCGGCAGCGTCACGACGATCGAGAAGGTCAACGAGAAGGCCGTGCAACGCAACTCGGGCAGGGGCGCCGCAAAGAGCGCCGACGTGATGCTGCGCTACAACTTTCCAGGCGCCGGCTTGACCGACGACGCGCTGCGCACGCTGGTGCTGTTGGTGCTGGACAGCGGCGCCGATATCCGTCGCACGTTGACGGGGTAGGGCGCTAGGACACCGCCGATTCGGCCAGAGCGGCGGCTATCGATCCCGGGGCGTTTCCGTCCACGCGGGTCTGCAGCAACGAGCGTAGGAGGTCTTGGTCGTGCTGAGCCGGTCGGGTCGAGTCGACGAACCGCTCGACGACTTCGACGAAGCGATCCGGGTCGTCTTTGAACGGCATGTGCCCGGAGTTTTCGAAGATCTCCAAGCGTGATCCGGGCATCGCCTCGTGGGCCATCCGGGCATGCTCTACCGGGATCACGAAGTCGTCCTCGCCCCAGATCACTTGCACCGGAATGGGTTGCGCGAGATAGCTTCGGTCCAGCATGGTGACGAATTGGCCGCGCCCGTCCACCACCGACCGCAAGGTGCGCGCGAACGCCGACAACGCGCGCGGGTCCCGGAAGCCCTCGAGCAGATTGACCACATCGGCGACATCGTGCCCGAGGTTGGTGGGGCCCAACACGGTAGCCATGGCCCGTCCGAACAGTCGAATCGCAGGCATCACGCCCGGCGTGCGCAGCATGGCCAGGGCCTCGCTGCCCAACGGCATCGCCGCCAACCGCAAGGCCACACTCACCTCCCGGGCGACGCCACCGCTGCTGACCAGCACGATGCGTTCTACCAACTGCGGGTACTGATAGGCGAATTGCATTGCGACACCGCCACCGAACGAATGCCCGACCAGCGTGACGCGGTCAATGTCAAGCGCGGCAAGCAAGTCGCGCATACCGTTCGCGAAGGCCGCCAACGAGTAGTCGGCGCGTGGTTTGTCCGATTCCCCGTGGCCCAGCAGATCCGGTGCGATGACCGTGAACCGTCGCGCGAGTTTGGCGTGTACCGGCTCCCATGCCGTGGACTTGTCGCCGACGCCGTGGATCAGCAGCAGAGCCGGTCCCGAACCGGCGATCCGGAAGGCCCGCCGGTAGCCATGGATGGTGCGAAATTGCAGTGACGGAGCCTCGACGTCGCGTACGGGCCGCAGGTGGGGCGATGGGTGGTTCCGCATGTTGCTCTCAATTCCCTCGAGTTCGTGCTTGCCTCGGCCCGTGGGCCACTCATGGGTAGGAGCACGCGGCGGGCGCGTGACGGGACACCTTTTCGGTAACTTTTTTCCGCCGTGCCGCGTTCGGCCGGCTTCGGGTCAACCTAGGTCCCGCACTGGGAACAGGTGCCGAAGATCTCGATGGTGTGGCTGACGTCGGAATAGCCGTATTTGGAGGCGACTTGGGCCGCCCACTCCTCGACCTCGTGGTCACCGACTTCGATCGTGGAACCGCAGCTGCGGCAGACCAGATGGTGATGGTGGTGTTCGGAGCACCTGCGGTAGACCGACTCCCCGGTGTCGGTGCGAAGTGTGTCGACCATTCCCGCCGCCGCCATTGACTGCAGCGTCCGGTAGACCGTGGTCAGCCCGATGTTCTCGCCGCGGCGGCGGAGCTCGTCGTGCAACTCCTGCGCCGAGCGGAAGTCGTCGAGGGTGTCCATCAGCGTGGAGATCGCCGCCCGCTGACGGGTCGACCGGACACTCGCGCCTGTCATTGGTGCCGTCCCCCGCACGCGGGTCCTGCATCGTGGCCGGCGCGTGTCATTGGGTGTCCTCGCTCGCGTGGGCGACCGCGTCCACCACGATGTGCGCCAGGTGGTGGTCGGCAAGCCGGTACAGCACCTCGCGGCCGGATCGCTCCCCGGCGACGACGCCGGCGGCCTTCAGGATTTTCAGGTGCTGGCTGACCAGCGGCTGCGGCACGCCGAGCGCGTCGACCAGCTCGTGCACGCAGCGCTGGGATTCACGCAGCTGCAACACGATGGCGATCCGCACCGGAGCGGCCAGCGCGCGCAGCAGCTCACCGGCCGCGTCGAGAATCTCCCGGGGCGGCGGGACGGGGTAATCGGCCGGCGCGTGTCCGCCGGGGCCGGTTTCGCCGTGCTCGTGGGCAACCACGCTCATCACCGGTCCCACGTCGCCGTCGGCGGTGGCCGACAACGAGGAAGGCGGGGAGGGGGACATCGCCATGGAGAGAGTCATCACCTCGAGAAGGGCCAGGTAGCGGGAGGGTGCGCCGTGCGGCGGTCGACTTCCACTGTCACATGCATGATGACGCATGTCAAAGACCGGGGGGCCGATCGTTACGATGACGAATGCTCTGCGCACGGCGGTCGAGCGCCGCTCGTGCCCGTCCTAACCCGGAAAGGGAGTGCACCACCCCGTGGCGTCCGTCATCGACACCGTAGTGAACCTGGCCAAACGTCGCGGCTTCGTCTTTCCTTCGGGTGAGATCTACGGCGGCACCCGGTCGGCGTGGGACTACGGCCCGCTGGGAGTGGAACTCAAGGAGAACATTAAGCGTCAGTGGTGGCGAGCGGTGGTCACCGGGCGCGACGACGTCGTGGGCATCGATTCGTCGATCATCCTGCCGCGGCAGGTCTGGGTGGCCTCCGGCCACGTCGAGGTCTTCCACGATCCGCTGGTCGAGTGCCTGAACTGCCATCACCGGCATCGCCAGGACCACATGCAGGAGGCGTACGCGGCCAAGAAGGGGATTGACGACCCCGACTCGGTGCCGATGACCGAGATCGTCTGCCCGGATTGCGGAACCAAGGGCCAGTGGACCGAGCCGCGCGAGTTCAACATGATGCTCAAGACCCACCTCGGGCCGATCGAGACCGAGGAGGGCCTGCACTATCTGCGTCCGGAGACCGCGCAGGGCATCTTCGTCAACTTCGCCAACGTGGTCACCACCGCGCGCAAGAAGCCGCCGTTCGGTATCGGTCAGATCGGCAAGAGTTTTCGAAATGAGATCACGCCGGGCAACTTCATTTTCCGGACCCGCGAGTTCGAGCAGATGGAAATGGAATTCTTCGTGGAGCCGTCGACCGCGAAGGAATGGCATCAGTATTGGATCGACACCCGCCTGCAGTGGTATCTCGAGCTGGGTATCGACCCGGAGAATCTGCGGTTATACGAACACCCTCCCGAGAAGCTTTCGCACTACTCCGACCGGACGGTCGACATCGAGTACAAGTTCGGCTTCGCGGGCAACCCGTGGGGCGAGCTGGAGGGCGTCGCCAACCGGACCGATTTCGACTTGTCCACGCACGCAAAACATTCCGGCGCCGACCTGTCGTACTACGACCAGGGCACCGATACCCGGTACATCCCCTATGTCATCGAACCGGCGGCGGGGCTGACGCGGTCGTTCATGGCGTTTCTGATCGACGCCTACACCGAGGACCAGGCGCCGAACGCCAAGGGTGTGATGGAGAAGCGCACGCTGCTCCGCCTGGATCCGCGATTGGCCCCGGTTAAGGCCGCGGTGCTGCCGCTGTCCCGGCACGCCGACTTGAGTCCCAAGGCCCGCGACCTGGCCGCCGAGTTGCGCAGGTGCTGGAACATCGATTTCGACGACGCCGGCGCGATCGGGCGCCGCTACCGGCGCCAGGACGAGGTGGGGACGCCGTACTGCGTGACGGTGGATTTCGACTCCCTCGAAGACAACGCCGTCACGGTGCGCCGGCGCGATGACATGACGCAAGAACGGGTCGCGATGAATGCCGTCGCCGACTACCTGGCGGCGCGGCTCAAGGGTTGCTGACCGGGGCTGGCGCCGCGCCCTCCGGAGCTCCCGCCTTGCCTCCTGACCGGCATCGACACCCCGCCGCCGCGCCTAATTAAACGTTTCGTAAAAAACCGCATTTGGGTAACCGATTGGCTTAGGCTCGATGCGGATGTTGCTCACGTGTCTAGTCGCCGGGGGTGGCTGTCGGTTCGCATGGGTGTAGGTGCCGTTGACTCGGTAGTCGGTGGGTTGGGGATGTGATGATTCCTGCTTTTATGTTCTTCCCCCCCGAGATCAACTCTGCCCTGATGTACGGCGGCGCCGGCCCCGGCCCGCTGTTGACGGCGGCATCGGCCTGGGAAGCACTGGCGGCGGATTTGGCGACGGCGGCGGCGTCGTTTGAGTCGGTTGTGACGGGAGTGGCAGCGGGTCCCTGGACGGGCCCGTCGTCGGTGGCGATGGTGGCGGCGGCGACGCCGTATCTGCAGTGGCTGATCTCGGCCGCCGGGCAGGCCGAGATGGCGGCCGCCCAGGCGACGGCGGCGGCGGCGGCCTATGAGGCGGCGTTCATGGCGACGGTGCCCACCCCGGAGGTGCTTGCGAATCGCCTCCGGCTGTTAATGCTCATCGCCACGAACTTCTTCGGTCAGAACACCCCGGCGATCGCGATGACCGAAATCGAGTACATGGAGATGTGGGCCCAGGACGTGGCCGCGATGGTGGGCTATCACGTCGGGGCGCAGACGGTGGCCGCGACGTTGCCGGCGTTCAGCGCCCCGCCGGTGGCTCTGGGCGGATTGGCGGGCCTGGTGACGGCGCCGCTGGACTTCGCGTCCCAGGCGTTCGGAGCGCTGGGGGCCAGCTTTGTTTCGCAGCTGCAGGCGGTGCTCGGGGCGTTCTTCCCCGGCCTCTCGTCCGTGACGTCCTTACTGTCGTCGATGCCGGTGACGACGATGACCGCCCTGGCGCCGATTGGCATGTACCCCGCGACCGCGCTGATGTCCCCGATGATGGTGCTGGCCCACAACGTCGGGCCGGCGGCGCCCGCGATGGCCGGTGTCACCACCGTGGCCGCACAGACGCCGCTCGCCACCGGCGGCCTCCAAGCGCCGCAATCGCTCGGTGGGCTGGGCGTCGCCACGGCGGGGTTGGGCACCGCTCGGTTCGTGGGAGCGATCACGGTGCCGCCGACCTGGCAGGGCTCGATGCCGGTGCCGGCGGTGCTGACCAGTCTCGCGGTGCCGGCGTTGGGCACCCAATTACCGACGCCGATCGCGACCGGGGGATCGTCCTCCGCGTCGCCCGCATCCGCCGGCTCCACGTCGGCCATGGCCATGGCGATGGACGAACGCGATACCGACAAAAACAAGACCGACCGCAGGGGCCGCCGCGGTGGGGAGAACCCACACGTTGTTCAGTCGCGGCCCAAGGTGGTGCCGCGGACCAAGGGCGGATAGCGGGGCCCACCGCCGTTCGCGGGCGCTGAGCCTGCTTGCCGGTTCCGGCCCGGGGGGTCGGGGATGCCCGCGGAAGCAAATCCACGTTTTTCGGGTATTTGTCTGAAGTTTGGCTTACGATATGCCTGCTTGCTGTTATTAGGTTCGGCCACAGCATCCGAAAGTCGGCTGTGGAAGGGGGCAACATGCTTTTGCCTCTTGGTCCGCCGTTACCAGATGACTCGGTCTCGGCGGTTCGGGGTGAGTCGGGGATGCTCGGCGGCCTGTCGGTGCCACTCGTTTGGGGTGTGGTCGTACCGCCGGATGACTACGACCACTGGGCCCCGAAGCCGGAAGTGAGCGCCGACCCCGGCGACGCGGCGGCCGACGCTCCCGCCCCGGCCGCGGTCGCGGACCCCAAAGAATGGAACGACTGGCAGCGGTGGGAAGGCGAAGCCGAGCCCCGCTTCGACGTACCGCGCAGCGGAGGCGTGATTCCGCATTCACCGGCCGCCGGTTGACCGCCGGGTTCTAGGGCGAGCGGCTCAGAATCGTCCGCCGCCGCCCATGAAGCCGCCGCCGGACGATCCCCCCGACGACCCGCCGAACGATGTGGGGCTCCAGCCGCCGAAGCCGCCCCGCATGCCCCCGCCGAGCAGATTGCCGATGATGATGCCGCCCAGCATTGCTCCCATGTCACCGCCCCCGCGCCGCGCGTAGGCGCGCTGAATCGATTGCACATCGGCATTGGCCAGCGACTGCGCCTGGGCGGCCAGCGTCGAGGCCGCATTGGCGTCCGAAATCGCCTCGGTCGGATGCGTCGCCCTCTTGTCCCGCGCGGCCTGCAGATATCGGGTGGCTTCCGCCAGCCGGGTGCGGGCCTCCGGGCCGATGCTGCCGCGGCGCGTATCGATGTAGCCGGAAACCGCTCGCACCCGCGACTCGGCGGTGAACAACGCCTGCTCCAATGACCGGTTGAGCTGCTCGGCGGCGGCCTGCTCCTGCGCCAGCGTGACCAGCAGCCCGTTGAGATCGGCATCCGCCCTGGACAACTCGGCGAACGCGCCGAGCGGGTCGGTGGAGCCGCCGGCGCGCGCGCGGTCGACGGCCCGTGTGGCCGCATCGCGCGCCGCGCGCAGATCGCCGGTGTGAGCGGTTGTCTGCCCTTTCTGCAAGAGCCCGCCCGCCCGGTTGATGTCGGCCTGAATGTCGGCCATGGCCGACGGCAGCCGGTCGATGGCGTGCTGGATGTCGCTGGCCGCGTTGTCCACCGAGTCCAGCAGCGCCCGCGCCTGCCCGAGCGCGGACTCCGCGGCGCGGACCGCATCCACCAAGCCGGCCTGCCGGCCGGTGACGGCTTCGGCGGCCAAATCCCGGGCGGTACCGATGTTGCGGTCGGCGAACGCCAGCCGCTCCTTGGCGGCCGAGACATTGCCCGACACGGAAATCAGTGCGGTAGCGTCGAATTGGTCGTGCAGCTCGGCCAGCCGCTGCTCTGACGGCGCTATCCGGGTGGTGAGCTCAACGTATTGCTGGGTCAGCGCGTCGAGCCGCGACGGGGCGTTGATCACCAGATCGCGCAGCTTCTCGAACGCCTCGGTCTGCGACTCCAGTTCCCGATCGGCGCGCGACGCCGACATGACGACCCGGGTGAGCAACTCGCGGCGCTGGTCGGGCGTCTCCGGGGTCCTGTCGTCCAGCTGCTGTCGCACCGTGAACGCTTGGGAGAGAGCGGCTTTGGCGTTGGTCAGGGCCTGGGTGAAGGGCTGGGTCCGCTCTTCACCGAACTCCGCGATCGCCAGGTCGAGTTCGTTGGAGCTGGTTCGCACGGCGTTGTCGACGTCCACGACGAATGCGCGCGACAGGTCGTCGAGGGCCTGCAGCGGCACGGCGGCCAGCGCTTCGGAGTCGGTGGGGTCGACCCGTCGGGCCGCGGCCAATTCGGCCGCGCGCCGGCGCCGACTGCGATAGCGCATGACCAACAGCAGGGCAGCCAGCGCGACGAGAATTATTGCCAGCGTGACCAGCAGGGCCACCCGGCCCGACGAACCCGGTGACGTGTTCAGCCCGTTGGCCGCCGCGACGGCGGCCCCGCTCCAGTCGCCGTTGTGCAAGGCGGGCTCGATCTTGTTGCGCCGCAAGTCATCGACCTGGCGGGCGTTGACGCTCTTGACGGTGGACGGCACCAGGAAGGCGTAGGCGCGGCTGCCGGTGGCGACGGCCAGCAGGGCGTCATAGTCGCCCAGATCGCTGGTACGCACCGTGCGCTGTGCCCAGTTCACCGGGCTCTGGTCGGAGAAGTCGTCGACGTAGACCACCCACAGCCGGATGTGGCGATCCGTGTACAGCTTGCGCACCGCGGACGTGACCGCCGCGCGGCCGGATTCCGACAGGGCGCCCGCGTTGTCGGTGACGTAATCCGCCAGCCGGAACGGGGGTTGTGCGCCGGCCCCGGGTGCCACGAGCAGGCCGCCGCTGAAAGCGATTGCGAGGATTGTCGCGATCACACCGAGCAGGCGGGCAGTGCGCATGACGTCAATCTAGCCCCGCGGCGACGCGGGCAATGAGCCGTCCGGCGGAGCGGTCCCTCGTCCTGCATTCCCTGGCAGACTGTGCTGCGGTGACTAAGAAGGCGGACATGAATCGGCAAGACCCTTACGACGACTTCGACCGTCAACGGCGGGTACGCGAAGCTCCGAAGACTGCCGGTCTGCCGGGCACGGAAGGTCAGCACCGGACCGACTTCGCCCGGGACCGGGCCCGGGTGCTGCACAGTGCCGCGCTGCGCCGGCTGGCCGACAAGACTCAGGTCGTCGGGCCCCGCGAAGGTGACACACCACGCACCCGGCTGACGCATTCCCTGGAGGTTGCCCAGATCGGGCGGGGGATGGCGGTCGGCTTGGGCTGCGACCTCGACCTGGTCGAGCTGGCCGGCTTGGCCCACGACATCGGGCACCCACCATACGGCCACAACGGCGAGCGCGCCCTGGATGAGTTCGCCGCCGACTACGGCGGGTTCGAGGGGAACGCACAGAACTTCCGCATCTTGACCAGCCTCGAGCCCAAAGTGCTTGACGAGCAAGGCAATAGCGCGGGGCTCAACCTGACCCGCGCCTCCCTCGACGCGGTCACCAAGTATCCGTGGTACCGCGGCAGGGGGCTTGGTCAACAAATGAGAAAGTTCGGGTTCTACGACGAGGACCGCGAGCCGGCGGCTTGGGTCCGCGCCCGCGCGCCGGAGGGCCGGATGTGCCTGGAAGCGCAGGTGATGGACTGGGCCGACGATATCGCCTATTCGGTGCACGACGTCGAGGACGGCGTCGTCTCCCAGCGCATCGACCTGCGCGTGCTCGCCGACGACGACGAGGCGGCCGCCCTCGCCAAACTCGGCGAGAGCGAATTCTCCCGGGTGAGCGCCGACGACTTCATGGCGGCCGCCCGGCGGCTGTCCGGTCTGCCCGTGGTCGCCGCGGTCGGCAAGTACGACGCCACGCTGGCCGCCGCGGTCGCGCTCAAGAGGCTCACCAGTGAATTGGTCGGCAGGTTCGCCTCCGCCGCCATCGCCACCACCCGCGCCGCGGCCGGGCCCGGGCCGCTGGTCCGCTACCGGGCCGACCTGCTGGTGCCCGACTTGGTGCGGGCCGAGGTCGCCTTGCTGAAAATCCTGGCGCTGCAATTCATCATGTCCGATCCGAGGCATCTGGACACCCAGCGCCTGCAGCGCGAACGGATCCACCGGGTGGCGCAGTGGCTCTACTCAGGGGCGCCTCAGACACTCGACCCGGTCTTCGCCGCTGCGTTCACCACCGCCGCCGACGACCGCGCCCGGCTACGGGTGATCGTCGATCAGATCGCCTCGTACACCGAGGGCCGGCTGGAACGTATCGACGCGCGCCAGGCCACCGGTTAGCCGCCCGCTCATCCCACGGCGATCCCGTCCTCGCCGCGGGCTAGGCTGCCCGACATGACCAAATTCAGCGGTATCGCCACCCTCGCGGTGGGGCTTCCCGTCGTCGCCATGACCGCCTGCAGCTCACCCCAACACGCCAGCACTCAGCCTGGCACCACCCCTCCGGTGAAGAGCGCCCCACCGGCGTCGTCGGGTGAGACGACGACGCCCGCGCCCAATGGCGAATCGCTCACCGCGCAACTGAAGACGCCCGACGGGCGGTCGGTTGCCACGGCGACGTTCGACTTCACCGGCGGGTACGTGACGGTCACCGTCAAGACCGTGGCCGGCGGCATCCTGTCGCCGGGCTTCCACGGCCTGCATGTCCACCAGATCGGCAAGTGCGAGCCCAACTCCGTCGCCCCGACCGGTGGTGCGCCCGGCAACTTCCTGTCCGCCGGCGGTCACTACAACGCGCCCGGACATACCGGTAAGCCGGAAAGCGGCGACCTCACGTCGCTGGAGGTGCGTTCGGACGGCTCGGCCTACCTGGTGACCACCACCGATGCGTTCAACCGGGACGTCCTGGTGGGCGGCGAGGGCAAAGCGTTGATGCTGCACGGCGCCGAGAACACCGACAACGCGATGGAACGGGTGGCATGCGGCGTCATCGGAACGGGATAGCCGGCCGGTTCGGCGCTCTAGACTGAGCCGATGTCCAGCCCGGCAGGTTCACGCGCGGACGGCGACGCCCGGGCCCGGGGCCGGGGCCGGATTCCCGATCGCGACATCGCCGCCATCCGCGAGCGGGTCCGCATCGAGGAAGTCGTCGGCGACTACGTCCAATTGCGGCGCGCGGGAGCCGATTCCCTCAAGGGCCTGTGTCCGTTTCACGACGAGAAGTCGCCGTCGTTCCACGTCCGCCCGAACCACGGCCACTTCCACTGCTTCGGTTGCGGGGAGGGCGGCGACGTCTACGCCTTCATCCAGAAGATCGAACACGTCACCTTCGTCGAGGCCGTCGAGCTGCTCGCCGACCGGATCGGCCACACCATCAGCTACACCGGCCCGGCGACCAGCGTGCAGCGCGACCGCGGCAGCCGCAGCCGGCTCGTCGCGGCCAACGCGGCCGCGGCGGAGTTCTACGCGGCGGCGCTGGAATCCGACGAGGCGGCACCGGCCCGCCAGTACCTGACGGAACGGAATTTCGACGCCGAGGCGGCCCGCCGGTTCGGCTGCGGATTCGCCCCATCCGGGTGGGATTCACTGACAAAACATCTGGTGCGCAAGGGTTTCGAGTTCAAGGAGCTGGAAGCGGCCGGCCTGTCGCGACAGGGGCGGCGCGGCCCGATGGACCGCTTCCACCGCCGGCTGTTGTGGCCCATCCGCAGCGCGGCCGGCGAGGTGATCGGGTTCGGCGCCCGCCGCCTTTTCGACGACGACCCGATGGAAGCCAAGTACATCAATACCCCTGAGACGCTGCTGTACAAGAAGTCGTCGGTGATGTTCGGCATCGATCTGGCCAAGCGCGACATCGCCAAGGGGCACCAGGCCGTCGTCGTCGAGGGCTACACCGATGTGATGGCGATGCATCTGGCCGGCGTCACCACCGCCGTGGCGTCGTGCGGCACCGCATTCGGTGATGAGCACCTGTCGATGCTGCGCCGGCTGATGATGGACGACAGTTTCTTCCGCGGCGAGCTGATCTACGTCTTCGACGGTGACGCGGCCGGCCGCGCCGCGGCGCTCAAGGCCTTCGGCGGCGAGCAGAATCTGGCGGGGCAGTCGTTCGTCGCCGTGGCTCCGGACGGCATGGATCCCTGCGACCTGCGGTTGAAATCCGGCGACGGCGCGCTGCGCGATCTGGTGGCGCGGCGCACGCCCTTGTTCGAATTCGCGATACGCAGCGCGCTCGCCGAGATGGACCTGGACAGCGCCGAGGGCAGGGTCGCGGCGCTGCGCCGCTGCGTGCCGATGGTGAGCCAGATCAAAGACCCCACGCTGCGCGACGAGTACGCGCGCCAGCTCGCGGGCTGGGTCGGCTGGGACGACGTGGCGCAGGTCATCGACCGGGTGCGCAGCCAGGCCAAGAAGTCGCCGGCCCCGGCGCGGGCCGGTTCCGCCGCGAACGCCCCTCGCGGCGGCGCTCAGCAGCCCCGTGCGGCGGCCCCGGGTCGTCCCGCCGCCTCACTTCCGGACCCTCGTGATCCGACGCTCAGGCCGCAGCGCGCGGCGCTCAAGTCGGCGTTGCAGTACCCGGCGCTGGCCGGCCCGGTATTCGACACCCTGCCCGTCGAAAGCTTCACCCATCCCGGTTACGCCGCCGTGCGCGCGGCCATCGAGGCCGCGGGCGGCACGTCGAGCGGCATCACCGGGGGGCAGTGGATCGACGCGGTGCGCCAACGGGCCGGCTCAGACCTCACCGCGGGGCTGGTCAGTGAGCTCGGGGTGGAGGCCATCCAGGTCGACGACGACGAGAAGCTGGTGCGTTACATCGCCGGCGTGCTGGCCCGCCTGCAAGAGGTGTGGATGGGCCGCCAGATCGCCGAGGTGAAGTCCAAGCTGCAGCGCATGTCGCCGATCGAACAGGGCGACGAGTACCACGCGCTATTCGGTGACCTGGTCGCCATGGAGGCCTACCGGCGCAGCCTGCTGGAGCAGGCTAGCGGCGATGATCTGACGATGTGAGGACCTCGTCGGCCGGTCGCTCGGCGCCGCGCTCCAAGACGGCCGTTTGGTCGTCGATCGCGGCGACGGTCACGAATCCGGCGTCCGGGGAGATCCGGTTCGCGATCTTGCGGCGCCCACCCTGGATCACCGACTTGGCCACCGGGCTGCTGGTCAGCGCCCGATAGGTGCCGACGATCTGTTCGTATCGGCGACGCCCGGCCTTCGAGCCCAGCACGTAACCCAGTCCCAGCACCACGACATACCGGATCAAAGCGTTCCTCCCGACTAGCGACCGTTCCCATCCTGCCTCACCCGACCCGGTGCGTGCGCGCCCGATCCGGTCCCCGAGGCGAGACGAAGTCGGTCCTGTCCAGTTGGGTGCGGTTATGCCAGTACGCTAGAGTCGTCCCGCGATCGTGTTGATCCCCTGTAGCTCAATTGGCAGAGCGTTCGGCTGTTAACCGATAGGTTCCTGGTTCGAGTCCAGGCGGGGGAGCAAGGTTGAGACTCAGTGTCCGGCGCTCTGGCCGCCGTCGATGTGGAGGGTCTCCCCGGTCACGAAGGTCGCGGCCTCCAGGTATCGAACCCCCTCGATGACGTCGGCGATGGCGCCCATCCGGCCCAGGGGATGCATGGCGGCCAGCGCGGCGGTGTCGTCGTCGGCATGCATCGGCGTGGCGATGTTGCCCGGGGAGATGGCGTTGACGCGGATCCCGCTGCGTGCGTACTCGATGGCCAACGATTTGGTCACCGCCGCCAGGCCGCCCTTGGTGAGGGCGGTCAATCCCGCGGGGACCGCGGAGTTGGCCTGGTCGAGCAGCGACGTGGTCATGTTCACGACGTGGCCGCCCCCGCCTTGGCTGAGCATTCGGGCGATGGCTCGCTGCGTGACGTGGAAGAAGCCGGCGAGGTTCACCCCGGTCACGAACTCGTAGTCCGCCGCCGTGTACTCGGTGAACGGCTTGGGGACGAAGACGCCCGCGTTGTTGATCAGCGTGTCCACCCGACCGAACCGCTCCACCGCCGTCGCCACGATACGGTCGGCGGTCGCGGGATCAGCGACGTCACCGGCGACGGCCGCCACGCGGGGGTCATCGCCGGCGGCGATCGAGCGTGAGTTGGCCACCACGGCGTAACCGAGTTCGCGGTAGGCCTCGACCAGGGCGGCACCCATGCCCTGCGAGGCGCCGGTGATGATCGCGACTTTCTGGTGGGCCTGATCGGCGGTCAATTGAGGTCTCCTTGCCTTGTCTGCCTGCCGCGCGTCGCGCCATTGCGCTGGCGCGCCGTCCCTCGTGAATTTACTGTGAGCGCAACCTATTAGGAGGACTGGTGGAGTTCCTGGTCACGATGACGACGCACGTCCCGGATGGCACCCCGACGGAGACGGTCGACGAGGTCCGGGCCCGAGAGGCCGCGCATTCCCGCGAGCTCGCCGAGCAGGGGCACCTGTTGCGCTTGTGGCGGCCGCCGCTGCGGCCGGGTGAGTGGCGCACGCTCGGTCTGTTCGCCGCTGCTGACGCCGACCGGCTCGAGGAGGTGCTGGCCTCGATGCCGCTGCGCGTGTGGCGTACCGATAAGGTGACGCCGCTGGCGCCGCACCCGAACGACCCTGGGGCGGGACCATCCGTAAAGCGCTAGTCGTACGCCGGTGTCCAGACGGTGTCGAGGACGGCTTGCCGCGGATCGGCGTGCGTGCGGGTGGCCACCCCGTCGGCGACCGCGGCGTGATACACGGCTTCGGCGACCGCCGTCGAGATGGCGCGCAATTCCCTGACATCGGGTAGCAGTGAATCCCCGGCGGCTGACGGGCTAGCCTGTAGCACAACGGCTTTCGCCGCCGCCTGCAGCATTCCCTTGGTCAGCAGCCGGGCCCCTGCGACGATGATGCCGAGCCCGATTCCGGGAAACACCAGAACGTTGTTGGCCTGGCCGATGGTGTAGGTGGTGCCGTGGTATTCGATCGGCGGGACCGGGGTGCCGGTGGTGATCAGCGCCTTGCCGTCGGACCACTGCAGCACGTCGGCGGGCATGGCCTCCATGCGGGATGTGGGGTTGGACAGCGGGAAGATCATCGGGCGCTCACACGACGCGGTCATGGCCTGCACGACCTTCTCGGTGAAGGCGCCGAACACGGCCGAGGAGCCGAGCAGGATGGTGGGGGAGGCGAGCTTGATGGTGTCCACCAATCCCACCCGGTCTCCCGCTCCCACGCCCAGCCGGGCGCGGTTCTTGGCGTAGGGGACCTGGAAATCGCGCAGGTCGTCCATGTCGTCGAATAGCAGGCCCTGCTTGTCGATCGGCCAGATCTGCGCCGTCGCCTGCTCGATGGTGGCGCCGTCGGACACCATCGCGTCGCGAATCTGGTCTGCCACCCCGATCCCGGCGGTGCCCGCCCCGAAGACGACGGCCCGCTGGTCGCGCATCGGCACGCCGGTGACGTGGCATCCGCCGTACACGGCCGCGACGACCACCGCGCCGGTGCCCTGGACATCGTCGTTGAACACGCAGTACTTGTCGCCGTACGTGTGCAGGATCCGCCGGGCGTTCAGCGGACCGAAGTCTTCGAAATGCAGGATCGCCTTCGGGAACAGCCGGTGGGCGGTTTCGATGTAGCGGTTGACGAAGTCGTCGTACTCGTCGCCGCGGCGCCGGGCGTGCCGATTGCCCAAGTAGAACGGATCCTGAAGCAGTTGTTCGTTATTGGTGCCCACGTCAAGGGAGACCGCGATGCAGCGACGGGGATCGATGCCGGCACCGGCGGTATAGAGCGCCAACTTCCCCACCGCGATCTGGATGCCACCCACGCCCCAATCGCCGATGCCCAGGATCGCCTCGGCATCGGTGCACACGATCAGGTCGACGTCGTCGGGTTCCAGCCCGAAAGTTGCGAAGGCGGGCTCGATCTCGTCGGGCTCGTCGATGCTCAGGAAAAGCCCGCGCTGTCCCCGGTACTCGTCGGAAAACCGTTGAATGGCCTCCCCGACGGTGGGCGTGTAGACCACCGGCATCAGTTCCGGCAGATGATCCTCCAGCACCTTGTAGTAGAGCAGTTCGTGGCGGTAGTGCAGCTGCTCCAACAGCAGGTTTCGGCCTAGATCCGTTGCCAGGCTTTGCAACTGATGCCACACTCGGTCGGCCTGCTCGTCGAGCGTGAGCACCGCCGGTGGGAGCCGCCCGGTCAGGCCCAGCCGCCGCCGCTGCTCGTGCGTGAAGCCGACCCCACGATTCAGACTCGGCGAGGACAGCGCCGCCGGGATCTTTGGCGCGTGGGGGTCGCTCATCGCAATCTCCGTCCGTGACGCGGTCGCTTACGCCAACCGTAGCGTCGATCGCGGTGATCGCATCTCGAACGGCATTCGAAGCGCCGGCGCCGCGGTCAGGCCAGCAGAGGTTGCAGCGCCTGGCGCAGGTCAGCGGCCTTGGGGACGCCCGCGCTGCGGTATCGCTGCCGGCCGTCGGCGTCGAAGATGAAGGTAGTTGGCAGCGACAACACCGAAAGCCGCTTGGCGGCAGCAGGATTGGCGTCGATGTCGATTTCGAGATGCGTCACGTCGGGGAGGTCGCTGCACACTTGCTCGATCACGCGACGCACCGAAGCGCACGGACCGCACCATGCTGCGGTGAAATGGACGACTGTGGGACCCGCGTCGGACAAACCGAGGTCTGCCGTGTCCTGTGGGAGACCGGGACTTGTCTCGCGAAGTACCCCGGACCGTCGATTGATCATCGCTCCGGCCGCAGTGGCGGCCCCCAGCGCAGCGATCACCGCCGTCCCTGCGATCACGAGAGTGCTCAATTGGTCCTCAGATGGAGAAGTCTTCGCCGTGCCACACGCCGGCTTCCGGTGGCCGGATGACACTTGCGGATTGTTGCCCGTCGTTGGAGGCCTCGAGCTTGGCGACCCGGGTGAGGAGGGACTGGAGGCTGACGCCGATGAGGTCGGGCATCATCGAGTCGTCTGGGCTGTTTCGCCCGTGGCGGCTGATGACCTGGCCGGGAACCCCGATGACTACGGCGCTCGACGGAACCTCTTTGACGACGACAGCGTTGGCGCCGATCCGGCTGTCATCGCCGATTTTGATCGCACCGAGCACCTTGGCGCCGGCACCGATGGTCACCCGGTCACCGATGGTCGGGTGGCGTTTGCCGGTATCCCGCCCACTGCCGCCGAGCGTGACGCCGTGGTAGATCGTCACGTCCTCGCCGACTTCGGCCGTCTCGCCGATCACCACGCCGGTGGCGTGGTCGATGAACAGGCCCGCGCCCAGGACGGCGCCGGGGTGGATGTCGACTCCGGTCAAGATGCGGGTGACTTCGTTGAGCATCCGCGCGGCCAACCGGGCTCCGCGGATCCAGAGCCAGTGGCTGATCCGGTGGCCCCAGATGGCATGCACGCCTGGATAGGCGAAGATCACCTGCAGCGTGGTCGGGGCAGCGGGATCGCGCTCCCTGGCGGCCCGGATGTCCCGGCGTATGGCGTCGAGCATGGTTAACCCGCCAGGTCGGCGAACAACGGCGTGCTGAGATACCGCTCGCCGAAATCAGGCAGCACGACGACGACAAGCTTTCCGGCGTTTTCTGGGCGGCGGGCCACCTGCAGGGCGCCGACCACCGCGGCACCCGACGAGATGCCGACCAGCAAGCCCTCCTCTCGTGCCAGCCGACGTGCCACGTCCATGGCCTCCTCGTTGCCGACGGTGACGACCTCGTCGACGAGTTCCATGTCGAGCACCGGAGGCACGAACCCGGCGCCCAGGCCCTGGATGGGGTGGGGACCTTTTTGTCCGCCCGAGAGCACCGGCGACGCTGCCGGCTCCACGGCGACGAATTGCACTGACGGCTTGCGTTCCTTGATGACCTCGGCGACCCCCGTGATGGTGCCGCCGGTGCCCACGCCGGCCACGAAGATGTCGATCTTGCCTTCGGTGTCGCGCCACACTTCTTCGGCGGTGGTCTTGCGGTGGATCTCCCGGTTCACGGGGTTTTCGAACTGTTGGGGCACCCAATACCGTTGGTCGCTCTTGGCCAGTTCCTCGGACTTGGCGATGGCGCCCGGCATCCCCTCGGCGCCCGGCGTCAACACGATCTCGGCGCCCAACGCGCGCAGCAGCATCCGCCGCTCCATGCTCATCGTGTCCGGCATGACCAACACACAGCGGTAGCCGCGGGCCGCAGCCACCAGCGCCAGTGCGATGCCGGTGTTTCCGCTCGTCGGTTCGAGGATGATCGTGTCGGGCTTGATCAGGCCCGCTTGCTCGGCCGCATCGATCATCGCGACCCCGATGCGGTCCTTCACGCTGTTTCCGGGGTTGAAGAACTCCAGCTTGGCGACGACGTCGGCGGCCGCCCCGTCGGTGACCCGGTTCAGCCGGACCAGCGGAGTGTTTCCAATCAGTTGTGTGACGTTATCTGCGATGCTCATCTGTCTTCCTCGGGCGATGTTGGTTCAAGCTTCGTCGGCCTACCAGGTGATGTCGAATGCGAAGGCGACGCCAGTGCGTATGGGCAATTGGTCATCGGCGGGGTGATCCTTCTTCAAGATTGACTAACGCTTCGACGCGGCCACTGGGTGCTACCTGTGCGAGCGGCCCGCAAACCTGGAGGAAACGCGAGGGTTTCTGCGGCGTCAGGGAATCAACAACAACGACAACAGCAGTGCACGGCGGTGCGGCACGTAAGGACAAGGCACGGCTGTGTGGCCTGTTGCATAACGCCCACTATAGGACATTCGACAATTTCGCCGGTTGAGCCCGTTTTTGTCGACTCCCCGCGGCCGTTCGCCAGCACGCCGGCGGGCCGGCCGGCGTGCTGGCGGCGATCCACTCGGAGTGGGCAAGGCGCTCAACGCCGAGGGGATCGCCGTGCGCGCCGGCCATCACTGCGCCCAGCCCACGCTGCGCCGCCTCGGGTTGAAGGCCACCGTTCGGCCGTCGTTCGCGTTCCACAACACGTTCGAGGAGATCGACGTCTTCCTGCGCGCGGTGCGGCGGATCGCCGAGGGCGGCACCAACGTCGGGTGAGCTGCTAGTTCACGGCTAAGTGCCCGCGTACCAACCGAATACGCGTGAGGTCAAAAGCACGATGCCCAGTGAGACCACGGCGACGACGGTGAGCCCGATGATCGCGACGACCAGCGGCCGCCATCCGGTGCGCGCGATCTGGCGGATGTCGGTGTTGAGCCCCACGCCGGCGAAGGTCAGCAGGAATGCCCATTTCGACACGTTGGCGAGGTTGGCGGTCTGGCCCTTGGTCAGCCAGCCCGCGGTCGCGATCGCGGAGACCGCCAGGAAGCCGAGCACGAACTTCGGGAACTTCGCCCAGATGAACGCGACCTTGGCTTTCGCGCCGGGCGCGATCTCGTCGGCCTGCCCGCGTCCGGCCCAATAGAGCGCGAATCCCAGGACCACGAATCCAATCAACGCGTTACGCGTCGATTTGACCAGCACCGCGATCTTCCCCGCATGATCGGAGAACAGATAGCCGGTGGCCGTGGTCTCGGCGGTGTTGTCCACCGATAGGCCGGCCCACAAACCGAATTCGTTGTCGGTCAGTCCGATTGCGTGCCCCAGCGGCGGCAGCACGAACAACGACACCGCGCCCAGGGCCAAGATCGCCGCGATCGCGTAGCTGACGTCGGCATTGCGGGCCCGGATCGCGCCCTTCGCGGCCACGATGGCCGACACCCCGCAGATGGACGTGCCGATCGCCAACAGCGAGCCGAGCTTGCCCGACAACCCGAACGCGCGCGCCGCGACGATGATGATCGTTCCGGCGATCGTCATGTCCACCAGAATCTGCACCAGGCTGAGGCCGCCGAGTTTGGCGATATCGCCGAGGACGAATCGCGAACCCAACGCCACGATGCCGACCTTGAGCCAGAATTCGTAAGTCTGCACGCCGGGCCGGAAGATCGGGTGCAGGCCGAGGGTGTTGGTGATGAGCAGCCCAATCACGATGGCCCACAACACGTATTCGATGTCGGGCACCGTCCAGTGCTGGTGCTTGGCCACCGCGTTCCACCAGACCTGGGCGTACTTGCCTAGCACCCCTACTCCGATCAGGAGCAGGATGCCCGGCACGTAGTCGAGGGGACGGGTGCTGGTGAACGGGGCCTCGGCCGACGTTTCGTCGGGTTCGACGCGAACCGTGCTCACGCGGTCACCATGGGATCTTCGGGAGCACGTTGGCCACCGCGAGCGCGACGATCACACCGGCCACCGCGGTAGCCCACCAGTCCACCGATATCGAGCCGAGCCTCGCGGGCCGGGCCGGCCGTTGCGACGCGTCTTGCTCGCGCCCGTCACTCGGCGCGCGTTCACCCACGATGATTGCTCCTCGTTCACGGTGGCCCTGGACGCCACATTCTGTGCGAATAGTGGCGTCTTGGACCGCGGCGACCAAGTGATTGGATCGCCCTGAATTTAGGTGGCGTGCGCGGTTTGCGCTCCGGTCAGGTTGGCAGGCCGAGCTTCTCGGCGTCCGCGCGGTACCGGTCCACCCACTCATCGGAGCGCTGGTCGGCCTGACGTTCCAGGACCGGCTCGGGCGCCAGGCCCGGGTCGAGCCCCAGCCCCTCCAGGATTGAGGCCACCACCTGAGTCAGGTTGCGCCACAACACCGGATACGGAATCTCCATCGGCTCGACGCCCTCGTCGGCGAACCAATTCCGCCAGCCCTCGTTCTGCGCGCGCAGCATGGTGACGACGTGCGCGATCGCGCCGGCGTGATAGGTAGCGCGTGCATCGCGAGCCGGGTCGGGCCGCCCTCGCCACACCCGCGTCTGCACCGCCCGCCAGAACGACACCGCCTGCGAAATCACGTCGGGCCGATGCACATAGATGAACAGCGGCTCCTCACCCACCACATCGGTGATCGCGGCCAACAGGCCGTCGCCGCTGCGATTCGGCAGGTTCTTCGCGCGGTTCAACAAGAGCGGCGTCTGGTTCCACATCAGCTTGCCGCCCCATATCCCGTTCGGCGTCCTGCCGACCGTGCGGATGTAGTCGCGCCAGATCTCGGGCGGCGCCAGGTCCGGCGTCCCGGCATCGAGCGGGTCGAGCAGCTGCAAGATCGACTCGTCCTCCACGCCGGCGAACCACTCGCGCGGCTGGGGCGCCTGGCTGGTGGCCGGCAGGTATTGGAAGAACTCCTGGGGCTCGCCGGCCACCCCAGTCGCGCGCAGCGACTCGACCAGCAGTGTGCTGCCGCTGCGCTGGGAGGCCAGCACCAGGTAGGAGGACGGGGTATCGGTCACCTGCCAAGCGTATCCGGGCGGAAATTCTCGTGCAGGTGGTGTTTAGGCTCAGCCTGAACCTAAACCTTGCTTTGAAAAGCGAAAGTCCGAACCGTGTTCGTCTGACGGCGATAGCCAAACGGACGGTGGCCGTGAGCGCTCGACTAGGTTGTTGGCAACGGAAAACTCGGCAAGCGACGAGTCGCCATTCCGCATTCCCACGGCCGAGGCGCTCCGCAGCGTCTGTGACGTTCGCCGCATGTTGGTCCGGCCGTCTTCGAGCACCACCGCCGGGGCGCCCACTGGGCTGAATTCGGTCGCGGTGCGACGGAAAGATCATCGTCTCATCCTGGGCTTTTATTCGAATACTCGCGTGCCGGATGCCGCAGACGGCATGAACCCTCGGCCGAGTCCTTCTCGCCGCTGGATAAATTTCTTCGTGTTGATTGCAACCCTGACGCGGTCACAATGTTGCCCGTAAATTCCTTGCGTGATCTACGCAGGCAAACTGACATCGCGGTCGGCGTGCCGCGATATCCGGTGCTTTCAAGCTGGTTAATTACGAGCGGATTAATTGCGTTAAGAGAATGGAAAAAGGGTTGATCCATATGGACGCCGGTCGGGCCGAGCGCGCCCTATGAACGGCACCGCCATTGCGAAGCCCATGAACGCGCTGGGCGATTTCTTCGTGCTCAGCGCCCAGGCGCTAGTCGCAGCGGTGCGGGGCCCGTGGGCATGGCGGGAGTTGCTCGAGCAGATCTGGTTCGTCGCCCGGGTTTCCATCTTCCCGACGATCATGTTGTCCATCCCGTACACGGTCCTCATCGTCTTCGTCCTGAACATCTTGCTGGTCGAGATCGGGGCCGGTGACCTGTCCGGCGCAGGCGCGGGGCTGGCATCGGTGACGCAGGTGGGGCCGGTCGTCACGGCGATGGTCGTCTCCGGCGCGGGGTCGACGGCGATGTGCGCCGACCTCGGCGCCCGGACGATTCGCGAGGAAATCGACGCGATGAAGGTGATCGGCGTCGATCCGATTCAGGCGCTGGTGGTTCCCCGTATCATCGCCGCCACCTTCGTCGCGGTCCTGCTGTACTCGGTGGTCGCTGTCACCGGGTTGACGGGGAGCTACGTTTTCGTGGTCTTCGTTCAGCACGTCACCCCCGGCGCGTTCGTCGCGGGAATGACCCTGGTCACCGGGCTTCCCCAAGTGGTGACCTCGCTGATCAAGGCAACCCTGTTCGGGTTGTCCGCGGGCCTGATCGCCTGCTACAAGGGCCTTTCGGTGGGCGGCGGACCCACCGGCGTCGGCAACGCCGTCAACGAGACGGTGGTCTTCTCCTTCATGGCGCTGTTCTTCATCAACATCGTGCTCACCGCGCTCGGCGTGAAGGTGACCGCCAAATGACCGGCGCGGCGCAGGAACCGTCCTGGTTCGTTACCGTCGGTCCGCGGCTGACCGATTACACCCGCAAGCTGGGTGAGCAGACCGAATTCTACGGAAAATCGCTGGCCTCCACCGTGGACGCGGTGCGCCGCTACCCCAACGAGCTGCTGCGGCTCATCGCCGAGATGGGCATGGGCACAGGGGCTTTGGCGGTGATCGGGGGAACCGTCGGCATCATCGGCTTCCTCACGCTGACCACCGGCGCCCTGGTCGCGGTGCAGGGTTACGACACGCTTTCCAACGTCGGGGTCGAGGCGCTGACGGGTTTTCTGTCGGCTTTCCTGAACGTTCGGATGATCGCGCCCTGCACGGCCGGTCTGGCATTGGCGGCCACGATCGGTGCCGGAGCGACGGCGCAACTGGGGGCCATGCGGATCAACGAGGAGATCGACGCGCTGGAAGTGATGGGTATCCGCGCCATCACGTATCTGTCGTCGACACGCATCATCGCCGGCGTGCTCGTCGTAATCCCGCTCTACGCCGTTGCTGTGCTGATGTCCTTCATCGCCGCCAAGTTCCTGACTATTTACAGCTACGGCCAGTCCCGCGGCGTGTACGAGCACTACTTCTCCACGTTCCTGCGCCCCACCGACTTGTTCTGGTCGTTTCTGGCGGCCCTGACCATGGCGACGGGTGTGATGGTCGTGCACACCTACTACGGTTTCACCGCGACCGGGGGTCCCGCCGGGGTGGGGGAGGCTGTCGGTCGTTCAGTGCGGTCATCGATGATCGTCACGGCGTTTGTCTGCCTGGCGATTTCGCTGTCCGTCTACGGGCAGTCCGGCAACTTCAACCTGTCCGGATGACCGCATGAGCAATCACAGCGCGGGCGGTCGGAGGCAACGAAATCGGGTCCGCCACAGCAGAATCGACCCGATCTGGTGGGCGCCGACGCTGTTCATCCTCATCGGCGCGATCATCGCGCTGACCGCGGGGGCGTTCTCGGGCAAATTCCAGGAAACGATCCCGCTGACCCTGGTGTCGGACCGGGCCGGTCTCGTGATGGAGCAGGGGGCAAAGGTCAAGCTGCGCGGCGTGCAGGTCGGTCAGGTCGGTTCGATCGGCACCGATGTGAAAGCGGCTCAGCTGCAGCTCAAGATGCAGCCCGGCCCGTTCAAGTTCCTGCCGAGCAACCTTGAGGCCGAGATCAAATCTACGACGGCATTCGGGTCGAAGTACGTCGACCTGATCGTGCCCGAACACCCCAGCGCGACCCCGCTCAAGCCCGGCGCGGTGCTGCGTTCCAGAAACGTCACGGTCGAGGTCAACACCGTTTTCGAAAACCTGCAATCGGTGGTCCATGCGATCGATCCGGCGAAGCTCAACGCGATCTTGTCCGCCTTCTCCGAAGCGTTGCGCGGAAAGGGGGAACGGATCGGCCAGGCCATCACCGGTGCCAACGACGTGCTGCTGACCGTCAATCCCCGGATGGACACCATCGACAAGGACTGGAGGCTGTTCGGCAAGACGACGGCGGTCTATTCCGATGCGGCCCAGAACATTTTGTCGATCCTCGACTCGGCGACTACGACCAGCAACACGCTGACCGAGAACCAGCGGTCGCTCGACACGCTGTTGTTGTCGGCGGTCGGCCTGAGCCAGACCGGCATCAACGTCATCGGCAGGAACGAATCCAACATCGTGCGGTCCATCAACCTGCTCGATCCGACCACGGCGCTGCTGAACAAGTACTCGCCGACGTTCACCTGCCTGTTCCAGGGCGCGCAATGGTACGTCGACCACGGCGGTCGAGACGCATTGGGCGGCAACGGTTACTCGGTGATCTTGGACGCCGGGCTGCTGTTCGGTGACGACCCCTACCGCTACCCGAAACACCTTCCGAAGACGAACGCCACCGGCGGCCCCGGGGGCAAGCCCAGCTGTGGGTCGCTGCCCGACCCGAGCGCCAACTTCCCGGTGCGTGCGCTGGTTACCGACACCGGGTGGGGTGCGGCTCCGAACGAGATCCGCACCAACATGGCCGTCGGCAATCCGTGGTGGGCGAACTGGTTCCCGACCACGAAGAACCCGCCGGAAGCGCCGCGCTACTTCTACCGTGGGGGACAACCGCCGCCGTGAAAAGACGAAAGATGTCCGCCATCATCGTGCGCATCGCCGCCTTCACGGCGGTGTGCGCGGTCTTCACGTTCACCCTGATCACCGTGTTCGGTCAATTTCGCTTCGAGGACCGCACCGGCTACCAGGCCGTTTTCACGAACATCTCCGGGCTGAAGTCCGGCAACTTCGTGCGCATCGCGGGGGTGGAGGTCGGCAAGGTCGGGGACCTGCACCTGCAGCGCGACGGCACCGTCGTGATCGGCTTCTCGGTGGACAAAGGTGTGCGCCTCACCGAGGGCACCAAAGCCCTTGTGCGCTATGAGAACTTGATCGGTGACCGATACCTCGCGCTCGAGGAGGGGCCGGGCTCCCCACGCCGGCTGCCGGCGGGCGCGACGATTCCGTTGGCCCGGACGTCGCCCGCGTTGGACATCGATGCGCTGATCGGTGGGTTCCGGCCGCTGTTCCGGGCGCTGGACCCCGACCAGGTCAACGCGTTGTCCGGTCAGTTACTGCGAATCTTCCAGGGACAAGGCGGAACCCTGGCTTCGGTGCTGGCCCAGACCTCGACGCTGACCTCGACGTTGGCCGGGCGCAGCGAGTTGATCAGCGAGCTGATCACGAACCTGAACACCGTGCTGCACACCTTTGCCGCCCGCGACCGCGAGTTCTCCGACGGCCTGGACAAGCTGTCCCAGTTTGTGAACGGCTTGGCGCAGCGCAAAGACGAGATCTCCACGGGGCTCGCCTATATCAATGCGGCCGCAGGGTCGGTCGCCGATCTCCTAGTCCAGGCCCGCCAGCCGATCAAGGACGTCGTGCACGAGACGGATCGCATGTCAGCGCAGATGCTTTCGGATCGTGACTACGTCGACAACCTCCTCAAGCAACTGCCCGATATCTACCAGGTCCTGGCAAGACAAGGCCTCAACGGTGATTACTTCGGCTTTTACTTTTGCGAGGTCCTGATGAAAGTCAACGGAAAGGGCGGCAACCCGATCTTCATCAAGCTGGTCGGGCAGCCGAGCGGACGGTGCACGCCGCAATGAACCAGTCCAAAATCAAAGCCGGCGTCCGGCAAAGCCCATGGAAGATCGGCGCGATGGGTGTCTTCATGTTGGCCTGTGTGACCGTTGCGGCCTTCAACTACGAGAAGCTCCCATTCATCAAGAACACCAACGACTACGCGGCATACTTCTCCGAGGCCGGCGGCATTCGAACGGGTAACTCGGTGCGAGTTTCCGGGATGGGGGTCGGCAGGGTCACCGACATCAAATTGGAGGGGACCAAGGTCCGGGTCGGCTTCACCGTCCGCAAATTCATCACGCTGGGCGACCGCACCGAAGCCGCGATCAAGACCGAAACCATCCTCGGCGCCAAAATGCTCGAGCTCACGTCCCGTGGAGAGGGAAAGCTCTCGGGCACCATTCCCCTGAACAGGACTCACTCGCCGTACGACCTTCCCGACGCGCTCGGAGACCTGACCACGGAGATCAGCGGGCTGGATACCGCGCAGTTATCCTCTGCTCTAACCACTTTGGCGGACACCTTCAGGCAAACACCCTCGGAGGTCAGGCCCGCGTTGGAAGGTGTGGCCCGGTTCTCCGAGACACTGAACAACCGCGACACGCAGCTGCGCAACCTGCTGGGGAACGCGAACAAGGTCTCGACGGTGCTGGGCCGTCGCAGCCAACAAATCGCCGCTCTGGTGGCGGACTCCAATGCGCTGCTCGCGGCGCTGCTGGACGAACGCGATTCCATCGACGCGCTGATGAACAATCTCACCGCGGTGTCACATCAGGTTTCGGGGCTGGTCAACGACAACAGGACGCAGCTCAAGCCGGCCCTCGACAAGCTCAACGGCGTGCTCGAGGTCCTCGACAACCGCAAGCAGGACATCCAGGCGAGCCTGCCCAAATTCAAGCGCTACGCGATGTCGTTCGGCGAATGCCTAGGCTCTGGACCGTTTTTCAAGGCCTACGTGGCCAACCTGATACCGGGGCAGCTCAGCGGGCCGACGATCGATGCGCGCATGTACAACCGGTTCTTGGACCCCGAGCAGAAGCTGCCTTCTGAGTCGGTGGACCCGCCCACCGGAACGCCGCCCGTGCCGCCGGAGCAGGCACCGCACCCGATCTGGTCGCAGCCCCCCTCACCGGGGCCGGCGCCGGGCCCACCGCCCGACCCCGCGAACGCCGGCACGGGGGGACAGTGATGAGCCGGCGCACGCTGCAACGACTGACCGCGATCAGCCTGGTCGGCACCCTCGCCGTGGCTTCGTTCCTGGTCGGCTCGAGGCTGTGGACGGACGTCGAAAAGAACACCTACACGGCATATTTCACCGAGGCGAACGGCCTCTTCGTCGGCGACGATGTGCGGATCCTCGGCGTCTCGGTCGGCGTTATCGACAAGATCGAGCCGCAACCCAATAGCTCCAAGGTGACGTTTTCCGTCGACAAGCAGTACGCCATCCCGGCCGACGCCCGCGCCGCGATCCTGTCGCCGTCCCTGGTGACGCCCCGGGCGGTTCAACTCGTTCCCGCGTACTCGGGCGGCCCGAAGCTGAGCCCCGGCGCCTCGATACCGCTCGGTCGCACAGCGGTCCCCGTCGAATGGGATGACTTCCGCAAGCAGCTGGAAAAGCTGACCGAGGCGCTGCAGCCGACCTCCGCGGACGGGGTGAATTCGGTCGGTGAGTTCATCAACTCGACCGCCGACAACGTGCGCGGCCAAGGTGACACCGCCCGCGACACCGTGATTAAGCTCTCCGCGGCGATCTCGGCGCTCGGCGATCACGCCGACGACATCTTCAGCACGGTGCGCAATCTGCAGCTGTTGGTGTCGGCGCTGTCTTCCAGCAGTGATCTGCTGGCCTCGTTCAACCAGAACTTGGCCAGCGTGACGACGCTGCTCACCAACACACCCAACGAAGTCGCCACTGCCGTCAAGGGTCTCGACGGGGCGCTCACCGATCTGCGCGATTTCCTCTCCGAGAACCGGGAAGCGATGGGCGTCACGTTCGACCGGTTGGCTTCCGTCACGACCGCGTTGAATGACAGTCGCATGGACATCAAGCAGATCCTGCACATCGCCCCGACGGTGTTCCAGAACTTCCTCAACATCTACCAGCCGGCGCAAAGCGCGATGACCGGCATCATCGCGCTGAACAACTTCGCCGACATCCCGCAATGGATCTGCAGTTCCATCGAGGCCGCATCGCGGGCCCGCTTGGACCGGGTGTCGAAGCTGTGCCTGCAGTACATCAACCCGATCATCAAAAACCGCCTGTACAACTACATTCCGGCGGGGCTCAACCCCTTCGTCGGGACTCAGGCCCGCCCCGGCGAGATCACCTACAGCGAGGACTGGCTCCGGCCCGGGTACACCCCTCCGGCACCGCCGCCCGACGCAACCCCGCCGCCGCCCGACGCACCACCACCTCCGGCGTCCACCGAACCGCCGCCGGGTGAGGCACCCGCGCCGCCACCACCACCGAACGGCACGGTCAACTCGACCCAGGTGTTGCGGGATCTGATGCTTCCGGCGGGTGCCTCATGAGGCGCGCGATGGGGACGTTGCTCTGCCTTGTCTGCGTCGCCGTCCTTCCCGCCTGTGGGTGGAAGGGGCTGAACTCGTTCACCTTGCCCGGCACCTCCGGGAACGGGCCGGGCTCCTACACCGTCCAGGCCCAGATGCCCGATGTCGTGACCATTCAGGAGAACACGCGGGTTCGGGTCGACGACGTCAACGTCGGCAACGTGACCAAGATTCAGCTGCAGGACTGGCACGCGCTGGTCACCATGCGCATCAACGGGGATGTGCATCTGCCGGCCAATTCGACGGCCAAGCTGGGCCAGACCAGCTTGCTCGGCTCGATGCACATCGAGCTCGCGCCACCCAAAGACGAACCGCCCGTCGGCCAGCTGAAGAACGGGTCGGTCATCCCGTTAGCGCACGCGAGCATGTATCCGACCACCGAGCAGACGCTTGCCTCCGTCTCGATCCTGCTGAACGGCGGCGGCATCGGGCAGCTGCAGGAGATCACGCAGTCGATCGCCAAGGCATTCGCCGGGCGCGAAAACGACATGCGCAGCCTGCTGAAGCAACTGGACGAGTTCATCGCCCGGACCAACGACCAGACCGACGACATCATTGCCGCGGCCGAGAATCTCAACTCGCTGGTCGGCCAGTTCGCCGATAAGGACGCAACAGTCGACAAGGCGTTGATCACCGTGCCCAAAGCGCTGAGGGTGTTGGCCGACGAGCGCACCAAGATCGCCGACGCGATCGATCAACTCGGCAAGTTCAGCGCCATCGCGGCCGATACCGTGCGCCAGAGCAAGGAATCTCTGGTCAACAACCTGCGCAGTATCGCGCCGGTGCTGCGATCGCTCGCCGACGCGGGACCGTCGTTGACCAAGGGGCTGGATGGCTTGGTGGCCTATCCGTGGCCGGCGTCGACCGCGAGAAATTGGTTCCGCGGTGACTACGCCAACCTCACCCTGATCGTCGACCTGACACTGAGCCGCCTCGACACCGGGTTCTTCACCGGCTCACGGTGGGAAGGCAACCTCACCCAGCTCGAACTGCAGTGGGGACGCACGATCGGGATGCAGCCCAGTCCGGCCACCGCCGGCAACCCGCTGACCTATCCATATCATTTCGGGGGATACTGAATGCTGCGTCTGAACCGCCGAACGTGGATACAACTGTCAATCCTTACGCTGGTGACGGTCGTGTCCTGTGGGGCAATGGCATTCAACTACATGAAGTTGCCCGAAACGCTCTTCGGGATCGGGGAATACGTTGTCACCGTCGACCTGCCGCAGTCGGGCGGGCTCTACCAGACTTCGGTTGTCACCTATCGCGGCACCGATGTCGGTCAGGTCAAGTCGGTCGATGTGACCGCCACCGGTGTCCGCGCGGTGCTCGCCATCAGATCCGGTGTCAAGGTGCCCGCCGACGTCCAGGCGTCGGTGCACAGCCGCTCGGCGATCGGCGAGCAGTACATCGAGCTCACCCCCCAGCCCGGTAAGGACGGCGACCACGGCCGCGCGCTGCGAGCCGGGGATGTCATTCCCGCCGGCCGAGTTGACGTACCCGTCGACATCGGGCACCTGCTCGACGTGACCAACCGGGCACTGCAGGCGATTCCGCGCGACAACCTTCGCACGGTGGTCGACGAGACGGACCGTGCGGTCGGTGGTCTCGGACCCGAGTTGTCTCGAATCGTCGACGGATCGGCCGCCCTGGCCATTGCCGGGGGGCAGACCGTCGGCCCGCTTGCCGCGTTGATCGACCAGACGCCTCCGGTGCTCAACTCCCAGATCCAGACCTCGGATTCCATTGCCAGGTGGGCGAATCGCACCGCCGCCATCACGGCCCAGTTCAAGGCGCAGGACGCCGCGCTGCGGGACCTGTTGACGCAGGGCACCAACGGGGTGGAGGAAAGTCGCGCGCTGCTCGACCGGGTCACACCCGCGCTGCCCGTGCTGTTCGCAAACCTGGTCAGCCTGGGCGACATCGCCGTCGTGTATCGCCATGACATCGAGCAGCTTCTGGTGCTGTTCCCCCAGGGCATCGCGGCCATGGCCGCAATCGTCGTGCCCAGCTCGAACACCAAGCAGGAGTACCGGGGCGCCCAGCTGGACTTCAACCTCAACATCAACCTGCCGCCGCCGTGCACGACCGGGTACCTGCCGCCGACTCAGCGCCGGTCGCCGGCCAACGTGGACGCACCGGACCGCCCCGCCGCGGATCTGTTCTGCCGAGTCCCGCAAGACTCGGAGTTCAATGTCCGTGGGGTGCGGAACATTCCGTGCGAGAGCAAGCCGGAGAAGCGTGCGCCCACGGTTGAGTTGTGCGAAAGCGACGAAGAATACGTGCCGCTCAACGACGGCTACAACTGGAAGGGCGACCCGAACGCCACCTATAGCGGGCAGGGCGTTCCGATGTATCCGCCGGGACAAGATCCGCGGCTTCCACCGCCGCGGGGGACCGCGCCACCGGCGCCCGCGCCGCCGCCGTTCGCAATCGCGACCTATGACCCGGCCAACGGCGACTACATCGGCCCCGATGGGCGTCGCTACACCGAGTTCGACCTCGCGCACCCCCGCGCCAAGAACTGGCAGTCACTCTTGGTGCCGCCGGCGTAACCAAAGGAGCAGGATGACCGAAGAAACGAAAGGGCCTGAAACCGCTGATGCCGCCGACGAACTCGGCGAGGCGACAGCGGTCGGCGCCCACGACGTCGACGATGCCGAAACCGCGGCGGAGACCGACGAAACCGCCGAGGGCACGGCGGGTTTGAAGAGCCGGCTCGCCCGGTTGCGGCACCGGGCCGGTCCGCGACTTTCGCGAACCGGGCGGGCGTTGGCGGCGGGCGGCGTCGTCGTGGCGGCGTTGGCCGGGTTGACCGGTTGGCTGGGCTACCAGGCCTACCAGAAGCATGAGGCCCAAGCCCAGCGTGATCTGTTCGTGCAGGTTGCTCGTCAGGGCGCGGTGAACCTCACCACCATCAACTACACGGAGGTCGACTCAGACGTGCAACGCATCCTCGATCTGGCCACGGGGGCGTTCCGTGACGACTTCGAGCAGCGGTCCAAGCCGTTCATCGAAGTCGTCAAGGCGGCGCAGTCGAAATCGGAGGGCACGGTCACCGACGCGGGCCTGGAATCGCAGCGCGGCGACTCGGCGCAGGTGCTGGTGGCGGTCGCGGTGAAATCGCGCACCGCCGGCGGCGAGGAGGCGCCCCGCGAATGGCGGATGCGAATAGAGGTCCGCTCGGTCGGCCAGGACGCCAAGGTCTCGAACGTGGTGTTCGTGCCATGACGACTCTCAACGAAAGGGCCATACAGGACGAGGAATTCGTCGAGGCCGACGACGAGGCCACGCCCGAGGGCGCCGTCGATATCGACGAGACGTCCGACGACCAGCCCGACACCCGCACGCGGGAACGGCGGCCGATCCCGTGGTCGCGCGTCCTTGCGTACGGGGTGCTGCCCGGACTGGCGCTGCTGCTCACGCTTACGGCGGGCTACTTCAAGTGGGTGACCGCCTCTGCCGACGACGTGGCGCGAGCCCGCACCGAAGTGGTGAAAGTCGCCGGCGACGACGCCGTCGCCCTGTTGTCGTACAAGGCGGACTCGGTGGACAAAGACCTGGCCGCCGCGCGCGAGCGGCTGACCGGTGATTTCAAGGACGCCTACACGGAGCTGACCCGCCAGGTGGTCATTCCAGGGGCAAAAGAGAAGCACATCACCGCGGCAGCCAAAGTTGCTGCGGCAGCGCCGGTTTCGGTGACGTCCAATCACGCCGTGGCCCTGCTCTTCGTCAACCAAACCGTCACCGTCGGCGAGGGCGCTCCCACCGATACCCAGCCCGTGGTCCGGGTGACACTGGACAAGGTCAACGGCCGGTGGCTGGTCTCGCATTTCGATCCGGTGTGAGGGCAGTAACCATGATCGGGTGGGTACGCGTGATGCCCGCGGCCGTGCTGGCCGCGGCGCCGGTGATGCTGGCCGCCCCCTCGGCGCACGCCGACAACAAGCGGCTCAACAGCGCCGTCGTGTCCGCCGTCTACACCTTGCAACATCAGGCGGGCTGCACCAACGACGTCATCCGGGACAACGCGCTCACGCTGGCCGCGCAATGGCACGCCGACGACATGATGAATAACCGAAACATCAACGATGACCTCGGATCTGACGGATCGACACCGCAGGACCGGGCCAATGCCGCCGGTTTCCGCGGCAAGGCGGCCGAGACGATCGCGATCAACCCGGCCATCGCCATCAGCAGCCTGGAGCTGGTCAACCAGTGGTATTACAACCCCGACGACATGGCGATCATTCGCGACTGTGCCAACAGCTCCATGGGGGTGTGGTCGGAGAACAGTATGGACCGGACCGTCGTGGTGGCGATGTACGGCCAACCGGCCCCACGCAACCGATGACAACGCTGAAAGAAGGTGCCCATTGAGCCCGACGCCGCCGAGCATGGACCTGGTCGAAAGCGCGCCGCGGTTGACCATCGGGCAACTGGCCGAATTGCGCGGCCTGGACCCGCAGCTGCAGGTGATCGACGTGCGCAGCCAGGATGAGATGGCGCGGGGCGTCATCCCGGGCGCGCGGGGGATTCCATTGTCGACGCTGACTGATTCGCTTTCCGCCCTCAATCCGGCGGCCCCGGTGGTCGTTTACTGCGGCAGCGGCGATCACTCGATCGCCGCGGCGAGCCTGCTGCGAGCCTCGGGCTTCGACGACGTTTCGGACTTGGTTGGGGGATTCGCCGCCTGGCAAGGCGCCGGATTCCCGGTATCTGTCGGCAACGAGATCGTCGTCGACACACCACAAGTCGGTCCCCGGGCGGCCAAGGCACTTCTCGACGCGGGCGCGCTGCTGCTTGACGTGCGTGAGCCCGGCGAATGGTGTACCGAGCACGCGCCGACCGCGATGTTGTTGCCGGCCGAGGGCGTGCGCACTCGAGAACATGAACTGCCTCGGGACCGCCGCATCGTTGTGGTGTGCCGCTCGGGTGGACGATCCGCGGCGGTGACGGTTTCGCTTCGCCGTTCGGGCTTCGACGCGGTGAACCTGGCCGGCGGTATGTGCGCGTGGGCGGCCGCCGGATTACCGGTCGTTACCCATGGTGGCGGGCCCGCACTTGTCGTCCACCGCGAGGATCCGCTCAATTGCGAGACATCGCTTCCCGAGCTGATCGGTGGCGTCGTGATGCCCTCCGACCACTTCTACGTCCGCAACCACTTCAGCACGCCGGTGGTGGATCCGGACCAATATGAGCTGACGGTCGGCGGAACGGTCGAGCGGACGTTACGGCTGCGCTTGGGCGATTTGCACAACATGCCGAAACAGTCGATGGTCGCCACGCTGGAATGCGCGGGCAACGGTCGCGCACAGTTCGATCCACCCGTCGACGGCGAACAGTGGCGATTCGGGGCGGCGAGCACCGCCGAATGGACGGGTGTTCCGCTCGTCGAGATTCTTGATCGGGCGGGCCTGGCGGCGCAGGCCCACGATGTCGTGTTCCGTGGCGCCGATGCGGGTTTGGTCGACGGCGCGACGGCGCCGGTGCGGTTCGAGCGCGCCTTGTCGGTGCGGGATGCTTGCGACTCGGGTGCGATCGTCGCCTACGCGATGAACGGCGAGCCGCTACCACTGCAGCACGGTCGCCCCGTCCGGCTGATAGTGCCGGGCTGGTATTCCGTCGCGTCGGTCAAGTGGCTCACCGAGATTGAAGTCGTTGACCATGTTTTCGAGGCCTTCTTCCAAACGAAGCGGTACCACTACGAATGGGACGGTGGCGACGGCGTCGTCCGTGAGCCGGTCCGCCTGCAGCGTGTCCGCGCGCTGATCGCCCAGCCCGCCGATGGCGCCACGGTGACCGCCGGGACAATCGTCGTGCGAGGCGTCGCCTGGTCGGGCGCGGCGCCGATAGATCGCGTGGACGTTTGCATCGGCGGCGGCCCGTGGCAGGCCGCCCGACTGGTCGGTGAACGCCGCCGGCACAGCTGGCAATGGTGGGAGCTGTTCACCCGATGCGACGTTGTTGGGACCCAGACCGTACGTGCGCGGGCTACCGACGAGGCGGGCAACACGCAGCCGGAGCGACCGGACTGGAACCGGTTCGGCTACGGCGGCAACGCGATTCAGGCGATTTCCATCGAGGTTCTCCCGGGCCCGCAGGCCTAGCCGTCGAGTTGCGACAGCACCGTCTTCACGTCCGAGGTCGTGCCGCGGTTATACGGGAGTTTGGACAGCGCCGTGGCCATGGCGCAGGTGTCGCTCAGGGCGGCATACGTCAGGCCGCCGCCGATTGCGGCGGCCACCCATTTGAGTCGTGGGACCGCGACACTGCCCAGAACGGACGACAGCACCACTGACCCGGCGACCAACCGGACCTGACGCTCGAGCTCCCAGCGCTGGGCGCCACGGTCCACGTCGAAACCTTGGTCCTCCCAGTCGGTGATGCCGTTCTCGAGCACCCGCCCGCTGGTGAGCCCGGCGTTGCGTAACAGCGCCTGCGCCTTGGTTGAGCGTTGGCCGGAACGGCACACCAACACGACGTCGTTGTCCTGGGCCAGGCGGTCCGCGATGTCGGCGCCGTGCTGATCCAATACGTCGAGCGGCACGTTGACGGATCCGGCGATGTGCGCGGTCTCGAATTCGGCGGGGGTCCGAACGTCGACCAGCCGTGGAGCTTTGGGCGACTTGATCAACTTCCGCAGCTCGATCGACGTGATCGCGTCGGCCGTCGGTGCGTTCATGGTTACTCCCTTGCCAAGTGGGTCGTGATCCCGAGCTTTTCGGCGTTGCTGTAGTTGTCATCGATGAGAACGACGTCACGGCGCTCGCGGTCGAGCAGCGCCGCGGCGATCGAGGCGCGGTAGCCGCTCGCGCAGTGAACCCACACCTCGCGGTCCGGGGGGATCTCGGCGAAGCGCTGGACGACAGGCGCGTCCTCGTCCTCGACGTCCGCCAAACCGGCGAGTTCGACGATGGACACGTGCGTGGCGCGGTCAACATCGCGTTGCACGAGGTGACCCAGCGCTTCGCCGAGATCCCCCCGGACCGCGAGGTGTGGGTTCACTGCGCGAGCGGCTACCGCGCCTCGATCGCCG
>NZ_LZJF01000162.1 GCF_001666835.1 Mycobacterium sp. E3251 | reverse complement strand
ATCAAGCATTTCGCCGACACCAAGAACCTGCTGATCAACGCCGTCGACGCGGTGGGACGGCTCAGCCAGGCCGCCGACCAGTACCTGTCGGAAGCCCGCGGGCCGCTGCACACCGACCTGCAGGCGCTGCAGTGTCCGCTCAAGGAGCTGGGCAAGGGCTCGCCGTACCTGATCGGCGGCCTGGCTGAGCCGTCCCACCGCGTCGACGGCGTTGATCAGCAGGTTCTTGGTGTCGGCGAAATGCTTGATTAGCGGCGGGATGTCGGTGAGCACCCGGTCGAGGACGTCGGCGCGGGCACCCACGTAGGTGAGCAGCCGGTTGGTCGAGTCGATCGCGTGGGTGATGTCATCGCGCTGCTGGTTGAGCTGGTCGGTGAAGGTGTCCAGCTTGCCGAGGAAGGACCGGATCGCCTCGCCGCGCCCGTTGAAGATGTTGTAGACCTCGTTCTGCAGCACCTCGAGGTTCGGGATGCCGCCGCCGCGCAGGATCAACGACAGGCTGGCCAGGGTCTGCTCGGTGGTGGGGTACGACGAGGAATTCTTCAGCGGAATGGTGTCGCCGTTCTTGAGCAGTTCCTGCGACGGGTTCGGCGGTGCGGCGAGCTCGACGTGCTGGGAACCCAGCAGCGAGGTCTGGCCGATCTTGGCGATGGCGTTCTTGGGCAGCTTGGTGTTCTTGTCGACGCCCAGCGTCAGGGTGGCGATCCAGTTCTTCAACTGGATGGACTTGATCGACCCGACGAAGACGTCGGCGACCATCACCTTGCTGTTGCCGTTGATCGCCAGGGTGTCCGGCACCTGCACGTAGATCGTCATGGCGCCCGAGCCGCTGCCCGGGCCACCGGGGATCGCGACGTTGGAGATCCCGCGCCAGCCGCAGGAGCTCAGCACCAGCGCGGCCACCAGCAGGACCATCGCCTGCCAGGCCCGGCGGCGGATCAGACGAAGGGCGCTCATCACTGGCCACCCCCGTCAGCCGGGACCGCGGGCCCACCGGCGTTCGGCGCGGGTGCCGCGACCGGCGCCGGCGTCGGGGCGACCGGGCCCGGGGCCACGTTCGGCCCGGGCGGCGGCGGCTGGATGGGCACCGGCGCATTCAGCCCGATGGGCGGCACGATCGGGTTCTCGTCGTAAGCGTTCGGCGGCCCCGGCGGCGTCTGCAGGTTCGACTGCACGGGCGCGATGTTGGGGCCTCCCATGAGCTCGGCCAGCGAGTCCGGGGTCATCAGACCCGCGGTGATCGGCCCGACCTGCTGGCCTTGCATCCCGGGCGCGACGATCCAGCCGGGCTGGGTGTTGCGGTGCGACGTCGGGGTGTCCGGGACCCAGATGCCGGGCACGGTGGTGTCCTTGTATCCGTTGGGCGGGTGCAGCCGGTCTTCCGAGTAGGCAACTTCCTTGGGCAGGGTCTCGGCAGTGCTGAACAGGTTCGCGCCGAACGGCAGGTAGTTGAACTTGATCGCATCGAGGATCGGTGCCAGGTATTGCGCGCACAGTTCGGCGGACTCCTGATACCCGAGCCGGCTGCCCGCCTGGATGGAGCTGCAGATGAACTGCATCGGGTTGGCGAAGTTCGTGATCGCCGGGATGGCGACCACCGATCCGTGCGACGGGTGATAGATCTGGTTGATATTCGCCGCGGCGGTCGGGAGGACGTGCAGCGCGGTCTCCAACCCGTTCAGCGGGTCCGGCTGCAGGATCGTGTTCGTCACCGTCGCCAGGTTGTTGATGTCGTAGGTCAGCACCTCGCGGTTCTTGTTCAGGAACGGCCGCACGGTGGACAGCAGACCGTCGAACTGCTCGATCGCGTTCGACAGGTCGTGGTCGTTGTGCGCGAGCCGCGTGGTGAAGTCCGCCAGGTTCTGGTTCAGCGCGACGAACTGCTGGTCGTCCTTGTGCAGGGCGTTGACGAACAGAGCCAGGCTCTTCACCACAGCGAAGAAGTCGCCGCGCCCCTCGTTCAACGCGGTCAACGCCTGCGACAGGTTGCTCAGCGTGGTGTTGAATTCCTTGCCCTTGCCGGCCAGCCCGTTGGCATAGGACTCGATGACCTCACCGAACGGGCCCGTCGGCTGCTCGGGGGTGGGGCCCAACTTGGAGATGATGTTCGTGATGCTGTTGCGCAGCTGGTCCCACTCCACCGGGACCTGCGTGCGCTCCTCAGGGATCACGGCGTTGTCCGCCAGTACCGGCCCGCCCTTGTAGGGCGGCTCCAGCTGGATCGCCCGCGACGCCACCAGCGTCGGGTTGAGGATCACCGCGTTGGCGTTGGCGGGAACCCGGTACTTGTTCTCGTAGTGGAAGGTGACCTTCATCTTGTCGCCGGCCGGCTCGATCTTGTCGATCGCGCCGACCCGCAACCCCATGATCTGGACCTTGTCCCCGGGGTAGAGCGCGTTCGCGGCGGGGAAATAGGCGACCACCGTGTTGTTGGTCAGCTTCTCGAAGAGCCGCCAACCGACGAACCCGACGACGATGGCCAGCACGATCACCAGCGATCCGAGGATGACGGTCGCCCGGGTCAGCTTCGGTAGCCGGATGTTCCGGATGTCAAAGGCGGTGCTCAATTCTGGCTACCTCCCCCGGCAGCGCCGCTGCCGCCCGATCCGCCCGGGTTGATGAACGGCGCCGGCAGTTGCGCACCGGGTCCGGGTGGCGCCGCCGGTCCCGGCGGGAACCCGGGCGCGAACGTCGACGGCGGCGGCGTCGGTCCGGCCGGCGCCAGGTTCTCGGTGCGCGCGCCCGGCGGTGCCTGCGGCGGCAGCGGGACGGGCGTACCCGGCACGTCGGGCGGCGGGTCGCCCGGCCGCCCGGCGATCGGGATGCCCGGCGTCGGCGGCAGACCGTCGGGGTTCGGCGGCGAGGTCAGCACGTCCACCGGCGCCGGGAAGCCCGGGCCGCCGAACGGTCCGATGGCCCCACCCGCGCACGGCAGCGGGTTCCACGGGCGCGGCAGACCCTCGTCACCGACCGTGACGTTGCCGCCGGGGTTGGCCGGCGTGTAGGAGCATGGCGATCCGGGCGGAACGGCCGGACCCGGGTGCTCCGGCGTGCCCTCCAGCACCGGCGGCGCCGGCGGCGGTGCCCCGTTGGGGAATCGGGTGCCGTTCGGGTCGGGCCACCGGAATTCGGGCAGCCCGGCGCTGCGCCAGAAGTTCTCCGGGTCGATGCCCCGCTTCTTGAAGGCGGCGTCGACCCACGGCTGAATGATCTGGTAGAGCGCGAGGTTGTGCAGGACCACCTTGAAGAACGGTCCCGACGCGATGGCCTCGTTCAGGGACGGCAGGAACTTGCCAACCTCGGTGAGCCCGGCGGCGACGTCGTCTTTGCGCTCCTTCAAGATGTCGCTGACCGTTCGCAGTTGTTCGAGGACGTGGTTCAGGTTCGGGTTGTCGTTGATGAAGCCCTTGACCTGTTCGGAAAAGGCGGCGACGTTCGCCAACAACGCGTTGATGGCCTGGCCGCGCTCGTTGAAGGCGGCCAGCAGCGTCTTCGTGTTGACCAGCAGGCGGTCGATCTGCTCGCTGCGGTCACCCAGGACGCTGGCCACCTGGTTGGCCTGGGCGAGTAGGTGCTTGACCTGCTCGTCGCGCTTTCCGATCGTGTCGGAGAACTTGGCCACGCCATCGAGCGCCGCGCTGAGGTGCGGGTAGGTCTGGTCGATGGTCTGCGACAGCACGTGCAGCGATTCCTTGACCGTGTCGATGTTCCAGCCCTGGGCCGCCTTGGTGACGTCGAAGAACGCGTCATAGATCTGGTAGGGGGTGGTGCTCTGGCCGATCGGCAACGAGTCCCCGGGCTTCAGTGGCTGATTGCCTCGGGCCTCGACGTCCAGAATCTTCTTACCGAGGATGGTGTCGGTCTTGATCGCCAGCCGGCTCTCGGTGCCGATGGTTGCGGTGCCGAGATTGAATTTGACCAGGACGTGGTCGCCGTCGATAGAGAGGGCCTCGACCTTGCCGACGTCCACGCCGGCGATGCGGACCTTGTCACCGACACCGATGCCTCCGGTGTCGGTGAACTGGCCGAAGTAGTGCGGCTTGGCCATCAGCATGGGCACGCTGGTGAAGCTCTGCCCGACGCCGATGACGAGCACCGTCACGATGATGCCCATCAGGCCGATGCGAACCCGGTTGGCCGGTTCCAGTGTTCTCATTGCGGCGTGCACCTACCCGTCGGCTGCTGGAAGAGCCGGACCGTGCGGACCGGGCCGCCGGCCTGCAGGCCGTTGATCTTGAGCGTGATGTCGCAGGCGTAGAAGTTCACGAAGTCGCCGTAGGAGCCAATTGCACGGCCGATCATGTTCAACGCGGTGGGCACCTTCTTGAGGAAGTCGTTCAGCTGGTCGCGCTGGTCGATGAGCGGCTGCTGGACCGCGTCCAGATAGTTCAGGGTGTTGTGCAACAGGCCGCGGTCCTCGGCGAGCAGGTCGGCGACCGTGCCGGCAGCGTTGCTGATGTGCGCGGTCCCGCCCGCCAGCTGGTCACCGTGGTCCTTCAGCCCGGTGATGAGCACCTCGAGGTTGTTGACCGTCTGGTCGAACTGCTGCCGGTGGCGAACCGTGGTGTCCAGGACGATGTTCAGGTTCTTGATGACTTCGCCGATCGCCTGGTCCCGCTCACCGAGCTGGTTGGTCAGCTGCGCGGTCTGGTCGAGGATGTCGTTGATGGTGCCGCCCTGGCCCTGGAAGACGGTGATCAGCGAGGTCGCGATGGTGTTGACCTTCTGCGGGTCCAGCGCACGAAACAGCGGTTTGAAACCACCGATCAGGGCGTCGAGGTCGAGCGCCGGCGAGGTGCGCGACGTCGGGATGAAGCCGCCCGGCGGCAGCACCTTCTCAGCGCCCTCGCCTTCACCGCGCTTGAGCTCCAGGTAACGGTTGCCGATCAGGTCGAGGTAGCGGATCTGCGCCGTCGTCGACTGGTACAGCGGCACCGAGCGGTCGATGTTGAATTCCACCCGCGCCCGCTTGCCACCGTCGACAACTTTCACGGAGCTGACCTTGCCGATCTCCACGCCCGAGGCGCGGACGAATTGGCCCGCCCGCAGCCCGCTGACGTTGGTGAACTCCGCCGAGTACCCGTTCGTGCGGTCGAACCGCATCTGGCCGAATACGACGACGATCATCACAGTGAAGACCAGCAGCACAAACGAGAAGATGCTGAGCCTGACGATGGTTCCGGTGATTTTCATGGGTTGATCGTGTTATCCCCTACTTGGCGGCCCCAGACGTACTCGATCGCGTATGGGGATCCGGTGTCGAGGTGGTTGTACGGCGCGAGGCTGTTGCCGCTGTCTATCACCAATTCGGGTGCGGGCCACAGGTCGTGGGTGATCTGCTGCCAGCAACCCGGGGCGCCCCCCGGCCCACCGCGCGCGTTCACGCGCGGCAGGTTTTCCGGGTAGGTGTACGGGTTCGGTGCGCCGCCGACGAGCCCGGCCAGCCCGCCGACCAGGCTGGCGAGGGTGACCACCGCCGACACCGGGTTGGCCAGCAACCCGAGCCCTGACAGCGCCTCGGTGTGGGCGTTCAGCGAGTAGCCGTTGCCGCCCAGGAACGAGGATGCCTTGGGCTCGATGTCGTGGTAGTTGCGCAGGGTGCAGAACAGTTCCGGGCTGTAGGTGTCCAGCAGCTGCGCCGTCGGCACCAGGTCTTGCGCGCCCCGCGCCAGGTACGGGCCGCCCCTGTTGAAGATGTCGGCGCCGGTGTTGCCGAACCCGGCCGCCGACAACAGCGCCTGGTCCAGATCCTTCTGCTGGGCGTTGATGGTCCGCGACGTGATGACCGCGTTGTTGAGGAAGTCGATCAGGTCCGGCGCCGCGTTGGCGTAGGTGTCGCCGAGCGCCGCCAACCCCTGAATGTCGCGACGGGCCTGCGGCATCTGCGGATTGACGTCATCGAGGATCGCGTTGGCGTTGACCACGGACTGGCCGAGCTTGTCGCCCAGCCCGGTCAGCGCCTGGGCGGCCGCGCTCAGCGTCAGGTTCAGCTTGACCGGATCCACCTTCTCCGCGATCGAGGTGACGGTCTGGAACAGGGTGTTGATCTCGGTGGTCACCGAGCGCGCGTCGATCACCGTGTGCGGGTTGAGCTTCTGCGGTGACGGGTTTTGCGGTGTCGTCAACGAGACGTACTTGCCGCCGAACACCGTGGTCGCCTTGATGTCGGCGTTCACGTTGGCCGGGATCAGCGACAGATACCGGGGGTAGACGTCCAGGGTGAACTTGGCGGCCGGCTTGCCGTCGCGCACGGTCTCCGAGATGTTGGCCACCCGGCCGATCTCGACCCCGTTGTAGGTGACCTTGGAGCCCGGATCCATCACCAGCCCGGCCCGCGACGCCAGCATCGTCAGCTTCGTCTTCGGCGTGAAGTCACCGCGGAACTGGCCGTAGATCAGGGCCCCGGCCACCAAAGCGATGATCAACGCCGCGATGCCGGCCAGCTTGTACGGCGGCTTCCGGGGGGCATTGACCTGTGCGGGGCCCTTCGATGGTGATGTCATGGCGGCTACACCGTGAGCGCGAAGTTCGGGTTGACGCCGTAGAGCGCCAACGCTGCGGCCAGAACGACGACCTGCACCGACACCAGCGAGAAACGCATCGATCGGCCGACGGCCTCCCCGACGCCGACGGGTCCGCCGCCGGCGTTGTATCCGTAGAAGCAGTGGGTGATCATCACGACCGCCGTGATGATGATGGCCTCGAGGAATGACCAGAACACGTCGTCGGGACGCAGGAACGTCCGGAAGTAGTGCTCATAGGTGCCGTTCGACTGTCCGTAGAGCACCGTCGTGGTGATCTGCGGGGACAGGAACGACATGATCATGGCCAGGGCATAGAGCGGGATGATGACGACCAGGCCGGCCATGATCCGGGTAGTCGCCAGGAACGAGATCGACTTGATGCCCATGACTTCCAGGGCGTCGATTTCTTCGCTGATGCGCATGGCGCCCAGCTCCGCGGTCGCGCCCGCGCCGACGGTGGCGGCCATCGCGATGCCGGTGACCACCGGGGCCGCGATGCGCACGTTGATCAGTGCGGCGAAGAAGCCGGTGAATGCCTCGACCCCGATGTTGCCGAGCGAGGCGAAGCCCTGGATAGCGACCAGGGAGCTACCGGAGAGGGTCACGAAGCCGACGATCGCGACGGTCCCGCCGACGACGGCCATGGCGCCGGTGCCCATGCCGATCTGGGCGATCAGCCGCAACGTTTCCTTGCGGTAGTTGCGTATCGCGTGCGGGATGTGTCCGACGGCCACCGCTCCGAACCAGGCCATCTGGCCGATGTCGTCCACGCCGCGGGCCGCGGCACCGCCGTAGCGGTTGAGGTTCTCGACTGCCCGCGGGAAGCGGGCGCGCAATACGGCAGAGGTTGACATGTCAGTGGCCCGTCCCGAATCGCACGCCGATGGTCGTCAGCACGACGTTGACCGCATACAGAGCGACGACGCAGAGCACGACGGTCTCGTTCACCGCCGTGCCGAGCCCTTTGGAGCCGCCGCGCACGGTCAACCCGCGGTAGCAGCCGACCAGCCCCGCGATGAGGCCGAACATGGCGGCCTTGACGGTCGCAATGACCACCTCGGGCAGGCCGGTGATCGTGGTGAGGGTGGCGAGGTAGGCGCCGCCGGAGACGTTTTGCAGATAGACACCGAACAGGTAGCCGCCGACCAGACCGACGGTGATCACCAGGCCGTTGAGCAGGGTGGCGACCAGGGTCGCCGCGATCACGCGGGGAACCACCAGGCGATGGATGGGGTCGATGCCGAGCACTTCCATCGCGTCGATCTCCTCGCGGATGGTGCGGGCACCGAGGTCCGCGCAGATGGCGGTCGAGCCGGCGCCGGCCACCACCAGCACCGTGGTGAGCGGCCCGAGCTGAGTCACGGCACCGATCGCCGCACCGGCACCGGACAGGTCGGCGGCTCCGAACTGGGCCAGCAGCACGTTGAGCGTGAAGATCAGCAGCACGGTCAGCGGGATCGAGACCATGATGGTCGGCAGGAAGGCCACCCGCATGATGAACCAGCACTGCAGGACGAATTCCCGCCACTGGAACGGCCAGCGGAACAGCGCTCTGCCGGTGAGCACGCACATCCGGAAGAACCCTCCGATGAGCGTCAAGGGCGTCTGCAGCTGGTCGCGTACGTAGCCGACCAGGTAGGGGCCCTGTCGACTCGTCGACGTTGAAGTCACCGCTGCCCCCTCCAGCCGATACCGCGGGCCTCAGGGCGCCGCGGCGGAACGTGTAGCACGCCTCGCCCCCTCGCCGCTGCGCGGCCGGGGGTGCCCCCACCTTGCCGCGACCCAACGTGTGTGACCATGGGCTCCCTACTGGCAAGTAGTAACGGAGACCACAGGAATGTACCCGATGGCCATGCACGTGTGAACTGCATCTGCACAATTAACCCTTCGTCAACAGCGGGCAAACGTTACAGTTTCCGTCAGCTTTCCTCTCTGCCAGTGAAACCTTCTGTAACAGAACGGTTTTCGTCGATATTTGCGGTGCCGTAACGGATCCGTAGCTCAGTCTTGAGCACCTTGCCGGCGGGGTTGCGCGGCAGCGCGTCCACGATCTCGAGCGCCTTGGGATGCTTGTACCGCGCGAGGCGCTCGCCCAGGAATTCGGCCAACTCCTCGAGCAGCAGCTGCTCGCCGGCGACCGCCGCCACCGCGATCGGCACCTCGCCCCACTTTTCGTGGGAACGCCCGATGACCGCGACTTCGACGATGCTGGGATGGCTGGCCAGCACGTTCTCCACCTCGGCGCAGTAGATGTTCTCGCCGCCGGAGATGATCATGTCCTTCTTGCGGTCCACCACCCAGACGTAGCCGTCGGCGTCCATCCGGACCAGGTCCCCGGAATGGAACCAACCGCCCGCGAACGCCTCCGCGGTAGCCTCCGGATTGTTCCAGTATCCGCTCATCAAAGTCGGTGCGCGATAAACGATTTCACCAACTTCACCGACCGGTACGTCATTCATGTTTTCGTCGACCACGCGTGCGGCCACGGTCGGGACCACCTTGCCGACCGATCCACGTTTGCGGATCGCGTCTTCGCCCAGCAGCATGCAGGTGACCGGCGACATCTCGGTCTGCCCGAACGCGGCGAGGATCTGAGTTCCGGGGAACGTCGCCGACATCTCGCGCAGCAGCGCGTCGGGCGCGGGCGCCGCCCCCCACGACATCACCCGCAACCTGAGGTCGCGGGGCCGCGCTTTCTGCTCGGCGCAGACCGCCTGCCATTGCGCGGGCACCAGGAACAGGCCGGTGACCTTCTCCTCGGCCAGCACGTCGAGCAGTGGCCCCGGCTCGAAGGCGCCGAGCGGGTAGATCACCGTGGGGGTGCCGAGCAGCAGCCCGGTCAGCATGTTGCCGATGCCGGCGATGTGAAAGAACGGGACGCCGACGAAACCGACGTCGCTGTTGATGTCGGCGCCGTTGGTGTAGAGGCCCGTCATGGTCTGGCCGGTCAGGTTGGTGTGGGTCAGCACGGCGCCCTTCGGCCGGCCGGTGGTGCCCGAGGTGTACATGATCAACGCCGGCGAATCGTTCGGGATGTCGACGGGTTCGTGCGAAGCGCCGGGCTCGTTGATCAGGTCGTCATAGCCGAGCACGCTGTCGTCGCTCGCGCCACCGGCCACGATGATCGTGTCCAGCAGGGGCTCGACGTCGCGAACCCCGGTCGCGACCGGGGCGAGCACCGATTCGGTGATCACCACGCGGGCTTCGCAATCCTGCACCAGGAAGGCGATCTCGGCGGCGGTGAGCCGGAAGTTCAGCGGCACGGCGATCCCGCCCAGCATGTTGACCGCCAGCACCGACTCGACGAATTCCGTGCGGTTGAGCATCAAGACCATGACGCGATCGCCGAAGCCGACTCCCCGACGGCTCAGCGCATCGGCCAGCGCCCCGACCCGGCGCCACAGTTCGCCCCACGTCACGGTCTTCCCGAGGAAGCGCAGCGCCGTCGCGCCCGGCTGCATCAGGGCATGCCGTTCGAGCTGGTTCACCCAGTTCTGCCGCCGGGCCAGATACGGCTGCTCGGTTCCCTGCGTCAGATGGCTCGCTAATTGCGCGGTCAACCCCAGCCCTTCCCTTCACTCGCGCACCGCTTGCGCCAGGTTGATATTTGATAAAACATGGTGTTGTCTGGGTCACATTATGGCCTTAAAGCCCAGCTGACAAGCCCCGATATAAGTTTCAAACCAACCTCCGCGACGCCCCGAAAGCCCTGGCAGCCCCCGTGAACGCACCGATTTCCACGCGACTGAGGCGCCGACGGCCGCTGCGCCGGGCGCAGTTGTCCGACGAGGTCGCGGGCCACCTGCGGGCGGCGATCATGTCCGGGGCCTTGCGGCCGGGAACGTTCATCCGCCTCGACGAGACCGCGGCCGAGCTCGGCGTCAGCGTCACGCCGGTGCGCGAAGCGCTGCTGAAGCTGCGCGGCGAGGGCATGGTGCAGCTCGAACCGCACCGCGGTCACGTCGTGCTCCCGCTCACGCGGCAGGACGTCGAGGACATCTTCTGGCTGCAGGCCACCATCGCCAAGGAGCTGGCGGCCGCCGCCACCGACCACATCACCGACGCGGAGATCAACGAGCTGGAGCGCATCAACGAGGCGCTCGCCGCGGCCGTCGGCTCCAGCGATGCCGAGACCATCGCGGGCATCGAGTTCGCGTTCCATCGGGTCTTCAATCAGGCGAGCGGGCGGATCAAGCTCGCCTGGTTCCTGCTCAACGCCGCGCGCTACATGCCGGTGCTGATGTATGCCGCCGATCAGCAGTGGGGTGCGGCCGCCGTCGACAATCACCGCCAGCTGATCGCGGCGCTGCGCCGGCGCGATGCCGCCGCGGTGATCGAACACACCGTGTGGCAATTCACGGACGCGGCCGCCCGGCTGAACGAGATGCGGGACCGGACCGGGATCTTCGACTAGCCCGCGGCCAGCTGCTCGGCGCGCCGCTTGAGGCTTTCGGCAAGGTGGTCCAACACATTGTTGAGGAGCTGCTTGACCATCGGCGCCGGAACCGGCATCGAGGTCTCGACGTCGAGGTCCACCGTCAGCAAGCTCGACGTGCCCATCGCCACGACGCTGAACAGCTGCTCCTGCTTGGTGAAGAGGTCACCCTGCTGCAGCACGGTCTGGATCTGGTTTTCCCCCGGGTAGTACACGGCCTGGATGAACATGCTCTGCATGCCCTGGTAGTCGGTGTCGAGCCGCAGCTGGCTGGGGCGCCCGTCGTCGTATCGGGCGAGCACCCAGAGGCCCTTGATCTCCTCGTTCCATTGCGGGTAGGCCTCGAAGTCGGCGACGATGGCCATGATCAAGGCCGCGTCGGCGCTGACCTCGACGGTCTTGCTCATAACGGGCATTGGCGAAGCATAGCCGGGTGGGCGACGCGCTCCGGCAGTGCAGGCCTGGCCGCGGTTTCGCACGAAAGCCCCGGCCCCGCGGGCGATCTCAGGCTTATCGGTCCACGCTTGCCGACGACAGCAACGAGCGCACGGGTGCGGGGATCTCGATCGGCTTGCGACTGAACCGGTCGACGTAGACGTGTACCCAATGGCCCAGCGCGGTGATGGGCTGCGCCTGCTGTGCTTGCGCCGCCCGGAACACGCCGAGCCGGTAGGTGACGCTGCTGCGGCCGAGCCGGGTCACCGCCAGGCCCACCGCGAGGTCTTCGGGGAAATGCAGTTCCGAGTAGTACCGGCAGCCCGACTCGGCGACGATGCCCAGCGCCGGGGTGGTCAACGGGTCCAGCCCGGTGCTGGTGTTGATCCAGGCGTTGATGGCGGTGTCGAACAATTGGTAGTACACCGCGTTGTTGAGGTGGCCGAACATGTCGTTGTCGGCCCACCGGGTTCCGACCGGCCACAGCACGGGGAAGTCGTCGCTGGTGAGCCCGTCCGGCGCCGGTGGTATCACCGGATCCGGCGAGGCCGGGGGTTCCGAAGCCATGGTTGTATTCCAACATGGTTCAGATTCGGGGGGCCGTGCTGGACCGGGTCGGTCTGCCTCGCCCGTACGCCGATTCCCGGCCCATCCGCGTCGTCGATCTCGACCTGGAC
>NZ_LZJF01000161.1 GCF_001666835.1 Mycobacterium sp. E3251 | reverse complement strand
CGACCACCACCCCGGCCGCGCCGTCGGCGAAGATGAAGCAGTTGGTGCGGTCCTGCATGTCCACGGTGGGGGACAGCTTCTCCGAACCGAGGACCAGCACCTTGGCGGCGGTCCCGCCGCGGATCATGTCGGCCGCGACGCCGAGCGCGTAGCCGAAGCCCGCGCACCCCGCCGAGACGTCGAACGCGGGCACGCCGGTGGCCCCCAGCGCCGCGGCGACGGCCGGGGCGCACGCCGGGGTCTGCAGGAAATGCGTGCTGGTCGCGACGATCACGCAGTCGATGTCCGACGGCACCAGCCCGGCGTTCGCGATCGCCTGCCGCCCGGCCTCGGTGGCCATCGACGCGGCGGATTCGTCGCGGGCGGCGAAGCGGCCGACATGATCCGCGGCGGGACCGCCGCCAAGGTGCTGGTCCTCGGTTCGGAGAAGCTGTCCCCCACCGTGGACATGCAGGACCGCACCAACTGCTTCATCTTCGCCGACGGCGCGGCCGGGGTGGTGGTCGGCGAGACGCCCGAGCAGGGCATCGGGCCGACCGTCTGGGGCAGTGACGGCGAGCAGGCCCTGGCGATCCGCCAGGACATCGACTGGATCGACTACATGGACAGCCCGACGGGCCCGCGCCCCTTCCTGCGGCTCGAGGGCAGCGCGGTGTTCCGGTGGGCGGCATTCGAGATGGGCAAGGTCGGCCGGCAGGCGATGGACGCGGCGGGCGTCAGGCCCGACGAGATCGACGTGTTCGTGCCGCACCAGGCCAACAGCCGCATCAACGAGGTCCTGGCCAAGAGCCTCGAGTTGCGGCCGGACGCCGTCGTCGCCAACGACATCGAGCACACCGGCAACACGTCGGCGGCGTCCATCCCCCTGGCGATGGCCGAACTGCTGGCGACCGGGGCGGCCAAGGCGGGCGATCTCGCCCTGTTGATCGGTTACGGCGCGGGCCTCAGTTACGCCGCGCAGGTCGTCCGGATGCCCAACCTCTGACCGGCCTCACGCGTCGTCGGTCGGCGCCTCGCCCTGCAACCGAGCCCGCAGTTGTTCCCGTTCCCGGCGCCTCCGCTCGCCGGCGATCGCCAGCGACGCGGTAGCGCGCCGGCGCAGCGGGCCGAACAGCCAGATGCCCAGGGGCATGGCGATGATGAGGGCGAACAGCGCGGCGACCGCGATCGGAAACTGGCTGACACCGATGAGGCGGGCCACCCCGTAGATTGCGGCGGCAAGCGCCACCGCCAGCAGCAGCCGCGCCCCCGCGTAGAGGAGAACGTCGACGACCGCCCGAGAGCCGGCGCCGTGCTGCCCGCCTTCGTCCACGCGGTCCCCGGTGCTGTTGTCGCTGACTCCTTCTGACACAGGGGAAAGCCTACGGCCCGGGTATATTCGTCAACGGAGGTGTTGAGTGCTCTACCTGCTGCTCGTCCTGATGTTGGGGACCCTGATCTACGTTGGCTGGCGGACGGCTCGGTCACAAACCAACCGGGCGAAGACGCGCGTTATCGGGCCTGACGACGATCCAGACTTCTTACGGCGGTTAGGGCACGGGGACAACAACCCCCGCTAAGGCTCGCTCTACGCGACTCCGGGATTGCGCTGATCGCCCGGGAACCCGTCGGCGACGATGGCCGCCAGCTCAGTGAGCGCCTCGCGGGTGGACCGCTTGAGCCGGTCCAACTCGATTTCGGCGCCCTCCTCGAGGTGCGGGTCGAACGGCACGATCTGGACCGCACGGCAGCGCCGGGAGAAGTGGTCGACCACCTTGTTCATGTCGACCTTGCCCGTCCGCGACCGCACGCCGTTGATGACCGCGACCGAGTTGCGGACCATCTCCTCGTGGCCGTGCGCGTCCAACCAGTCCAGCGTCGCCGAAGCGCTGCGGGCCCCGTCGATGGATCCCGAGCTGACCACGACGAGAACGTCGGCCTTCTCCAGCACCGAGGACATCACCGAATGCAGCAGTCCCGGGCCGCAGTCGGTGAGCACCAGGCCGTAGAACCGCTCCAGCACGTCCAGCACCCGGGTGTAGTCGTCGGCGCCGAACGCCTCCGAGATCGCCGGGTCGGTCTCCGACGCCAGCACCTCCAGCCCGCTCGGGCCTTTCGAGGTGTAGCGGCGGACGTCGCTGTAGCGCTCGATGCTGCCGGCGTCGTGCAGCAGCTGGCGCACCGTCGCCGCGGTCTCTAGCGGGATCTTCTGGCTCAGGGTGCCGCGGTCCGGGTTCGCGTCGACCGCGACGACCCGGTCGCCGCGGATGGAGGCGAAGGTGGCGCCCATGGTCGCGGCGATGGTCGTCTTGCCGACGCCGCCCTTGAGCGACACCAACGCGATGCGGTAGCACCCGCGCAAGGGGCGGTTCACCTGCGCCACCAAGTTGTTGTAGCGCGCGGCCCGGGGGCCCTCCCCGAGGTTGATCAGGTGACCGGACAGCTCGTAGAGCAGCCGGCGCCAGCCCTCCGACGGCGGCGGCTTGACGGGCCGCAGCAGCATGCCGGTGGACAGCTCCGGGTAGGGCGTGTGCGGCAACGACTCCGGGCGCGGCGGGGCTTGCGGGGCCGGCGCGTCGACCGGGCCCGTGTAGTAGGCGCCGTAAGCGGTCGGGTCAACCCGCGGGATGCCGGTCACCGGCGTGGCGTCCCACGGCGGCATCCCCGCGGGCCTGGGCGTGGTGGGTGGTGCCGCCTCGCGCCGCTCCGGGCCGGGAACCCGCCGCTCGGTGCGGAACCCGGCGAAGGCGCGCGTCGGCGCTTCGCCGCCGTCGGCAAGAGACTGGTCGCCGTTTTCCGCCGATTGCGAGGCGGACGGCTCCTGCGGAGGCAATTGCGTCGTCGGCTGATCGGGCGTCCCGACGCCCGTCGTTGGATGGTCGGACACGTGCACTCCCCCTTGTTGTGTTACTTGGGTCGGTTGCTGCGGTCACCCCACGCCCGCATACGAATGCAGGCCCACAGTCACCAGGTTAACGAAGAACAGATTGAAGACCATGGCCACGAACCCGGCGACGTTGATCCATGCCGCCTTCCTGTCCCGCCAGCCCGCCGTCGACCTGGCGTGCAGGTACGCGGCGTAAATCACCCACGCGACGAAGGACACCGTCTCCTTGGGGTCCCAGCCCCAATACCGGCCCCAGGCCTCCTCCGCCCAGATCGCCCCGAAGATGACCCCGAAGCCGAACACCGGGAAGGCGAAGATCGTGGTCCGGTAGGCGACGCGGTCCAGGGTCTGAGCGTCGGGAAACCGTCGCACCATCCGGGCCAGGGCGCCCGGCGTCTCGGGGTCGCTCAGCCGCGACGTGCGCAGCAAGAACAAGATGCTGGCGATGCCGGCGACCATGAACACACCGGAGCCCAAACTGACCACCGACACGTGGATGGGCAGCCAATAGGACTGCAGCGCGGGCATCACCGGCGCCGCGTTGGTGTAGAGCCAGCGGCCGGACACCGTGAGCAGGATCAGCACCGGCACCAGCAGGAAAACCCACAGCGGGCGGTACTGCGGGCGGCGCAGGACGATGGCCCCGGCGAGCAGGCCGCACATGCAGGTCAGGTTGATGAACTCGTACATGTTGCCCCACGGCACCCGCAGGGTGGCCAGGCCGCGCAGCACGATGCAGGCGAGCAGCAGCCCGATGCCGAGGTAGACGACGGCCAGCCCGGCCCGCCCCACCCGTTCGTCCAACGGCCGGCCGGACGCCTCCTCCACGATGCCGGGGGTGAAGCTATCGGAGGACACCGCACCGGCCAAAACCCGCTCGCGCCGGTCGACGCGGCGGCCGCCGGCATACGCCAGCTCGAAGGCCAACAGCAACAGCGCGATGACGAGCGCCACCACGGCGGACGTGAACGCCCAGTCGGAGTACCGCGCCAAGCCGATGTTGACGTGCACCGTGTTCATTTGACGTCCACCTGAGAACTCCTTTTGGACGCGGGGGGCCTGAGTGACTGCGCGGCGCCGGGCTCACCCAGGCCGTTGAGCACCCGCTCGGTCAACCGCTCGAACTCGTCGCCCCATCCGGAGTTGTCGGTGCGCGCCAGCCCGCCCAGTTCGACGTTCACCGTACCGGCCCCCGGGGTGAGCCTCACCCACACCCGGCGCCTGCGCACCAGCAGCGATACCACCAGGCCCGCCATCATCGTGATGGCGAAGACCAGCACCCAGGCCTGCCCGGGGTCGTGGGATACCTGCAGGTTGACGAACGGCACCGCGCCGTCGAAGCGGACGACCGTGCCGGCCGCCGGACCTTGGTCGATCCGCACCTCCTGCCCGGCGCGCAGGTTGACGCGCTTTTCCCTGGTGAGCCGGCCCTGCTGGATCAGCCGCGGATCGAGCGTGAACAGCGATTGGGGCCGCCCGGTGTCCAGCCCGGTATCGCCGCGGTAGATGTCGACGGCCACCGCGGGGGCGTTCAGCGCCGGGAAGCGCGACGACAAGAGCGCGCCGTCGAGCTGTTCGGTCGGCGCCAGCAGACCCTGGATCGCGATCTCGTGCTGTCGGCGATCGGCGGCGTTGGGATAGCTGCCCGCGGGCGGGTCGATGCGCACCACCCCGGACGAGAGCAGCGTCTGCGGGTTGTCGGGCCGCCATTGCACGGTCGACGTGCGGGTCTGCCCGTTCGGGAAGGTCACGGTGAAGGTGGGCGCGTAGCCGTGGCCCTGCAGGTACACCCGGTCGCCGCCGACCCGCAGCGGATGGTTGACCTCCAACAGGTAGTGCCGCCAGCTGTTGGCAGCCAGATCGTGTCCGGCCTGGTAGTCGATGTCGGCGGCGAACGAGGTGGCCTGCCCGGACGGCAGGTAGTGCGCCTGGAAGTCGTTGACGCGAATGCAGATCGGGTTGAGCGACGTGCCGTCGACGGTGTTGCCGGCGCGGAACGAATCGAACGCGGCCGGCGAGGCCGAGCAGAAGCCCGGGCCGGAGTCGGCGATCACGATGACGTTGCCCTCGTACCCGAACAGCTTGCCGACGGCCACCGCGACCAGCAGGCCCAGCAACGAGAAGTGGAAGGCGATGTTGCCGAACTCGCGCAGGTAGCCCTTCTCGGCGGACACCTCGACGGCTTCGCCTTCATGCCGGATGGCCGCGCGCCAGCCGCGCAGCCGGCCGGTGATCTCGTTCGCCAGGGCGTTCAGCTCGTCGGCGTCGGCTTCGATCTCGGCGCTGGCGTGCTTGGGCAGCCGGGCCAGGTTGCGCGGAGCGGCCACCGGGGTGGCGCGCAGGCTGCGGACGTGCTCGATCATCCGCGGGGTCAGGCAGCCGACCAGCGAGACGAACAGCAGGACGTAGATGGCGGTGAACCAGAAGCTGGAGAACACGTTGAAGGCCTGCAGCCGATCCAGCCACGGCCCGATGACGGGGTGGGCCTTCAGGTAGTCGTCGACCTTGCCGGCGTTGAGGCTGCGCTGCGGTAGCAGCGCGCCGGGGATCGCTCCCAGCGCGAGCAGGAACAGCAGCACCAGCGCGGTGCCCATCGACGTCAGCGCGCGCCAGGTGTTGCGGGCCCAAGCGAGAAGTTGCCTCATATCGGCAGCCTCACGTCGGACACGAAGGCGTCGCGCAGCCAGGAGACGAAGTCGTTCCACGCCCCGCTGACCAGCAGCGCACCGACCGCGATGAGCAGCGCGCCCCCGAAGATCTGGATGGCCCGGGTGTGGCGGCGCAGCCAGCCCAGCGCCCCCACCGCGCCCGCCGAGCCGAAGGCCAGCAGCACGAACGGGATGCCCAGCCCCAGGCAGTACGCGATCACCAGCACGATCCCGCGGGCCACGCTCGCGCCGTCGGTGGCCGAGGCCACGGTGATCACGCCGGCCAGCGTCGGCCCGAGGCACGGCGTCCAGCCGAGCGCGAACACCGCGCCCAGCAGCGGCGCCCCGGCGACCGTCGTCAGCTGTCGCGGGCTGAACCGGGCCTGGCGTTGCAGGGCCGGGATGAGGCCGACGAACACCAGACCCATCACGATCGTCAGCACGCCACCGACCCGCTGGAGCAGCAGCTGGTTGGTGATCAGCGCCGTCGTCATGCCGAGGACGGCGACGGTACCCAGCACGAACACCGTGGTGAACCCGGCGACGAACAGCGCCGCCGAACCCGCGACCCGCCACCGCGCCGACGGTGGGGCCTTGATGGCGCCGGGCGGTGGCTGCTCGTCGACGCCGACGACGGCGGCCAGGTAGGACAGGTAGCCGGGTACCAGCGGCACCACGCAGGGCGAGGCGAACGACACCAGCCCCGCCAGCAGGCACGCGCCGAGGGCCACCAGGAGCGGTCCGGCGGCGGCGATCTGGGTGAACCCGCTCATTCTTGGGCCACCTTCTGCACCACGGGCTGCAGGTCGGCCGCCAGCAGTTCGCGCAGGAACACCGCCGCGACCCGGTGCTGACGGTCCAGGACGAGCGTGGACGGGATCACGGTGGTCGGGTACTTGCCGCCGAACGCGATCAGCGTGCGCATCGCCGGGTCGTAGATGGAGGGGAACGTCACGTGGCGGTCGTTGACGAAGTCCAGCGCCGCCTGCCGGTTGCTGTCGCGCACGTCGATGCCGAGAAACGACACCCCCTTGTCGCGGGTGACGTCGTACACCTGCTGGAGTTGGCTGACCTCGGCCCGGCATGGGCCACACCACTGTCCCCAGATGTTGATGACGACGACGCGGCCGGCGAAGATCGGATCGTCCAGCGACAACGGGTGCGCGGGGTCCGCCAGGTCCGGCCCGGACAGCGGACCGGGGTGGCCGCGGCTGGACGGCGGGTTGTAGTAGATGTCGGTCTTTCCGCCGGGCGAGACGAATTCGAACGTGCCGCCCTGCGCTACCGCGTCACGACCGGAAGAACAGCCGGCGACCAGGGTCGTCAGTACGACCCCAGCCATCGCCAGTCGCCACATGCTCAGCGCGCCGGCTCCTGGTACTCGACGTCGACCAGCCGGTCGCCCTCGTACACCAGGGTGGTGATCGAGCACAGCCCGCACTCGCGGCGCCGCGGGTCGTGCCACAGCCGCCGGCCGGTTAGGTGCAGGCGCAGCGTCCACACCGGCAGCTGATGGCTGACGCACACGACCTCGCTGCCGGCTGCGCGGGCGCGGGCCTTGTCCACCGCGGTCGTCATCCGCGCCGCGATCTCGGCGTACGGCTCGCCCCACGACGGGGTGAACGGGTTGCGCAGGTGCCACCAGACCCGCGGGTCACGCCAGGCGCCGTCGCCGGGGCCGACGCGCCGGCCCTCGAAGAAGTTCGCCGATTCGATGAGGTCATGGTCGGTGTCCACGGCCACGTCGTGCTTGGCGGCGATGGGCGCGGCGGTTTCCTGGGCCCGCTGCAGTGGGGAGGCGACGACCGCGACGATGTCGCGCCCGGACAGCGCGTCGGCGACCGCGGCCGCCTGCTCGCGGCCCCGGTCGGACAGGTGGAATCCGGGCAGCCGGCCGTAGAGGACGCCGCTGGGGTTGTGCACCTCGCCGTGGCGCACGACGTGGACGCGGGTTTGCTCGGCCATCAGGGCTTGTCCTCCTGGGCGGCCGCGCGGGCGGCGTTGGGCAGGGCTTCGGCGATCCGGTCGAACGCCGCGTCGTCCAGCGCCGCCGAGACGAACCATGCCTCGAAAGCGCTGCAGGGCGGGTAGACGCCCGCGTTCAGCAGGGCGTGAAAGAACGGCGGATAACGCCACGTCTGGCTGGCCCGCGCGGACGCGAAGTCGGTCACCGGCGCGTCGCCGAAGAACACGCTGAACATGTTGCCTGCACGCGAAAGTTGGTGCGGCACAGCGGCGCTCGTCAACGCCTCGGACAGCAGGCCGGCTAGCCGGTCGGCGTTGGCGTCCAGCGCGGCGTAGACCGCGGCGTCGGCGGCGCGCAGCGTCGCCAGGCCGGCGGCCACCGCCACCGGGTTGCCCGAGAGCGTGCCGGCCTGATACACCGGCCCCAGCGGCGCGAGCCGCTCCATCACCTCGGCGCGCCCACCGAACGCGGCCGCCGGCAGTCCGCCGCTCATCACCTTGCCGAAGGTGAACAGGTCGGCCGCGACGGGATCGATTCCGTACCAACCACTTCGGCTGACCCGGAAGCCGGTCATCACCTCGTCGACGATGAGCAGCGCGCCATGTTCGGCGGTGATGGCGCGCAGCCCGGCGTTGTAGCCGGCCGCGGGTGGGACGACGCCCATATTGCCCGGGCTGGCTTCGGTGATCACCGCGGCGATCTGGTCACCGAACTCGGCGAAGGCCTGCCGCACGGCGTCGATGTCGTTGTAGGGCAACACAATCGTGTCGGCGGCCGCCGCGCCGGTGACCCCGGGCGAGGACGGCAGACCCAGCGTCGCCACCCCGGAGCCCGCGTCGGCGAGCAGGGCGTCGGCGTGGCCGTGATAGCAGCCGGAGAACTTGACGATCTTGGGCCTGCCGGTGAACCCGCGGGCCAGCCGGATCGCGCTCATCGTCGCCTCGGTCCCGGAGTTGACCAGCCGTATCCGTTCGACCGGTGCCACCCGCCCGATGATCTCGGCGGCCAGCCGGCTCTCCCCCGGCGTGGGCGCGCCGAACGACAGTCCGGAGGCCGCGGCCGTAGTGACTGCTTCGACGACGGCGGGGTGCGCGTGCCCGAGGATCATCGGACCCCAGGAGCAGACCAGGTCGACGTAGCGATTGCCGTCGGCGTCGGTGAGCCAGCACCCGCGGGCCTCGGTGATGAAGCGCGGGGTGCCGCCGACAGCGGTGAACGCCCGCACCGGGGAGTTCACCCCGCCGGGGATGACGGCGCAGGCATCCTCGAACAACCGGGCCGACGCCGCCGTGGTGGCGGCGTGCGCGGTCGCCTGGTCACTGCTTCCCATGACAACCAGTGTCCCAGCCTCCGCGGCCGGTTCAACTACAGGGTGTAGCAGGACGGGTTAGGCGTCGCCCTGCCGCTCGGCTTGCTGGGCGGCCTGGAAGTGATGGCGGGCGGCCTCGCGTTCCCTCTCCGCCGCGCGCCGGTGCGCCTCGACGTCCCCGAGGCGCTCTTCGACGGCCCGCTCGTGCACTTCGGCGGCCCGCTCGTGCGCGGCGGCGGCTTCGTAGTGGCGATCCCGGTCGCGGCGGTGCGCCTCCTCGTCCCGCTCGTGCGCATGCTGGGCGCGGTCGGTCGCGCGCTCGACGTCGTCGGAGGTGATGGGCTTGCGCGCGGCCAGGTCCCGGCCCCTGCGCAGCAGCTCCTCGGCGCGCTGAGCCGCTTCGTTACCTGGCGAGTCGCCCATGTTCAGACACTAGACCCGATCGCCGCCAAAAGTTGGGTTGATGCCCGGGGACTCAGGCGAGTTGGATAGCGGTATGCAGATGCCGCAGGGACTCGCCCGGTTCAACCGTCGCGTCACCAACCCGGTTCAGCGGCTGTGGGCCGGCTGGCTGCCACCGTTTGCCATCGTCGAACACGTCGGCCGCCGCTCGGGCAAGCCGTACCGCACCCCGGTGAATGTGTTCAGCGCGGATGTCGACGGCAAGCCCGGGGTGGCGATCCTGCTGACCTACGGCCCGGACCGGGACTGGTTGAAGAACCTGACCGCCGCGGGAGGGGGGCGGATGCGCCGCAACGGCAAGGGTTTCGGCATCGCCGACCCGCGGGTGGTCACCAAGGCCGAAGCGGCAGAGCACGTGACACGGGGCCGGACGGTGTTCGCCAGGCTGCCGTTCGAGGACGCGGTGCTGCTGACCAAAACCGAGTGAGGTGGATGCCCGCCCGCCAAAGCCTCAGTCGTCGCGGCGGGCCCGCGCGCGCCGTTTGCCCTCGTGCATCGCGGCCACCCGGGCGACCGGAATCGCGCGGCCCTGCTCGATCAGATCGTCCGGCAGGCGCTGCGGATCGGGCATGTGCTCGGCCCAGGGGTCGCGCCCGGCAAGGGCATCGAGCGCCGTGTGGATGGTGAAGTCACCGGGGCGCGCGGAATTGAGATCCGACCAGGCGAGCGGAAAGGACACCGGCATGCCCGGGCGCAGGCGCGGGCTGTACGCGGCGACGACGGTCGCCCCACCGGCCCGGGTCGAGTCCACGAACACCTTGCCAGCGCGGTCGGCCACGATGAAAGCCGTTGTCGCCCTCCGCGGGTCGAGCGCTTCAGCGCGGGCGGCGAGCGCCCGGGTCGCGGCCGCGACGTCGCCCACCGCAACGGTGCCGTCGAGCGGCACGAAGACGTGAATCCCCTTGGCGCCGCTGGTTTTCACCGCGCCCGCCAACCCGCTGTCGGCCAACGCCTGCCGTACCACGTGCGCGACGGCGACCACGGCGGTGAAGTCATCGTCGGCCGGCGGGTCGAGGTCGAGCACCAAATGGGTGGGCCGGCGCAGATCGTCGGCCAGGCCGAGCGATGGGTGGTATTCGACGGCGCGCTGATTGGCCAGCCATAACAGCGTTCGCAGGTCATCGCAGACGGCATAGCGCACTTGGCGTTTGGATGCCTCGGCCCATACCGGGACCGTCCGCAGCCACGCCGGTGCGTATTCCGGCACGTTCTTCTGCATGAACGCGGGCCTGCCCCCCAGCACGCGCAGCACCGTGAGCGCGCGACCGGCCAGGACGGGCAAGAATCGGTCGGCCACCGCGTCCAGGTAATCGATCAGGTCACGCTTGGTGGCTCCGGCATCCGGGCTCAGCGGCTGGTCCAGGTTGGTCAAATCGACGCCCCCGCGGCGCTCGTCGGCTGTCATGACACACCGTCCGGAGGTGCACTGCCGCGGATCGCACGGCGAGTACCGATTCGGCCGCGGGTCCGGGCGGCGAAGTACAGCCCGATCACCACCGCCCACGACAGCAGGCTGAGCCAGAGCTGACTGCGCGCCGAGCGATCGAAGGCCATCTGCACCAGCACGGCGGTGATTCCGGCCAGGGTGAGGATCGACAGAACCGGGAAGAACCACATCTTCACCCGCAGCCTTTCGGCGGGGGTGCGGCGGCGCAGGATGATCTGCGACAGGGCGATCAGCCAGTAGACGAACAAGATGATCGCGCCCGAGGAGTTGAGCAGGAAGAGAAACACCGTGTTCGGCGCGACCCGCGCCATGATGACGCAGCCGAATCCGACCGCCGAGGAGCACAGGATGGCGATGTGCGGGACACCGCGCGCGCTCAGCCTGACCAAGCGCATCGGGGCCTCGCCCCGCGCGGCGAGCACGAACAGCATGCGCGACGCGGTGTACAAGCCGGAGTTCAGGCAGGACAGCACCGCGGTGAGCACTACGGCGTTCATCACCTGATCCGCGCCGCGCAGCCCAAGGTGCTTGAGCGCGGCCACGTACGGCGACGCGCCGAGTTCCACGGAGTCCCACGGCAACATCACCACCAGCAGGAATACCGACCCCACGAAGAAGACACCGATCCGCGCCACCACCGATCTCGTCGCCTTCTGGACCGCGAGTTCCGGGTCCCGGCTTTCCGCGGCGGCCACGGTGACGATCTCGGCACCGACCATCGAGAAGATCACCACCACAATGGCGGCGAAGACGGCCCCGACGCCCTTCGGGAAGAAGCCGCCGCGCGCGGTGAGGTTGGCCAGTCCACCGTGATGGCCCGGCACGAGCCCCAGCACGAAGGCCGTGCCCACACCGAGAAAGATCACGATGGTCGCGACTTTGATTCCGGCGAACCAGAATTCGAACTCACCGAAGGACGAGACGGAGAACAGGTTGGTCGCTGTCATCAAGACCATCAGGCACAGCGACAGCAGCCACAGCGGCGCATGAAACCAGTAGTTGAGGACTTTCCCGCCGGCAACGGCCTCGAAGCCGACCACGATCACCCAGAAATACCAGTACAGCCAGGCGACCGAGAATCCCGCCCAGCCGCCCAGCGCCTTAGCCGCGTAATCGGCGAACGACCCGGTCGACGGGTTCGCCGCCGCCATCTCGCCCAGCATGCGCATCACCAGGACGATCAGCAGGCCGCACAGCGCGTAGGTCAGAAACGCCGCGGGGCCGGTGTCCTTGATCACCACACCCGAGCCGACGAACAGGCCGGCACCGATGACACCGCCGAGGGCGATCATGCTGAGCTGGCGCTGCGACAACCCTTGGCGCAGTTGCGGAGTGCTAGCCATGCCGGTGCGTGCAGCGGTGATCAGTCGAGGCGGGTGGCCACCACCGACCACACCGGGAGGTGCACCCGGTGGTCTTCCAGCAGCGGGTCGATGACACCCAGCCGGTGTACCAGTGGCCGCATCCGCTGCAGAATCTCGCCCTGCTGCTCGGAGGCGAGCGTCTTCATGGCGTCGAACGTCTCCTTGAGGAAGCGGGCCTCGTACGTCGTGCCGCCGAGGTAGTCGATTCGCCATCCGTTGGCGCCGAACACCCGCTCGAAGTTGTCGGCGGGTATCGCCGTCCACTGCAGGCCGTTGACGTTGTGGGGGCTGAATTCGAACATGTAGAGCCGCGCCCCGGGCCTGGTGGCCCGGTGCAGCGCCTGGGCGTACCGCGTCTGGACGACCCCGTCGTTGAGGAACACGTGATAGAAGGCGCTGTCCACCACCGTGTCGAAACGATCCTCGAAGCCTTCGAGCCTGGTGGCGTCGGCCACCTGGAAATCGACCTGGACTCCGGCCCGATCGGCGTTCCGCTTGGCTTGCTCGATGGCCGAAGGTGACTCATCGATTCCGGTCGCCGAAAACCCTTGCGCGGCAAAGTGAATGGCGTGATATCCGGGGCCCGTCCCGGGATCGAGCACCTCGCCGCGGATCCCGCCGTAGGCAACCAACTGCTGGACCGCCGGCTGCGGGCCGCCGATGTCCCAGGGAATCCGCCCGCCGGCATGTTCTGCCTCGTCGTACAGCGGCTCAAAACCCGCGACGTTCCCGTCAGTCATTGCCTTCTCGCTTCCTCGCGACTCCCGACGGGAACGACACTAGTGCGAAGTCAGCTCAAAGATGTAGGTCTTGCTCGCGGATCAGTGCCGTGGCGAGCACGCTGATGACGGCCGTCGCGACCAAATACCCGCACGCCAGCCATGGCGCGCCGCCGAGAGCCGCGATGAGCGCGGTCACGATCATCGGGGTGACACCGGAGGCGTAGATGCCCGAGAACTGGTACACGAACGACAGACCGGTGTAGCGGGTGCTGGTGGGATACAGCGACGAGTACAGCGTGCCCTGCGCCCCGTAGAACAGCGCGTGCACCACACCGAACACGACGACCAGCGCCACCCCGAACCAGACCAGGTTCCTGGTGCCGAACAGCGCGAAGGCGGGAAACGCCGCAAGGCCATAGCAGGCCACGCCGGCCAGATACACCCGCCGGGCGCCGAACCGGTCGGTCAGCGCCCCCGACACGGGCAGCAGCGCCGCCATCAACAGCGCCGCGATGGTCACCACCACCAGCACCGACACCCGGTTGAACCCCAGCGCCCCGGTGGCGTAGCTGATCGCGAAGACGCCCCAGGTGTTGAACGCCGAACCTTCGGCCCAGCGAGACAGCAAGCCCAACACGGTGTTTCGCCGCGATCGGGGTTCACGGACGATCTCGCGAATGGGCACCGTGGCCGTGGCCTCGAGCTCACGCAGCTCGCGAAAGGCCGGTGTCTCCTCGACCCGCAACCGCACCACGACGCCGATCACCACGAGCAGCAGGCTGAGCAGAAAACCGATGCGCCAGCCGTAGGCGAGGAAGCGCGCCGCACCCAGGGCGATTTGTAGGAACGCGAAAATCCCTGTGCCCAAGGCTAACCCGAGCGCAAGTCCGATCTGCGGGATGGCCCCGAAGCGGCCGCGCCGACCCTCGGGGCTGTGCTCCACGGCGAGCAACACGGCACCGGCCCACTCGCCCCCCAGGGCGAAGCCCTGCAGGATTCGCAGGGCCAACAGCAACAGCGGCGCCCATACCCCGATCTGGGCGGCGGTGGGCAGCACCCCGATCAAAGCCGTGGCGACGCCCATGATCAGCATGGTCAGCGCGAGGCTGCGCTTGCGGCCGATCCGGTCGCCGATGTGGCCGAAGACCAGCCCGCCGACCGGCCGCATGACGAACCCCACGGCGAACGTCGCGAAGGCCAGCAGCGTGCCGACTAGTGAGCTCTCGCTGGGAAAGAAGACCTTGTTGAACACCAGGCCCGCAGCGGTCGCGTAGAGGAAGAAGTCGTACCACTCCACGGTGGTCCCCAACAGGCTGGCCGCGACGACGATGCGCAGCCGCCCGCGTTGCTGCGCGGCGGACTCGTCGACCGCGCCGGCGCTCGCGTCGAGGCCTGCGCCGGTCCCCGGCGCGGGCAGGGTGGCCGCCATGGTCTTAGTGGGCCGAGGCGACCGCGAACGGCGTCGCCGATACCGGGTGCGACTGGCGGTTGGGATGGCGCCACAGGCCCATTCGCTCCAGCAGCGGCAGGACGCCCTCGCCGAACCAGTAGGCCTCTTCCAGGTGCGGATATCCCGACAGGATGAAGTGGGTGATGCCGAGTTTGGCGTATTCGGCCAGCCGTTCGGCGACCTCGGCGTGCGACCCGACCAACGCGGTGCCCGCTCCGCCGCGGACCAGCCCCACGCCGGCCCACAGGTTGGGCCCGACCAGCAGCCGGCCGCTGCTGCCGCCATGCAGGTCCAGCATGCGGCGCTGCCCCTCCGATTCGCTGCGGGCCAGGCTGGCCTGTACCCGCTCGACGTCGGCGGGGTCGACGGCGGCCAACAGCCGGTCGGCCTCGGCCCACGCCTGCTCGGACGTGTCGCGGCTGATCACATGAATCCGCAAGCCGTACTGCAGGATTCGGCCGGCGTCCACGGCCAGCCCACGGATCCAGTCGAGCTTCTGCGCGACCGCCGTGGGCGGCTCACCCCAGGTGAGGTAGACGTCGCTGTGCTTGGCGGCAACCGGGCCGGCCGCCGCCGACGATCCGCCGAAGAACACGGCCGGCACCGGGTCGGGCGGATTGTTCAGCTGCGCGCCCTCGACGCGAATGTGCTCTCCCGCAAAGGTGACCGGCGCCGACGAGGTCCACAGTTGACGCACCACGTGCAAGAACTCGGCGGTGCGCGCATACCGCGCCTCTTTGTCCAGGAAGTCCCCGTAGGCCCGCTGCTCGTGGGGTTCGCCGCCGGTCACGACATTGAGCAGCAGCCGCCCGCTCGAATGCCGCTGGAAGGTCCCGGCCATCTGCGCGGCCAGGGTGGGGCTCAGCAGCCCGGGCCGGAAGGCGACCAGAAACTTCAGCGTCTCGGTGGCCTCGACCAGCATCGCCGTCGTCAACCAGGCGTCCTCACACCACAATCCGGTGGGGGTGAGCACGGCCTCGAAGCCATTGTCCTCGGCGGCCGCACAAATCTGGTGCAGGTATTTCAGCGTGGCGGGCCGGTCCCCGGACATCGGAGTCCCGTGTCCGCCCGCCACCAGGTTCCGGGAATCACCGTAGGTCGGCAGAAACCAATGGAACGCCAAACTCATCCTCAACCTCTTTCAATCCACGACGCCGGGCACGAAAGCTCCATCGTGCGAAACTTGCGGCCGGCACGGGAGGGTTGAAACCGTCGAGATTGCATCCCCGTCCGGCGGCCGTGCCGCCGCGGCGGGTGGCGCCCGCCCGGGCGAACAGACGTCCCCGCCGCATATCGCTTGTTACCTTGTGGCACAAAGGAATAGCAGCGCGTGGAGACACGCGGCGGGCGTCGCGATGATGGCCGTAGCACGGTACCGCAACCCGCCCGGCAGACCCGCCGTCCGGTGCACCGCAGGTAACCGGTTCATGACCGATCGGTCACGCGAGATCACACAAACATTCCATTTCGGCGTGGCTCGGGCGGGAATTCCCGGTCAGCGCGGCATCATTGCGATCATGCCTGACCTGACACGCCGGGCGGTGCTGAGAATGGGAGCCAGCACCGGCCTGGGAGCCGCTGGCGTGTTCGCCTTAAGCGCCCTGCTCGACCCGGTCAGGCCGCTAGCGGCGACGTTGCCGCAGGCCCCCGCCCCGTTCGAGCCGTCGGCGGCGAGCAGCAACCTGCCCACCAGGCTCACGGGTTCGTTCGTGTCTGCCGCCCGCGGGGGGGTGAAGACGAATTACGTGATCGCGTTGCCGCCGGGCCAAACCGGGATGCTGCGACCCGTGATCGCGCTGCACGGCAAGGACGGCGACGCGAACATGATGCTCGACTGCGGTGTCGAGCGAGGGCTGGCCCAGCTGGTCAAGGAGGGCAAGCCGCCGTTCGCGGTGGTGGGCGTCGACGGCGGCAGCGACTCCTACTGGCACAAGCGGGCCGACGGCACCGACTCCGGCGCGATGGTGCTCGACGAGCTGCTGCCGATGCTGTCCACGATGGGCTTCGACACCTCCCGGGTGGGATTCATGGGCTGGTCGATGGGGGGCTACGGGGCGCTGCACCTGGGTGCCAAGCTGGGGCCGGCGCGGACCGCGGGGATCTGCGCGATCAGCCCGGCGTTGTACGCCTCGTTCGCCGACAGCGCTCCGAAGGCGTTCGACAGCGAGGACGACTTCACGCAGAACAGCGTGCTGGGCGTGCCCGCGCTGTCGCAGATCCCGCTGCGCGTGGACTGCGGCACCTTCGACCGCTTCTATCCCGCCACCCGCCAATTCGTCAGCCAACTCAAAACGCCACCGGCGGTCAGCTTCACGGTCGGCGGACACGACATGACCTGGTGGCGTCTCATGTTGCCCGGCGAACTCGCCTGGATGGCGACCTAGCGGAGACCCCATGAGCGTCCGGCCTAGCGAACTCCCCACCCGCCACACCGAGCGGGCGGTGAAGCGGACCGGATTTCGCCCCGACATCGAGGGCCTGCGGGCAGGTGAACGGCTATGAACTTCTGGCGGTCGACGTACGTCATATCAGCGAAGGGTTTTGGGAGGTTGTGGAGATGACTCCGCTGCTGCTGGCCTGCATTGCGGCCGCCGCTCCGATCGCCGGGTTCGGCTTGCTGAACTTGCAAGCCCGCCTGGAGCGATGGGACTACGAGCGGCACGCCGAAGACTGAACCCGGGTCGTAGCTGCGCGTAGCGGCCGGCGGAGTTGCGCGTTTTCGCTGATGTTTTCCCCCTCAACGTCCCCGCATGCTGGCTAACATGATCGACATTCATTCGTCGGCGGACACGCCGCTGCTGGACTGGAGCGAGCAGAGCGTGAGCGAGCTGCCCACAGGGACCGTGACTTTGCTGCTCGCCGACGTGGAGGGCTCCACCCGGCTGTGGGAGACCCAGTCTGACACCATGACCACGGCGCTCGAGCAGCTGAATCAAACCGTGAACGATCTCGTCGCCGCCCACGATGGGGTGCGGCCCGTCGAGCAGGGCGAGGGCGACAGTTTCGTGGTCGCCTTCGCCCGCCCCAGCGACGCCGTCGCGTGCGCGCTACGACTCCAGCTGGCCGTGCCGCCACCGATCCGGTTACGCATCGGCCTGCACACCGGGGAGGTGCAGCTGCGCGACGCCGGCAACTACGCCGGGCCCACCATCAACCGGACCGCGCGGTTGCGCGACCTTGCTCACGGCGGGCAGACCGTACTGTCCGGTGCCACCGAACCGCTGGTGCTCGACCGGCTACCGGCCGATGCCTGGCTGACCGACCTGGGCGTCCACCCGTTGCGCGACCTGCCGCGGCCGGAACGCGTCGTGCAACTCAATCACCCCGGCCTGACCAACGACTTCCCGCCGTTGCGAGGGGCGAATGACGTTGCCAATGCCCATCTTCCGACACAGTTGAGCAGCTTCGTCGGCCGGGGCACGCAGATCAGCGACATCGGACAGATCTTGAAGGAAAACAGGTTCGTGACCCTGACGGGGGCGGGGGGTGTCGGCAAGACGCGGTTGGCGGTGCAGGTCGCCGAGCAGGTTGCCGACGTCTTCCCCGGCGGGGCCTGGTTCGTCGATCTCGCTCCCGTCACCAATCCCCTCGTCGTGCCGGTCACCCTCGCGCGCACCCTGGGTCTTGCCGACCAACCGGGCCGCTCCACCATGGAGACGGTGTCGAAGTTCGTCCGGGACCGCAAAATGCTGTTGGTACTCGACAATTGCGAGCACCTACTGGATGCCAGCGCCGCTTTGGTCGTGGCCCTGCTTGATGCGGGCCCGGAGGTCACGGTGCTGGTGACCAGCCGGGAGCCGGTCGGCGTCGCCGGAGAGCTGACCTGGCGCGTGCCGTCGCTGTCGGTCGACGACGAGGCCGTCGATTTGTTCGTCGACCGCGCCCGCCGCACCAGACCGGATTTCCAACGCACCGAAGACAATTCGTCCGCCATCGCCGAGATCTGCCGGCGCCTGGACGGCATGCCGCTGGCGATCGAGCTGGCGGCGGCGCGGACCCGCACCCTGTCGCTGACCCAGATCGTCGACAGCCTCCATCACAGCTTCCGCCTCCTGGCCGGGGGTGCGCGCAACGCGGTTCGCCGCCAGCAGACGCTGCGCGCTTCCATCGACTGGTCCCACGCCATGCTCACCGAGCCGGAGCGCGTCCTGTTCCGCCGCCTGGCCGTGTTCATGGGCGGTTTCGACCTGGACGCCGCGCACGCCGTGGGCGCCGACGCCGGCGTGGAGCACTTCCAGCTCATCGACCTGCTCGGGCTGCTGGTCGACAAGTCGCTGATCGTCACCGAGGAAATCGACGGCGCGATGCGATACCGCCTGCTGGAGACCGTGCGCCAGTACGGCCTGGAAAAGCTGGCCGAGTCGGGCGAGGCCGAGGCCGTCCGGATCCGGCACCGCGATCACTACACCGCGGCCGCCGTGACGCTGGAAGCCCGGATGCGCGGCGACGGGACACCGTTGGTTCCGTGGGCCGAACTCGAGATGGCCAACCTACGGGCGGCCCACGCGTGGAGTTGCGACGCCGGGGAGTTCGAGTCGGCGTTGCGGCTCGTCTCGGCCTTGCAGCGGCTGTGGGTGACGCGTGCACGGTTCCGCGAGGGCGTGGCCGGGTTCGAGGCCGTCTTCGGCGACGAGCGGTACCGCGACGCGGACGTGGCGCCCGAGGTCTGGATACGGGCGGTCGCCGACGCGGGGCTGCTCGCGGTCTGGTACTCCGTTCCGGCCAGCCTCGAGCGAGCGGAGGAAGCGCTGGCCGCCGCGCGGCAAGTCGGTGATCAGAAACTCATCGCTCACAGCCTGCGCACCTGCTGCATGCTGGCCTTCAACGACCCCGAGCTGGCCGCGCCGCTGTTCGCCGAGGCCGTCGACATGGCTCGCGCCTCGGGTGACCTTTCGGCCCTTTACCACGTGCTCGCCTACCAGTGCTTCGCCGGCAACGTCGCCGGCGATCCGGTCGCCTCGCAGGCGGCCGGCGAGGAGGCACGAGACCTTGCCGACCGGCTCGGCGACAGCTTCATGTCGCGGTATAGCCGAACGTTCCTCAGCAGTGCGCTGTCGATGCAGGGCAAGCTAGCCGAGGGCCTCCTCGTATCCACCGCGCTGGTCGAGGAGGCTCGAGCCGCCGACGACCGCCCGATGGAGGTATTCGGTCTGATCACCCTGGCACAGGCGCTCTCGTGGACCGGTGACGCCGCGGCGGCGAGGGCCGCGGCCGAAGCCGCGCTGGAAATCTCGGCCACTCTGGGCGGTTTCCACGAGGACACGATCTACGTGGCCTTCGCCAACGCCGCCCTGGCCCGCGGTGATGCCGCGAGCGCGACACGGGCCTGCGAGGCGGCGTGGCGGCACACCTATCCGTTGAAGGAGCTGTTCACCAGAAGCCTGGTGCCAATGGCCGAGGCTGCGATGAGCTGCGGCCATCACCTCGCCGCCCGCCGCTGGGCGGACGACACCGTCGCAACGGTTCCCGGGTGCTATCGGGCGGCGGCGCTGACGGCGCGGGCCCGGGTCGCCGCCGCCCAGTGTGAGCCGCAGCAGGCTGAACGCGATCTCCACGAAGCCGTTTCGCTCGCCGAGCGCACGGGCGGCCACCTGTATCTACCCGATACCCTCGACTGTCTCGCGGCACTGGCCGCCGTTACCAATCCTGAGCATGCCGCGCGGCTTTTCGGGGCGGCCGAGGCCGTGCGGCAGCGCCACGGCACGGTGCGCTTCGAGGTGTTTCAAGCGGACTACGACGCTTCGCTGGCGCAAGCGCGGGAAGCCTTGGATCCCAAGGCTTTTGAAGCCGCATGGGCGGAAGGCGCCGCGCTGTCCACCGCCGAGGCCATCAGCTACGCGCAGCGGGGCCGCGGTGCGCGCGGGCGACCGGCGAGCGGTTGGGAGTCGCTGACGCCCACCGAACTCGACGTCGTTCGGCTCGTCGGCGAAGGGTTGCCCAACAAGGACATCGCCGCGCGGCTGTTCGTTTCGCCGCGCACCGTGCAGTCTCATCTGACGCACGTCTACACCAAACTCGCCGTCTCATCGCGGGTGCAGCTCGCTCAGGAAGCGGCCCGGCACGGCTAGGTCAGGTCGACAGCTGCGTGCGGATCAGCGGCGCGATCTTGTCCGCCATGTATTGATGGCCCGCGTCGTTCGGGTGCACACCGTCCGCCCCGATCAAATCGGGCCTACCGACGAACCACCGTTCGGCGATCGGGTCGACCCAGGTCGCCCCCGCGCCCGCGGCCGCCGCGCCGAGCGCGTCGCGAATCTGCAGGATCGGGAGCGGCACGTCGGCGGTCGGCCACGGCGGCCCGATCACCAGGAACCGTGCGGACGGCGCCAGGCTGCGGGCCACATCGAATGCGCTGCGGGCCTTTTGACCGATCACACCCGCATCGATGGGCTCATCGTTGCGGGAACCGAAGAACACCACCAAGACGTCGTCGCGCTGCACGGCCCTCGCGGTCAGGTCCTCGAAGACGCTGCCATGGTCGCCCGGCATGCCGTAGCCGGCCCTGCCCTCGGCCGCGACGTCGGCCGAGATCCGTTCGCCGCGCGCCGCGAGCACGTCCCAGGCGCGGGCGGGCCACGACCTCGGGCCCAGCCCACCTTCACCGGTTCCGGTGGTATAGGAGTCGCCGATGACGGCGATGTGGTTCAACCGGAAATCCAGGGTCAGTGTGTCGTACGTGCGCACCTGAGCCGGGTAGGCGATGCCGACGCCGACCAGAAAGGTCAGGCCGATGACAAAGGTGGCCAGACGACTCACCACTACCTCCCCCGTCAACGGCATCGTCATGTGCCACTGGATTTTCATCGATTATCCGCCGCCGGCTCGCGGCGGTGCGCTAACGCAACCGTCACACCGCGCGGACCGAAACAGCTTCCAGCGAGCGGTCTATCGGATGGACCTTGCCCTTCGGCGGCTCGTCGGGATCGCTTCTCGCGGTGACGGCTTTGACGTCGACCATCCGGCGCATCCAGCGGCGGGCGGGCTCTTCGACGAAGTGATACATCACGATCGAGATGATCACGGCGATCGCGAGCAGGCCAATGATGTTCCATTTCCAGGGATTTTCCTGCGGCCGCAGCTCGAACTGCTCGACGGACCAGCCCCACGCGGTGTGCACCAGCTCGTGAACCATGTACAGGCAGAACGAGATCTGCCCGCCGTACACCATCAACCGGGTGGACAGCACCCGCGGCAGGCTACCGACGCCGATGGCCAGCGTGATCACCAGCGGAATGAACAGGATGTCAACCACCCCGCCGCTGTCGTTCTCCACCACCCCGGAGATCGGGTGCGCGTCAAACCAATAGAGGACGCCGACCATGGTGCCCAGCAGAAGCAGGGACAGGTAACCCGCCACGCGGCGGCCGCGATCGGTCAGCCGCAGCCGGCGCACCGCCGCGCAAGCAAGCGCGCCCGCGGTGAACTGGGTGACGATCCGCGGAAGCCAGCTCCACGGGGTGTAGAAGTGGCCACTGGCCAGGAGCATGACCACGGGCGGCAGTGCCGCCGCGAACGCCAGCACCATCAGGCTCCGCGCCCGCGTTGCCTGCTTCATCCGCAAGATCACCAGCACCAGCAGACCGAAAAGCAGATAGGCCAGCCATTCCGCGCTGATCGACCAGGCCGGCCCATCCCAGCTCGAATCATCGAAAAACGGCACGAACCACAACTGCACCAGCAGGATCTGGCGCACGTAGCTGATCGCGGTGAGCTGAGCGGCGTCAGGCGACGGTACGTGGCCGACATGCAGAGTGAAGATCACCCAGAGGGCGGCGAGATGCAGGGTGACCAGGTACACCGGCCAGACCCTGGCCAGCCGCAGCCACAGGAAGTGCAGGGTCGCGCGCGTCGACCATGACCGGCCCATGCGGTCGAGGTAGTTCCAGGTCAAGACGAATCCGCTGAGGATGAAGAACAGGTCGACGCCCTGCGCTCCGCAGTTGAGCACCGGCGCGAGGGCGTCGTGGAAATCGGTCCCGACGTCGCCCAGCATCGGGCGGAAGTGGAACAGCACGACCCACAGGGCGGCGACGATGCGGAGTCCCGTCAGGGCCTTGATCTCGCCCCTGATCTCTCCCGTGATATTTCCACCGCGCACAGCGCTTTTCTTTCCGCCTGGACTCTGCTGTTCCGTTCGCCTTCTAGGTCGGCTGACCGGGCGACCACGCGATGTCACAAGCCCCCGCCTCGCAACCGGTAGCCATGGCAGCCTAGCAGCGCAATGGCCCGGGCGCGCGGACGGTTGTGGTGTGGCACGCGGCCTTTCGCCGATAATCCGCGCCCGGCGACCTTTGCTCGCAAAAGGCGGAAATCGCGGTGACAATCGCTTCTTAGCAAAACGTTAGATGCGGCTTTCACCCTCCTTAACCTTGGGGTTTAGCGTCAGAACACATAGCGAACGCCACGGAGAGCGAGGGGTGTTCATGACGATCGCCGACGTCCTGACGCGGGAGCAAAACGGCATCTTTCACTGCGACGGCGCTTGGATCCGGGCCCACCGTCGCCAGCTGGCGACCGTGGTGACGATTCGGGGTGAAATCAACGCACTCAATGCCGACCGAGTCGCCGGACACATTCGCCGTTTCATCCTCGGAGAGGACCGTGTGGTGCTCGACATGAGCGGCGTCACCCAATTTGCTGGGCCGGAGATTTCGCTTTTGCAAACCTTCGATGACGACTGCCGCGCCGAAGGGGTGCAATGGACGCTGGTCGCCAGCCCCGCGGTCACCGAGTCGCTGGATGACGGCGGTTTTTCGGACGAACACTCGGTGCCCGAGGCCCTGCACGACCTGGCCGACGCGATCGCCAGGCGTCGGCGGCTGGCGCTACCGCTGGTCAGGACGTCGTAGAGCGTCGCTCCCGGAGGTGCCGGCCGGTTCCGACCACCGCCAGCACTGCGGCACTCGTCAGCAGCAACAGGGTCAGCAACAGCAGCTGCGGGTCATACACCGTTGACGTGGTGAACGGCTGCCCATCCGCGATGGGAGCCACCGCCACCGAGTGATGCGAGTGCGACCAGCTCAGTCCCGCGCCGACGAGCGCGGCGCAGGCCAGGCCGAGTTCGACCAGCACCGCGGTGCTCCATCGGGAGGCGCTCACTGTTCGAGTCCAGTCTCGTCGTCGCGGTCGCCGTCGATGGTGTCCGAGCGAGCGGGTTCGACCCGCTCCTGGACCAACGGGGTCAGCACCGCGCGGAGCTGACGATGCCGGCGGGCCCAGGCCTGAACGGTGCGTCTTCCGGTGAGCTGGAGCCCGATACCGATCCGGCCGCGGGGCACCCCGACCAGTTCGCCGAGCGCCCGCGCCGCCTGCCAGCGGGCCAGCTCCTTGCCGGAGGCTTCGTGGTTCTCGGGTTCGGGATACACCCTGAGGATCTCGCGCACCAGTATGGTTTCGGTGCCCTGACGCAAGGCGTCTTCGGTGAGCTCGACCGAGACATGAATCCGTGCCGCCTTGACCTGCAACCCGACGAACCCCGACACCAGGACCAAAAAGATCACCGGTATCAAGAACGACACGGGGGCGCCGCTCCAGATCTCGATCAGGATCATCGCGCCCGCGGCCACCGGCCCCCACGCCACCCACCACCAGCTGGCACCCGGTTCGTAGAACAACGGCTTGGGCTCGGCGTCTCTCGCTGTCGGCTGTGATGTCAAAGCACGCCCCATCTCACGAAAGCCAACCGGCCGCGTCCGCGGCCCAATACGTCAGCACGATATCGGCTCCGGCACGGCGGATGCTGGTCAACGACTCGAGTGCCGCCACCCGCTCGTCGATCCAATTGTTCGCGGCTGCAGCGCAAATCATGGCGTACTCGCCCGAGACTTGGTAGGCCGCCACCGGCACCGGCGAGATGTCCGCCGCGGCGGCCAACACGTCGAGGTAACCCATCGCGGGTTTGACCATGATGATGTCCGCGCCCTCGTCGAGGTCCAGCCTGATCTCGCGCAGCGCCTCGCGGAAGTTTCCCGCCTCCTGCTGATAGGTGCGCCGGTCTCCGGACAGGCTGGAACTGACCGCTTCCCGGAAGGGGCCGTAGAACGCCGAGGCGAACTTCGCCGCGTAGGCCAAGACCACCACATCGGTGAAACCCGCGGCGTCCAGGCCGTCGCGGATCGCCGCCACCTGACCGTCCATCATCCCGCTCGGCCCCACCACGTGCGCGCCCGACTCCGCCTGTGCGACAGCCAGTTTCACGTACCGAGCCAGGGTCGCATCGTTGTCGACCCGGCCCCTGGCGTCCAGCACGCCGCAGTGGCCGTGGTCGGTGAACTCGTCCAGGCAGGTGTCGGCCATCAGCACCGTCGCGTCGCCGAGATCCTTGGCCAGGTCCCGCAGGGCGAGATTGAGAATGCCATCGGGGTCGGTGCCCGCCGACCCCGCCGGGTCCTTGTCCTCGTCGCGCGGCACGCCGAACAGCATCAACCCCCCGACCCCGGCGTTGACGGCATCGGCCGCGGCGCTGCGCAGCGAGTCGCGGGTGTGCTGCACGACGCCGGGCATCGACGCGATCGGTCGCGGCTCGTCGATGCCGTCGGCGACGAACATCGGCAGCACCAAATGCCTTGGCTCCAAGGACGTTTGCGCCACCAAACGACGCAATGCGGGGGTGGAGCGGAGCCGACGCGGGCGCTGCCGCGGAAATGCGCTCATCAGCGGCGACCCGTCGCGCCCGGCTCCGCCCTCGTGTGGCGACCCGTCCCCCGCAAGCGGGAGGTGCCCCCAGCGCCCGGCTCCGCCGCGCTTGCGATCACCACGGCCGCGCTTGCGATCGCCGCAACCACTAGCGCCTGCGGCTCTTCTTACGCGGCGGTGGCAGCGCACCCTCGGCGCGCAACCGCGCGGCGTGCTCGGCCAAAGCGTCGACCAGCGGACCGACCGCGGCCGTTTCCGGCTGCACGTCCACCCGCAAACCGAATTCGGCGGCTGTCTCGGCGGTCTTGGGACCGATGCAGGCGATGATCGTCCGCGCGTGCGGCTTGCCGGCGATGCCGACCAGGTTGCGCACCGTGGAGCTGGAGGTGAAGCACACGGCGTCGAACCCGCCGGTCTTGATCATCTCCCGCGTCTCCGCCGGCGGCGGGGCCGCCCGCACCGTCCGGTAGGCGGTGACGTCCTCGATCTCCCAACCGCGTTCGCGCAGCCCCTCGGCCAGCGTCTCGGTGGCGATGTCGGCCCGCGGCAGCAGGACGCGGTTCACCGGGTCGAAAATGCTGTCGTAGGGCGGGAAGTCGTCCAGCAGACCCAGCGACGACTGCTCCCCGGCCGGCACCAATTCGGGGCTGATCCCGAAGGCACGGACCCGATCGGCCGTGGACTCGCCGACACAGGCGATCTTCACGCCCGAGAAGGCGCGGGCGTCCAAACCGAACTCGCCGAACTTCTCCCACACCGCGCGCACTGCGTTGGTGGAGGTGAACACGACCCACTGGAAGCGACCGTCGACCAGGCCCTTGACGGCCCGCTCCATCTGCGCGGGGCTGCGTGGCGGCTCGACGGCGATGGTAGGCACCTCGATCGGCAGCGCACCGTAGGACGTCAGCCGCTCGCTCATCTCGCCGGCCTGATCCTTGGTGCGCGGCACCAACACGGTCCAGCCGTAGAGGGCGCGGCTCTCCCACCAGTTCAGCTTCGCCCGGCTGGCCACCGTCTTGCCGATGGTCACCACCAGCGGTCCGGTCAACGGGCCCGCCGGGTCGGTCGCGCCCAGAACGGCCGAGTCGGTCAGACCGCCCAGTGTGGTCTCGATCGAACGCTGCTGGCAGGTGGTGCCGTGCGCGGTCACCACGCACGGAGTGGTCTCGGCCAGCTCGTGCTCGATCAGGGTGCGCGCCGCGTCGGCCAGATGCGACGTGGTCGCCTGCAGGATCAGCGGGCCGGGCGCAGCAGCCAAGGCATCCCAGTCCACGTGTGGGTCGCGGACGTCGGCAACGGTGTGCGACGAGCCCAGCGGCAGCCCCGCGTAGGTGGGCACGGAGTCCGTGGGAGCCAGGCCGGGCACGATCTCGATGTGCAGGTGGCTCCGCGCGACGGCGTTCACCTCGGTAATGACCGCGTCGACCGTCAGCGGATCCCCAGCCACCAGCCGCACCACGTCGGCGCCGGTGCGGGCCTCGGCGGTCAGCGTCTTCGCCACCTCGGCGGGCTCGCCGAGCGCCGGACGGACGTCGGGGCCGGCCGATATCACCGCGGGTTGCTCCGGGCCGGTGGCGGCGTCGCCTCCACCAGCGGGGGCTTCGGCGGGCGCCGGGCCCGAAACCGGTGGCAGGTCTTTGCCGATCAGCGCCAGCACCGGCTCCGGCACGTCGGGGTCGGTGAACACCAAGGCGGCGTTCGCCAATACCGTGGCGGCCCGGGTAGTCAGGAGTCCCGGATCGCCGGGACCTGAACCCACGTATGTGATGCGGCCGGGTCTCGGCTTGCGCCCTCGCGTCGTCATTGTCGCTCCCACGTCACTCGCAATTAATTTCCTCGTGCCGGGTCCTGCCGCGCTTCCTGCATGAGTTCTCGGGCGCCGAGTTCGAACAACTCTGCGGCGACCGAAACCCCCAGCTCACGCGCCCGATCGGCGGTGCCGATGCCGGACGCGCGGATCACGTCGGATCCGTCCAGTGCCGCCACGCACCCGCGCAGCGACAGCTCTTCGAAGACTCGGCCTTCCTCATCGATGGACTCGACCACCTCTGCGATCGCGCCCACCGGTGCGGAACAACCGGCCTCCAGTTCGGCCAACAGGGCTCGCTCCGCAGTGACCGACGCACGCGTGTCGGCGTCGTCCAACTCCGCCAGCACTGCCACCAACTCATCGCCGGCGCGGCATTCGACGGCGAGCGCGCCCTGAGCCGGTGCTGGCAACATCTGCACCGGCTCTAACGTCTCGGTGACATCGTCGAGGCGACCGAGCCGGGCCAGTCCGGCCCGAGCTACCACGATCGCGTCGAGATCACCATTGCTTACCCTGTTCAACCTGGTATCTAGGTTGCCTCGTAGGGGGCGGATTTCCAAACCGAGACCCAATGCCCTAAGCTGCGCGGCCCGGCGCGGGGACGACGTGCCCACCAGCGAACCGGCCGGCAACTCCCCGAGCACCAGCCCGTCGCGGGCCACCACCACGTCGCGGGGGTCGTTGCGCGGCGGGATGGCGGCGATGGTGAACCGCGGGTCGTCCGCGGTGGGCAAATCCTTGTGCGAGTGCACCGCGGCGTCCACCCGGCCGTCGTTGATCGCCTCACGCAGCGCGGTGGTGAAGGCGCCGACGCCCAGGGTCTCGATGGGCGCCGACGAGCGGTCGCCGGCGGTGCTGATGATCACCAGCTCCGCGGGATGACCGTTAGCGATCAAGGCGTCCCTGACGAGGCCGGCCTGGGTGGTGGCCAAGAGACTGCCCCGGGTACCTATCCGGATCACGTTCGCCAATCGGCTATTCGGCCGACGGTTCTTGCGTTCCGGCGTCGAATCCCGTTGATATGACGGGCAATTCACCCGCGGCGACGGCATCGACGGCGGTCTGGTCGAGTTCGAAGAGTTCACGCAACGCCTCGGCGTAACTGTCCCCGCCGGGGGCGCTGGCGAGTTGTTTGATCCGCACGGTGGGCGCATGCAGCAGCTTGTCCACCACCCGCCGCACGGTGCGCGCCACCTCCTCGCGGTGGGCGCTCTCCAGGCCGGGCAGCCGGTTGTCCAGGCGCAACAGCTCCGCCTCCACCACGTCGGCGGCGCGCTGGCGCAAGGCCGTCACCGTCGGCGTGACCTCGGCCATGCGCTGCCCCGCCAGGTAGGCGGCGACCTCGGCCGCCACGATTTGGCGCGCGGCGTGGACATCGGAGGCCGCGGCGTGCGCCGACGGCTCGTGCTGCACGCGGTCCACGTCGACGACCCAGACACCGGGCAGACCGGCGACCGCGGGGTCCACGTCACGCGGCATGCCCAGGTCGCAGATGACCAGCGGGCGGGTCGACTCGTCGCGGCGCGCGGCGGCCAGCGCATGGTGCACGTCGGCCAGCGTGACGACCGGACTCACCGCGCCTGTGCAGCTGACCATGACGTCGGCGTCGGCCACCGCGTCGGCCAGGCGGTCGAGTGACATCGCGTCGGCCTGCACACCGGATTCGCGGAGTTTGCGGGCCAACCGCTGCGCGCGGGACAACGACCGATTCAGGACGTGCACGTGCCGGATGCCGGCCCGGGTCAGGTGGGCCGCCGCCAGGGCGCCCATCGCTCCGGCGCCGACCAGCACGGCGGTCTTGCCCTGCAGCCCGCCGAGCCGGCGTTCGGCCATGTTCAGGGCGACCGACACCACGGAGGCCCCCGCCGCGTCGATGGCGGTCTCGGAATGCACCCGCTTCCCCACCGACAGCGCCCGCTGGGCCAGCTCATGCAGCACCCGGCCGACCGTGCGGTTGCTTTCCGCGGTGGCATACGCGCGGCGCACCTGGCCGAGCACCTGCTGCTCACCCACGACCGCGGAGTCCAGCCCGCTGGCCACCGCGAACAGGTGCTCGACGGCGGCCTCGCTGTAACGGACGTACGCGTACTTGGTCAGGTCCCCCATGGACATTCCGGAGTGATCCGACAGCACCTGCCCGATTGCCGCCAGCCCGCCGTGGAACGCGTCCACCACCGCGTAGACCTCGACTCGGTTGCACGTCGACAGCACCATCGCCTCGGTCACCAGCGGCGACTGCAACACCCGGTCGACGATCTTGCCCTGATCGGATTCGTCGATGGTGAGCTGTTCCAGGACGGAGACCGGCGCACTGCGGTGCGAAACCCCGAAAAGCAAGACGCTCACGGCAGCATCACCTGGCCAGCTCCCTTGCTTTCTCCAGTAATTGAACTGGTTTCCAAGGTAATCGTTTATCAGGTGGGCTACCAAATAATTGCCCATGGGCCCTCATCGAGCGAGATCCGCGCGCAGCCGGGGCTCGTCTATATCCCAGTAACTGTGCTCGCGTCCGTCGAGCAGGATCACGGGCAGCCGGTCGCCGAACTCGGCGCGCAGCCCCGGGTTGCCGGCCGAGGCGGCGGCGTCGACGTCGATCGTCGACAGGTCGAAGCCCAGCTCAGCCGCCAATTCGGCGAGCCGGGTGTGTACGCGTTCGCAGATGGTGCAGCCGTCGCGGGTCAACAGCTCCACCTGCGGCCGCCGGGGGGCGTCGGTCATGGCCACCAGTGTGGCATTGGTGACTTGTGAGGCCGCCTACCAGGCGTTATGTTCCGGCTATGGCTGACGAGACCCTGCGGGTTGATCCGGTGGTGATGCAAAGCCATGCCGTCTCCATCGCCGGCGCGGCCGAGCATCTCTCGGCCGAGTTGAGCCGGCTAGACGATCAGGTAAGTCAGATGCTCGGCGGTTGGCAAGGAGCGTCGGGTAGCGCGTACGCCTCGGCGTGGGAGCTTTGGCATCGGGGCGCGCGTGAAGTACAGCTCGGGTTGTCCATGCTGGGCCATCTCGTGGGGCAGGCCGGCGAGGGCTACCAGGCCAACGAGGCCGGATCCGCCCAGGCGGAGCGGGCGGTGCGTGGTGGCTGAGGCGTTCCGGGTGGATCCCCAGGCGTTGGCCGACGCCGTCCAGCGGATGGCGGAGTTTCAGCGCTACGCCGAGGACATGATCGCCGAAATCGATTCTCGCGTAACGCGTTTGCACACCGCCTGGACGGGGCAGGCCGCGACCGCTCATGCCGAGGCGCACCAGCACTGGGTGCGCGGCGAGGCGATGATGCGTGAGGCGCTGGCGCAACTCGCGAAGGTGGCCACGACCGCGCACGGCAACTACACCGGCGCCATGTCGACGAATCTCGGCATGTGGTCGTGACCAGATGGCGCCGCTGGCGTGTGATCCGACGGCCCTAGACGCCGCCGGCACCGCCGTGCTGGCCGCCGGCGAGTCACTGGGATCGGTGATCTCAACCTTGACGGCGGCGTTGGCCGGCAGCGCCGGCATGGCCGGCGACGATCCGGTTGGCGCGGCGTTGGGCCGCTCGTACGACGGTGCGGCGGCCAAGTTGCTCGACGCGATGGCCAGCACCCGGAATGGGTTGTGCAGCATCGGCGACGGGGTGCGGGTGTCGGCCCGCAACTACGCCATCGCCGATGCGCAGTCGGATGTCACGGGCCGGGCCGCGGGTCTGCCGACGCCGCCGGTGACCGCGCCGTTGAGCGTTGGGGCGAAGCCGCCCTCGGCTGTCGGCGCCGGTAGTGGCGCCCCGGCGGGCTGGGGGTGGGTGGCCCCCTACATCGGAATGATCTGGCCCACTGGCGATTCGGCGAAATTGCGGGCCGCCGCGGCGGCGTGGACCAGCGCGGGGGCGAGTTTCATGGCCACCGAGACCGCGGCGGGCGGCGGGACAATGGCCGCCATTGGTGCCCAGCAGATCCCGGAGGGCGCTGCCATCAACAAGGCGTTGTCGGATGCCTCCGAAGCCACCATCAACGTTGCACGCCAATGCCAAACTATCGCCGCCCAGCTCAACAGCTACGCCGCGAAGCTCGACAAGGTACACGCGGCGATCCTGGATCTGCTGTCGCGCATTTGCGATCCGCTGACCGGAATCAAAGAGGTCTGGGAGTGGCTCACCGACGAAGACGAAGACGAGATCAAGAGGATCGCCGACGACATCCGCACGGTCGTCAACAACTTCGCTCAGGAAGCCGAGACGCTGGGCGATCAGATCAACGCCACCATGTCCGCGGCCGCCGCCGCGATAGAGGGAACGAGCCGTTGGGCGGGTAAAGAGTGGGACCACTTCCTGCACGGCACCCAGGTGGGGAGAGTCCTCAACCACGTCGGCCAGACCCTGAAAGGCGTCGGCGTGGAGGGCTACGACTTTCTCCAGGGCCTCAACCAATTCAGCCCGACCCGCCTTCAATCCGATCCGGTGGGCTTCGTCAAAGACACGTTGGGAATGGTGGAAGGGGAAGCCACTCTGGCGGGGTTGGGCCCCGACGGTCTACACGGTGCCGGCCAGGCGTGGAAAGCGTTGGGTAAAAACATCATCCACTGGGACGATTGGGCCTCACACCCGGACGAAGCATTCGGAAAGACCCTCTTCGACGTCGGAACCTTGGCGCTGCCTGGGGGACCGCTGTCGAAGCTCGGGAAGTGGGGCCGCGACGCCGCCGCTGCGCTCAAGGGCGCACGGCTGCCGGAGGGCGTGAAACCGCCTTCGGTGAAGCCGCCGACGGAGCCACTGCCGACGGGTCCCAAGCCGCCGGAATCGGGACCACCCGCACCCCCGGCCAAGCCGGAGCCCGGCAGGCCCGCACCTCCCGCCGCGGGCAAGCCCACGCCCGGGCCCTCCGACGGCCCCCTTCCGCACAGCCCGACGGAGTCGAAGCCGCCGGTCGGCGAGAAGCCCCCCTCGGGTGAGGCGCCCAAGCCGGCCGCCGCGCCACCCGGTCCGGCTGACAAACCGGCGGTGCCCGCGCCGGCCGAACAGGCGCCACTACCCCACTCGACGCCGGCCGAGCCGGTGCCAGCCCACGCGCCGGCTGCTCCCGGCGGCGAACCGATCGCGCCACCCAGCGCGGGTCTGCCATCGCCGCCGGAGCCCCACCTGCCGACGCCACGTTCGGTGCCGATGGGTGGCGGGCCTGCCGAAGCAGCGCCTCCCGGCCTCGGTGAAATGCCCCACGGTGGGGAACCGGGTGCGCACCCGCCCGAGATGCCGGGCGGGAGCCCCCACGACGGTCCGCCGCTTGGCGATGGCGGCCAGCCGCACCCGCCCCACGACAACGCCCCGGCACATCAGCCCGGCGAAGGCGATGGGCCCCATGATGGCGACGGCCACGCGCCGCACGACGGCACGCCTTCAGATGATCCAGCTGATGGACACCTACCGCATACAACACCGTCTGATTTGCAGCCTTGGTATCAAGAGCAGCTAACGCTTGCCGAATCCCCTGAGCGGCTCGTGCGCGACCTCATAGAGCACGGGTGTCCCCGCGATCTTGCCGAATCAGCGCTGCACAGCCCCTATTCAGGAATGAAATCGCAAGAAATTCTAGATAACTATTGGAATCACGCTGAAGGGACGTGGAAGTGGCCGCTGGAGAATGGGTTCGCCGATGGGAAATGGCAGACAGCTCGCAGCATCCCAGAAGACGTATGGCTGGACAGAATTGGAGAGGTAAGCGATCAGCGAGGCGATTTTATGGGCGCAGTCGGCGATAGTTATCCTGAACGCAGCCTGGCCCCCGGCTCATCAGGGGATTACCATCGATTCCACGGCACAGGTCAGGAATTACCCGAGGGCTGGCAAGTCAGGTACGGAAGAGTGGGTGATGAGTTTGGCCAGCCAGGCGGTGGAACACAATGGGTCGTTGTTGACAAGAACGGCAAGACTGTTCTGATCAGATGGTTACTTGTAAACGGTTACCTGGCTCTAGGATAGCTCGGCAAGCAAGAAGGGGTGTTCAGAGTTGGCCGAAAACTTCAGCACAGAGGGCGAATATGGTGACTTTATCGCCCATTACAACCTTTGGCGCAAGATTGCCAACAACGCCGGCGACGGACCCTACGACGAAGCGGAGAGACAAGGTGACCGTCTATACTTCCGCTCTGACTACTCAAGGAAAGTTGAAAAATGGCCCGAATGGGCGGAGCAAGGCGACTGGGGAGCTTGGATAATCGCGCGCACACAGCTGGGTTACTTCAGCGTTTTAAGCTCGTTGAAGCACGAAAGAGCGTCGCAGCGGGATGAGGAAGTCAGGGTATTGTTTTCAACATTCTCGGACGCAGGAAAATACATCATTATGCGCGTTGCAGATAGCGCCCGCGTGAGCCTTCGTTTACAAACGCAATTCGTCAAATGGAACCACAGCGGCCTCGACCCTCGTATAGCGATCGAGGCCGCGGATCCGGACGTTATCAATCTTCTCAAAAGCGAGTACCCTGGTCTTGAAGAAGGCTTTGCGGAGCAATATCTCAAACGCTACACGCTCACAACACGGCCCGATTCGTATGGATTTGCATTCCCCGAAGACGAGCCAAGAATGCAAGTCCTGCTTTTATCGTTCGAGGAGTTAACCGAGGCGCTGCTCGAAGGTATCCCCGAAGACATCGCTTTAATCGCGCGATCCCAGGATAATGGGTATTAAGCGTATACGAAACGTATGGCTGATTACACGCTCGACCTCACCACGATCCCACCATTCCTGCACCGACTCGTAAAGTACTGGTACGAGTGGCAGGAAATCCACCTGCGCGGTCAAGGCCGCTCGCCCGGCGACGCTCAGCGACAGCCAAGGGGATGGGAATCTCAGGAGCAAATTTTCTGGGGAAGACGGACGCCCAAAATGACGGGCAGCCACGAGTTAGCCTTCATTGACGACGGCGATGTATCTTACTATTTGACTTGGAAGGGTGGGCAATTTTTCATCGATAGCGAAGAACGGGGTTCGCGGCGTACCTACTGGATGTTCAGAAACTACGGCGACGCCGAAAAATACTTGGCATTTTTGATTAGTCAGATGGCTCGCCCTGGGAAGTACACCAATTCTCCCAGCTTCCGCTGGTATCGAGAGGGTCTTAATCCCGTGGTCTCGCTCAGTAAGCCCGATCCGGCCAATTATCCTGGGCGCGTCAGCATGACGGTCGATGACGAACCGAGTGACCGGGGATGGATGCCAGAGCATGGTGCGATCGCGGCGTCACATCTGATCGTTCTAACTTTCGAGGATCTCGATTCCGTGCTGCGCCAAGGCGTTCCGTCCGATTGGTTCACACTCAACATTCGCAGCGCCTGAGCACCTGCCCCACACAGAATCTCCCCAGCGAGCGTCACGCTACCTTCACACTCGGCGTCGAGCGTGCGGCTGGCTTCACACTCGGCGGCACGGCATAGCTGACGCCCCCAGGCCATCTCCCCGATAGGGTTGAACATCGGGACCCACTGGGTCGCCAGGCAACACAGCGATCTAGGAGGTTTGGCGATGACTTCCTCTGACCCGGTCAACGGGGACCTCAGTCGCGTTGACTTGGAGTCGTTGGCCGCCGACGCCAGCGCCGCCCGCGCGCTGGAAGGCCTGCGGGAGGAAACCGCCGACGAGGACCGCCCGCAGCCGCCGGTCGACCTGACCGCGGCCGCCTTCTTCGACGTGGACAACACGCTGGTGCAGGGCTCCTCGGCGGTGCACTTCGGTCGCGGTCTCGCGGCGCGCAACTACTTCACCTATCGCGATGTGCTCGGCTTCATCTACGCCCAGGCCAAGTTCCAGATCCTGGGCAAGGAGAACAGCAACGACGTCGCCGCCGGCCGGCGGAAAGCGCTCGCCTTCATCGAGGGCCGCTCGGTCGAACAACTGGTGGCTCTGGGCGAGGAGATCTTCGACGAGATCATCGCCGACAAGATCTGGCCGGGCACCCGCGAGCTGACACAGATGCACCTCGACGCGGGCCAGCAGGTCTGGCTGATCACCGCCACGCCGTACGAACTGGCGGCGACCATCGCGCGGCGGCTCGGCCTGACCGGCGCCCTGGGCACCGTCGCGGAGTCCGTCGACGGGGTGTTCACCGGCCGGCTGGTCGGCGACATCCTGCACGGGACCGGGAAGGCGCACGCCGTCCGGTCGCTGGCGATCCGGGAGGGCCTCAACCTCAAACGGTGCACCGCCTACTCCGACAGCTTCAACGACGTGCCCATGCTGTCGTTGGTGGGCACCGCGGTCGCCATCAACCCGGACGCGCGGCTGCGCACCCTGGCCCGTGAACGCGGCTGGGAGATCCGCGACTTTCGCACCGCCCGCAAGGCCGCCCGAATCGGGGTCCCGTCGGCCCTGGCGCTCGGGGCGGCCGGTGGCGCACTGGCCGCGGTAGCATCCCGGCGGCAATCGCGCTGATAGGCTGCGCCGCTGAGACCTATTCGAGCGGAGAGCGACAGCGGTATGACAATCCCCAAGGGAGCCGAAGGGCTCATCGGCAGCCATTACCGGGCGCCGGATTACTTCCTGGTCGGCCGCGAGAAGATCCGGGAGTTCGCGCTCGCCATCAGGAACGACCATCCGACGCACTTCAGCGAAGCCGACGCCGCCGCTGCCGGGTACGACGCGCTGGTGGCCCCGCTCACCTTCCTCGCCATCGCGGGTCGGCGCGTGCAGCTGGAGATCTTCACCAAGTTCAGCATCCCGATCAACATCGCGCGAGTCATGCACCGCGACCAGAAATTCAAGTTCCACCGGCCGATCGTCGCCGGGGATAGGCTTTATTTCGACACCTACCTAGACTCTGTCATTGAGTCCCATGGCGCCGTGATCACAGAGATCCGCAGCGAGGTTACGGATGCCGAGGGCAAACCGGTGATCACCAGTACAGTCACGATGCTGGGGGAAGCCGCAAACAACGAAACCGACCACGAAGCAACCGTCGCGGCGGTCGCGTCCATATCAGCGGGAAAGTAGGTTCGAATCTATGACTTCACAGGGGGAAACGGGTAGCACCCAGCTCAAGCCGCCGGTCGAGAAGGTCCGGTCCCACTACGACAAGTCGAACGAGTTCTTCAAGCTCTGGCTCGACCCGTCGATGACCTACAGCTGCGGATACTTCGACGAGAACCCGGACCCGCAGAATCTGACCAAGACGCTGGAAGAGGCGCAGTACGCCAAGCGCAAGCTGGCCCTGGACAAGCTGAACCTCGAGCCCGGCATGACGCTGCTCGACATCGGCAGCGGCTGGGGTTCGACCATGCGGCACGCGGTGGCCGAGTACGACGTCAACGTCATCGGCCTGACGCTCAGCGAGAACCAGTACGCGCACTGCGTGGCCGAGTTCGAGAAGATGGACAGCCCCCGCCGCAAGGAGGTGCGGATCCAGGGCTGGGAGGAATTCCCCGGCGACGTACCGATCGACCGCATCGTGTCGCTGGGCGCGTTCGAGCACTTCGCCGACGGAGCGGGCGACGCCGGGTACGAGCGTTACGCCACCTTCTTCAAGAAGTACTACGACCTGCTGCCCGACGACGGCCGGATGCTGCTGCACAGCATCGTGGTGCCCACCGCCGAGGAGGGCAAAGCGATGGGCTTGCAGGTGAACATGACCCTGCTGCGGTTCATCAGCTTCATCCTGAAGGAGATCTACCCGGGCGGAAAGTTGCCCCAGGTCAACCTGGTCGACAAATACGCGACGGATGCGGGTTTCAAGATCGAGCGCCACCACTTCATCGGGAAGAACTACGTGCCGACGCTGACCGCCTGGGGGGATGCCCTCGAGGCCCACAAGGAGGAGGCGATTGCCCTGAAGGGGCAGGAGACCTACGACATCTACCTGAAGTACTTGCGGGGCTGCTCGGACCTGTTCCGCGACGGCTACACCAACGTCTGCCAGTTCACAATGGTCAAATAATCCAAACGCAAAACGCCCCGAAGCCGTTGGCTCCGGGGCGTTTTCGCGTTAGGAGGGGTTCAGCCGAAGAAGATGTTGCGCCGGCCGGCGAGCAAGCGGTACAGCGTCTGCTGGATCGTCTCGCGAACCTGATCGGTCAGCTCGAAGGTGACCATCGGGTCCTCGGCGTCGGAGGCGGCGTAGTCGTTGGTGTAGATGGGCTCACCGAACGCGATGCGCCACTTCGACGGCAGGGGCACCAGACCCGCCGGCCCCGCCAGCGGGAACAGCGGCGTGACCGGGAAGTAGGGCAGGCCGAACAGCCGGGCGAGCAGCTTCACATCGGTCAGCATCGGATAGATCTCTTCCGAACCGATGATCGAACAGGGGACGATGGGCGCCTTGGTGCGCAGCGCAGCCGTCACGAAACCCCCACGGCCGAACCGCTGCAACCGGTAGCGGTCCTCGAAGCGCTTCCCCAGGCCCTTGTAGCCCTCCGGGAAGACGGCGGTCAGTTCGCTGGCGGCGAGCAGCCGGTGCGCGTCCGTCGTGCAGGCCATGGTGTGGCCCGCCTTGCGGGCGGCCTCACCCACCACGGGCAGGTCGAACACCATGTCGGCGGCGAGCAACCGCAGGTCTCGCTGGGCGGGATGCTCGTCGTGGACGGCCACCGACAACATCAGCCCGTCGAACGGCAACACCCCGGCATGGTTGGCCACCACCAACGCGGCCCCGTCGCTCGGCAGGTTTTCGATTCCGCTGACCTCGACCCGGAACCACGACCGGAAGAAGAACCTCAGCAACGGCCGGACGATCGCGCTGTTGAAGTGCGGATCGAAGCCGAACTCGTCGACGGTGTAGTCACCCGTGATGCGCTGACGCAGGAAGCCGGCAACGGCGGCGACGCGCTGAGCGAGCTCGTTGAGCGGGGCCTCCGCCGACCCCGCGCCCGCGGCACGCCGATGCTCGTCGATCTCGCGGACGACGGCGGCGATCTGTTCGGCTGAGGCCCGACCGTGCGGGTCCGAAAGCAAGGAAGGATGCTGGCGAGCCGACTCCGCCCGATGATCGGCTCTTTTACGCGCCGCTACCCGACCCCGATTCGTATGCAGTGGAATGACATTGGCTCTGGTTTCACCAGCCACGATACCTACCTGACCCCACCCCACGGAACTGGATTTCGGCTACCCCAGCGCTGAGCTAAAGATATGGCGCGACCCTCCAGGGAGCGTACCCGATCTGGGTCGATAATGGGAGTCATGCCGCGGCCACGGACGTAGTCGTCGAAAGCCTCCGCCGTCGTCCATTTCGGCTGGTACCCGAGCTCCGATCGCATCCGGGTGGTGTCCATGACCCGGCCGTAACTCAGGTAGGCGAACTGATCGCGGCTGATCTCGTTGTAGCGATTGGCCCGCCTCAGCGAATCGAGCGCCCAGACGCCAAAACCCGGCACCGGCAACGGAATCCGGCCGGCCCGGCGGATCGCCTGCGACAGCATGATGATCCCGTCGGCGCCGATGTTGAAGGTGCCGGCCTTGCCGGCCATCGCCGCGCGCTCCAGTGCGCCCAGCGCATCCTGCTCGTGCAGCAGCTGTAGGCGCGCGTCGCGGCCGAACATCGTGGGCACCAGCGGCCCGGCCAGGTACCGCGACAGCGTGGTGTCCATGGCCGGCCCGATCATGTTGGCCAGCCGCAGGATCGTCACGGCGATATCGGGCCGGCGCCGGCCCAGCCCGCGCGCGTAGGCCTCGATGTCGAGACTGTCCTTGGCGAAACCTCCGCGCAGCGGCCGGCGGCTGGTGCTGTCCTCGGTGAACATCACCGGATCGTGAGCGCTCGACCCGTACACCTCGGACGTCGACTTGAGCACGACGCGGCGCACCGAGGGCGCCTTCTGGCAGGCCGCGAACAGCTGCATCGCGCCCATCACGTTGATTTCCTTCAACGCCGCGGTACCCCCGGACCGCGGGGCGTACGACGCGGCCGCCGCGTGCACCACGGTGTCGACGTCGCCGTTGCGAATCACCTTGGCGATGAAGGGGTTGCGGATGTCGGCACGCACGAACTCCGCGCGGCCCATGCGGCGCAGCATGTCCTTGCTGGGCGCGATCGCGTCAACCGCGATAACCGCGTTGATCATCGGGTTCTGCGCGAGCCGAGCGGTCAGGTAGCCGCCCAAAAACCGGCACGCACCGGTAACCAGCACAACCTTGGGGTAGTGCACCGTGTTGCTCGCGGTGTCGCCGGTACCGGCGCCATCCCCACTCGACTGATCCACCCAAACAGCCTATCCGCCGGGAGAGACCGCAGCACTACGCCGCGGGCGGGCCTACTTGCCGAGTTTTCTGCGCTGCACCCGCGTGCGGCGCAACAACTTGCGGTGCTTCTTCTTGGACATGCGCTTGCGCCGCTTCTTGATTACTGAACCCATGAACTCCGCTATCTGACCCGTGACCTGCTTGCAGGATTGACCCGGACACTTTACCCGGCTGGACGCATCGAACACCAAACCGGCGTCGACGACCGCCGAGTCAAGAGCGAAGTGCGGTTTCGGGTCAGCCCGCGTCGAAGTAAGACGTCTCCAGCATGTCGTGCACCGCCTTGGCGTGCACCCGGAAAGACCGCCCGACCCGGACCGCGGGCAGCTCGCCGTTGTGCACCAGGCGGTACACCGTCATCTTGGAGACCCGCATCAACGCCGCCACCTCGGCAACCGTCAAGAATTGTGTCCTGCCCTGGCCCTCGCCGGAACCGGCGTCCCGCTTACCAGCAGAATCTCGCGCCGATGGCCCGTTCGTAGACGTCATCGCAACCCAATCGTGTCAGGCCCGCGCAATGCCAGCGGCTTCCCCTCCGCTGGCACCCACACGTGCATACAAAGAGGAGAATAGCGGGACTAATGGGGTTACTGGTACTGGTGGGGGACAATCAGTTTAAAATTCTTGGATTACTCCGATGTAATTCTTAGCTGCTCAGAGCGCATTTTGGCGGCCTGAACCGCCGCATCGACAGCCGCCCGCAACCCACCCTTTTCCAGTTCGCGAAGCCCCGCGGCGGTGGTGCCACCGGGTGAGGTAACGGTCGCCCGCAGCTGGGTCGCCGTGGCGTCCACTCGCAACCCGGGCGCCTCCCCCTCGCCCGGCTGCCGCTCGGCGTCCATCCGTTCCAGCAGCATGGCCGCGGACCCGGCCATCGTCTGCGCCGTCAGGTCGGCGGCCACGTCCCGGCTCAGGCCCGCGGCGACCCCGGCGTCCACCAGGGCCTCGACCATCAGGAAGAAGTACGCCGGGCCGGAGCCCGACAGCGCCGTCACAGCGTCCATTTGGCCTTCCGGCACGGTCAGCACGCCGCCGACCGAGTCGAACAGGGCCGATACCCCCTCGAGCTGCGGGACGGTGACGAACCGGCCCTTGGCCAGCGCCGTCACCCCGGCGCCGACCAACGCCGCCGCGTTCGGCATCGCGCGGACCACCGGCGTTCCGGCCGGGAGCTTCGACTCGAAATACGAGATGCTGATGCCGGCCGCGACGGTCACGAACACCTGCTCGGCACTGTCACTTTCGGATGCGGCGGCCGCCTTCGCCAGCTCCGCCATCACGGGCTCGACGTCGCCGGGCTTCACCGCGACCACGACGAAGGACGCGTTCTCCACCGCGTCGGCCACCGAAGTGATCAACACCGAATAGGTGTCGGCCAGATACTGGGCGCGTTCGGGAACGCGTTCGGCGACCACCAGGTCTTTCACCTGCCGGCCCGCGCGGAGCAGACCCGACAGCAGTGCCTCCCCGATACTGCCGCCACCGATGATCGCGATTCTTGCCATGCCCGACAGCATCGCAGACAGCGGCGGCTACCCGGCGGCAGGGACCAACGCCAATTGGCGGGCTTGCACCACCAGCCGGCCCAGGCTGTCGACGACGGTGTGGTCCTCGTCGAACCAGTCATGCCCGATCTCGGTGCACGTGGCGATGATTCGCAACCACCCATCGGCGGGCAGTCCGCGCAGAAAGGCGGTCAGCTGGACGGTGGGAGCCCAGCCGGTGCGCTCCACGGCGAAGGTGACCGGGGCCGACAGGTCCCCGCACATGAGCGCGAACAGCGCGTCCGGAGCCACCCCGCGCGGGCGCGCCCACATCTGGATCGCCGGCGGGCCGCCGCCGGCTGACGGCCCCAGGGTCGACAGCACCGGCCGCACATCGCAGCCCTCGCCGAGGTGCACCAGGCCGGCCAAGGGATGGCCGGGCCCGATAGGCGCGATGTCGTCGGGGGGCTCGGGCGCCATCAGGCCCACGACCGGGTTGGCCGAGAGCAGCGGCTTGGCATCACCGGCGGGCGGAAAGTGTTCCGGCTCGCCGAGATTGACCACGGCGTGCACCGCGGTGCGGTCACCCTGAGTGAGCTCGACGTCCACGACGCTGATCCTGCGGCCGCGCTTGCGGATCGAGGTCACCAGCCGCATCGGGCCCGGATCGGGGGCCCACAGGAAGCTGGCCGACACCGCGACAGGCTGCTGGGCCGGTTCGAAGCCGGCCGGCGATTGTGCGCCGCAGGCGGTGCGGGCGGCGTTGGCGCAGAGCGCGAGCATCGCGCCGCCGTGCACCTTGGGGCCGATGGTCCAGTGCTTGTTGAGCTCGCCCTCAAAGACGCCGGGGCCAACCTCCCGCAATGCCATTGCGGTGGTGAATAACGCGTTCATGGTCTCCTGGGTGATCAGCGCAGCAGGTGCGTGCGGGCGAACTGCAACGATTCGGCGAGCATGCTTTCGCGCTCATTGGCGCTGCGCGCGCTGGACGTGGACACCTCCAGGATGACGTGGCCGGCGAAGTGGCTGCCGGCCAGCATCTGGCACACCTCGGCGGTGGGCTGCGTGCCACGTCCGGGGACCAGGTGCTCGTCGGCGGGCAGGCCGCTGCCGTCGCACAGGTGCAGGTGGACCAACCCGCCCCCCATGCGCTGCGCCATGTCCAGCGAGTCGCTGCCGGCGGTCGCGGTGTGGGACAGGTCCAGTGTGTAGTGCTCGTGGTTGCCGTCCAGCGGGTCGTACGAGGGCGCGAACGCCGATATCGCCGGCCCCGGGCCGCCGCCGCGCCGGCGCATCCGCTCCAGCGATTGACCGGACCCGAAGAACCGGTCCGCGCGGAACGGGAACATGTTTTCCACCGCGACCATCACGTCGCTCGACGCTTCCAGCTCGGCGACCTGGTCGCTGAATCCCTCGGCATAACGACGCTGCCAGCGAAACGGCGGGTGGACGACGACGGTCTGCGCGCCGAGTTGCTCCGCCGCCCGCACGCTGCGGTCCAGCTTGGGAATCGGGTTGGCGCCCCACACCCGCTGCGAGATGAGCAGGCAGGGCGCGTGCACCGACAACACCGGGACGCGGTAGCGCCGGGACAGCTTCTGGACGGCGTCGACGTCCTGGCTCACCGACTCGGCCCACACCATCAGTTCGACACCGTCGTAGCCGAGCCGGGCCGCGTACTCGAAGGCGGCCTCGGCCCGCAATGGGTACACCGAAGCCGTCGAAAGTCCGACTTTGATAGCTGGGCGCAACGGTCTGTGTGGTTCCGGGTCCGCCTAGCCCGACTGCAGCGACAGCGCCAGCGGGCCCAGGGTGATCAGTGACCCCACCGCGACCGCGATCAGCGTGCTGGCGATGTCCTCGGTCTTGCGCACCACCCGAACGCCGGCGACCAGTCCCAGGATCACCAGCACCGAGAGCACCAAGGCCACGATGCTGTTCCAGCGCCACAATTGGTCGAAGGCGACGAACAATCCCGCGCCGAAGGCGACGGCCAGAATGGACTGGAATACGACCAAGCTGCCGCGCCACAGCGACTCGAGCCTGCCCTGTGCCGGGTGAATGTCGGTGGCCGCGTCCGCGCGCCCGGTCTCCTCGTGGAGCTCGCGCTCCTCGTCGCCTACGAATCCGGTGGCCAGCGGGTCTGCGTCGTCTTCGGCCTCGTCGGTCTCGGTCCGCAGGAAGGAACGCACGTATGCGGAGTCCTCCAGGACGGGTTCGGCGTCGCGCACCTCCGAATCCATCACGTCCACCGGGAGATCGCTGTAGTGGTCCAGCGGGTCGGGATTCATGCCCTCGGCGCCCGACTGCCCGGTGCCGTTGGTCTCCCCCGCCTCGACGTGGCTCAGGGGACGCGGGTACGCGCTGCGCTCAGGCCCCGCCGCCTTCCTGGGTTGCGACGGCGACTTGGGCCAGCGCGGCTCCGGCTGCGACCAGTAAGCGGTGGCCGGCTTGTCTTCGGTTTGCTGCTCGGGGGCGGCAACAACGGGTTCAGCGGTGGGCCGTTCGGCGGTCCGGGGGTCCTCGTCGTCGTCCCGGATGACCGGAATCTCGCCGGTCAGCTCGGCGACGGTCACCGCGTCGCTGTCGCCGCGCCGCCGGCGCCGCCGCCGCGTGACCGCAGGGGCACCGATGGTTCCGTTCTTGGCCAGAAGTTCGGCCACCGAAATCGGCCGAGTGCCGGGGCTCTCGGTCTCGGAATGTGGTCCGGTCATGCTTTGTCGCCTCTCGATCGGTTCCCGTCCCGATCACCTGCCTGGCCTCCAGCATCGCGCACGGACCGCCTCATGAGGGGCGTTCCGTCGGCTTCGCTGTCGAGTTTGCGCAAGATGAGACCTTCCCGTAATGCCCACGGGCAGATATCCACCGATTCGATCGACAGCGCTCGCATACTCGCCTCCGCCACGAGCGCGCCCGCCACAATCTGCGGCGCCCGCTCGGCGCTCACCCCTTCCAGTTCGGCCCGGTCAGCGGTCGTCATCCTAGAGATGAAAGATATGAGTTGCCTGAGGCCGTTTGCTGTGAGCGTCCTTTTCGCCCGCGGTCCGGCCGCCGACGGCGCCGCGCCGGTGAGCCGTGCCAGGGAGCGGAACGTCTTCGACGTCGCCACCGCCAGGTCGGGGGCGCCGGCTTCCAGCACGGTCACTGCGGAATCGGCGAGCTCGGCGTCCAGCCAGTCCCGCAGCATCCCCACCCGGCGCCGGCCGGGCGGGTCGTCGGGCAGCCATTCGCGGGTCAAGCGGCCGGCACCCAGCGGCAGGGACAGGGCAACCTCGGGCTCCTCGTCGACGCCGCTGGACATTTCCAGCGAGCCGCCGCCGATGTCGAGGTTGATGATCCGCCCCGCGCTCCACCCGTACCAGCGGCGCACGGCCAGAAAAGTCAGCCGCGACTCGTCGACGCCACTGAGCGCCTCCAGCTCGACACCGGTTTCTTTGCGGACGCGGCTCAGCACGTCGTCGGAATTCACCGCGTCGCGCAGCGCGGACGTGGCGAAGGCCATCAGCTCGGCGCAGCCCGAGCTGTCCGCGATCTTGGCGAACTCGTCGATGGTGGAGATAAGTTTCTCGGCGCCGCGCTTGGTGATCTTGCCCGAGCTGTCGATGGACTCGGCGAGGCGCAGGGTGGCCTTGGTCGAACTCATGGGCGTGGGATGCCCACCACGGTGCGCGTCAACCACCAGCAGATGCACCGTGTTGCTGCCCACGTCGAGTACGCCCAATCGCACGGGAAACAACCTAGTCGGCAACGATGCGGCCCGCTGTGGAGGTTGCCGATGTTGCACCGTCGGGCCCCGAGTGTCAGCGGGCCGAAGAGCCGGAATCGTCGACTAACGTGGACCCGTGGCGAATCCCTATCCGGAGCCTGGGCACGAGGTCGAACTCGACTTCGCTCGTGAGTGGGTGGAGTTCTACGACCCGGACAATCCCGAGCACCTGATCGCGGCCGACCTCACCTGGCTGCTGTCACGCTGGACATGCGTGTTCGGCACGCCCGCCTGCCACGGCACGGTCGAGGGACGGCCGGACGACGGATGCTGCTCGCACGGGGCGTTCTTATCCGACGACGACGACCGCGCCCGACTCGACGACGCCGTGCAGCAGCTGACCGACGAAGACTGGCAGTTCCGCGAAAAGGGCTTGGGCCGCAAGGGATATCTGGAGCTCGATGAGCACGACGGACAGCCCCAGTACCGCACCCGCAAACACAAGGACGCCTGCATCTTCTTGAACCGGCCCGGCTTCCCCGCCGGCGTCGGTTGCGCGCTGCACAGCAAGGCCCTCAAGCTGGGCGTCGCGCCGTTGACCATGAAGCCCGACGTCTGCTGGCAGTTGCCCATCCGGCGCAGCCAGGAGTGGGTGACGCGGCCCGACGGCACCGAAGTCCTCAAAACCACTGTCACCGAATTCGATCGGCGCGGCTGGGGTTCCGGGGGTGCCGACCTGCATTGGTACTGCACCGGCGACCCGGGCGCCCATGTCGGCGCCAAGCAGGTGTGGGAGAGCATGGCCGATGAGCTCACCGAGCTGCTCGGCGCCAAGGCCTACGCGGAGCTGGCGGCGATGTGCAAGCGCCGCAGCAAGCTGGGGCTCATCGCGGTCCATCCGGCGACTCGCCTCGCCGAGTAGCCTCAGTCTTGGTGTAAGACAAGATCATTCGCTGTGCGCTGGCGCGCAGGTATTCCTCCACCGCAGCGGCGGCCGCAGCCTCGTCGCCCGACAGCACGGCGTCGGTGATGGCACTTAGGCCGGCGACCACCGGCGCGGCGTCGTCATAGGCGGCGGTGAGGTCATGCTCGCGGCCGCCGAAGGCGTGCTCGACCCAGCGGTACAGCAACACGAGCGCGCGGTTGCGGCTGTGATGGATGAGCACCCGGAAGTAGGCGAGGTCGGCGGCCTGGCGCGCGGCGGCGCTGTCGGCCTCGCGGACCGCGGCCAACGCGGCACGTAGGGCCTCGGCATCCCCGGGGGCACCGCGCCGCGCGGCCGACCGGCCGATCAACGGGCCCAGGGCGGCCCGGATCTCGAACAGCTCCACCAGGAACTCGGGGCCCAGTCTGCGGACCAGCGCCTCGACCACCGCGGGGTGGGTGAGCGCCTGCGGGTCAGCGACCACGTTGCCGCTGCCATGCCGGGCCTCGATCAGACCCATCTGCTGCAGCCTGGCCAGACCTTGCCGCAGGGACGTGCGGTTGACGCCGAGCTGTTCGGCCAGTTCGCGCTCGGGCGGCAAGGCCGAACCCGGCGGAAACGCGCCGTCGAGGATGGCGTCGGTGATGGACGCGGCGATCTGTTCATCGACGCGTTGGCGGTCGGGCGGGCGCAGCGGACTTGACTGGTTCATTGGCTCAACCAATATAGTGGACGGATCCACGGAAGGTGAGGCATGGACGGCGAGATGCGATCGGCAGTGGCCCCGCGCTGGCGCGGCAAGGCCGGGCGCCTGGAAGTCTGGTACGCCACCCTCTCGGATCCGGTGACGCGCGCCGGGCTGTGGGTGCACTGCGAGACGGTGGCCCCGCTGTCCCGCGCCGAGGATGCCTACGCGCACGGTTGGGCCACCTGGTTCGCCCCCGACGGGCCACCCCGCACCGAGCGGTTCGGGCCAGTGCCCGCTCGTCCGGCGACCGGCCCCTGGTGGTTCGACGCCGACGGCGTCCGCGTGGGCGACGAACGGCTGAGCGGACGCGCCGGATCACTCGCCTGGGATCTGTCGTGGGCCGACACCGGCGCACCGCTGTGGACGTTTCCCCGCGCCGCGTGGGAGCGCGAGCTGCTGCCGGGCGCCCAGGTCGTCCTCGCCCCCACCGCCGACTTCACCGGCTCACTGACCGTCAACGACGCCGCCGCGCGCATCGAGGGGTGGCGCGGCGGCGTCGCCCACATCTACGGCCACGGCAATGCCAAGCGCTGGGGATGGGTCCATGCCGACCTCGGCAATGGTGACGTGTGCGAAGCGGTCACCGCCGTCTCGCACAAGCCGGGCCTGAACAGGCTGGCACCGCTGGCGTTCATCCGGTTTCGCATCGACGGAAAGGACTGGCCCGCAAGCCGGCTGCCGTCACTGCGGATGCGGACGACGCTCGGCCTGGCGCACTGGCAGCTGGAGGGACGCATCGGCGGTCGCCGGGTGCTCATCCGGATCGACCAGCCGGCCGAGCGGTGCGTGAGCCTGCAATACACCGATCCCGACGGCGGCAGGGCGGTGTGCACCAACACCGAACAGGCCGACGTCCACATCGAGATCGATGACCGGCACTGGTCGGTGCTGGGCACCGGGCACGCCGAAGTGGGCCTGCGCGGTGCCGCGGCACCCGACGTCAACGAAAGGATTCCGACATGAGCTTTCTGCTGGACCCACCCCTGCTGTTTGCCTCCGGCGTGCTCATCGAGCGGCGGGTCCCCGCCGACCGTCGCGATGTCGCGGAGGCCGCCACACTGGGTGTCTTCTTCGGCGGGTCGTTCGGGTTGTACAACAACGTCCCCGGACTGGGGGTGTTGTGGCGGCCCTTCCGCGCCCGCAATGGCCGCGACTTCATGTGGAACAGCGGGGTTTTCAGCGTGAAAACCGCTGAGGCGGACTGGCCCCTGCATGCCGCGGCGGGCGCGATCTTCGCCACCTATCCGTTCTTCATCAAGCTGGGCCGCCGGCTCGCGCGGGTGATATGAACCTGGTCGCGTCGTTCGGTAGCGCGCTCCTGCCCGAGGAATGCGGCGGCCCGACACCGCCCGAGCTGACCGACCGCGTCGAGCGCTACCTGCGACAGCTGCCGACGACATCGCGGGTCGCGATGCGCGCCGGGATGCTCGCGCTGGCCGCGACGAGCTACGTCACCACCGGCCGGTCCCTGTCCCGCCTCGGACCCGACCGGCGCGCGCAGGTGGTGCAGCGGGTCGCCGCGCTGAGCCCGGACGCCGCTACGGCCGTCGAGGCCATGAAGGCGGTCGTGCTCTTGGCCAACGGCGCGGAAAACTATGCGCCGGAACTGCTTTCGCACGCCAAAGAGCACGGAACGGCCCGGCCCGACGCGACGTTGAACGTCGTCCCCTCGGCCGAGAGCCGTTCGGTCGTCACCGCGGACGCGGTGATTGTGGGCTCCGGTGCCGGCGGCGCGATGGTGGCCCGCACCCTGGCGCGGGCCGGACTGGACGTCGTCGTTCTCGAGGAGGGGCGCCGGTGGACCGTCGAGGAATTCCGCACCACGCATCCCATCGACCGCTATGCCGGGTTGTACCGCGGCGCCGGGGCCACCGTCGCCCTCGGACGTCCTTCGGTGGTGCTGCCCATCGGCCGGGCGGTCGGCGGCACCACGGTGGTGAACTCCGGCACCTGCTACCGCCCGCCGGCGGCCGTGCAGCGGCGCTGGCGTGACGAGTTCGGGCTTGCCCTGGCCGATTCCGACCGACTGACCGAGCGCCTCGCCGACGTCGAGCGCACGCTGCGGGTCGCCCCGGTGCCGCTGGAGGTCATGGGCCGCAACGGGCGGCTGCTGCTGGATGCCGCCGCCACCCTGGGCTGGCGGGCGGCGCCCATTCCGCGCAACGCGCCCGGCTGCGAAGGGTGTTGCCAGTGTGCGATCGGCTGCCCCCGTAACGCCAAGTACGGCGTTCACCTCAACGCGCTGCCGGAGGCGTGCGCGGCAGGCGCGCGGATCATCTCCGATGCCCGCGTCGAGCGGGTGTTGCATCGGCATGGGCGCGCCCGGGGCGTGCGGGCCCGCCGGGCCGACGGCACGGCGCTGGACGTCCTGGCCGACACGGTCATCGTGGCGGCCGGCGCCACCGAGACGCCAGGGCTGTTGCGGCGCAGCGGCTTCGGTGCGCACCCGCGGCTCGGGCGCAACCTGGCGCTGCATCCGGCGACGATGCTGGCCGGGCGTTTCGAGGAAGACGTCGTCGCCTGGCACGGGGTGCTGCAGAGCGCCGCGGTTCACGAGCTGCACGAATCGCATGGCGTGTTGATCGAGGCGACCTCGACCCCACCGGGCATGGGCTCGATGGTCTTTCCCGGCTATGGCGCCGAGCTGCTCGGCTGGCTGGACCGGGCCCCGCGTGTCGCGACGTTCGGCGCCATGGTCGCCGACCGCGGCGCCGGTTCGGTGTCCTCGGTGCGCGGCGAAACGCTGGTGCGCTACAACATCTCTCGCGACGACATCGCCAAGCTCGTCGTCGCAATCGAGGCCATGGGCAGGCTGCTGTTCGCGGCGGGGGCGACCGAGGTACTCACCGGTTTACCGGGCGCGATGACGGTGACCTCGCTGCCCGCCCTGCAGGACGCGCTGCGCCGCAGCGACCCGAAAGGCTTGCACCTGGCCGCTTTTCATCCGACCGGTACGGCCGCCGCGGGCGTCGACGCTCAGCTCTGCCCGGTCGACGAGACCGGGCGGTTGCGCGGCGTGGACGGCGTATGGGTCGCCGACGCCTCGATCCTGCCGAGCTGTCCGGAGGTCAATCCGCAGGTGTCGATCATGGCGCTGGCGTTGGGCGTGGCGGACGAAGTGGTGGGCGCCCGCAGCTGATCGTGGCCATCAGTGCCTGTCGGAACGTGCGTCCCGGCGCGGAATCGACGCTCAAAGCCGTTGAGGGCAGCGCTGATTCGACCTCCCCGGCGATCGTGGTCCAGGCCCGCGGCACCGACAGCGGACCTAGCGAGGCCGCGTCGCCGGCCCCCGCGGACGGCGTGCCGACCCCGGACGACGGGTGAAACGGCCACCGCATGTCCCCTCCTGCCACGATCTGCTACCCCGAAGCGGCAGCTGCCACGTCGGCACCCGAAATGCCTTGCGCCCATTCCAACAGCCCATCCACGTCGAGCTGAGGCTGAATGCCTGCGGTCCCCGCCAGGCCGGGCGCGGCCAGCACACCTAACGGGGCCCCCAATGCGCCCGACGGGCCGGGGATGGGGGTGAGCGTGGCGACGCTGACGGTGCCGAACACGTTGGTGATGGAAGCGCCGGCGGGGCCGGCGAGGGCGGTGGCGGTGTTCCCGAACGTTTCGATGGCGACCTGTTCCCCGCCGACCACGGGAAGTGTGGCCGAGCCGTTCACGAGGCTGACCAGCACCTCCTGGAACGATCCCGGAGTGAGGACGAGTGGGGCGGAGTCGGCGGTGACGTCGACCCCGCTCGGGATCAGAACACCGCCCTCGGAACAGTCGATCAGCGTGTGAATTGTGCTGCCGGGGTTGACGATAACGGAGCCGAAGCTGATGAGATCGGTTCCGGACCCCGTGATCGTGATGGAGCCGCTGTTGACGTACATGCCGGTGTTGGTGCCGATGGCGATGGTGTCACCCGCCGGGACGGTGACCGTTTCGCCCGGAGCCACGGGCGTGACGGTGTCGGCGGTCGCGGAGCTCAGGGTGTGCATCGTGGCGTTGGTCGAGACCACCTGCTGTGTGGCGTTGCCCGCGGTTTGAGACATCACCTGGGCCTGGGCGCCCGGACCTGCGGGGTTGGTGGTCTGCGGCGGCTCATCAAACGGGGTCAGGGTGCCGGCGGCCTCACACGCGGCCGCATAGCCGTACATCGCGGTGGCGTCCTGGACCCACATCTGCATGTATTGGGCTTCGGTGGCCGCGATCGCCGGGGTGTTCTGCCCGAAGAAATTGGTCGCGATCAGTGCCATCAATTGCGCCCGGTTGGCCGCGATCACCGGCGGCGGCACCGTCATCGCAAACGCCGCCTCGTAGGCCGCCGCTGCCGCGTAGGCCTGGACGCCGGTCTGGGCGGCCTGCGCCGCGGCAGTGGACAACCACTGCACATAGGGTGTGGCCGCCGCCGTCATCAGCAGCGACGAGGGGCCGGACCACGCCTGGCCGGTCAGCGCCGCCAGCTCGGCCGCGTAGCCACTGGCAGTGGACTCCAGCTGGGCGGCCAACGCGTCCCAACCCGCGGCGGCCGCCAGCATCGGCCCCGATCCCGGTCCCGCATACATCAGTCCGGAGTTGACCTCCGGAGGGAGCGAAGCAAAGTCCATGTCGGCTTCCTCTCCGCGGCGAGCAAGCGCGGTTTTCAACGGCCATAGAATAGTTTTTCAACGACCATAGAATAAGTCCGGCCGTGGTCGAGCGCCAGCGATTGCGGTAAACGGCGTGAAAATAAGCGGCGTCCCCGTCCGGCCCCCGAGGTGGGCCGCCGGCGAGTGGGCGTCGCCTGCTACGTCTGCGGCGGAGCCGCGTGGCGCGGTTGGTACAGCAGTGCGCGCACCAGCGGGCGCGGCCCGACGGAGCGAAGCATCTCGCTGGCCGGGCGGACCCGGACCCGCTTCGGCCACCAGAACCAGCGTCCCATCAGCGTCATGATCGACGGCGTGATGAGCGATCGGACGACGAAGGTGTCGAACATCAGGCCGAGCCCGATCGTCGTGCCGAACTGGCCGATCGCGCGGAGATCGCTGGAGAGCATCGTGGCCATGGTCACGGCGAACACCACACCGGCCGCGGACACCACCGGGCCCGTCACGCCGACGCCGCGGATGAGTCCGGTGTTCAGGCCGGCCCCGATTTCCTCCTCGATCCGCGACACCAGCATCAAGTTGTAATCAGACCCCACCGCCAAGAGCACGATCAACGCGAATTCCGTTGCCACCCAGTGCAACTGGAAGTGGCACAGGTGTTGCCAGATCAAAGTCGAGAATCCGAACGCTGCGCCTAGCGACAGCACGATCGTGCCGACGATGACGCCCGCTGCTACCAGGGCGCGGGTGACGATCACCATGATGATGAAGATCAGCACGATCGACGCCACCGCGGCGATCAGCAGGTCGTACCAGGCGCCGGTGGCGATGTCGTTGAATGTCGCGGCGGTGCCGCCGAGGTAGATGTCGGCGTTCTCCAGCGAGGTGAGCTTCAGCGCCTCCTTGGCCGCGTTGCGCTCTTGCTCGACGGACTTGATGCCTTCCGCGGTTGCCGGGTCCAGGGAGTGAGTGATGATGAAGCGCGCGGCCTTTCCGTCGGGCGACACCATCAGGCTCAACCCGAACTGGAAATCGGAGTTCTGGAAGATCTCCGGCGGCAGGTAAAACAGGCTTTCCACGCGAGCGTCGTTGAACGACTTACCCATCACAGCATTGGTGTCGGTCAGCCGGTCGAACTGGTCGATCAGACTGTTGAACGAGCTGTAGATGGTCAGCGTGGTATCCCGGATCGCCTTCGACACAGCGATGTTCTCCGGAATGATCGCCAACAATTCGCGCGTGGCCGCGGCCGTGTTGGTGAGATCGCCGGTGAGGGCGTGGAACTTCTCGGCGAGCTGATCAAACCCGTCCAAGGCATCGAACAGGCTACGCAGCGACCAGCAGATCGGGATGTCGTAGCAGTGCCTCTCCCAGTAGAAGTAGCTGCGGATCGGTCGCCAGAAGTCGTCGAAATCGGCGATGTGGTCGCGAATTTCGTCGGTGATGGCGGCGGTCTCCGCCGTGGTTTTTGCGCTGTCGTCCGTCGCGTTGGCGAGCTTCTGGGTGATCGCGTACTGGCGTTCCAGCAGGGAGATCTGGGTGTCGAGGAACCCGGTGATCTTCTTGATGTCGCCGACGCGGTCTCTCAAATAGTTGAGGTTGTCACGGATCGGCGCGGTTTGCACGCTGAGCTGGAACGGAATTGACCCGTCTTCGATCGGTGGGCCGAGCGGTCGGGTGATGCTCTGCACCCGTTCGATGCCCGGCACCCGGAAGATGGCACCGGCAACCTTGTCCAGCACCAACATGTCTCGGGGATTGCGCAGATCGTGGTCCGATTCGATCATCAGCAGGTCCGGGTTGAGACGGGCCTGGGTGAAGTGCCGATCGGCCGCGTCGTAGGCCTGCACGGAGGCGGCGCTGTGCGGCAGGTAGTAGAGGTCGTTGTAGCGCGGGGTGAAGCCCGCGAGACCAAGGGCGCCAACGATGGCAAGAATGACGGAAACGGCGAGGATGGGCGCCGGCCACCGCACGATGGCAGTCGCCAGGCGGCGCCAGCGGGTGTAGTTGAACTTGCGCTTGGGGTCCAAAAGACCGAAGCCACTGGCGACTACGATAAGAGCGGGCGTCAGCGTGACCCCGGCCGCCACCACCACCAGCAGACCTATCGCGCACGGGAACGCCAGCGAACTGAAGTAAGGCAGCCGGGTGAACTTCAAGCAGGCCAGCGCCCCAACAATGGTCAGACCCGAGCCCAGGACCACCTTGCTGACGCCGGCGAAGGTGTCGTAATAGGCGGCTTCCCGGTCCAGACCGCGTTCACGGCCCTCCTGGTAGCGGCCCACCATGAAAATCGCGTAATCGGTACCCGCCGCGATCGCGAGTGAGGTCAGCAGGTTCACTGCGAAGGTCGACAATCCCATGACGCCGGTTTCGCCCAGCAGCGACACCACGCCGCGGCCGGCCGCGAGTCCCACGAAGAGGATCACCATGGTCAGCAACACGGTGCTGATGGACCGGTAAACGAACATCAGCATCACCGCGATGATGACGACCGTGATGATGGTGATCTTGGCCAGGCTCTTGTCACCGACAACGATCACGTCGGCGGTCAGCGCTCCCTGGCCCGCGACGTAGGCCTTGACGCCGGCGGGCGGCGTGGAGTCCGCGACGATCTTGCGCACCGCGGCAACGGATGCGTCGCCGACCGCCCCTCCCTGATCGCCTTTGAGGTTGACCTGGACGTAGGCGGCCTTATGGTCGTAGCTCTCCACACCTGAGGACGTGAAGCGCTGTCCCCAGAAGTTCAGCGCGTGCTCGACGTGTTCGTGGTCGGCCTGAATCTTTTTGACTAGGTCGTCGTAGAACCGGTGCGCGTCCTCGCCGAGCGGTTTATCACCGACCAGGGTGACCAGGACGAGGTTGTCCGAGTCGTACTCCTTGAACTTCTCGCCGATGTGCTTCATCCCGGTGACCGACGGTGCGTCAGACGGCGAGAGCGGAACGGAGATCTCCTCGGCAACCTTCTCCAATTGTGGGACGAAGACGTTGACGCCGACCGCGATCAGCACCCAGCAGACGACGATCGGCAGCGCCAGGGCGCGGACGGCGCGGGCGATGCGCGGCTTGTGCTCGACTTCCGTGGGTTGTGCAACGGGTATTTCGTCGGTGTCGCTGGTGTTGTCGGTCATGCGGACTTGTCCAGGCAGGAGACCTGCGCATTGCGCGTCTCGGCTTGCCGTTGATCGACCAATTTGCCGTCGACCGTGATCCGGCAGCCGATGGAGGGGCTGTCACCTTGCGCGACGACGTAGGCGAAGATGCCGGGCATCTGGGCGACGATCGTCGTCGACCACGGCAACGTGGTGAAGTTGGCCTTCTGCGGTTGCGCGTCGGCATCCATCCAGTTGACGACGCCGGTGGTCCCGGGTGGCCCCAGGATTTCGTAGACGGCGGTCTTGGCGGCGTAGGGCGGGGTCGCATCCCGCGGATCGGGCTTGGGCAGGCCGGGCCCCGGGAAAACGCCGTTGAGACGGTCCACCGCGACGCCGCCGATGATCACCGCCACCACCACGACCACGGGAACCCATGCCCGCTTGAGCAGCGTCAACACCGTTCCCCCCGATCACCATTGCCCAACGGGCTGATGCTAAGGCACTTCATCTGTTCGAGCATTTCGTCGCGTGCGCCACGGCTACCCCGAACGCCAACGCCGCCGGATTAATTCCTGCGGCACCCCGGCTGCGCCCACGGCCACGCCGCCGCTCGTCGTACCCGCCCGGACACCCGGCCGGCGTCGCGGTGATAGAACGGCCTGCGCCGCAAGCCATTCCGCCGCGAACCGCCGATCTACCGCCTATTGACCTGTCACACCGCCGATTTCATGGAAATGACCGCGCCGGTGGTGTCGAACCGCGGCGAGACCAACAACGGACGACGGCCGAGTTAGTTTCAAAAAGTAATTCGCTGAAGGAGGGAATTGTCGGTTGAATTGCCCACCTGGCGATTCTGCGGAATGCAGAAATCGGCACCGATCAAGGGGCGCCGAGCGTACCCTGGCGACATGGCTACCAAGGTCAGGACCTGCGCGCATTGCGGCCACACGTTCGATCCCAATGACCGACCGCGCGACTTGTCCGACCCCGATTGGCTTCCGGCCGCGTCAATTTATTGTTCGCATGAATGCAGCGACCGGTTCCATTGCGAAATGACGCATTGCTGCTCGACCCATGCGAAAAAGAAGGGCCATCGCGAGGCCGCCAAGGCGGCGCGATAATCCGCGCTTCGACCGAATCGAGAGACTGGGTCTAGCCCTCGAGCTTGTAGCCCAGCCCTCGCACGGTCACCAGGTGGACCGGGTTGGCCGGGTCGGCTTCGATCTTGGACCGCAACCGCTTGACGTGGACGTCGAGCGTCTTGGTGTCGCCGACGTAATCAGCGCCCCACACCCGGTCGATCAGCTGTCCGCGCGTCAGCACCCGACCGCTGTTGCGCATCAGGTACTCTAGCAGGTCAAACTCCTTGAGCGGCAACGTGATTGTGTCGCCGTTGACGGAGACGACGTGTCGCTCGACGTCCATCCGCACCGGGCCGGATTCGAGCACACCGTCGCTGATTTCGGAATCGTCGTCACCGCCGCGGCGGAGCACCGCGCGGATCCGGGCGATCAACTCGCGCGCGGAATACGGCTTGGTCACATAGTCATCGGCGCCCAGCTCTAACCCGACGACCTTGTCGATCTCGCTGTCCCGTGCGGTCACCATGATCACCGGCACGCTGGAACGGGCGCGCAGCTGCTTGCACACGTCGGTCCCCGACATCCCGGGCAGCATCAGATCGAGCAGCACGATGTCGGCGCCGCCACGGTCGAACTCGGCCAGCGCGGCTTGCCCATCGGTTACGACCGTGGCCTCGAAGCCCTCCTTGCGCAACAGGAATGCCAGCGGATCGGCCAGCGACTCCTCGTCTTCCACGATCAAGACACTGGTCATCGACTTAGTTCTTCCTCTCGTTGTGACCTGTTGGGCCGCACGTCGCGACCCTGCGGTTGCTCGGGTTGTTCGTCATTGTCGGTGTAGGCCGGAATCGACAGCGTGAATGTCGATCCGGTCCCCGGCTTGCTCCACACGCCGATGCTGCCGTTGTGATTGGCCGCGACGTGTTTGACGATGGCCAGGCCCAGCCCGCTGCCGCCAGTGGCGCGCGAGCGTGCCTTGTCCCCCCGGAAGAACCGCTCAAAGACCCGCTCCTGGTCCTCCAACGCGATCCCGATGCCACGGTCGGTGACGGCGATCTCGATATTGTCGCCGCGGCGCCGGCGGCTGATCGAGACCGGCGAACCGGGCGGCGAATAGGCGATCGCGTTGGACACCAGGTTGGCCAGCGCGGTGACCAGAAGCGTCTCGTCGCCCAGCACCCGCAAGCCGCTGGGCGCATCCGTGCGAACCTCGATATGCGCGTTGTCGGCGGCCACCTTGTGGCGTGAAATCGCCTCGGACACAACGGTATCGACGTCGACCTCGGTGACGTTGGGTAGCCGCTCCGCGCCTTGCAGCCGGGACAGCTCGATCAGCTCGGCGACCATGTCCCCCAGCCGGTTGGCTTCGACGAGCACCTTTTCGGCAAAGCGGCGAACGGTTTCGGGGTCGTCGGCGGACGCCAATAGGGCCTCGGCCAGCAGGGCCATGGCGCCGACCGGGGTCTTGAGCTCGTGGCTGACGTTGGCCACGAAATCGCGCCTGGTCGCTTCCATGCGCGCATAGTCGGACTGGTCGTGGGCGAATACCACGGCGAACCGGCGGTCCTCTTCGCTGAGCAGCCGGGCCTGCCCGTGCACCGATAGCCCGGACCGCCCCGCCGCGCGTTTGGCCGGCCGCAGGTCGAATTCAACATCGACCCCGCTCAGCGCCTGCTGGGCCGCCTCCCACGCCTGGTCGTCAAGCTGCCGGTCGCGCACCAGGCCCAGTTCCCTGGCCCGATCGTTGAGGTAGACAACATCACGGTGGGAATCCACCACCGCGACTCCAAGCGGCATCAGCGCGACGATGCGTTGCAGCATCTGCGCGACGGTGATCCCGGTCCATTCGGTGCTCGCCCGCTGCCGGCGCCGGGCGGCTTTCGGAGACAGCCGGGTCCCGGCTGCTACCCCTATGGCCAGCCCCAGCACGGACAAGACCCCGGCCAGCAACAGCGCCGAGAACACAGTCACATAGCAAATCCTACAAATCTTCCTGAACGCCGCCCTAGCGGAACGAGGCCAAAATCGGACAAGTCACACTTTGCGCTTCAGGTGTTCCACTTCCGTTAACGCGATGTTCGGCAAACAGGCCTTTAAAACTCGCAATGGCGCCGCGGCCGGCGTTACCCGCGTCCCTGGCTGGCAACCGCCGCCGCACCCGCCGCGGCCGCCTCCGGGTCCAGGTAGGTGCCACCCGGCACCACCGGCCGCAGGTCGACGTCCAGGTCGTAGCGGAGCGGGACCCCGGTCGGGATGTTCAGCCCGACGACATCGTCGTCGGACATCCGGTCGAGGTATTTGACCAGGGCTCGCAGTGAGTTGCCGTGCGCGACGATCAACACCGTTTTGCCACTGCGCAAGTCCGGGACGATGACGTCGGTGAAGTACGGCAGGAACCGGACCACCACGTCAGCCAGGCATTCGGTCAGCGGGCCGCCGCCGATGTTCGCGTACCGGGGGTCGGCGTCCTGGCTGAATTGGCTGCCCTTCTCGATCGGTGGCGGCGGCGTGTCGTAGCTGCGCCGCCAGGCCATGAACTGCTCGTCGCCGTAGCGCGCCTTGGTCTCGGCCTTGTCCAGGCCCTGCAGCGCCCCGTAGTGGCGTTCGTTGAGCCGCCAGCTGCGCCGCACCGGGATCCACAGCCGGTCGACGGCGTCCAGCGTCAGGTGCGCGGTGGTGATCGCTCGGCGCAGCAACGAGGTGTAGAGCACGTCGGGCAACAGGTCCTGCTCGGCCAGCAGCTCGCCGCTGCGTACCGCCTCGGCCCGGCCCTTTTCGGTCAGCCCGACGTCCACCCAACCGGTGAACAGGTTCAGGGCATTCCAGTCGCTCTCGCCGTGGCGCAGCAGCACCAGCGTGGCAGTGTCTCCCATGGCGGCTAGCTTATTCGTCGTCCTCGTCGATACCTGCTCGACTTCTCCTCATCGCGCTTCGCGCTCTGCATCGTCGTCTTCGTCGATCAAATGAGCGAACGCCTCGAGGTTCTTCAGCGACTCCCCGCGGGACACCCGCCACTCCCACTCTTTCTGTATCGACGAGCGAAAACCCAACTCCAACAACGTATTAAAGTCCGAATCCACCGCTTCGAGCACCTGCCCGAGCACTCGGTCGATCTCGTCGGCGTCCACCGACGCCAGCGACATGCGGCCCACCAGGTAGATGTCGCCGACCTTGTCCAGGGTGTAAGCCACCCCGTAGAGGCGGCGGTTCCGCTTGAGCAGAAAGCGGTAGACGCCCTCGTGGTTCTCGTCGGGCTTGCGGCACACGAACGCCTCGATGCGCACTGAGTGCTCGCCGACGCTCAGGATGGTGTTGGTCTTGAGTTTGCGCTCGCCGGGCAGCTCCACCACCAGGCCGGACAAGCCGCCGTGCGCCCCCTCGTGTTTCGAGTACTCCAGGCCGCTCGCCCGCAGCGTGTCCTCGATCACCTGCTCGACTGTGGATGTCATGCGCCCACCCCGCTTCGCTCGGCGGTGTAGGCGCGGATCGCGCGCCGATAGCTGGTCAGCAGCGCGTCGGTGGTGTTGTCCCAGGAAAACGTGGCCGCGTGCTCGGCGGCCGCGCGCCTCATCGCCTCGGCGTGTGGCGCGCGCAGCCGCAGCACCCGGTCCAGGGCGTTCGCCCACTGATCGACGTCGTGGCCGGACACCAGCGTGCCGGTGGTTCCGTCGCGCACGGCCACCGGCAGACCGCCGACCGCGGCCGCCACCACGGGCGTGCCACACGCCTGAGCCTCGACGGCCACCAGGCCGAACGACTCGGAGTAGCTGGGCACGGCGACCAGGCTGGCGGCCTGAAACAGAGTGGCCAGGTCCGTGCGGGATTGCGGGGGCAGGAAGGTCACCCGCGCCGCGATGCCGAGTTCGTCCGCCAGCCGCCGCAGCCCGTCCGGGGACGCCATGCCGCTGCCCGACGGACCGCCGGCCACGACGATGCGCACGCCCGGCAATTTCGCGGCCGCGCGCAGCACGATGTCGGGTGCCTTCAGCGGCTGGATCCGCCCGACGAAGGCCACCACGTCCTCGTCGAGCGGTAACCCCAGCGCGGCCCGGGCCGCCCGGCGGTCTCCCGGGCGGAACACCTCGAGATCCACTCCCGGGTGGACGACATCGATGCGCGCCGGGTCGGCGCGGTGGATGGAGATCAGTTGTCTGGCTTCATCGTCGGTGTTGACGATCAGGCGGTCCGCCTCGTCGACGACCTGCTGCTCACCGACGGTGCGCAGCGGCGGCTCGGGCGCGTCACCCGCGGCCAGCGCCGCGTTCTTGACCGCGGCGAGCGTGTGCGCGGTGTGCACCAGCGGCACCGCCCAGCGGTCGCGGGCCAGCCAGCCGACCTGCCCGGACAGCCAATAGTGCGAGTGCACGATGTCGTAGTAACCCGGTTCGTGCGAAGCTTCCGCGCGCAGCACCCCGGCGGCGAACGCACACAACTGGGTGGGCAGGTCGTATTTGTCCAAGCCCTCGAACGGCCCCGCCACCACGTTGCGCACCAGCACGCCGGGCGCCACCCGCGCGACGGGAGGGTCGGCGGACGCGGTGGCCCGGGTGAAGATCTCCACCTCGATGCCGCGCCGCGCCAGGTGCAGCGCCGTCTGCAGCACGTAGACGTTCATGCCCCCGGCGTCGCCGGTGCCCGGCTGGGCCAATGGTGAGGTGTGCACCGCCAATACAGCGACGCGGCGCGGTTTCAGCCGGAATACGTCGTCGTGCCGCACTCTGTCATCTTTACCAGGAAGCTCCGTTCACCAGCGCAACGCCCAGGACATGGCTTCGCGCTAAGCGGAAGACTCGTCGACATCGACGTCGCGCAGCCGCGGATTCAGCGCCCCGGCCCGCCGCATCGCCCCGAGCGGATCGGCGTAGAGCCCGCCCAGCGACACGGTCCCCGCACCCGCCTCCTGCACCCGGTTTCCGAAGACGGTGACGCGGACGTCGCGCGGCGGCAACACCGAGCGCTCGGCGAAGGCCGCCTCCACGTGCTCCATCGCCTCGGGGTACTCGGTGAAGGCCTGGCCACCGACCACCAGTTCGTCGGGGTTGAGCATGTCGCGCAGCAACGCCACCGCCTCCCCGAGCACCCGCCCCCGCTCGTTCAGCAGTTCTCTCGCCTGCTCGTTGCCGGCGCGGGCCAGCCGGAGCAGGTCGGCGATGCCGGCGGCGGGCGCGTTGGGCCGGCTCGGGGAAGCGAACGGCAGGACTCGCAGCCGCCGGGCGGCGGCCAGCACCGCCTCGTCGCTGACGGTGGATTCCAGTTGGCCGGTGCCGCCCAGCAGCTCGGAGTGGACGGGCAGCGTCGCGATGGTGCCGGGGCCGCTGGCCGGGCAGTGCACCCGTCCGCCGATCACCAGCGCGTAGCCCACGGTCTCGCGGGCATAGACGTAGAGACTGGTGGGCGAGCTGGGCAGGAAGCGCCGCATGCCGAGCAGCAGCTCGGCCCCGGCCATGGCGTCGACGTGCGAGGCCACCGACACGGGCAGTCCCAGCGCGTCGGCCAGCACCGGGCCGACCGGCGCCTGCCGCCAACCGAGCCGCGGGTGGTCGACGTGACCGGTCGCGCTGTCGACGGTCCCGCCGATCGCGACGCCGACCCACAGCGGGCGGCGCCGATGCCAGCGCCGCAGATAACGAGCGGCGCTTTCGGCCAGCGACGCCAGCGCCGGCCCGGCCGGGCTGAGCGGTGTCGGCGTCTCAACGGTGTCGAGCGTGCGACCGAACAGGTCGGTGGCCACGATGCTGGTGGTCCGCGCGCCGATGTGGACGCCCAGCGTCACGAATGGTTCGTGGTTGACCTCGACCGGCACGCGTGGGCGCCCGATCGCGCCGGAGACGGCCAGGTCGGCGCGTTCCCGCAACAGCCCGGCGTCGAGCAGGGCGATGACCTGACGGTTGACCGTCGCGATGCTCAGCGAGGTGACGCCGGCGATGACGTCACGCCCGACCGGGCCGCGCAATCGGACCGCCCGGAAAACCGAGGCCGCCGCCGAGTCGGCGATGTGCAGTGCCGGCGGCACGATCTGACGACGCACCGACCGGTGGCCCTTGTAGCTGGCACGGGTGGGCGAATGATGAGTCTGGGTGAGGGTATTCGAGCGCACGAGCGTCCTTTGTCCGATTTTTGTTGGCCGTCACTGGCCACACCTGAAAAGTCAGGAGCGGCAAAGTGCGCGACAACAACACGCACCCGCCGCGCAAAGACACGCGGTGGTGGTGGTGCTGGACAGGGCGCTGAGGTGCACGAAGAAAATTTAGCACGCTCACTAAGGTTGTTTCTATGGTTGGAAATGTCAGGAATGAACGGGTCGCGGTGGTCACGGGCGCCAGCTCGGGAATCGGGGAGGCGACGGCCCAGACCCTTGCTGCGCAGGGCTTTCACGTGGTGGCGGTGGCGCGCCGGGCGGACCGGATCAACGCCTTGGCACGGGAGATCGGCGGAACCGCCATTGTGGCTGACGTCACAGACGACGCGGCGGTCGCCGCTCTCGCCGACGAGCTGGCCCGGGTGGACGTGCTGGTCAACAACGCCGGCGGTGCCCGCGGGCTGGCACCGGTCGCCGATTCGGACTTCGAGCACTGGCGGTGGATGTGGGAGACCAACGTGATGGGCACGCTGCGGGTCACCCGGGCGCTGCTGCCCAAGCTCATCGACTCGGGCGACGGCCTGATCGTCACGGTGACTTCGGTTGCGGCACTTGAGGTTTACGACGGCGGCGCCGGGTACACGGCGGCCAAACACGCCCAGGGAGCGCTGCACCGCACGCTGCGCGGCGAGCTGCTGGGTAAGCCGGTGCGGCTGACCGAGATCGCGCCTGGCGCGGTCGAGACCGAGTTTTCGCTGGTTCGCTTCGACGGCGATCAACAGCGTGCCGACGCCGTCTACACCGGCCTCACCCCGCTGGTTGCCGCCGATGTCGCCGAGGTGATCGGCTTCGTTGCTTCGCGGCCGTCCCACGTGGACCTCGACCTGATCGTCATGAAGCCGCGCGATCAGGCGTCGGCCACCCGGTTCAACCGCCGGGGCTAGTCGCCGGGCTCGAGGAGGTGGTCGTGGTCGTCGTGGGCGTGCCGGACAGGCTCGGCGCGGTCGACGGCGTGACCGGCGCGGTCACCGGAATCTGCGTGGACGGCGGGTGCGCGGTGGGAGGCGGGAGCGCCGACATGGCGACCCAGGTGTCCCAGTCGACGGCCCAGTCCCAGAGGTCACCGTCGGAGTAGGACAGCTGGATCGAGCTGCCGGTCACCTCGACCGGGTCGCCGTACATCGCCGACTGGAAGTACTGCTCGGCGTCGCCGGTAGACAGGTTGATGCAGCCGTTGGTGACGTTGCTGTTGCCCTGCGCGCCCGAGCTGGCCGGGTTGGCGTGGATGAACTCGCCGTTGTTGGAGATCCGCACCGCCCAACGTTCGTGCACATGGCTGTAGCCGGCCGCCGGGTTGGACATGTAGAAGTCGGCGTACTTCTCGGTGACCACGTGGATGCCGTTACGGGTGACGTTGCGCGCCTTGTCGGCCTCGCCGTAGCTGCACGGGAAGTCCATGATGACGCCCTCGTCCCTGACCACCTGAATGCGGTGCGAGGTGACCTCGGCCTTCACCACCTGCCGGCGGCCGATCTGGATGTTCAGCGAAATGTCCTCGGCCCCGTACGCGCTGTCTCCGAATGGCAGGCCGTACAACTTGGCGTCGACGTTGACGGTCGTGCCCGCGGGGTAGTACTCGCGCGTGCGCCAGTGCACCCGGGCGCCCTGCGCCTCGTCGGGCAGCCACGCCCAGCTGCCCTCGACTGGCGGATTCGTGGTTACGGTCAGCGCCTTCTCGACGGCGGCCTTGTCGCTGATCGGCGCGTCGAATTGGATGATGATCGGCGCCGCCACCCCGACGGTCTGGCCGTCGGCCAACTGGAACGCCCCACCGATCTTCTTGGTGGGAGACACCGTGGTGAACTTGCCGGTCACCGGGATCGCCTTGCCGTCGTGCCCGACGGCCGAGCCGCTCCACGTATAGGTCGCGTCGTAGCCCAGCGGCTCGGTGGTGGTGTAGACCGTGCGGTCGGAGTTGAACTTGCCCGCCACGGGCTTGCCCGCCGAATTCGTCAGCGCCACGTGCTGGAACCAGCCGTCGCTGATCTGGACGCTGACCGGCGCGATCGGCACCACGTTTTCGGTCGCATCGGCCGGCTGAAACTTCAGCTGCGCCGCCGGCTGCTCCTTCTTCTCGGCCTGCTTGCCCGTGGTGCCGCCACACGCGGCCAACAGGCCGGGGGCGAAAACCCCCAGTCCGAGGGTCGCCAAAGCCACACGCCGGTTGATCGGCGGCGGGCGGTGCGACGTGTTCACGAAAGTCAAAGATACCGGGCAAAATCCACCAACCCTGCCGCGACAAATCGGGGCCGGTGCGGTCTTTGGCAGGATTCGGAGCTATAGCCTGCAGCCGAGCAGGACCGGCTCGGGTTCCAATGTGACACCAAACACATCACGAACCCCGTCGCGGATGACGCGGGCCAGCGCGATCACCTCGTCGGCGGTGGCGCCGCCGCGGTTGGTCAGCGCCAGCGCGTGCTTGGTGGACAGCCGGCATCGGGCCGCAGGATCGTCGGGGTAACCCTTGGCGAAGCCGGCCCGCTCCACCAGCCAGCCCGCGGCCAGCTTTACGCCGTCCGGCGCGGGGTAGTGCGGAACCGGCCCCTGGACGCTCGCGGCCAGCCGCTCGTACACCTCGGGCGCGACCACCGGGTTGGTGAAGAACGACCCCACGCTCCAGGTGTCGTGGTCGTCCGCGTCGAGCACCATGCCCTTGCGGCCCCGCAGCGTCAGCACCGCCTCGCGGACCGCCGACGGATCCGCCCGCTCGCCGCCGCTCAACCCCAACGCGGCGGCCAGTTCGCCGTAGCGCAGCGGCGCACTGCGGCCCGACGCGTCCAGGGCGAACTCGACTTCCAGTACCACCCAAGGGGTTTCGGGCGCGGCCCGCTTGAACACGCTGGTGCGGTAGCCGAAGCCGAGCTCGCCGCCCGGCACCCAGCGCACCTGCCCGCTGCCGCGGTCGAGTATCCGGACCCGGGTGATGGTGTCGGATACCTCCGCACCGTAGGCCCCGACGTTTTGCACCGGGGTGGCCCCGGCCGACCCCGGGATCCCGGACAGGCATTCCAGTCCGCCCAGACCGTGCTCGATGGCGCTGACCACGACGTCGTCCCACACCGCGCCCGCCTCCGCGCGCACCAGGCCGCCGTCGATGGTGATGGCGCTGTTGGCCAACCGCACGGCGGTCAGGTCGGCGCACGTATCGGCGATCACCAGGTTCGACCCGCCGGCGAACACCAACACCGGGGCCTGTTCTCCCCCACGGCTTTCGGCGTCCAGCTCCCGCACCGTCGCGATCACCTGTTCGGTGCTGGCGCAGGTGATCAGGCGGCGCGCGACCGGCCCCACCCGCAACGTCGTCAGCGGCGCGAGCGGGACCGCCTCGGCGACATGCGCGCCGGCGAATGTTGAACCGGCATCGCTGGATTTCATGGCCCGTAACGGTAGCCTCACCTGCTATGCCGCGTTCATTCGACTTGTCGGCCGACTACGACGGCAGCGTTGAAGAGGTGCATCGGGCGTTCACGGACGAGACCTATTGGCGGGCACGGCTGGCCGGGTCCGGTGTCGACCTCGCCACGCTGGAATCGATGCGGGTCGGCGGTGAAACCGGGGACGACGACACCGTCGAGGTCGTCACCGTGCAGGTAATCCACAGTCACAAGCTGCCGGGGATGGTCACGCAGTTGCACAGCGGCGACCTGCGCATCAGGCGCGAGGAGATCTGGGGGCCGGTCGCGGACGGCGCCGCGCAGGGTTCGGTCCTCGGGTCGATCTTGGACGCGCCGGTGAATCTGAAGGGCACCGCCACGCTCTCGACAATCTTGGCGACGGGCGGTGCGCGGCTGACCTTCCGGGCCACCGTCCAGGTACGCGTCCCGATCATCGGCGGCAAGCTGGAGAACATCATCGGCACCCGACTGGCCGAGCTGGTGGCGGCGGAGCAGCGGTTCACCACGGAGTGGATCGCCAAAACGGCCTGAGGACGCCGAGCCTAAGCTGGCGCCCATGCGAATCGCGTTGGCGCAGATCCTCAGCGGCACCGACCCGTCCGCCAACTTGGAGCTGGTGCGCGAATACAGCGGCCGGGCCGCCGACGCCGGCGCGAAGTTGGTGGTGTTCCCGGAGGCGACAATGTGCCGGTTCGGGGTTCCGCTGGCCCCGATCGCCGAACCGGTCGACGGGCCGTGGGCGGCCGGAGTGCGGGGCGTCGCGGCCGACAGCGGCATCACGGTGGTTGCCGGCATGTTTACCCCGGCCGGGGACGGGCGGGTGAAGAACACGCTGATCGCGGCCGGTCCTGGCAGTCCCAACGAGCCGGACACGCACTACGACAAGATCCATCTCTACGACGCCTTCGGCTTCACCGAGTCCCGCACCGTCGCCCCCGGCCGCGAGCCGGTGGTGATCACGGTCGCCGGCGTGCGGGTGGGGCTGACCGTCTGCTACGACATCCGCTTCCCGGCCCTCTACACCGAGCTGGCCCGCCGCGGCGCCCAGCTGATCGCCGTCTGCGCGTCGTGGGGCGCGGGGCCCGGCAAGCTCGACCAGTGGACGCTGTTGGCACGGGCCCGCGCGCTCGATTCGATGAGCTACGTCGCCGCGGCCGGGCAGGCCGACCCGGGCGAGTCGCTGACCGGGTCGGGCGCGCCCACCGGGGTGGGCGGCAGCCTGGTGGTCTCCCCATTCGGGGAGGTCGTCGCGTCGGCCGGCTCCGCGCCGCAGTTGGTGCTGGCCGACATCGACGTCGACCGCGTCGCCAAGGCTCGCGAGAGCATCGCGGTGCTGCGCAACCACTCAGATTTTGCTCAGCTCGATAAGGCAGAATCGGTCGGGTGACGAACCCACAAGGACCACCGAACCAGGACCCGTCGACGTGGGGCCGTCCCGGCAACCAAGGCCCCTTCGGCCAGCCCCCCACCGAGCGGCCGACCGAGCGGATCAACACCGGCGGCCCGGCCCCCGCGCCGCCGCCTCCCGCCGCAGGTCCGCCGCCGGGTCAGACCGAACGGATCGGCACGCCCCCACCGAACATGCAGCGGCCCGACTACCCGCCGCCACCCCCGCCGATTCCGCCCGCGGGGGCGACCGAGAAGCTGCCCACGCCCGGCGAGGAACCGGCCGGAGGGAAGAAGAAGCGTCGCTTCCTGCGCGACCCGCTGTCCGTGGTGCTGGTCTGCATCATCGTGGTTTGCCTGGTGATCGCCGCGCTGGTCGGGGGCGAGCTGTACGTCCGTCACGTCGCCAACAGCAAGGTCGCCGAGGCGGTGGCGTGTGAGGTCAAGGACCAGGCCACCGCGTCGTTCGGGGTGGCGCCGCTGATGCTGTGGCAGCAGCTCACCAAGCACTACACCAACATCTCGGTGTCGACCGCGGGCAACCAGGTGCGTGATGCCAAGGGCATGAAGATCGACATCAACATCCGCGACGTCCAGCTCAGGGACACGCAGGACTCCAAGGGCACCATCGGGTCGCTTGACGCGACCGTCACCTGGACGTCCGACGGCATCAAGGAATCGGTTCAGAACGCGATCCCGGTGCTGGGCCCGTTCGTCACCAACACGGTGACCACGCACCCCAACGACGGCACCATCGAGCTGAAGGGCATGTTGGACAACCTGACCACCAAGCCGGTGGTGTCGGGCAACGGCCTGCAGCTGCAGATCGTCAGCTTCAACGCGCTCGGCTTCACGATGCCCAAGGAGTCGGTGCAGTCGACCCTGGACGACTTCACCGCGCAGTTCACCAAGAACTACCCGCTGGGCATCCACGCGGACAGCGTGCAGGTCACCAATGATGGTGTGACCAGCCACTTCTCGACGCGGAACGCGAGCATCCCCACCGGCAACAACAACGACCCCTGCTTCGCCAACCTCTGACGACGGCTCAGTCGAGCCCGTCGAGCACCGCCCGCGTGCCGGACAGGCCGAGCCGGGTGGCACCGGCGTCCAGCATCGCCAGCGCGTCGGCGGCGCTGCGGATGCCCCCGCTTGCCTTGACGCCCAACCTGCCGTCGACGGTCTGACTCATCACGGTGACGGCACGCACCGACGCGCCGCCCGCGGGATGGAACCCGGTCGAGGTCTTGACGAAGTTGGCGCCGGCGTCCTCGGCCGCGCGACACACCCGCACCAGCGTGCGCTCGTCCGGCCCCGACAACAGCACCGCGGACTCCACGATCACCTTGAGCACCGAGGCGGCGTCGACGGTGTTCATGGCGGCGCGCACGGCCGCGATATCGGCCCGCACCGCCTCGATGTCTCCGGCCAGCGCGGCGCCGATGTCGATGACCATGTCGACCTCGGTGGCGCCGGATGCCACGGCCTGTTCGGCCTCGTGCGCCTTGACCGCCGGAATGTGCTTGCCCGACGGAAAACCCGCCACGCTCGCCACGGCGACACCGCCTTCGGCCCGCACCGCGGCCGGAACCATCGACGGCGAGACGCACACGGCGTAGACGCGCAATTCGGCGGCCTCCGCGACCAGGGCGACCACGTCCGCCTCGGTGGCCTCGGGTTTGAGCAGGGTGTGGTCGACCATGGCCGCCAGCTGCGCCCGGGTGGGTTTGCTCGCCACTAGAACCTTTCCTCGGGTCCGCCCGGATTGCAGCCGGAGGCGACCATCTCGGTGTCGTCGACGACCGGGCGCCACGGTTCCAGGTTCCAGCTGGTCTTGCCGGGCTCGGCCAGCTCGGCGAACTGCCAATGACAGACGAACTGCGCACGCATCCCGGCGGTGTCGGCGTCCGGGGACAGCGCCAGCACTTCGGCCCACGCCTCGTCGGCGAGGGCCGCGTTCCCGGACTGCCTGGCGGCCAGCCGGCCCGATGGTGTCGGGAAGACCCGAAGGCTGCTCAGGCCGTGCCACTGCGCCCACTCGGTGTGGTCGATGAACGGCGGGGACATCGTGGCCGGGTCCGCCGCTGCGGCGCCCGCTGAGCCCCACAGCGCGACAAGCACCGCGGCGGGCGCCGTCAGCCGTGCCTTCATCCGCTAGCGCGACTTACCTTGTATTTCAAGAAGTTTCGGCCGTACGTCGACCAGATACACGCCCGCCGCGCACGCGGCGATCGCCATCCCGAGTACCCCGAAGACAAAACTCAGGATGGATGTCAGGGCGACAGCCAGACCGAGGATCACCAGCCACACCGGCTTGGTCAGCTTGTCGGCGGCGGTGTAGGCGTCGGGCCGCTGCAGTGCTGCATGCACGAACGCGTATACCGCCGTGACCAAGACGGCGATCTGCAAGACCAACATGACGGTACCCACGAGGTGGCTCACGCCTTAAGCGTATGCGGGCGCCGTCCCAAACGTCGACTCAGAGTTGCCCGACGGACAACTCCGAGTCGAGCGTCTTGACTTACTTCTGGGTGACCTTCTTGGCGGACGCCTTCTTGGCGGGCGCCTTCTTGGCCGGGGCCTTCTTGGCGGGCGCCTTCTTGGCGACAGCCTTCTGAGCCTTCTTGGCCGTCTCGTCGGACTTCTTGGGCAGCTCGATGCCGACCAGCTTGGCCGCGCGCTCGCCGACCGCGCGGGTCTGCGACGCCACGGTGCCCAGCGCCTCCTGGGTCAGCTCGACGGCCTGGTCCACGTAGCCCTCGGCGCGCGCGGAGGCGTCGTCCAGGCCCGTCTGGCTGCGCAGCCGCTGCAGGGCGGCCTCGCCCCGCTCGACCAGCTCGTTGTAGCGGTTGGTCGCCGCGTCCAGGTAGCCCTCGGCGGCCTTGCGCAGTTCCTCGCTGGTGAACCGCTCGCGCAGCTCGTCGAGCTGCTCGGGCAGGTCCTCCTGCAGCCGGGTCAGCCGTGCGCGGCTCTCCTCCACCCGGGTGCGGGTGTCGGCGCGGGTCTCTTCAGCGCGCTCACGCAGGCTGGCGATCAAGTCATTGACAGTGGCCAGGGCCAGGTCGGCCGCGCCAAGGGCCGCGAGCAGGGGTGCCCGCAAATCTTCGATGTTCGAATTGTCCGCCATGGTTATTCCTTTCATGGTTTTCCGTTATTGGCGTTCTTGGGTGTGGGTATGGAAGCTAAGGCGGGCGTCTCCTTCTCCGCTGGCGGCCGCCGGATTTCCGCTCTGGGTAACCCGTGCGGTCGGGGTTGATACATCACCAACCGCTAGCGTGACGTGGAAGTCCCGACGGCCGGTAGGGCCGTTGATCACTCGTCGCCGTTGGGTTCGGTGGAACACTCCTCGTCGCTTGATTCAGTTGATTCGTTTTGTTGGGTGAACGATGCGTAGACGTCGAGCAGAACCTGCTTCTGGCGCTCGGTAATCGCGGTGTCGGTGATGATGGCGTCGCGCACCTGACTTTTGTCGCTGGGCTCGAGGATCCCGGCCCGCACGTAGAGAACCTCGGCGGAGACCCGCAGCGCCTTCGCAATTTGATTGAGCACGTCGGCGGACGGCTTGCGCAATCCACGCTCCACCTGGCTCAGATACGGATTGCTGACCCCGGATTTTTCGGCGAGTTGGCGCACCGAGACCTGCGCGAGTTCACGCTGGCTGCGGATGAAGCTACCGATGTCCGAGGCCATGTCGGAGGCGGCGTTGGACACCTTGGCGGAGAGCTTCTCCTCGGGTGTCATGGCGTGCTCCTGGTCGGCTGATCGATGTTGACGGCCACCAGATTACTACAAGTGCTTGCTTTTGCAAGCACTTGTTAGCACTACTAGAAAAGTAGTTGGGCGACGGCGTAGATCACCAGACCGGCCAGGGAACCGACCACGGTTCCGTTGATCCGGATGAACTGCAGATCACGGCCCACGTGCAACTCGATGCGCCGGCTGGCCTCCTCGGCGTCCCAGCGCTCGATGGTGTCGGTGATGATGGCGGTGATCTCCACGCCGTACTGCGAAACGAGGTGCTGGGCCGCCCGCACGATCCAGTTGTCCACCTTGTCGCGCAGGTCGGCGTCGTCGCGCAGCGATTCCCCGATGCGTACGACGGTGTCGGTGATGCGGGTGCGCAGCGTGCTGGAGGGGTCGTCCACGCCTTCGAGCACCAGGCGTTTCAGCGTCTTCCAGGCCGTGGCGGCGGCGTTGGCGATCTCGTCGCGCGCCATCAGCTGCTCCTTGATCGCATCGGCGCGCGCGATGGTGTCCGCGTCGTTTTGCAGGTCGTCGGCGAACTCGAACAGAAAGCGCGTCGCCGACCGGCGCAGCTCGTGGTCGGGATTGCGGCGCACCTTGTCGGTGAAGTCCATCAGCTCGCGGTGGATGCGGTCGCCGACCAGATGGTCGATGAAGCGCGGCGACCACGTCGGCGAATCCCGCTCGACCACCCGCTGGATCACCTCGCCGGCGTTCAGCGACCACTGGAAGGCCCGGTCGGCCAGCAACTGGATCAGCGCCTCCTGCCGGTTCTCGGCGAGCAGCGTCGCCAGCACCCGCCCCACCGGCGGCCCCCACTGCGGTTCGGCGATGCGGCGCACGATCATCCGGTCGATCACCTGCTGGACGTCGTCGTCGCGCAGCAGCTCCACCAGCACCCGCAGCACCGTGGCCGTCTCGCTGGCGACACGTTGGGCGTGGGCGGCCTCCGACAGCCACTTGCCGAGCCGTCCGGGCACCTCCGCGTCCCGCAGCTTGGTCTCCACCACCGGCGGCGACAGGAAGTTCTCCCGCACGAAGGTTCCCAGCCCCTCGCCGAGTTGATCCTTCTTGCGCTTGATGATCGCGGTGTGCGGGATGGGGATGCCCAGCGGATGCCTGAACAGCGCCGTGACCGCGAACCAGTCGGCCAGCGCGCCCACCATTCCGGCCTCCGCGGCGGCACCGACATAGCCGACCCAGGCACCCAGGTGGGCGTGGGCCTGGGCCCACCGGCAGGCGAGGAACAGGCCGGTGGCGCCGATCAGGAAGCCCAGCGCCACCGCCTTCATCCGGCGCAGCGCCACCCGGCGCTCCGCATCGGCCTGGGGATCGGCACCGGCGAATGATTCGGCCAACGATGCGTGCGGCCGCGCGATTCCGGTCAATGGGGTCATCGAGTCCGGCCCCGCCGCTCGCGGGCCCGGCGCTGCGCCTCGAGGCGAGGCTCTGTGTACCACCACTCCATCATTCATTGTCCCGGCCGATTGGTGTGACTGCACTGTTCGGGAGGCCCGTAGCGGGGCGCGGCCGAAGTCCGGAACAGGCCCGCACACCGTAGTATCGAGGGCGTCTAGTGAATGGGAAATAGGCGATAGTGGCGGAGCAAATGTTGGCTGCGACGGCCAAGACGGATGGCCGCAAGCGGCGCTGGCATCAGCACAAGGTGGAGCGCCGCAACGAGTTGGTAGACGGGACGATCGACGCGATCCGGCGGCGCGGCGGCACGTTGAGCATGGACGAGATCGCCGCGGAGATCGGCGTCTCCAAGACGGTGTTGTACCGCTACTTCGTCGACAAGAACGATCTGACGACCGCCGTCATGATGCGGTTCACCCAAACCACGCTGATTCCAAATATGGCGTCGGCGCTGACATCCAATCTCGACGGCTTCGACCTGACCCGGGAGGTCATCCGGGTGTACGTCGAAACCGTCGCGAACGAACCCGAGCCGTACCGCTTCGTGATGTCCAACAGCTCGGCCAGCAAGAGCAAGGTGATCGCCGACTCCGAGCGGATCATCGCCCGCATGCTGGCGGTGCTGATGCGCCGCCGGATGCAACAGGCGGGGATGGACACCGGTGGCGCGGAGCCATGGGCCTACCTGATCGTCGGTGGCGTTCAGCTGGCCACCCACTCCTGGATGTCGGATCCGCGGATGAGCCGCGACGAGTTGATCGACTACCTGACGATGCTGAGCTGGAATGCGCTGAAGGGCATCGTCGAGGTGGGCGGCTCGCTGGACAAGTTCCGCGAAGAGCCCCACCCCTCGCCGATTGTGCCGCCCCGCGGGGCTGAGGATCGGGCCCCGCTCTAGGCGCCTTCCGAAGCGCGCGGCGGACCGTCTTTTGTCAATTCCACTCGCCTCGTGTGACGCTTATGACGCGCTCGGCCAGACGACTCGCACAGCCGTAGCGACTAGCATGCAGGGATGCATGGGGGGTGACGCGAGGGTGCGTCGGGCTGGTCAGCCACCCCTGGCTCCGCATAACGAAAGGCTCTACTCGACATGTCAGTGCAGCTCACGCCGCATTTTGGAAACGTGCAAGCCCACTACGACCTGTCCGATGACTTTTTCCGGCTGTTCCTGGACCCCACCCAGACGTACAGCTGCGCCTACTTCGAGCGCGACGACATGACCCTGGAAGAGGCGCAGCTCGCCAAGATCGACCTGGCGCTGGGCAAGCTGAACCTCGAGCCGGGGATGACGTTGCTGGACATCGGCTGCGGCTGGGGCGCCACCATGCGGCGGGCGATCGAGAAGTACGACGTCAACGTCGTGGGCCTGACGTTGTCGGAGAACCAGGCCAAGCACGTGCAGGCGATGTTCGACGAGCTCGACACCCCGCGCAGCCGGCGGGTGCTGCTGGAGGGGTGGGAGAAGTTCCACGAGCCCGTCGACCGCATCGTCTCCATCGGCGCCTTCGAGCACTTCGGCCGGCAGCGCTACGGCCGCTTCTTCAAGATGGCCTATCAGGCGCTGCCCTCCGACGGAGTGATGTTGCTGCACACCATCGTTCGCCCGTCCTTCAAGGATGCCCGGGCACGGGGCATGACACTGACCCACGAGATCGTTCACTTCTCACAGTTCATCCTGACCGAGATCTTCCCGGGGGGCTGGCTGCCGACCCCGCAGACCGTCGGAGAGTACGCGGTCACCGCCGGCTTCGAACTGACCCGGGTCCACTCGCTGCAGCTGCACTACGCGAGGACCCTGGAGACCTGGGCGGCCGCGCTGGCGGCCAATCGCGAGGAGGCCATCGCCATCCAGTCCCGAGAGGTCTACGACCGGTACATGAAGTACCTGACCGGCTGCGCGAAGCTGTTCCGCCAGGGCTACACCGACGTCGACCAGTTCACCCTGGAGAAGAAGAAGTAGCCGGGCTGAGCCGTCAGTACGTGTAGAAGCCCCGGCCGGTCTTCTTGCCGAGCCGGCCCGCCTCCACCATGCGCAGCAACAGCGGCGGCGGGCCGTACTGCGGTTCCTTGAATTCCTCGAACATCTTGTCCGCGATCAGTTTCAGGGTGTCCAGCCCCACCAAGTCGGACAGCCGCAGCGGGCCCATCGGGTGCGACAGCCCGGCGACGACCGCTTTGTCGACGTCCTCGATGGTGGCAAAACCGGCCTCCACCATCCGAATTGCCGACAACAGGTAGGGAACCAGCAGCGCGTTCACGACAAAGCCGGACCGGTCGGAGCAGCGCACCACCTGCTTGCCGAGGACCGCGCTCGCGAACTCCTCGGTGCGCGCGGCGGCGGCTTCGTCGGTGACCAGCGTGCTGACCAGCTCGACCAGCGGCAGAACCGGCACGGGGTTGAAGAAGTGCAGGCCCAGCACCCGCTGCGGGTTCTTGGTGGCCGCGGCGATCTTCATGATCGGGATGCTGGACGTGTTGGATGCCAGCACCGCGTCGGGATCGCTGATGGCGCGGTCGAGTTCGGCGAAGATGTCCGCCTTGACGGCCTCGTCCTCGACGATCGCCTCGATGACCAGCTGGCGGTCGGCGAGGTCCTTCAGATCGGTGGTGAAGGTGAGCTTGCTCAGCGCGCGGTCGCGCTCCCGCTCGGTGACCTTGCCCGCGCTCACGCCGCGCTCCAGCGACTTGACGATGCGGTTGCGTCCGGCCGTGATCAGGGCCTCGGTGGTCTCGAACACCATCACGTCGACACCGGCGCGGACCGACACTTCGGCGATGCCGGATCCCATCTGGCCGGCCCCGACAACCCCTACCCGTTGAATCGCTGCGTCGCTCACTGTCATCTCTTTCGGTGTCGTATCGTCTTGCACCGCAATAGGCCCCGCCCAGGATCGCTGGGCGGGGCCAATGCTACTTCACGGTGAACAGGGGCAGATTCGCACAATCTGGATCGCAGCCGTGCGAATCCGCTCCGCTCGTCCTCAGTGAAACTGACCCTCTTCGGTGGAGCCGGTCAGCGCGGTGGTCGACGAGGTGGGGTCAACCGTGGTGGCGATGCGGTCGAAGTAACCGGCACCGACCTCGCGCTGGTGCTTGGTCGCGGTGTAACCGCGCTCCTCGGCGGCGAACTCGCGCTCCTGCAGCTCCACGTACGCGGTCATCTGGTTGCGGGCGTAGCCGTAGGCCAGATCGAACATCGAGTAGTTCAGCGCGTGGAAGCCGGCCAGCGTGATGAACTGGAACTTGAATCCCATTGCGGCAAGCTCCTTTTGGAACTTCGCGATGGTGGAGTCGTCCAGGTGCTTCTTCCAGTTGAACGACGGCGAGCAGTTGTAGGCCAGCATCTGGTCGGGGAACTCGGACTTGACGCCCTCGGCGAACTTGGCGGCCAGGTCGAGGTCCGGCGTGCCGGTCTCCATCCAGATCAGGTCGGAGTACGGCGCGTAGGCCTTGGCCCGGGCGATGCAGGGCTCCAGGCCGTTCTTCACCCGGTAGAAGCCCTCCTTGGTCCGCTCACCGGTGATGAACGGCTGGTCACGCTCGTCGACGTCGGACGTGATCAGGGTCGCCGCCTCGGCATCGGTCCGGGCGATGACGACGGTCGGCACGTCGCAGACGTCGGCCGCCAGGCGCGCCGAGGTCAGCGTCCGGATGTGCTGCTGGGTCGGGATGAGCACCTTGCCGCCGAGGTGACCGCACTTCTTCTCCGAGGCGAGCTGGTCCTCCCAGTGCGAGCCCGCGACGCCCGCCGCGATCATCGCCTTCTGCAGCTCGTAGACGTTCAGCGCACCGCCGAAGCCGGCCTCGCCGTCGGCCACGATCGGGGCCAGCCAGTTCTCCACCGAGGTGTCGCCCTCGACCCGGGCGATCTCGTCGGCGCGAAGCAGCGCGTTGTTGATGCGGCGCACCACCTGCGGCACCGAGTTGGCCGGGTACAGGCTCTGGTCGGGGTAGGTGTGGCCGGACAGGTTGGCGTCACCGGCGACCTGCCAACCCGACAGGTAGATCGCCTTCAGGCCGGCGCGGACCTGCTGGACGGCCATGTTGCCGGTCAGGGCGCCGAGCGCGTTGATCCACTCCAGGTCGTGCAGCTGCTCCCACAACACCTCGGCGCCGCGGCGAGCCAGCGTGTGCTCCTCGACCACGGTGCCCTGCAGGGCGACGACGTCCTCGGCGCTGTAGGTGCGGGTGACACCCTTCCAACGCGGGTTGGTGTCCCAGTCCTTCTGGATCTGTTCCGGGCTCTTGGGGGTGCCAACGACAGACATTGGGCATGCTCCTTAACGAATCTTCACTACTACTGGGTTGGTGAACGCTTCACCGGCGGTAGCTAGAGGCTCAACTTCGCTGGTGTGCTAACTCGAAGATGGCACAGCTATTGACGCAGGTCCAGCCGTTTCATTTGCCAATTTCGGCAACGACCGCGCCCGGATTAGCAAATTTTGCGAAGATGAACGGAAACTGAACCGTTTCAGAAACTACCGGCCGGTAACAAGAATCCGCAGGTCAGCCCGTAATTTACCGGGACGCTTGTCCGGTTAGCGGTTGAAGAGCGCGGCGACCGCTTTCGTCTCGTCGCCGACCGCGTATGTGAGCGTTGTAACAGGCCGATCGACGAGCCCGGGACCGAATTGGTCGGTCGATCCGGCCGGATGGATGTGCGAGATGATCTCCAGCTTGTCGCCCAGCGCCACCGGCGCCTCGTGCTCGATCGTGACGCGCAGGGGCCGCGCCATCAAAGCCAGGTGCGACGCCAGGTAGTCCTCGATCACGCTCCAGTACACCGAGTTGTTCATGTGGTCGAACAGGTCGATGTCGGTCACCCGGACGGGAAACTCGTGAATCTCGACCGCGTCGTCGCGGCTGCCCGGCTTGAGGTAGCCCTTCCACCGCAGCCGGTCGACCGACGTGGTTTTGTGCAGCCCGGCGAGGAAGTCGTCGGAGATGCGCGACGGCATCTGGGTCTCCCGGTTGATGTTGATCCAGAAGGCCTCGGACTCGATCAGGCCGCCCTTGCGACTGTCGACGCGAACCCGCATCTCACACCACCGGTTCGACGTGCCCGAACACCACCGGCGGCAGCGCAGCATGTCCTGAAACTCGATCGGACGGATCAGGTCGAGCATCGTGCGGCGGACGATCCACAGCGGGTGGGTCTCCTCGAAACCCATCTCGCGCAGCTGATCCTGGCCGATGTCCTGGATGTGCCGGCACGCCGCGTCCAGCCGCAGGCGGCCCGTGCGGTCGATGTCGGCCACCCGCAGCGGCCATTCACGGTCGAACACATCGGGGTGGCCGTCGGGAACCGGCATCAGTTCTTTGTCCAGGCTCACGGCTTCGCTCCCCGTTTCCTCCTTGTGGGCACTCACGTTGAGGCCTCCGTTGCGAATCATGCCAACGCCCTGTGTCAAAAACCAATCCCGACGCGTCCGCGCCCGCGTGCAAACCCTGCCAACTTCGGCTTAGCAACCCGCTATCCTGGGCAAAGTGTCCAAGACCTTCGTGGGCTCCCGGGTCCGCCAGCTGCGCCACGAGCGCGGCTTCTCCCAGGCCGCCCTGGCCCAGATGCTGGAGATCTCCCCGAGCTACCTGAACCAGATCGAGCACGACGTGCGCCCCCTGACGGTGGCGGTGCTGCTGCGGATCACCGAGGTGTTCGGCGTGGATGCGACGTTCTTCGCCTCCCAGGACGACACCCGGCTGGTCGCCGAGCTGCGCGAGGTCACCATGGACCGCGACCTGGACATCGACGTCGACCCGACCGAGGTGGCCGAGATGGTCAGCGCCCACCCGACCCTGGCCCGCGCGGTGGTCAACCTGCACCGGCGCTACCGGATCACCACCGCGCAGCTGGCCGCCGCGACCGAGGAGCGGTACTCCGACGGCAGCGGCAGCGGCTCGATCACCATGCCGCACGAGGAAGTGCGCGACTACTTCTACCAACGCCAGAACTATCTGCACGAGCTGGACACCGCCGCCGAAGATCTCACGATCCAGATGCGGATGCACCACGGCGACCTCGCCCGCGAGCTGAACCGCCGGCTGACCGAGGTGCACGGCGTGCACATCAACAGGCGGATCGATCTCGGTGACACCGTGTTGCACCGGTACGACCCCACGACCAAGACGCTGGAGATCAGCAACCACCTCTCGCTCGGCCAGCAGGTGTTCAAGATGGCCGCCGAATTGGCCTACCTCGAGTACGGCGACCTCATCGACACCCTGGTAGAGGAGGGCAAGTTCACCAGCGACGAGTCGCACACGCTGGCCCGGCTGGGGCTGGCCAACTACTTCGCCGCGGCCGCGGTGCTGCCCTACCGCCAGTTCCACGACGTCTCGGAGAATTTCCGCTACGACGTCGAGCGGTTGTCCTCCTTCTACTCGGTGAGCTACGAGACGATCGCGCACCGGCTTTCGACGTTGCAGCGGCCGTCGATGCGCGGCGTTCCGTTCTCGTTCGTCCGCGTCGATCGCGCGGGCAACATGTCAAAACGACAGTCCGCCACCGGGTTTCACTTCTCCTCCAGCGGCGGCACCTGCCCGCTGTGGAACGTGTACGAAACGTTCGCCAATCCGGGCAAGATCCTGGTCCAGATCGCCCAGATGCCCGATGGCCGCAACTACATGTGGGTGGCCCGGACCGTGGAGCGTCGGGCCGCCCGGTATGGTCAGCCGGGTAAAACCTTCGCGATCGGGCTGGGCTGCGAGCTGCGCCACGCGCACCGGCTCGTCTACTCCGAAGGACTCGACGTCTCGGGGGATTCAGGAACAGTGGCCACACCGATCGGCGCGGGATGCCGGGTCTGCGAACGCGACAACTGCCCGCAGCGGGCGTTCCCGGCCCTGGGGCGCGCCCTGGATCTCGACGAGCACCGCAGCACGGTCTCCCCGTACCTGGTGAAGCAACCGTGACCGGCGCTCAGCATGGCCGCATCCCGTCGGGGCGCTTCCGCGAACTGGGCCCGGTCAACTGGGTGCTCGCGAAGCTGGCCGCGCGGACGGTGCGGGCGCCCGAGATGCATCTGTTCACCACGCTGGGCCAGCACCGCCTGCTGTTCTTGGCGTGGAGCATCTACAGCGGCCGCGTGCTGCGGGGCCGGCTGCCTGCGATCGACACCGAACTGGTGATCCTGCGGGTCGCGCATGTGCGCGGCTGCGAATACGAACTGCAGCACCACCGCCGGATGGCCGCCAAGCAGGGGCTCGACGCCGACCTGCAGGCCGCCATCTTCGCGTGGCCCGAACGGCTGGACCGGGTCGAGGCGCGCCTGACCGTGCGGCAGCAGGCGCTGCTGACGGCCACCGACGAGTTCGTCAAAGACCGGACCATCACCGACGCCACCTGGCAGCAGCTCGCGGAGCACCTGGACCGCCGTCAGCTGATCGAATTCTGCTTGCTGGCAAGCCAATACGACGGCCTGGCCGCGACGATGGCGGCCCTGGACATCCCGCTGGACAACCCGCGCTAGAGCCCGTCAGAGGTACACACTGGCCAGCACGGCCAGCGTCAGCGCCAGCGGCGGCACGGACAGCCCGAAGCCGAACCCCGACCACGCGTATTTCCTGCGCCGGCGCAGCAACGACGCCCACATAGTGGCGCAGACCGCGAGCGCGAGCGACAGCAGCAACACCGTCGGCGCCCACTGCCCCACCGCTGCGTTGTCGTCGGCGATCGAAAAGGCCAGCAACCACAGGAGATAACCCGCGGCGAGACCGCCGACGGCCCCCAGAACGACGTCGCTGCGCATGCGGGTCAGAAGTTGATCATGTGGCCGGTCAAGCCGTGGAAGCACTCCTGCAGCGCCTCCGACATGGTCGGATGGGTGTGCACGTTGCGCGCCAGCTCGTTGGCGGTCAGGTCCCACTTCTGCGCCAGCGTGAGCTCGGGCAGCAGCTCGGACACGTCGTGGCCGATCAGGTGTCCACCCAGCAACTCGAGATGCTTCGCGTCGGCGACCAACTTGACGAACCCGCTGGGGTCGCCCAGGCCGTGCGCCTTGCCGTTGGCGGTGAACGGGAACTTCGCCACCACGACGTCGTGGCCTTCGTCGCGGGCCTGCTGCTCGGTGAGCCCGAAGCTGGCCACCTGCGGCTGGCAGAACGTCGCCCGCGGCAGCATCCGGTAGTCGCCCAGCGCCAAAGTCTCTGCGCCGGCGATGGTTTCGGCCGCCACCACACCCATGGCCTCGGCGACGTGCGCCAGCATCAGCTTCCCGGTGACGTCACCGATGGCGTAGATGTGCGGCACGCTGGTGATCATGTATTCGTTGATGCCGATGGCCTTGCGGTCGGTCAGCGCGACGCCGGCCTTCTCCAGGCCATAACCCTCGACGTTGGGCGCAAAGCCGATGGCCTGCAACACTTTTGCGGCCTTGAGTTCCTGCGTGTTGCCGTCTTTGCTGACGGCGACGGTGACCTCGGAGCCGTTGTCCGAGATGGACTCGACCTTGGTCCCGGTGAGGATCTTGATGCCCAGCTTCTTGAACTGCTTCTCGATCTCCTTGGACACATCGGCGTCCTCGTTGGGCAGCGCGCGCGGCAGGAACTCCACGATGGTCACGTCGACGCCGTAGTTCTTCATGACGTAGCCGAACTCCATGCCGATCGCGCCGGCGCCGGCGATGACGATCGACTCGGGCAGCTCGCGGGAGAGGATCTGTTCCTCGTAGGTGACCACGTTGGCCGACAGCGACGTCCCCGGCACCAGCCGGGTGCTGCTGCCGGTGGCGATGATGGCGTTGTCGAACGTGACGGTCTCGGTCCCGCCGTCGTTGAGGTCCACCGACAACGTGTTGGCGTCGGTGAATCTGCCGTACCCGTTGATCTCGGTGATCTTGTTCTTCTTCATCAGGAAGTGCACGCCCGCGACCCGGCCCTCGGCCACCTTGCGGCTGCGGTCGAAGGCGGCGCCGTAATCGAAGGTCGCCTCACCGTTCATCCCGAAAGTCTTGGCTTCCTTGGTGAAGATGTGGACCAGCTCGGCGTTGCGGAGCAGCGCCTTGGACGGGATGCAGCCGACGTTGAGGCAGACACCGCCCCAGTACTTCGGCTCGACGACTGCGGTGTTCAGGCCGAGCTGTGCGGCGCGAATGGCTGCGACATATCCGCCGGGACCGGCCCCGAGGACGACGACGTCAAAATGGGTCACGGCCACTACCCTAGTGGCCGCCCGGGTGAGGCGTTAATACGGAATGAGGCCGAGGAGGCAGTGGCCCACCCGCGCGCAGTGGTAATAGCCGTGCAGGGGCGCCGCGGCGGTCAGCGAGGCGAACGGCCCCGACATCACCGCCAGCGACAGCGCCGAGACCAGCGGCCTGCCCTCGACCATCGCGAGCAGCACGCCACCGACGGCGCACGCCACCACGTACACCAGGATGGTGAACAGCGCCGCGGTTTGGTCGGTCGAGTGATACCACCAATAGAACAGGCCGAACCCGACGACCGCCGCCAGGCACCACACGCCGAGGATCACCAGCAGCAGCTTCCACCACTTCAGGTAGAGGTAACGCCCGGGAACGGTGACGGGTTGCACCGGCGCGACAGCGGATTCGGCGTCGGCGCCCTGTTCGGTCGCGGCGGGCTCATGCGTCTGCGGCCCGTCCTTGGCGGCGGCCTGCTCGCCGGTGTCGTCGGTGTCGTCGGAGAAGTCCGGCTTCCACGACTGGGTCCCGGTGTCCTCGTCGGAATCGGAGAAGTCGGGCACCCATGACTGGGTGCCCGGGCTCGACGGGGTGTCGTCGTCAGCCATGGTTGGTCACCTGCAGGGCGACGAGCACACCGAACCAGCCGGGCGCCACCGCCATGACGAAGGCGCCCAGCATCGTCACCCACCGGCGTCCGGAGAAGAGGACCGTCAGCAGCCCCGCAGCGCTGGGAATCCCGACCACGAACGCGAGGGCGAAGGCCGGGCGGATGCTCCCGTGGACGGTGCCGGCGAATCCCACCCCCGCCAGCAGCCCGACCGCGGCGCCGATCAGCATGGCGCCGGCCAACAACCGCGGACGCGGGAGGGGGATCACGATTTCGACATTACTGCGGTCACCGACCCGGAGGGCACGTTCGCAGAGCCGCGTCAGTCACCACCTGACCGCGCGCGCAAGGGCGTTCGCCACGTTCGTAGTCGGCGCCGGTGATGACCCGGGCGTCCCGCAGCGCGGCCTGTTCGTCGTCGGTGAAGACGCGGCCGCGGGACAGGAACCGCACCCCTTCGGGCGCCTCCAGGCTGAACCCGCCGCCCCGGCCCGGGACCACGTCGATGACCAGCTGGGTGTGCTTCCAGGTTTGATACTGCGGGCCAGAGATCCACACCGGCACCCCGTCTGTTCCGACGTCGAGCACCCCGAGCAACACGTCGCGGTCGCCGACGAGGAAGTCACCGAGTGGGTAGCACATCGGCGACGACCCGTCGCAGCAGCCGCCGGACTGGTGGAACATCACCGGGCCGTGCCGGTCCTGCAGTCGCTCCAGCAGTTCGGCGGCGTCCGCGGTGATGACGACACCCGGAACCATCAGAAGAAACCCTGCGCCTTGTCCGAGTAGGACACCATCAGGTTCTTGGTCTGCTGGTAGTGGTCGAGCATCATCTTGTGGTTCTCCCGGCCGATGCCCGATTGCTTGTAGCCGCCGAACGCGGCGTGGGCGGGATACACGTGGTAGCAGTTGACCCACACCCGGCCGGCCTGGATGTCCCGCCCGGCCCGGTAGGCGGTGTTGCCGTCGCGGCTCCACACCCCCGCACCCAGACCGTAGAGGGTGTCGTTGGCGATCGAGATCGCGTCGTCGTAGTCGGAGAACGACGTCACCGCCACCACCGGGCCGAAGATCTCCTCCTGGAAGATCCGCATCTTGTTGTTGCCGGCGAAGATCGTCGGCTGCATGTAGTAGCCGCCGGACAGGTCGCCGCCCAGCTCGGCGCGCTCCCCGCCGGTGATGACCTTGGCGCCCTCGTCCTTGCCGATCTCGATGTAGGACAACACCTTTTCCAGCTGGTCGTTGGATGCCTGTGAACCCAGCATCGTCTCGGTGTCCAGCGGATCACCCTGCCGTACCGCCTTGGTCCGGATGGCGGCCAGCTCCAGGAACTCGTCGTAGATGTCGGACTGGACCAGGCTGCGCGACGGGCAGGTGCACACCTCGCCCTGGTTCAGGGCGAACATGGTGAAGCCCTCCAGCGCCTTGTCCTGGAAATCGTCACCCTTGGCCATCACGTCGGAGAAGAAGATGTTGGGGCTCTTGCCGCCGAGCTCGAGGGTGACCGGGATCAGGTTCTGCGACGCGTACTGCATGATCAGCCGCCCGGTGGTGGTCTCCCCGGTGAACGCGATCTTGGCGATCCGGTTGCTCGACGCCAGCGGCTTGCCCGCCTCGGCGCCGAACCCGTTGACGACGTTGACCACGCCCGCCGGCAGCAGGTCACCGATCAGCGACATCAGGTAGAGCACCGAGACCGGCGTCTGCTCGGCGGGTTTGAGCACCACCGCGTTGCCGGCCGCCAGCGCGGGCGCCAGCTTCCAGGTGGCCATCAGGATCGGGAAGTTCCACGGAATGATCTGCCCGACCACGCCGAGCGGCTCGTGGAAGTGGTAGGCGACGGTGTCCTCGTCGATCTGGGAAAGCGAGCCCTCCTGCGCGCGGATCGCCCCGGCGAAGTAGCGGAAATGGTCGACCGCCAGCGTGATGTCGGCGCCCAGCGCCTCGCGGATCGGTTTCCCGTTGTCCCACACTTCTGCCACCGCCAGGGCGGCCTTGTTCGCCTCGATCCGGTCGGCGATCTTGTTGAGGATCGCCGCCCGTTCGGCCGGTGGGGTCTTGCCCCACGCCCCCGCCGCCCCGTGAGCGGCGTCGAGCGCCTTCTCGACATCGGCCTCGTCCGACCGGGCCACCTCGCAGAACGGCTGGCCGGTCACCGGTGTCGGGTTCTCGAAATAGCGGCCCTGCGCCGGCCGGACCCATTCGCCCCCAATGAAGTTGTCGTAGCGGGCTTCATACGACATCAACGCCCCAGCGGAACCTGGACGTGCGAAAACAGTCATCTGCTCGGCTCCTCGCTCGCCTGTGTAATACACCTCACACTACCGCCGGAGGCCACAATGGCGGTCATGACATCGCAAGCCCCCGCGGCCCCCGACGACGACCGTGACCCCTACCTGTGGCTCGAGGAGGTCACCGGCGACGAGGCGCTGGATTGGGTGCGGGCGCGCAACGAACCGACGTTGGCGACCTTCCGCGACGCGGAGTTCGAGCGAATGCGCACCGAGGCGCTCGAGGTGCTCGACACCGACGCCCGCATCCCGTACGTGGTCCGCCGCGGCGAGTACCTCTACAACTTCTGGCGCGACGCCGACAACCCGCGCGGACTGTGGCGGCGCACCACGCTCGAGAGCTATCGGACCGATGCCCCCGAGTGGGACGTGCTGATCGATGTCGACGAGTTGGGCCGGACCGACGACGAGAAGTGGGTGTGGGCCGGCGCCGGTGTCATCGAACCGGAGTACACGCGCGCCCTGGTCGCGCTGTCCAGGGGCGGCTCGGACGCGTCCATCGTGCGCGAATTCGACATGGGGACACGCGAATTCGTCGTCGACGGATTCGCGCTGCCGGAGGCCAAGTCGCAACTTGCCTGGGTGGATACCGACACCGTGCTGGTGGGCACGGACTTCGGCGCCGACTCGCTCACCGATTCGGGCTACCCGCGGGTGATCAAGCGATGGCGGCGGGGCACCCCACTGACCGACGCGGAAACCGTGTTCGAGGGCGCCCGCACCGACGTCCGCGTGTCCGCCTCGGTGGACCGCACCCCCGGCTTCGAGCGCACCCTGCTGGGGCGGGCCCTCGACTTCTGGAACGAAGAGGTCTACGAACTGCGGGGCCTTTCAGAAAACCCAGAGCTGATCCGCATCGACGCGCCCACCGACGCGAGCTTGTCGATACACCGGGAGTGGCTCCTGATCGAGCTGCGCACCGATTGGTTCTACGGCGCGCAGAGCTATCCCGCCGGTTCTTTGCTGGCGGCGAACTACGACGAGTTCTTGTCGGGCACGGCCGAATTGAGCGTGGTGTTCGAGCCAGACGAGCACACCGCCCTGAACCACTACGCGTGGACGCGCGACCGCCTGTTGATGGTCACCCTCGCCGACGTGGCCAGCCGGGTGGAGATCGTCACGCCCGGAACGTGGGAACGTCAACCGTTAGCCGGCATCCCCGAGGCGACCCACACCGTCGTCGTCGCGGCCGACGACACCGGCGACGAGTTCTTCCTGGACTCCAGCGGATTCGTCAACCCGTCGCGGCTCATGCGCGGCACCGGCGCAGGCCCGCTCGACCAGATCAAGTCCGCGCCGGCCTTCTTCGACGCCGGCAACCTCGCCGTCTCCCAGCATTTCGTGGCGTCGCAGGACGGGACGCCGATCCCGTACTTCGTGGTGCGGCCCGCCGATGCGCGGGGCCCGGGGCCGGCCATGCTGTACGGCTACGGCGGCTTCGAATCCGCCAACACCCCCGCCTACAGCGGCGTGCTCGGCCGGCTGTGGCTGGCCCGCGGCGGCACCTACGTGCTCGCCAACATCCGCGGCGGCGGCGAGTACGGGCCCGGCTGGCACACCCAGGCCATGCGCGAGAACCGGCACAAGGTGGCCGAGGATTTCGCCGCGGTGGCAACGGATTTGGTGAATCGGGGCATTACCACCGTGGACCAGCTCGGCGCGCAGGGTGGCAGCAACGGCGGCCTGCTGATGGGCATCATGCTGACCCAGTACCCGGAGAGATTCGGCGCGCTGGTCTGCAGCGTGCCGCTGCTGGACATGAAGCGCTACCACCTGCTGCTCGCAGGCGCCTCGTGGATGGCCGAGTACGGCGACCCGGACAACCCGGACGACTGGGCGTTCATCTCCGAATATTCGCCCTACCAGAACATTTCCGCCACGCGCCACTATCCGCCGGTGCTGATGACCACGTCGACCCGCGACGATCGGGTCCATCCGGGCCATGCCCGCAAGATGACGGCGGCGCTGGAGGCCGCGGGCCACCGGGTCTACTACTACGAGAACATCGAGGGCGGCCACGCCGGCGCGGCCGACAACCAGCAGGTCGCCTTCAAGTCGGCACTGACCTATTCCTTCCTGTGGCGGATGCTCGCCAGGTCATAAGATCGTCGGCGTGTCAGCGACCCAACGCATCGAACTCACCCTGCTGGCGACGGGGTTGATCTTCGTCCTGGTCTCGGCGGCGCAGGCACGCTACCGATTCATCCGTCATCGCCGCGCCGGCAGGCGGTTCTACTGGACGACCGCGATCATCGGCATCGTCTGCTTCGCGATCGGCACGGGCAGGGTCTGGCCCAACGCCGTCTGCGTGGCGGTGATCTTTTCCGGCGTCGTCGTCTTGTCGGCCTACCTGACTACGCCGTATCTCAAGATCGGCGACCGCATCTACGCGTCGTCGCCGGAAAACCGTCGGCCCGATCCCTAAAGGATGCTATGACCGCACCCGACTTCGAGACGCTCCTCTATACGACGGCCGCCCCGGTGGCCACCATCACGCTGAACCGCCCGGAGCAGCTCAACACGATCGTGCCGCCCATGCCCGACGAGATCGAGGCGGCGGTCGGGCTGGCGGAGCGCGACCCGGCCGTCAAGGTCATCGTGCTGCGCGGCGCGGGCCGGGCGTTCTCCGGCGGCTACGACTTCGGCGGCGGCTTTCAGCACTGGGGCGAGTCGATGATGACCGACGGCAAGTGGGATCCCGGCAAGGACTTCGCGATGGTCACCTCCCGCGAGACGGGGCCGACGCAGAAGTTCATGGCCATCTGGCGGGCATCCAAGCCGGTCATCGCCCAGGTGCACGGCTGGTGCGTGGGCGGCGCAAGCGATTACGCGCTGTGCGCGGACCTGGTGATCGCCAGCAACGACGCGGTGATCGGCACCCCGTACAGCAGGATGTGGGGCGCATACCTGAGCGGGATGTGGCTCTACCGGCTCAGCTTCGCCAAGGCCAAGTGGCACTCGCTGACCGGGCGGCCGCTGACCGGCGTGCAGGCGGCCGAGGTCGAGCTGATCAACGAGGCGGTGCCGTTCGAGCGGCTCGAGGCCCGGGTCGCCGAGGTAGCCGCCGAGCTGGCCCGGATTCCACTGTCGCAGCTGCAGGCGCAGAAGCTGATCGTCAACCAGGCCTACGAGAACATGGGGTTGGCGTCCACGCAGACGCTCGGCGGCATCCTCGACGGCTTGATGCGCAACACCCCCGACGCCCTGGAGTTCGTCAAGACAGCCGAAACCGAGGGCGTTCGGGCGGCGGTCGAGCGCCGAGACGGTCCCTTCGGGGACTACAGCCAGGCCCCGCCGGAGCTGCGGCCCGACCCCACGCACGTCATCGTGCCTGATCGGGACCAATGCTGAGATGGGCTAGGAACCTGTTCCCCGGCGCCCAAAAAGTGTTACCGTTATCAACTATGTCCCGGCTGACTTCTGGCCTGCGTGCAGGCGCCGCTGTCCTCGCCCTGGGTATCGCCGCGACGGCGTTCCCGAAAACCGCCGTGGCCGACTCCACGGAGGACTTCCCGATTCCGCGCAGGATGATCAACACCACCTGCGACGCCGAGCAGATCATGGCGGCCACCCGCGACACCAGCCCGGTGTACTACCAGCGCTACATGATCGACTTCGACAACCACCCGAACGTCCAGCAGGCGACGATCGACAAGGTGCATTGGTTCTACTCGCTGTCGCCGGAGGACCGCCGGACGTATTCGGAGAACTTCTTCAACAACGACCCGCTGTGGTACGCGTGGCCGAACCACATGAAGCTCTTCTTCAACAACAAGGGCGTCGTGGCCAAGGCCACCGACGTGTGCAACCAATACCCGCCCGGCGACATGGCGGTCTGGGACTGGGCCGAGCCGACTGGTCCGCCTGGATGGCCGGGACCCGTCCGCGGCAGGGTCCAGTAATTCCGCGCTAGGGCTCAGTAATGCGGTGACGCCGCCGGGAACCAGTCTGTGTTGGTCGCCCCGGCGGCGGCCTCGCGGCGCCGCCTCGTCGGATCAGCGCGGCTGGACCAACCCGCCCGGCGGGTGCTCCTCGACGTTCCTGAGGAGCAGATCGCGCACAGCGGGACGCGGTCCGTACGGTCGCAGCATGGTGCTGGCCGGCCGTGGACGCACGTGCTGCGGCCACCAGAACCAGCGCCCGAGCAGGGTTGCCAGCGACGGAGTCATGAACGACCGCACGATCAAGGTGTCGAACAACAAACCCAGCGCGATCGTCGTACCCACCTGGGCCATCACCAGCAGCGGGCTGAACATGAACGTGGCCATGGTCGCGGCGAACACCAGGCCGGCGGAGGTCACCACCGAGCCCGAACCGGCCATCGCGCGGATCGTCCCGGTTTTGAGCCCGGCGTGGATTTCCTCCTTGAACCGCGATATCAGCAGCAGGTTGTAGTCCGAGCCGACCGCCAGCAGCAGGATGATCGCCATCGCCAGCACCATCCAGTGCAACTTGATGCCCAGGATGTACTGCCAAAGGAGCACGGAGAGCCCGAACGAGGCGCCCAGTGACAGCAACACCGTACCGACGATCACGAAGGCCGCCACGGCGCTTCGGGTGATCACCAGCATGATGATGAAAATCAGTGTGGCTGCAGCAATTCCGGCGATCAGCAGGTCGATGTTAGAGCCGTCGTGCATGTCCTTGTACGTCGCGGCGGTACCGCCGAGGTAAACCTTGGAGCCCTCCCAGGGCGTGCCCTTGATCGCCTCGTGCACGGCCTGCTTGATCGGTTCGATGTGGCTGATGCCTTCGGGGCTCGCCGGGTCGCCTTCATGGGAGATGATCAACCGGACCGCGTGCCCGTCCGGCGAAATGAAGTTCTTCAGACCCCGTGCGAAATCCGGGCTCTTGAACGCCTCCGGCGGGAGGTAGAACGTGTCGTCATTCTTTGCTTTGTCGAAGGCATCGCCCTGGGCGGTGGCGTTGTCGGACTGCGCTTTCGCCTGTTCGTTGAGACCCATCGTGGTCGCGTAGTTCGACATGATGGTGTCGAGGTTGCGCTGCTGACTTTCGATCTGCGGCGGTATCAGCGCCACCAGCTTCGGCTGGATCTGATCCAACTTGTCCAGATTCGCACTCAGTTCAACGATGTTCTGAGCCACCTGGTCGATGCCGTCGAGCGCGTTGAAGACCGACCGTAGCGCCCAGCAGGCCGGAATGTCGTAGCAGTGCCTCTCCCAGTAGAAGAAGCTGCGGATCGGCCGGAAGAAGTCGTCGAAGTTGGCGATGTCATCGCGCAACGCCTCGGTGATCCGCACGGTTTCCTTGGTGAGCCTGGTGGTTTCGTGCGTCGTGTTGCTGAGGTCCTGGGTGACCTGCATCTGTTCATGCAGGGTGGCCATGGTCTTGCGCAGTTCGTCGGCCTGCTTGAGCAGGTTGTTCGCCTGCTCTTCCTGATAGTGCTGGGTCTGGATCCGCCCCGCTGCTTGTGCGCCCATCTGGAAACCGAGGGTGCTGTGGTCGAGCGGCGTGCCCAACGGCCGGGTAATGGTCTGCACGCGGCCAATGCCGGGGATGTGGAAGACCGCCTTGGCGACCTTGTCCAGGACCAGGAAGTCGGCGGGGTTGCGCAAGTCGTGATCGGTTTCGATCATCAACAACTCGGGATTGAGCCGCGCCTGGTCGAAATGCCGGTCCGCGGCGGCATACCCGACATTGGCCGGGGTGTCCGCCGGCAGGAAGTGGCGGTTGTCGTAGTCCGTCTTGTAGCCCGGCAGGGCGAGCAGACCAACCAGTGCGACCCCGATGGTCACCGCGAAAACCGGTGCGGGCCAGCGGACGACCGCGGTGCCGATGCGACGCCAGCCCCGGGTCTGCAGCGTGCGCTTCGGATCCATGAGCTTGAAGAACGAAGCCACCGTCAAAACCGCCGGAGCCAGCGTCAAAGCCGCCAACACCGCGACCAGCATGCCCACCGCACAGGGCACCCCCAGCGACTCGAAGTACGGCAGCCGGCAGAAGCTCAGGCAGTACATCGCGCCGGCGATCGTCAGGCCCGACCCAAGCACGACGTGCGCGGTGCTGTGGAACATCGTGTAGAACGCTTGCTCACGGGTCTCGCCCAGACCGCGCGCCTCGTGGTAGCGCCCGACCACGAAGATCGCGTAGTCCGTTCCGGCGGCGATCGCCATCAGCACCAGCATGTTGTTGGCGAACGTCGAGAGCCCCATGATCCCGTAGTTTCCGAGCGTCGCGACGACACCACGGGCCGCCGCCAACTCGATGAAGACCATCGCCAGCATGATCAGCATGGTGACGATCGAGCGGTAGACGAACAGCAGCATCACCACGATCACCAAAAAAGTGACAAGGGTGACGAGCATGACGCCCTTCTCGCCCGCATGGGACTGATCGGCGAACAGCGGACCCGCGCCGGTGACATACGCCTTGATTCCCGGCGGTGCGGGCACCGAGTCCACGATCTTGCGGACGGCCAGGGCAGACTCGTTCGCCAGCCCGCCGCCCATGTTCCCGGCGAGGTAGACCTGGACGTACGCGGCCTTTTGGTCGTGGCTCTGGGAACCCGCCGCCGTCAGCGGATCACTCCAGAAATCCTGCACGTGCTGAACGTGCGTCTTGTCTTGCTCGACGCGCCTGACGATCTCGTCGTAGTAACGGTGCGCTTCGGCGCCGAGTGGCTTGTCGCCCTCCAGCAAGATCATGGCCGAGTTGTCGGAGTTGAACTCTTTGAACGTCGATCCGACCTTCATCATCGACTGAAAGGACGCCGCGGCAGTGGGACTCATCGACACCGAGTGGGTTTTGGCGACGACCTCCAGCTGCGGGGCCACGGTGTTGGTGAGGAACACGATGCCCAACCAGATCAGGACGATCGGCAGGGCGAGCCGGTGGATCATCCGCGGCAGGAACGGCGGGATCAGCGGCTGGTCGACGCGCGGCGGAGCCCCGCCTGGCTCGCTCATGCGGACTTGTCCAGGCAGTAGACGAAGGGGTTCACGGTTTCGTTGGCATCCGAGCGATTCGGAGCCTTGATCACGTCACCGTGCCCGTCGTGGTTGTTCACGACGAATTGGCAGGCGATCCAACTGCCGTCGCCTTGTGCAATCAGGTTTGCCGGGATGCCGGGCTTCGTTGAACTCAATACTTTGCTCCAGGGCAAGGACACGTTGAGGGCCTGCTGCGGATGGGAGTTTTCGTCGAGGTAGTTGATGGTTGCCGTGCTGCCCGGTGAGCCCCAGACCTGGAGCGTGATCGTCTTGGCGTTGAACTCGTCGAGGACCTCGCCCGACGTGCCGCCACCGAACGAACCCTTGTGAACTCCGAAGACGCCGTGCAATCGGTATACGACGAATCCCGACACCGCGACGACGGCTGCGATCGTGAGCACCAACCAGAAACGCGCCAGCAGCCCCTTTTTCCCGGAAGGCTGCGGAGCGCCCTTTTTGCCCTCGCCGGCGCCGGAGCCCTGCTTCTGCAGCGGCTCGGTCCTTGGCTCAGTCGTCGTCATGGGCGCTCCAAGTCCTTCCCGTTCACCGGTCGCAGTTCGCCAAGCCACAGCCCCCCGGCCTCCTCTCTTCGTTCATTGCGATCCCGAGATGAGCCCCACGCACGTGGCGGTCAGCAAGCGAGTGAGGGCGAAGGTGAAGTCCAGGTTCCACTCGGGCGGAATCACTTCGGGCTCCTCGGCATACGCGTCGGTCAGCCGCTCGGGCGGGTTGGCGACCTGCCATAGCGTCGCGGCCAGCGAGTACGCGGCCAGCAGGATGTCGAGCGACCCCGACCGCCCGAGCTCGGGCAGCGCCGTCTCGATGGAGTCTGCGAGCGAGAGCGTGGCCGCGGTGCTGATCCGCTTGACCTCGACCACCCGCTCGGCGTCCACCTCATGTTCGAGGTGCAGGTGCAGGTTGGCCAGCAGGTCGCAGAACAGCGGGTCCTCGGCCAGGGCGTTGGCCAGCGTCTCGGCGATTTCCGACGGCGACTTCGGGCCGGGCTCGGCCAGCTTCTCCGACACCGTGTTCGACCAGCGCACCCAGCCCTCGGCGGACAGGTGCAGCAGGACTTCCTTATGTGAGGTGAAGTAGCGACGGACGGCGGAGTAGTGAATGCCGGCCCGGCTGGCGACGGCGGTCAGGGTGACCGACGCGACGCCGGTCTCGAGCGCCAGTGAGCGTGCGGCCTCCACGAGTGCCTCCGCACGTTGGCGCTTTTTCTCCTCGGTGCGGGCGCGCTGGAAAGTTAACTGCGCCACCGGTGGAGCGTAACGCACATTATGTGATTTGTATAACGCACGTAGCGTGATTTGTTCTCGGCCACATGAACCGTCCCGGGTGCGGAAAGGTGTATATAGGTATGCACACCATCGCGCTCATCGGCTTCCTCGGCGGACTCATCACCGGGATCTCGCCGTGCATCCTGCCGGTGCTTCCGGTGCTCCTGCTGTCGGGCGCGGGCGGCACCCGGGCGATCAGTGCCGCCGCGCGGCCCTACCTGGTGATCGCCGGCCTGGTGTGCAGCTTCTCGCTGGCCACGCTGGTCGGCTCCGGGTTGCTGACGGCGCTGCACCTGCCGCAGGACGCGATCCGGTGGGCGGCGCTGGTGGTGCTGGTGCTGATCGGACTCGGGCTGATCTTCCCGCCGCTGCAACACCTGATCGAGCGGCCGTTCGGGTACCTGCCGCAGCGGCAAATCGGCGCCAACGCAGACGGTTTCGGGCTCGGATTGACGCTGGGCGCGCTGTATGTGCCGTGCGCGGGCCCGGTGCTCGCGGCGATCGTGGTCGCCGGCGGCACGCAGTCGATCGGAGCCGGCGCGCTGGTCTTGACCGGGACGTTCGCACTGGGCAATGCGCTGCCGCTGCTGGCGTTCGCGCTGGCCGGGCGGCGCGTCGCCGAACGCGTCGCCGCGTTCCGCCGCCGGCAGCGCGCGATCCAGGTGGCCGGCGGGATCATGATGGTGGTGCTGGCCGTGGCACTGGTCTTCAACCTGCCCGCGATGCTGCAGCGCGCGATCCCCGACTACACGACGGCGATGCAGAACAAGATCGGCGCCGACGACCTCCAGCGCACGCTCAACCCCGCCGCGGCCACGCCGGCGCCAGGGTCCAGCGGCTTGCGGCTGAGCCCGGCCGGGGTCAGAGTCGACGGCGCGTTGACCGATTGCATGGACGGCGCCACCCAGTTGCAGCAGTGCGGCCCGGCGCCCGCCGTCGGCGGGATCACGGGGTGGCTCAACACCCCGGACGGCAAACCGCTCGACGAGGCGGCGGTGCGCGGCAAGGTGGTGCTGATCGACTTCTGGGCCTACTCGTGCATCAACTGCCAACGGGCCATCGCGCACGTAACCGATTGGTACAACCGGTATCACGACGCCGGGCTCGTCGTCGTCGGGGTGCACACCCCCGAGTACGCCTTCGAGCGGGTCCCCGCCAACGTCTCCAGCGGCGCCGCCGCGCTGCACATCACCTACCCCGTCGCGCTGGACAACGACTACACCACCTGGAACAACTACCAAAACCTGTACTGGCCCGCGGAATACCTGATCGACGCGACCGGAACCGTCCGGCACACGAAGTTCGGCGAGGGTGATTACGAGGGCACCGAGAAGCTGATCCGGGACCTGCTCGTCGACGCCCACCCCGACACCCGGCTGCCCGCGCCGGCGCACTCCGCGGACACCACACCGCAGACCCGGCTCACCCCCGAGACGTATCTAGGGGTCGACCGGGCCCGAAACTACGGCGGCAAAGGCGATTACAAGTCGGGCGAGTTCAGCTATCCGCCGCAGTTGGCGGGCGACACGTTCGCGCTGGGCGGCCGATGGAAGCTGGACGACCAGGGCGCCACCGCCGACAGCGATGACGCCGCCATCCGGCTGAACTACACGGCCAAGGACGTCTATGTCGTCGTCGGCGGCACCGGCACACTCACGGTGACCCGCGACGGCAGGACCACCACGACGGCGATCGGCGGGCCACCCACGCTGCACCCGATCGTCACCGACGAGACGGCGCGCGGCGACCAGCTCGACATGCGGGTCAGCCCTGGGCTGCAAGTCTTTTCGTTCACCTTCGGCTAGCCCGCCGGCTTCTTCCGCAGGCTGCCCAGCATCGCGACGACGACACCGCCGATCACCAGCGCGGCGCCGGCGAGCAGCGTCAGGTTGAGCCATTGATGCAGGCCCGCCTCGGCGTGGCCGACCATCACCTCCGCGACGCGGCGGATGTCGCCGGTGGTCCGGTTGAGCGCGTCGTTGACATAGCGGCGGGCGATCTCGATGCCCGCCCAGCCGGCGGCGCCGACCAGCAACGCGGAGACCCCGAGGCCGGTGAGCGCCTTCCCGCGGCGGCGCGCGGTGGCCACCGTCAGCACGGCGCACACGACGCTGAGGGCGACCGCGCCGATGCTCACCCACGGGCCCCACGTGGCAAGCGGGCTGAGCCGGCCCTGCCGCAGCGATCGCGGCACCGACGCCGTCAACGGAACCGTCAGCGTCGCAGGCGCTTTCACGTTGTGACGGCTCAGGATCCGCTGCATCGAGGCGTCCCTGAGCATCGGCGCCACGTCGATCGCCCACGACTCGCCGGCGCCGTCGGCGGTGAACAACCAGCGGTGCGCCGCCCGGTTCGCCTGGGCGAACAGCGCCGGAAAGGCGGGCCCGGCCGTGAACGCGACGGCGGCCAGGTGCACTTCCGCGCCCTCGACCGGCCGCCGTCCGCCGTTGCGCTCCGCGATGAGCGCCATCGCGCGGTCGGATAGCTCGTCCGCGGCGGCGGACTGCAGCGCGGGGTCGCCGGCGGCCCGCTGGGCCAGCGCGGCGTAGCCGCCCTCGCTGACGATGTTCAGCTGCAGCCACGACGCCGGGATGGCCACGGCCAGCGCGACGGTGGTGGCCAGCCACAGCACCGCCCGGAAGACGGCGGCCACGATTCGCACGCCGGAGAACCCTTAGGGCGCGATTCCGCGAACGTAGGCAGCCTGCCCGAGGTGCTGGGCGCAGTCGTCGATGATGCTCACCAACCGGGCGCTGGCGGTCACCGGCGGGTCCCAGTTGGTGTCGACCACCCGCTCCAGCTCGGCGGCGGTCACGCCGGCGATGTATTCGAGCGTGAGCTTGTGCACCGCGTGGTAGTAGCCGGCCAGCAGATCCGCGGGCGCCTTGACCTTCGCGACCTGCTCGGGCTTGTGCCCGTAGCCGGTGTCGTTGCGCGGCAGGTCCAGCCCGAACCGGTCCACCCAGCCGTCGCGCAGCCACACCTGCTCGACGCCCGCGACGTCGGCCAGTTGGATGTCCTGCACCCGCGCGCTGTGCCAGAGCAACCAGGCGATGCTGTTGGCGTCGGGGGTCGCCTGGTAGGTGGCGACGTCGTCGGTCAATCCGTCGGCGATCTCGTCGACGTGTTCGATCAACCGGGTGAAGGCGTCGCGAAGCAGTTCCTGGACGGCGGCATCGGGGCTGGAGGTGTTGGCCATACCAGCGACACTAGATCCTGGCACGAGCCACCGGCACGGTCGTAGATTGTTTGGATGACGTACGACCTGATCATTCGCAACGGCACCATCGTCGACGGGCTGGGCGGCGAGCCGTATGTCGGCGACGTCGCGGTGCGCGACGGCGTCATCACGGCCGTCGGTCACGTGAACGGCGAAGGGGCCGAACGGGAGATCGACGCCACCGGGCTGCTGGTCACCCCGGGCTTCGTCGACCTGCACACCCACTACGACGGCCAGGCCATCTGGTCGGAACGCCTGACGCCGTCGTCGGCACACGGGGTGACCACGGTGGTGATGGGCAACTGCGGGGTCGGCTTCGCCCCGTGCCGCCAGGAAGACCACGACGTGCTCGTCGACGTGATGGCCGGCGTCGAGGACATTCCCGGTGTCGTCATGACCGACGGCCTGCCCTGGACGTGGGAGACGTTCCCCGAATACATGGACGCCCTGGACGCGGGCAGGCGGGACATCGACGTTGCGGCGTATCTGCCGCACTCCCCTCTGCGCGTCTACGTGATGGGTCAGCGCGGCGCCGACCGCGAGCCGGCCACCGCCGAGGACCTCGCCAAGATGCGGGCGCTCGCCAAGGAGGCCGTCGAGGCCGGCGCGCTGGGCTTCGCGTCGTCCCGGCTGACCATCCACAAGACCGAAAGTGGTTCGCCCATCCCGAGCTACGACGCCGCCCGGGAGGAGATCGAAGAGATCGCCCGCGGTGTCGTCGACGGCGGCGGCGGCCTGCTGCAGTTCGTGCCGGACATTCCGGCCGGCGGTTACGAGCCCGTGCTGCAGACAGTGTTCGACGTCGCCGAGGATGTCGGCCTGCCGCTGACGTTCACGCTCGTCGTCGCCAACGCCGGCGACCCCACGTGGCCGGACGCCATCACGATGATCGAGAAGGCCAACGCCGCGGGCGGTGACATCACCGCCCAGCTGCTCCCGCGCCCGATCGGGCTGATCATCGGACTCCAGCTGTCCGCCAACCCTTTCGTGCTCTACCCCAGCTACCGAGAGATCGCGCACCTGCCGCTGGCCGAGCGGGTCGCCGAGATGCGCAAGCCGGAGGTGCGGGCGCGCATCCTGTCCGACAAGCCCGGCGTCGGTCACCCGATCCTGTACGTGGCGCAGATGTGGGACTGGATCTTCCCGCTGGGCGACACCCCGGACTACGAGCCGGACCCGTCGACCAGCATCGGTGCCCGGGCCCGGGCCAAGGGCGTCGACCCGATGGAGGAGGCCTACGACCGGCTGCTCGACGACGACGGCCGGGCCATGCTCTTGGTGGCCACCAGCAACCTGCAGGGCAATTCGCTGGACACCGTCGGGGAGCTGCTGCACCGCGACGACGTGGTGCTGGGGCTCGGCGATGGCGGCGCGCACTACGGGATGATCTGCGACGCCAGTTACTCGACGTACTTCCTGGCGCACTGGGCCCGCGACCGGAAGTCGGGGCGGTTCACGGTGCCGGAGGCCGTCCGCGAACTCACCTCGGTGCCGGCCCGCATCGCCGGGCTGGGCGACCGGGGCCGCGTCGCGGTCGGGTACAAAGCCGACCTCAACGTCATCGATCACGCGGCGTTGCGGCTGCACAAACCGGTGATCAGTTACGACCTGCCGGCCGGGGGGAGGCGGCTGGATCAGACCGCCGACGGGTACGTCGCCACGATCGTGGCCGGCCAAGTGATCGCGGAGAACGGTGTGCCCACCGAAGCCCGCCCAGGCAAGTTGGTGCGCGGCCGGCAACCTCGCCCGGTACCCGCGCAATAACGCCACCAAAATCGCCAAATCCCGGGTAAGTTGAGCCGGTGACGAGCCCGCATTTTGCGTGGTTGCCGCCCGAAGTCAACTCGGCACGAATCTTCGCGGGTCCCGGAGCCGGGCCGCTGCTTGCTGCCGCGGAAGCTTGGGACGGCCTGGCCGAGGACCTGGCTTCCTCAGCATCGTCATTTTCTTCGGTCACGTCAAATTTGGCCAACGGCTCCTGGCAGGGTCCGTCGTCGGCGGCGATGATGGCCCTCGCCACGCACTACGTGAGCTGGCTCAGCGCGGCCGCGGCCCAGGCCGAGGCGGTGTCCAGCCAGGCGTCGGCCGTCGCGCACGCGTTCGAGGGGGCGCTGGCCGCCACCGTGCAGCCCGCGGTGGTCGCGGCCAACCGCGCTCTGGCGCAAGCGTTGTCGGCCACGAACTGGCTGGGCCAGAACACCCCCGCGATCGCCGACATCGAGGCCGCTTACGACCAGATGTGGGCGTCGGACGTGGAAGCGATGTACGGCTACCACGCCGACGCGTCGGCGGCCGTGGAGAAGCTGGCGCCCTGGCAGCAGGTGCTGCAGAACCTCGGCTTCCACTTCAGCAGCAGCGGACAGCTCACGTTCGGCCTGCCCGCGGCGCGGGTTCCGCGCACGCTCTGACGGCCGCGGCCCGCGCCTATCCTGAGAACCATGCGCACGAAGAAGAAGGTGGACATCGAGCGGCTCGCCGCCGCCCTCCCCGACTACCCGTACGCGTACCTGGTGACCGTCGACGACGACTACCGCGTGCACACCGTGACCGTCGAGCCACGGCTGCGCGAGGCGATCGTCGACGTCGGCCTCATCGGGGGCCGCACCCGGCAGAATCTCGCGCAGCGCCGCGACGTCACCCTGCTGTGGCCCCCGACCCAGCCGGGCGGCTATTCGCTGATCGTCGACGGCACGGCCGAGGTGACGGATGCGGGGGACGCGGTACGCCTGGCCGTGGCGCCCACCCGCGCGCTGTTGCACCGGGAGGCCGAGCCCGACTCCCCCGGCGCGGCCAAGGGCTGCCTGCACGACTGCGTGGTGTTCTCGCTGCCGGCCTAGCGCCGTACAGTCTCATCCGTGAGCCGCGTCGCACCGCTCGCCCCGCCGTGGAGCGAAGAAGATGCCGCTGGGATCAACAGCTGGGGGCATCCGGACCGCACCTATGAGCCGCTGCTTCTGGTGCGCTGCCTGCAGCGCCACCCCGCGCTGGCCAGCCGGCTGCGCAAACTCGGCGAATCACTTTATGTCGCAGCGCTTTTGCCGGCCCGGACGCGGACGATCGCCATACTGCGCACCTGCGCGCTGGTCGGCTGCGCGTACGAGTGGGGCGGGCAGGCGGCGTTCTGGGGTCCGATCGCGGGGGTCAGCGACGACGAGTGCGACGCGCTGGTGACCGGCGACGGCAACGACCCGCGGTGGAGCCCGGCCGAACGGACGCTGATCGGGGCGGTGGACGAACTCGAGCGCACCGGTTCATGGTCGGAGGCGACATGGATTGCACTGGGGCGCTTCCTTGACGACGAGCAGCGGATCGAATTGCTCACGGCCGTCGGCTGGTATCGCACGATTTGCACGCTGTGCAACGCGCTGGCCCTGCCGGTGGAGGGCTGGATGCGGCGCTGGCCCTAGTCCCGATCTCTGCGCAGGGCTGGATGCTGGTTCTTCACCAGCGGCAGCAGCACCCGTCGCGGCATGAATTGGAACAGCCGGGTGGTGATCTGGCTCGGCAGCCCGGGGATCACCGTTCCGCGGTCGTGCTCGAGCGCGTCGACCCCGGCGCGCGCCACGTCGCGCGACGGCATCCACATGAACTTCGGGAAGGCGTCCGCGAAGTCCCGCTCGTCCATACGGGCGTTCTTCACGAACTCGGTGCGCACCGGCCCCGGGCACAACAGCGCGACCGTGACGCCGGTGCCGGCGAGTTCGGCGCGCAGGCCTTGGGTGTAGTTGTTGACGAACGCCTTCGTGGCGGCGTAGCCGATCTGCCCGGGAAACGGCTGGTATCCCGCGGTGGATCCGACGTTGAGGATCGCCCCCTGCCGGCGGGGCACCATCTGCTGGGCCGCGCGCGTGCTCAGGTCGATGACAGCCTCGACATTGACGCGCACCTGGGCGATCTCGTCGTCGACGGACGTTTTCGTCACCGACCCCATGGTCCCGATGCCGGCGTTGTTGACGAGGATGTCGGCGGTCAGCCCGCGGCGCTCCACCTCGCCGAGGAGGCCGGCGCGGGCTGTCGCGTCTGCGACGTCGCAGGCGATCACCTCGACCCGGACACGGCCCGACAGTTCCTCGGCCAGCTCGCGCAGCCGCTCCTCGCGGCGGGCGACGAGCGTGACGCCGTGGCCCCGGCCGGCCAGCTCGCGTGCGATGTCGGCGCCGATGCCCGACGACGCGCCGGTCACGACGGCGGTGCTGGTGGGCGAGGGGGCGGGAAGGGGCATGGTGTTCACCCTACGGAAAGCTTCACATTCGGCGTCGAGCAGCCGCCGGCGGCCACACGAAAAGGCCCGACTCCCGAAGGGAGCCGGGCCTTTTCGTAACGGGACTTAGAAGTCCATACCGCCCATGCCGCCGGTCGGGTCGCCCGCGGGAGCGGCCGCCTTCTCCGGCTTGTCGGCGACGACGGCCTCGGTGGTCAGGAATAGCCCGGCAATGGACGCCGCGTTCTGCAGCGCCGAGCGGGTGACCTTGACCGGGTCGGCAACGCCGGCCTTGAGCAGGTCCTCGTACTCACCGGTGGCGGCGTTCAGGCCGGTCCCGGCGGGCGAGTTGCGGACCTTTTCGGCGACAACGCCGGGCTCCAGCCCGGAGTTGAAGGCGATCTGCTTCAGCGGAGCCTCGAGCGCGACGCGCACGATGTTCACGCCGGTCGCCTCGTCACCGGAGAGCTTCAGCTCGTCCAGGGACGGCGACGCGTGCAGCAGGGCCACGCCACCACCGGCGACGATGCCCTCCTCGACGGCCGCCTTGGCGTTGCGCACCGCGTCCTCGATGCGGTGCTTGCGCTCCTTGAGCTCCACCTCGGTGGCGGCGCCGGCCTTGATCACCGCAACACCGCCGGCCAGCTTGGCCAGGCGCTCCTGCAGCTTCTCGCGGTCGTAGTCGGAGTCGCTGTTCTCGATCTCCTGGCGGATCTGGGCCACGCGGCCGGCGATGGCGTCGGTGTCACCGGCGCCCTCGACGATCGTGGTCTCGTCCTTGGTGACGACGACCTTGCGGGCCTTACCGAGCAGGGCGACGTCGGCGCTCTCCAGCGACAGGCCGACCTCCTCGCTGATCACCTGACCACCGGTGAGGATCGCCATGTCCTGCAGCATCGCCTTGCGGCGGTCACCGAAGCCGGGGGCCTTGACGGCCACCGACTTGAAGGTGCCGCGGATCTTGTTGACGACCAGGGTGCTCAACGCCTCACCCTCGACGTCCTCGGCGATGATCAGCAGCGGCTTGCCGGCCTGGATGACCTTCTCCAGCAGCGGGAGCAGGTCCTTGACCGTCGACACCTTGGAGCTGACCAGCAGGATGTAGGGGTCCTCGAGGACCGCTTCCTGCCGCTCGGCGTCGGTGACGAAGTAGCCCGAGATGTAGCCCTTGTCGAACCGCATGCCCTCGGTGAGCTCGAGCTGCAGGCCGAAGGTGTTGGACTCCTCGACGGTGATGACACCCTCGTTGCCGACCTTGTCCATCGCCTCGGCGATCAGGTCGCCGATCGACTGGTCGCCCGCGGAGATCGCGGCGGTCGCGGCGATCTGCTCCTTGGTCTCGACCTCCTTGGCCTGCTTGAGCAGGGTCTCGGTGACCTTCTCGACGGCCTTCTCGATGCCGCGCTTGAGACCCAGCGGGTTGGCGCCGGCCGCGACGTTGCGCAGGCCCTCTTTCACCAGCGCCTGGGCCAGCACCGTGGCCGTCGTCGTGCCGTCACCGGCGACGTCGTCGGTCTTCTTGGCGACTTCCTTGACCAGCTCGGCGCCGATCTTCTCGTACGGGTCCTCCAGCTCGATCTCCTTGGCGATGGACACACCATCGTTGGTGATCGTGGGGGCACCCCACTTCTTCTCCAGGACGACGTTGCGACCCTTGGGGCCCAACGTCACCTTTACCGCGTCGGCGAGGGCGTTGAGCCCGCGCTCGAGGCCGCGACGGGCCTCTTCGTCGTACGCAATTGTCTTGGCCATTGCGAAGTGATTCCTCCGGATCGGGAATGACACCGGGTGACCACGCGTGGTCACCCCATTACTTACGCTGGCCGGGTGCAGTGCCCGCGACGGACGACCCCAGGTGTCTGCTGGTCTCACCGTCCCGACCTAGCACTCGCCAGTCGCGAGTGCCAACGTCATTCTTAGCACTCGCCTATGCCGAGTGCAAGGACAGTTCGGCCCTATCGCGGCGGGCGTAAACCGTCGATGACGACGTCGGTCGCCCGCTCGGCCAGCACCGAGTCGTAGGCCTGCATCGCCTGGCAGCCGACCAGGATCGCCTTGAGATCCCCTATATCGATGTCGCCGCGCGCGGTGCCCGCGTTCTGCGCGGCCCGCAGCAGCTCGCCGAGCATGGCCTTGAAGGCGTCTTCGGCCTCGGGCGCGGCGCAGGCGATGTCGATCCCGTAGCCGGCCAGGGCGTCGACCAGGCCGCGGTCCGCGGCACCCCACTGCAGCACCATCGAGCGCAGAAAGGCGAAGAGCGCCTCGCCGGGCCCCTCGGACTCCAGCAGGGCGTGCCCGTCGTCGACGAGGCGGCGCATCCGGTCCTCGATCACAGCGGTGAAGAGCGCTTCCTTCGTCGGGAAGTGCCGGTACACGGTGCCGGCCCCCACCCCGGCGCGCCGCGCGACGTCGTCGATGGGCACGGACAGGCCTTCGGCCGCGAAGGTCTCGTAGGCCACGTCCAGCACGCGCGCGCGGTTACGCGCGGCGTCGGCGCGCAACGGCCTCGCGGGCTCGGCCAAGTGTTCACCACCCATCGGTTGACAAAGCGGGGCGTACGTTCCGTATAGTCGAATCAACCGGAGCGCTCGCCCCGTTTAGTCTAACCGTTCTAGGAGGAAACCATGGCCAAATGGACCGCCGCCGACATTCCCGACCAGGCCGGACGGGTCGCCGTCATCACGGGAGCCAACACCGGCCTCGGTTACGAGACGGCCGCCGCGCTGGCCGACCACGGGGCGCGCGTCGTGCTCGCGGTGCGCAACCTCGACAAGGGCAAGGACGCCGCCGCGCGGATCACCGCCGCCAGCCCGCACGCCGACGTCGTCCTCCAGGAGCTCGACCTGACGTCGCTGGAGTCCGTCCGCGCCGCGGCCGAACAGCTCAAGGCCGACTACGACCGCATCGACCTGCTGATCAACAACGCGGGCGTCATGTACACACCGAAGGAAACCACCAGAGACGGCTTCGAGATGCAGTTCGGCACCAACCACCTGGGCCACTTTGCGCTCACCGGCCTGGTACTCGAGCGGCTGTTGCCGGTCCCCGGATCGCGGGTCGTGACGGTGAGCAGCATGGGCCATCGCATCCTCGCCGACATCCACTTCGACGACCTGCAGTGGGAACGCTCCTACAACCGGGTCGCGGCCTACGGGCAGGCCAAGCTGGCCAACCTGTTGTTCACCTACGAGCTGCAGCGCAGGCTCGCCTCCCACGGCACGACGATCGCCGCTGCCGCGCACCCCGGCGGGTCGAACACCGAGCTGGGCCGCTACACGCCCATGGTGTTCCGGCCGCTCGTCAACGTGTTCTTCTCAGTGATCGCGCAGGACGCGGCGATGGGGGCGCTGCCGACGCTGCGGGCCGCCACCGACCCCGGGGTACTGGGCGGCCAGTACTACGGCCCCGACGGCTTCGCCGAAACGCGCGGCTACCCCAAGCTGGTCTCGTCCAGCTCGAAGTCGCACGACGCCGACCTGCAGCGGCGGTTGTGGGCGGTTTCGGAGGAGCTGACCGGCGTCACGTATCCCCTCGACTGAGGTCGAGCAGCTGCTCGTAGAAGCCGCCGAAGCCGCGGGCCCGGTCGGCCAGATGGATCTCCAGGATCCAATGGCAGGCGCGGCCGGCCGGGTCCGTGCGCCGCATCGGCTTGTTCGATCCGGGCATGATGTACCACTGGACGCCGGGGCCGGCGATCTTCTTGTGTGGGAACTCCCCGACCAGGTGGCCGGCGATGGCACTGGCGAACTCGAAGCCTTCGGCGTGCGCCAGCCCGACGACGAAGTCGTACAGCTCGGCGCCGGTGACGTCCGGGCGCGCATCGAAGTACTCGCGGCCGGCCCGCCACACCCGGGGCAGCGCGTCGCGGACGGCGGTCTTGTGCGGGTCGTCGCCGAGCACGAAGGTGCGGCCGAAGTCCGCCTCCCACTCCGCGAATATCGGCCCGAGGTCCAGGAAGACGATGTCGTCGTCGTCGACCACCCGGTCCGGCGGGCGCTCGCTGAAGGGCTGCAGGGTGTTCTCCCCGGCGCGCACGATCCGCCGATGCCAGTGCCGGGTGACCCCGAGCATTTCCGCGGCGAGCTGGTTGATTTCGTCGGACAACCGCTTTTCCGAGACGCCGGGGCGAATCATGGCGCGCCGCTCGATCTCGTCGAACAATCGCGTCGCCTTCTCCTGGGCGTCGAGCAGCCGTTCCACCCGAACTTTTTCGTCGGCCACGCCCGCGATGTTATAGCCGCACACTGGAGGCATGTCCCTCGTCGTGCCGCCCTATCCCCCGCCCCGATACACCAAGGACGAGCCGGAGATCAGCGCCTGGCTCAAGCGGGCCGACTCGCCGCCCGACTACGAAACCGGCGGCGTCAAGTACCACTACCTGGCCAACCAACAGGCCACCGGCGGCGACTACGGGCTCTACCGGGTCGACCTGCCCGCCGGCGGCGGCGGGCCCGGCCCGCACTTTCACCGGGCGATGTCCGAGGCCTTCTTCGTGTTGTCCGGGACGATGAAGCTCTACGACGGCACCCAGTGGGCCGACGGCCGGCAAGGCGACTTCCTCTACGTCCCGCCCGGCGGCGTCCACGGCTTCCGCAACGGGGCCGACGAGCCGGCGTCGATCCTGATGCTGTTCGCGCCGGGCGCGCCGCGGGAGGCCTACTTCGAGGGCTTCGGGGCGCTCGCCGACATGACCGACGATGAGCGTAGGGAGTGGTTCGTCCGCCACGACAATTACTGGGTGCAGTAGACCCGCCCGGGTTAATGGTGAGCGAACTTTCCGCGCTCGCCGGCGATGCGCCGCCTATGCGCGACGTAGGGTGTGGCCGTGCAGGTGAGGTCGAAGCGGGCTGCGGCGTGGTTGCGGATGAAGGTCGAGACGGCATTCAGCGCCCCGGTCAGGACCGCGGAGCGGGTCAAACGCCCGAGGCGCCCCGGCCTCAAACCCTTGCCGACCGCGTCCGCCAGGGTCCGCGGTCGGCGGCGCAGGCCCGCGATCGGTCACCGGGCGAAGCGGTAGTCGGCGTCGACCAGCTCGCGGGTGCGCTCGAAGAAAGTCCGCCCGCTGTACGGCAATTGGGTGACCACTTTCCCGCTGGGATGGCGGAAGTAGTTGCTGCACGCCAGCCAGACCTTGCCCGCCATCGCGGCCTGGATCTCGTCGTTGTAGCGGCGCTGCGCGTCGGGTGTCACCTCCACGGTGCGCGCTTTGCGGGCGGTCATCGCGTCGAGGATGTGGCGGACGAAGGTCGTCTGCGCCTCGTGGATGTAGATGATCGAGTTGACGCCGTTCGTGTTGGGGCCGTACAGCGTGAAGAAATTGGGATAGCCGGCCACCAGGGTGCCCAGGTACGCCTCGGCGCCGTCGCTCCAGTCGTCGGCCAGGCGGCGACCGCCGGCGCCGTACACGTCGATGCTCGCCAGATAGTCGGCGGCCTTGAACCCGGTGCCGTAGATGATGGTGTCCACGCGGTGCTCGACACCGTCCGCGGTGCGCACCCCCCGCTCGGTCAGTTCGGCGATGGCGGTGGTCTCCAGGGAGACGTTGGGCAGCGCGAACGTGGGGTACCACTCGCGTGACATCAGCGGCCGCTTGCAGCCGGCGGGATAGTCCGGCATCAGCTTGGCCCGCAGCTACCTCATGCGCAAGGTCGCCGATCCCGAGCTGCGGGCCAGCTCGGTGGCCTCCCGCGTCTGGTCGGCCGCGACGTCGAAGCTGGACGACTCGTAGGCGTCGAAGGCCTCGTCGCGCAGCTTCCGCGCCGTCTCGGGGTGGCGTTGGAACTCCTCCTGCTGCTCGGGCGTGAACGGGAAGTCGAATCGGGGAGCGATCCAGATCGGTGTCCGCTGAAACACGGTCAGGTGCGCGGTCTTTCGCGCGATCGCGGGCACGTACTGGATCGCGCTGGCGCCGGTCCCGATGGACGCCACCCGCTCCCCGGCCGTCGGCTTGCTGTGATCCCAACGGGCCGAATGGAATTGCCGGCCCCGGAACCGCCGCGACCCGGGGATGTCCGGGATGTGGGGCACGTCGAGCATCCCGACGGCGCTGACCACCACGTCGAATTCGTGCTCGCGGCCGTCGCCGTCGGTCAGCGTCCAGCGGCGCCGGGCGTCCGACCAGCGCACGGCGGCAATCGCGGTGTTGGCCCGCAGGCGCGCGCCCAGCCCGTGGTCGATGGCAACCTTTTCCAGATACGCCAGGATCTCGGGCTGGTTGGCGTACGTCTTGCTCCACCGCGGGTTGGGCGCGAAGGAATACGAGTACAGGTGCGACGGGACGTCACACGCCGCGCCCGGAAAGGTGTTGTGGCGCCAGGTTCCGCCGAATCCGTCGGCCCGGTCGAAGATGGTGAACTCGTAGCCGCCCTGGGCCAGCTGGATGCCCATGGCGATGCCACCGGCGCCCGCGCCGATGATCCCGACGGTCGGCTTCACCCCCATTGGGCGAAGTACGGTCGCTGCGGGCGGCTCTTCTCCACCAGGATGAACACCACACCCCAGGGGTCGACGAACCACGTGGTGCGGACCCGCGCGACCTCCGCGGTTCCCTCGGTCAGGAAGCGCACGCCCCTGCCCTCCAGCTCCGCCCGGGTGGCGTCGAGGTCCGCACAGATGAGCCCGACGTGGGACAGCCCGTGATCGGTGAGGGCCCGGTCGCCGACGCGCCCGTCGGCGCCGAGGTATTCGATGACCTCGAGCACGCGATCGCCGTCGCCCGGCAACCCCACGATCGCCGCCTTCATGCTGGGGTCGGACACCAGCTCGCCCATGTCGTCGCGAATGGCATTACCGGTCATCACGTACGGCGGCGAGAGCACATGCAGGCCCAACACGTCTCGGTAGAACGCCACGGCGGCCTCGCAATCCGGAACACACACCCCGGTGTGGGCCAAACCGGTAATCACGTTCTCGACTCTACGTCGGCCCGCAGGACTCACCGGGGTCGGTTTGAAAAATCCGACCGGCCGATAATGGCCGGGTGCGGTCGGTCGAAGAACATCAGCGCGTCGTAGCCGAATTGATCCGTCCCCGGCCGGCGGCCACCACCGCGCTGGCCGAGGCGCAGGGCTTGGTCCTGGCCGACGACGTGGTCGCACGGCTGGCGCTACCGGTCTTCGACAACTCCGCGATGGACGGATACGCGGTGCGCGCCGAGGACACCTCCGGCGCCACGCCCGAGCACCCGGTGGTGCTGGAGGTCGCCGAGGACATCCCCGCCGGCCGCACCGACGCGTTGACGCTGCAACCGAACACCGCGCACCGCATCATGACCGGCGCGCCGCTGCCCGCCGGGGCGACGGCCGTCGTGCCCGTCGAAGACACCGACGGCGGCGTGGATGTCGTGGCGATCCGCGCGCCGCGCGACGCGGGCAAGCACATCCGGCGTGCGGGTGAGGACGTCGCCCCCGGCACCACCGTCCTGCGGCGCGGCCAGGTGGTGACCCCGGCCGTGCTCGGCCTGGCCGCGGCGCTGGGAATGGCCGAGCTGCCGGTGCTCCCGCGCCAACGCGTGCTGGTGCTATCGACCGGGTCGGAGCTGGTCGCGCCCGGCAGCCCGCTGCGGCCGGGCCAGATTTACGAGTCCAACTCGATCATGCTGGCCGGCGCCGTTCGCGACGCGGGCGCCGACGTGGTAGCTGTCGCGACCGCCGAGGACGACGTCGCGCAGTTCACCGCGATCCTGGACCGCTACGCGGCCGACTCCGACCTGATCATCACCAGCGGCGGGGTCAGCGCCGGCGCCTACGAGGTGGTCAAGGACGCGTTCGGCCGCGAGGGTGATCAGGGCGTGGAGTTCGTCAAGGTGGCGATGCAGCCCGGCATGCCGCAAGGGATCGGCCGGGTGGCCGGCGCGACGATCGTCACCTTGCCCGGCAACCCGGTCAGCGCCCTGGTGTCGTTCGAGGTGTTCATCCGGCCCGCGCTGCGCAAAGCCATGGGCCTGCCCGACCCGGAGCGCCCGCACCGGGCGGCCGTGCTCACCGAGTCGTTGACCTCGCCGGGCGGCAAGCGGCAGTTCCGCCGCGCGGTGCTGGACCGCGACGCCGGCACCGTCACCAGTTACGGCCCGCCCGCCTCGCACCACCTGCGGTGGCTCGCGTCGGCGAACGCGCTGCTGGACATCCCCGAGGACGTCGTCGAGGTGTCCGAAGGGACCGAGCTGCAGGTGTGGGATCTCACCTAGCTAGCTCGCGGGGGTGGCCACCTGCCGGTGGAATTCGTCGGCCCGGTCGAAGGCGGTGGCGCAGCGGATGGCGACGGCGATCACGGTCATCAGCACCGGGATCGTCACCAGCGCCGCGGCCAGTCCGACCCGATCGGCCAGGTGGCCGATCAGCGGCGGCCCCAGCAGGTAGCCCAGCCAGCCCGTCGCCGCGACGATGGCGATCGCCGATCCCGCACCGCCCGCGCCGTAGGCGGCGCTGAACGCGGTGGGCACCAGCAGCGCCACGCCGACCCCCAGACAGGCGAATCCGACAACGCTGACAACGGGATTGGCGGTCACCAGCGCCACGCCCATGCCCGCCGCCGCGAACAGCGCGAGCGCCGGCAGCAACCGGCGGGCCGACACCCGCGCGTGCAGGCGTATCGCGCCCAACCGGGTGACGACCATCGTCAGCGTGTAGGCCGCGTAGCTCAACGCGGCGATCCCGGGACCCGCGCCGACGACGTTGCGCAGGTAGTTGGCCGACCAGTCGGTGGCGGCGCCCTCGCACAGGAACGACACGAAGGCCACCGCCGCAAGGATCGCCACCGCCGGTGTCAGCCAGGCCCCTCTGCCAGGCGACGCCGCGGCCGCGCCCGCCCGGTCCGGGATCAGCCGCCGGGTCAGCGCCCCGACGACGACCAGGACCGCGAGCCCGACTGCCGCCAGCTGCGGCGTCAGATCGACGCCAGCGCTCACGCACGCCGCGCCGATCAGGGCGCCCAGTAGCGCACCGAGGCTCCACATGCCGTGGAAGCGGGCCATGATCGGCGCCCGCGCCAGGCGCTCGACCGTGCCCGCTTGGGTGTTCATCGCGACGTCCAGCCCGCCCTGGAACATCCCCCACAACGTCAGCGCCGCGAACAGCCAGGGCCCGGACCGGGCCAGCCCCACCGTCGTGCCCGCGAGGGCGTAGCCGGCGGCCGTCACGGGGATCAGCCGGTGGCTGCCCCAGCGCGGCAGCGCCCAGTGGCTGCCCAGCGTGGCCACGACCGACCCCAGGGGCGCGCCGAACAGCGCCGTCCCCAGCGCCGCGTCGGACAGGCCGAGGTCGGCCTTGACGGCCGGGATGTGGGCGGCCCACGAGGAGAACCCGACGGCGTGGGCGATGAATACGGCGGTGACGGCGATCTTCGCCGGGCGCAGCCGCGGCGCCCAATCGTCATTCGGATGCATGTCGAAGGTGGGCGTTCCCCCTGCGGGCCCGAACCAACCGGCCGCGCCTTTCGTAAGATGGCCGCGTGGCACGACGCCCCCGCCCTATCGGCCCGACGGCCGAGGACCCAACGTTCAGCCCGCAGCACGCGTTGGAGTTGGTGCGCTCGACCATTCCGCCGGTACACCCGGCCGGCCGCCCGTTCATCGCCGGCGGCCTGGCGGTGGCGCTGGCCGGCCGCAGGCACCGGTGGATCCGGCGGGCCGGCCTGCTCGCGGCCGGCGCGTGCGCGGGGTTCTTCCGCCACCCGCCGCGCGTCCCGCCGACCCGGCCGGGCGCGGTCGTCGCGCCCGCCGACGGGGTGGTGTGCGTGATCGATTCCGCCGCCCCGCCCGCCGAACTCGGCATGGGCGACGCGCCGCTCCCGCGCGTCAGCATCTTCCTGTCGCTGCTGGACGCGCACGTGCAGCGCGCGCCGGTGAGCGGCGAGGTGATCGCGATGCAGCACCGGCCCGGCCGGTTCGGGTCGGCCGATCTGGCCTCGGCGAGCACCGAGAACGAACGCACCAGTCTGCGGATCCGGACGGCGACGGGCGCGGAGGTGGTGGCGGTGCAGGTCGCCGGGCTGTTGGCGCGGCGCATCATCTGCGACGCGCGCGTCGGCGACAAGCTGACCATCGGTGACACCTACGGCCTGATCCGGTTCGGCTCCCGGCTCGACACCTATCTGCCCCCGGGCGCCGAGCCGCTGGTCCTCGTCGGGCAGCGCGCCATCGCCGGCGAAACCGTGCTGGCCGAGCTGTGATGATCAGCAAGCCGCGCGGCAGGCCGTCGGTCAACCTGCAGATCCTGCCGAGCGCGATGACCGTGTTGTCCATCTGCGCGGGCCTGACCTCGATCCGGTTCGCCCTCGAGCACCAGCCGAAGGCGGCGATGGCGTTGATCGCCGCGGCGGCCATCCTGGACGGCCTGGACGGCCGGGTGGCCCGCATCCTGGATGCCCAGTCGCGCATGGGCGAGGAGATCGACTCGCTGGCCGACGCGGTGAACTTCGGCGTGACGCCGGCGATCGTGCTCTACGTGACGCTGTTGGGGAAGTCGCCGGCCGGTTGGGTGGTCATCCTGCTCTACGCGGTGTGCGTGGTGTTGCGGCTGGCGCGGTACAACGCGCTGCAGGCGGACGGCAGTCAGCCCGCCTACACCCACGAGTTCTTCGTCGGCATGCCCGCGCCGGCGGGTGCGGTGTCGATGATCGGGCTGATCGGCCTCAAATTGCAGTTCGGCGAGGGCTGGTGGACCTCGACGACGTTCCTGTGCATCTGGATCACCGGGACGTCGATGTTGATGATCAGCAAGATCCCGATGCGCAAGATGCATGCCGCGGCGGTGCCGCCGAGCTGGGCCGCGCCACTGCTGGCGCTGCTGGCGATCTGCGCGGCCGCCGCGGTGCTGGCGCCGTACGTCCTGATCTGGGTCATCATCATCGCCTACCTGTGCCACGTGCCGTTCGCGGTCCGCAACCAGCGCTGGCTTGCCGCGCACCCCGAGGCGTGGGCCGACAAGCCCAAGCAGCGCCGCGCCGCGCGGCGCGCGATCCGCCGGGCGCAACCGAACCGCCGGTCGATGGCGCGGCTGGGTCTGCGCAAACCGGGTGGGCGCCTGCCATGAGCTCACCGGGCGAGGATGCGGCCCGTCAGCTCACGCTCACCGCGCGGTTGAACACCTCGGCCGTCGACTCGCGCCGCGGCGTGGTCCGGTTGCATCCGAGCGCGATTGCCGCGCTCGGCATTCGGGAGTGGGACGCGGTGGCGCTGACGGGCTCGCGGACCACGGCGGCGGTGGCGGCCCTCGCCGGCCCGGACACCCCGGTCGGCACGGCACTGCTCGACGACGTGACGTTGTCCAACGCCGGGCTGCGCGAGGGCACCCCGGTAATCGTCGGCGCGGTCACCGTCTACGCCGCGCGATCGGTGACGCTGTCCGGCTCGTCGCTGGCCCACCAGTCGATCTCGCCGGTCACGTTGCGGCAGGCCCTGCTCGGCAAGGTGCTGACCGTCGGCGACGCGGTGTCGCTGCTGCCCCGCGACCTGGGCCCGCCGTTCTCGACGTCGGCCGCCGCCCGCGCGCTCGCCGCCTCGGTCGGCATCAGCTGGACCTCGGAGCTGTTGACGGTCACCGGCGTCGACCCCGCGGGCCCGGTCAGCGTGCAGCCCAACTCGCTGGTCACCTGGGGTGTCGGCGTGCCGTCCGGGGTGGCGCTGTCGCAGGACTTCGTCGACGTCGCCAGCCCCGAGACCGTCGTCGAGGAGCTCAAGGGATCGCAGCCGCAGGCCGCCAAGCTCGCCGAATGGCTCAAGCTCGCGCTCGACGAACCGCACCTGCTCAAGACGCTCGGCGCGGGCGCCAACCTCGGCGTGCTGGTGTCGGGTCCGGCCGGCGTCGGCAAGGTGACGCTGGTGCGCGCGGTGTGCGACGGCCGCAGGCTGGTGAAACTGGACGGCCCGGAGGTGGGCGCGCTGACGCCGGAAGACCGGCTCAAGACCGTGAGTTCGGCGGTGCAGACCGTCCGCGAGGGCGGTGGCGTCCTGCTCATCACCGACGTCGACGCCCTGCTGCCGGCCACCCCCGAGCCGGTGGCCGCCCTGATCCTGGGCGAGCTGCGCACCGCGGTCGCGACCGAGGGCGTCGCGCTGATCGCCACCTCCGCGCGGCCCGACCAGCTCGATGCCCGGCTGCGCGCGCCGGACCTGTGCGACCGGGAGCTGAGCCTGCCGCTGCCCGACGCCGGCACCCGCAAGGCGCTGCTGGAGTCGCTGCTGAAATCGGTGCCGGCCGGCGCCCTGGATCTCAACGAGATCGCCGCGCGCACACCGGGTTTCGTGGTTGCGGACCTGGCCGCGCTGCTACGCGAGGCGGCGCTGCGCGCGGCCTCGCGCGCCAGCACCGACGGCCGGCCACCCGAGCTGAACCAGGACGACCTGCTCGGCGCGCTGACCGTCATCCGGCCGCTGTCCCGGTCGGCCAGCGAGGAAGTGACCGTCGGCAATGTCACGCTCAACGACGTCGGGGACATGGCCGAGGCCCGGCAGGCGCTGACCGAGGCCGTGTTGTGGCCGCTGCAGCACCCCGACACGTTCGCCCGGTTGGGTGTCGAACCGCCGCGCGGCGTGCTGCTGTACGGGCCGCCCGGCTGCGGCAAGACCTTCGTCGTGCGCGCGCTGGCCAGCACCGGGCAGCTGTCCGTGCACGCCGTCAAGGGATCCGAGCTGATGGACAAGTGGGTGGGCAGCTCGGAAAAGGCTGTCCGCGAACTGTTTCGGCGCGCCCGCGACTCCGCCCCGTCGCTGGTGTTCCTCGACGAGATCGACGCGCTGGCGCCGCGGCGCGGGCAGAGCTTCGACTCGGGCGTGACCGACCGGGTGGTGGCCGCGCTGCTGACCGAACTCGACGGCGTTAACCCGCTGCGCGACGTCGTCGTGCTGGGCGCCACCAACCGGCCCGACCTGATCGACCCGGCGCTGCTGCGGCCGGGCCGGCTGGAGCGGCACGTCTTCATCGAACCGCCCGACGCCGCCGCCCGCCGCGAAATCCTGCGCACCGCGGGCAAATCCGTCCCGCTGAGCGACGACGTCGACCTCGACGAGGTGGCCGCCGGGCTCGACGGCTACAGCGCCGCCGACTGCGTGGCGCTGCTGCGCGAGGCGGCGCTGACCGCGATGCGGCGGTCCATCGACGCCACCGACGTGACGGCCGCCGACATCGCGGCCGCGCGCCAAATCGTGCGCCCGTCACTGGATCCCACGCAGGTGGAGGCGCTACGCGCCTTCGCCAAAGCTCCGTAGCACCGCCAGCGCCGACGCCGCGACGTCGTTCTCCAGCCAGCGCGGCATCGGGTCGTCGCGGGCATGGCGCCGCACCACCGCGTAGGGCAGGTCCGCGACGGCCCGCGCGACGGCGTCGACGGACCGGGGCCTGGCGTTGCCGTACAGGTCCCGGGCCAGCGCCGCGATCCGCTCGGTCAGTGGCGCGTTCATCGCGGCGAGCGTCTGCTGGAACTCCGCGTCGGGTTCCTCGTCGAGCAGGTCGCCGGGCCGGATCGTCAGCAACAGCCGGGCGTCGTCGGGCAGCTCGCGCGCGAAGCTGACGGCTGCCACGGCCATGGCGACTGCGGTGTCCGCCGGGGTTTCGCCGTCGGCGGCCAGGGCCCGCGCCTGAAACCGCTCGAGCGCGCGCAGCCACGCCGCCGTCAGGATGCCGTCGCGATTGCCGAACCGGTGATAGAGCGTGCCCGCGGGGGCACCGCTGGTCTTGGCGATGGCGGCGACGCTCGCCGCGCGCGGCCCGCCGTCGAGCACCAGCGCCCGGGCGGCGTCGAGGATCACATCGGTTTCATGCTTCCGCGGAGGCGCCATGATCTAGTACATTCCTTCTATATGGAACGATTACCCTATATCGATGAGCATGCCATAACCGTCGACGCGGATCGCGACGACACGTGGGCCGCGCTGCTGCGGGTGATGTGCCGGGACCCCGGCGACCCGTCGGCCGTGCCGATTGGCTTCGCGCTGGACGAGGCGCGCCCGCCGGAGCGGTTCGCGCTGAAGGGCCGGCACCCCTTCGCGGTGTACCGCTGGGTGTTCGAGCTGGAGGACGCGGGCGCGGGGTGCACCCGGGTGCGCGCCGGGACCTGGGCGGCCTTCCCTGGCGTGCACGGCAAGGCCTACCGGGCACTCGTCATCGGCACCGGTGCGCACGCCGTCGTCACGCGGTGGACCCTGCACCGCATTGCGGCGGCCGCCGGGCGAGCCGACTACACCGACGTCTTCGAAGTCCTTCTCCCGCAGGGTGACTCACGCACCGCCGAGCAGACGTTCCGCGATGCGGTCGGGCGGGGCGGGGGTGGCGGCGTCGTCCCGTGGATCCACCGCCACGTGTTGAGATTCCGCCTCGGGCCGTATTCGTCGCCCGAGCACATCATCGGCTGGACGATCGCGCGTTCGGATCGCGACGAACTCGTGCTGACCGCGCGCGGACCGCTCATGCGCGGCGAGCTGACGCTGCGACGCCAGGACGGCCGGGCCGCACTCACCACCCGCGTGCAGTACCGCCGCAGATTCAGCGCCCGAACGGTCTGGGCCGTGATCGGGCCACTGCACCGGGCCGTGGCGCCGCGAATGCTGGAGCGCGCCGCCGGTCGAGGCGTTACTCGGATGGCCCAACGCTGAAATGCGCGGGCGTGAACCTATCGCCCGTGACGAACGTCGGATTAGGCGTAACCCAGTTGGCTACTAGGGAGCATCCGGCCCGAATGGGCCCGATGCGATCCGGCACCTTCGAGGAGAAGCGCCCATGAACAACGCGCCGGCGCGATGATCCCCGCATCACTCGTAAGACTCCGCGATGTCGCTCCGACGACGCGGGTGATGACGGTGGCGATCATGGTGTCGATGGTCGCGTTCCTCGATGGCACCGTCGTGAATCTGGCGCTGCCGGCCACGGCCCGTGACATCGGCGGCGGGATGTGCACGCAGCAATGGGTCGTCGACGGCTACCTGCTCGCCGTGGCGGCCACGGTCCTGCCGGGCGGCGCGATCTCCGATCTGTTCGGGCGAATCCCGGTAATGCGCTTCGGGCTGGCGGCGTTTGGAGCGGGCTCGATGCTGGCGGCCACGGCGGGTACCCCGGCGATGCTGATCGCGGGGCGCCTCGTACAGGGGCTGGGCGGCGCCTTTCTCGTCCCCGGCTCGCTGGCCCTGATCAACTCGTCGTTCGATGTCGCGAGGCGGCCCGCGGCGATCGGGGCCTGGACGGCCTGGACCAGCAGCGCCTTCGCGGTGGGACCGTTGCTGGGCGGGCTGGCCGTGGACTTCCTGAACTGGCGCTGGATCTACATTCTGTCGGCGATCCCGATGGCCGTCGGCTTCGCCTTGACGTATTGGCTGCGCCGGGTGCCCGCGCCCACCGAACGCGCCCGCCTCGACGTGGTAGGCGCCGCGCTCTCGGCGATCGGCCTGGCCGCCACGGTCTATGCGCTGATCGAACAGGGCCGACGGGGATGGGGCGACGCCCGGGTCGACGCCGCGTTGGTGACGGGGGTCGCGGCATTGCTCGCGTTCGTGGCGTGGCAGCGCCGCACGGCGCACCCGATGGTGCCGCTCAGCCTGTTCACGACCCGCAATTTCGCCGGAGCCAACCTGCTCACCGCGTTCGTCTACGGCGGCATCACGATGGGCTCGTTGGCCATCGGTCTGTACATGCAAGAGGTCGCCGGGTATTCGGCCACCGCCGCGGGCCTGGTCACGCTGCCCAGCCCCATCATGTCGTTGTTGTTCGCCCGCGGAGTCGGCGGCTTGGCCGCACGGTTCGGGTCGAGGATCTTCCTGATCTCGGGCCCGGCGCTGGCGGGGGCGGGGCTGCTGCTCATCGGCCCCACCGCGCACCAATTGCACGTCGTCACAGACGTATTGCCGGGCAGGATCCTGCTGGCCCTCGGCATGGTCCTGGCGATCACGCCGCTGACCACGGTCAACTTGTCCGCCGTCAAGTCCGCGCACAGCGGGATCGCCGCCGCGATCCAGAACGCGACGGGGCGGACGTCCGCGCTGATCGCCGTGGCCTGCGTGGGAGTGATCACCGCCAACAGGATGACCGACGCCGGCTTTGCCCGGCTGCTGGAGGTCAGCTCGCTGCTGTTCTTCATCGGCGCCGTCGTCGGCGGCCTCGGCATCAGAAACGCGCCCGCTTCGGCCGAGCCCGTTTCGGATGCGGCCCGGGAGCGCCCGGTCTCGATCGCGCCGGCTTCGAGGGCGGCTTGAGCGCCGACCGGCGGATTGCATTAGTCAGCATTTGAGCCGACGCGTGTAACGTGGCGCTCGCCATGACGCAGGACGCCAAAGAATCGGTCGTGATTCCCCTGTGGCAGTTGGCCAGATGACCGAGCCACCGACCGCGCTGGACGTCGTCCACGGAATCGACCTGTCCGGCAAGGTCTGTGTGATCACCGGCGCGTCATCTGGGTTGGGGCGCGAGGCGGCCCGCGCGCTGGCCGCCGCGGGCACGCACGTCGTCCTGGCCGCCCGCAACCCGGCGGCGCTTTCGGAGGCGGCAGGGTGGATCGCGACCGAGGTGCCCGGCGCGCGGACGTCGGCGGTCGAGCTCGACCTCACGACGCTGGCGGGCGTCCGGGCGGCGGCGACCGCGATCGGCGACATCGCCCCGGCCATCGACGTTCTGATGAACAACGCCGGCGTGATGTTCACACCGTTCGGCAGGACGAGCGATGGATTCGAGATGCAGATCGGCACCAACCATTTCGGGCACTTCGAACTGACCCGGCTCCTGGTGCCGCGGCTCGCCGCCGCCGGCGGGGCCCGGATGGTCAACCTGTCGTCCGCGGGCCACATCATGGGTGACGTCGACTTCGACGATCCCAACTGGGAGCGCCGCGAGTACGACAAGTTCGCCGCGTACGGCGCGTCGAAAACGGCGAACATCCTGCACGCCGTGGCAGCCGACCGGCGCCTGCGCGACGACGGAATCCGGGCCTACGCCGTCCATCCCGGCACGGTGGCCACCTCGCTCGCCCGGCACATGTCCCGGGCGGACTTCTCGCGGCTGCGTAAACCGACGGGCGAGCGGCTCGACGTCACCACGCCCGACCGCGGTGCGGCCACCCAGGTGTGGGCGGCGGTCAGCCCGGAGCTCGCCGGTCGCGGGGGGCTGTATCTCGAAGACTGCGGGATCAGCGAACCGGCCCCCTACGCTCGCGACGAGCGGCGCGCGGACCAGTGGTGGGAGATCTCGGAGAAGCTCACGTTTCCGGGAGTGGGGTCCACTCGCGGGACAGCCGCGACGTGAACGACGGCGGCCGGCGCTCGCGGAAGGCGGCCACCCCTTCGCGCGCGTCCGCGCTGCCCATGACGCGTTGGTGCAGCCGTGTTTCCAACGCGGCGACCTGCCGCGGGGTGTAGTTGTTGATCGCGGTGTCCCACAGCAGCCGCTTGCACAGCGCCGCCGACATCGGCGCCACGTTGACGGCGATGTCGCGAGCCAGCTCCACCGCGTGGTCGAGCACCTGGCCGGCCGGCAGCGCCCGGTTTGCGATGCCGAGCGCCACGGCCTCGGCCCCGCCGAATGTTCGCCCCGTGAGCAGGATGTCCGCGGCCGCCCCCAGCGTGGTCAGCTGCGCCAGCGTCCAGTGCGACATGCAGTCGGGGAGCACTCCCCGGCGGACCTGCACCACACCGTATTTGGCGTCCTCGGCGACGATGCGCAGGTCGGCCTGCAGGGCGATGGTCAGGCCGATGCCGATCGCGTGGCCGTTGAGGGCGGCGATCACCGGCTTGCGCAACTCGAATGCCGCCGGGCTGATCGGTGACGCCGAGAACTCCGCGGCCGGCGCCTCGAATGGGCTTGTGTCGCCGGAGAAGTCGGCCCCGGCGCAGAACGCGCGGCCCGCGCCGGTCACGACGATGGCCCGGACGTCGTCGTCGCCGTCGCACTCGGCGTACGCGCGGCTCAGCATTGCGCCCATCTCGGCGGTGTAGGCGTTGAGCTGCTCGGGCCGGTTGAGCGTGAGCACCGCCACGCCCGCATCGACGTCGACGGTCAGATCGGGGCTCATCGCAGGACCGGGGCGCGGTGCAGCGCACCGATCAGGTCGGCGACGTCCGCGGTGCGCGGCGTGTAGCCCGGGAAGTAGCAGCACACTTCGGCGGCGTGCTCGGAGAACCGGGCGGCGATCTGCTCGGCGCATTGCTCGGGGGTGCCGACGATGCCGATCCGGGCCACCATCTCGTCGCCGATCAGCCGCCGCATCTCGGCGAAGCGGCCCTGCTTGGACAGGGCGTTGAGCTCGGGCTGGACGTCGGCCCACCCCTCGGCCTCCAGCACCGGCAGGTAGGCCGGGGTCGACCCGTAGAACGAAATGAGTGCTGCCACACCGTCGACCGCAGCGGCCAGGTCGGCCTCGTCGCGGCCGACGGCGACCATGGCCTGGGCGATGATCTGGAATCCGTCGGAGGATCGGCCCGCGCGGCGCAGCCCGTCGGCGACCGCGGGGACGGTGCGCTCGGCGAAATGGCGGGCGCTGTTGAACGGCATCACCAGCAGCCCGTCGGCCACTTCGGCGGCGGTGCGCGTCATCACCGGGCCCAGCGCGCCCAGCAGCACCGGTGGCGGCCCGAACGGGTTGGGCCCCGGGTTGAAGTTGGGCGCCATGATGGTGTGGGTGAAGAACTCGCCGCGAAAGTCCAGCGGGCGCTTGCCTTCCCAGGCCGCGAAGATCGCCTTGATCGCCGCGACGGTTTCGGCCATCCGCGCCGCGGGCCGCTCCCACTTACTGCCGTAACGCTTTTCGATGTGCGCCTTCACCTGTGAGCCCAGGCCGAGCCGGAACCGGCCGCCGCTGTAGAGCTGCAGGTCGTAGGCGGCGTGCGCCAGGTGCAGCGGGCTGCGCGGCGGGGCGATCGCCACGTTGGTCATCAGCTCCAGGTTGGTCGTGCCGGCGGCGATGATCAGCGGGAAGAACACGTCGTGCTGGCCCTCGAAGGTGAACAGGCCGTCGGCTCCGGTCGCGGCGATGTCGGCCGCGCTGTCCGCCGCATCCACCGGTGAGCCGTTGACCTGTAGCTGAACCTTCATGCAATCCCCTATCGGACTATTCGGAGAGCTGGAACTCCACCACCTCGGCGACCGCGGCCAGGGCCTCGCGCAGCGCGGCCAGGCGCTCGGCCGCCGACGGCGCCGACAGCACCGTGTACCGGTCGGCCGTGCCGATCGGGATGCGAGATGCCAACGCGTACAGGCGTTGTCCGGGATCGTCGGCCGTGGCGGGGCCCAGCAGGTCCGAGCGGTCCGGCAGCGCCACGCCGCGCGCGTCGGCGATCCGCTCGAACAGCGCCATCGCCTTGTCCTCGACCTCCAGCAGCTGCGCCGGGGTGACCGGGTCCCCCGGCTCGTCGGGCCACGGCGTCACCGTCGCCCGCGGGTAGGGATCGTCAGGCAGCCATTTGGACACCCGGATCCGTTCACCGGTCCGGCAGTGCATCGAGTAGCGACCGGCGCCGTGCTCGACGCATTCGGTGATCTCGGACAGCACGCCGACATCGCAGCGGGCGTCGCCGCCGCCCACCTCGCGGCCCCGGGAGATCAGCACCACGCCGAACGGGTCGCCGGTGTCGAGGCAATGCCGTACCAGCGCGCCGTAGCGCGGCTCGAAGATCCGCAACGGCAGGTCCTGGTCGGGCAGCAGCGCCGACTCCAGCGGGAACATCGCCAGCTCCATCAGATCTCCAGCTCGCTCACCAGCGCGTCGACGACGGCCCGCAGGTCGCCGTCGTGTTCCTCGGCCACCCGGCGCTGCCGCTGGTACGAGGCACCCCGGCGGGGAATCTCGGCCACCGCGGCCAGCTCGTCAACGCAGTGCAACGACTTGGCCACGGGCTCAAGGCGATTCAGCACGTCGTCGAGATCCTCGGTGACCAGCCGCTCGTTGCTGTCGGCGTCCTGGATGATGATCGCGTCCAGCCCGTAGCGGGCGGCGCGCCACTTGTTCTCCTGGTTGTGCCACGGCGGCATGGTCGGCAGCGTCTCGTCGGCTTCCAGCCGGCGGTCCAAATCGACCACCAGGCAATGCGTCAACGCCACCAGCGCACTCAGCTCCCGCAGGTTGGACACGCCGTCACACACCCGCACCTCGATCGTGCCCAGGTGCGGCGAAGGCCTGATGTCCCAACGGACTTCGTCGACATGGTCGATGATGCCGGTCTTCTTCTGGTCGTAGACGAAGCCCTCGAACTCCGCCCAGGTCTGGAATTGGAACGGCAGCCCGGCGGTGGGCAACTGCTGGAACATCATCGCGCGGTTGCTGGCGTACCCGGTATCCACGCCGGTCCACCACGGCGAGGATGCCGACAGCGCCAACAGGTGCGGGTAGTACTTCAGCAACGACGTCATGATCGGCATCACCTTGTGTGCCGAAGAGATCCCGACGTGCACGTGTACGCCCCAGATCAACATCTGGCGTCCCCACCATTGGGTGCGCTTGATCAGTTCGGCGTACCGGGGTGCGTCGGTGAGCTTTTGGGTCGACCACTGCGCGAACGGGTGTGCGCCGGCACAGAAGAACTCCATTCCCCGGTCGCGGACGATGCGGTGCGCGGGGCCCAGGGTCTGCCGCAGATCCTCCATCGCCTCTGACGTGGAATGGCAGACACCGCTGACGACTTCGACCGTGTTGCGCAGCAACTCCTTGTGCACGCGCGGGTTTTCGCCGATCTCGGCGATGACCGCCGTGGCCTCGTTACTCAGGTCGCGGGTCTGCGCGTCGACGAGCGCGAACTCCCACTCCACGCCGAGGGTCGGCCTCGGTGAACGGGCGAAATCGATACGCGCGTGGGCCCTGTTAGCCGGCACCGATTACACCGCACGCGACCCGCTTGCCGGCGTCACCGGTGGTCATCGTCGTCTGGTCGGGCCCCGGCGTCCCGTTGGTCTGGCTGTAGCGCTCCGGCGGGATGTTGGCGAAGTTGTCGGCGCCGGCGTGAATGATGATCGCGGTCTTCTGCCCGGAGACCAGGTCGTCCATGGCGAACGCGTCCGTCGTGGTCATCATCATCGCGGACCCGTCCTTGCGCACCTGGAGCGAGGTCAGGTCACCGCTGGCGGGCTCGGCGGCGTGCCCGGGCACTTGGAAGTGCCCACCGGCGGACAGGAAATCACCCGGCGCACCGCCGGTCGGGGCCACGGAGTTGGGCTCACACTTGCCGACCTTGTGGATGTGCACCCCGTGGAAGCCGGGCGTCAGCACCCCGTTGGCCGTCGTCTCGATGGTGACGGTGGCGTAGCCGTTGTTGAACTGGAAGGTCGCGGTCGCGACCTGGGTGCCGTCGGGCGCCTTCAGGTGGGTGACGATGCTCGGCCCCGACGGCGCAGCGACCGGCCCACCCTCCGGGGTACCGGTTCCCGCCGGCGCCGGCGATCCGGTCCACACCGCCGGCGTGGTGCCCGGCGAGGACGAGGCGTGTTGGGGCGACGAACACGCCCCCAGCAGGGCGACGGAAGCGGCTGCGGAAAGCGCGGACATGGCGACGGCGGCAGTGCGGCGACCAGCGAGCTGAGGCATAGCGGAAGCCTAACCGCTCCGGGGGTCGTCAGCCCGTAACGAGGACGATGACCCCGGGCGGTTGGCCGGCCAGCGCGGGAATGCGGGGTTCGACCGGCGCGCCCAGTGCCTTGCCCACCGCGTCGGCGGTCGCGTGCTCGTCGTCGGCGTCGGTGTAATACACCGTGGTGGCCGACACATCGGGCACGGTCATGTTGTCGACCTTGGTGACGTTGAACCCGGCGGTCGTGAGCTGATCCTTGGTGTGGGCGGCGACGCCCTCTTTGGCCGAGATGTTGTACACCTGGACCTCGGACCGGTTGCCCGCGGGCTTAGCGCTGGTCGGGGTGGCGGAGCTGGTGGTGGTCGAGGTGGAGACGGCCGCCGACGAGTCCTCGTCGGAGCTGCCGGACGACCCCAGCGCCTGCCAGCCGAGCAGCAGGAAAATGACCCCCAGGAACAACAGCACCATCACCATGGCCCGTAGGGGCAGCCCCGTGGAGTCGGGGACTCGCTCTTTCATCGAGCCCACTGTAGCGAGTCAGGTCACCTCGAAGCCGAGGCGCCGCGCGGCCCGCGCCTTCTGACGGCTGGCACGCAGCCGCCGCAACCGCTTCACCAGCATCGGGTCGGCGGCCAGCGCCTCCGGCCGATCCACGAGCGCGTTGAGCACCTGGTAGTAGCGCGTCGCCGACATCGAGAACAGCTCTTTGATTGCTTCTTCTTTTACGCCCGCGAATTTCCACCACTGACGTTCGAAGGCGAGGATGTCGTGCTCGCGGCGGGTGAGGCCATCTGCGATCTCGGCATCGTCCCCCGATCGATTTGCCCGCGCCATGGCGCTGTCCATATAGCTTCCCCTGGACCCTTCCGGCGATTCTCGGCTGCTCTAGATGACTTGACTTACCTGAGGGCGTGTTTCGGCGAATATTGAACCACGGCGCAAACCCTCAAGCCGTCATCCAGACCCGCGAGTCGGCCGATTGGCTCAGATTGCCCGAGCGAACATGGCCGGCTTCGAGGCGCGCGGGCGTGCGGTAGCTTAGCCGACCATGGCAGTCGTACCGATTCGGATCGTCGGGGATCCGGTCTTGCACACCCCGACGCAGCCGGTGCCCGTGGGCGCCGACGGGTCGCTGCCGGCGGATCTGCCGGGGCTGATCGCCGACATGTACGAAACCATGGACGCCGCGCACGGAGTCGGCCTGGCCGCCAACCAGATCGGCGTCGCGTTGCGGGTCTTCGTCTACGACTGCGCCGACGACCGCGGCCGGACCGACCGCCGCCGCGGCGTGGTGGTCAACCCGGTGCTGGAGACCTCCGAGGTGCCGGAGACCATGCCGAACCCGGACACCGACGACGAGGGTTGCCTCTCGGTCCCCGGCGAGTCGTTCCCCACCGGCCGCGCCACCTGGGCCCGGGTCACGGGCCTGGATGCCGACGGCAAGCCGGTCGAAATCGAGGGCACCGGCCTGTTCGCGCGGATGCTGCAGCACGAGACCGGTCACCTGGACGGCTTTCTGTACCTCGACCGCCTGATCGGTCGCCACGCCCGCAGCGCCAAGCGTGCGGTCAAGTCCCACGGCTGGGGCGTCCCGGGCTTGTCGTGGCTGCCCGGCGAAGGGCCGGACCCCTTCGGCCACTGATGTTCTCGTGGCCGGAGCCGGGCACGCGGGTGACGCTTCGCTACCGGCGCGCGAAAGGCTCGATCCCGCCGCTGACCGATGCGGTGGGACACCTGTTGGCGGTCGAGCCGGTGGTGCGCGTTCGGACCAAGACCGGCGCGGTCGTGGAGGTGGCGGCCGACGACGTGGTCGCGCTGCGGGTGCTGACCGACGCGCCGGTACGCACCTCCGAGATCCGGGCGCTCGAGCACGCGGCCGCCGCCGCGTCGCCCGGGAGGGAACGCGCCTGGCTCGAGGGCTGGCTGCTGCGCGCCGGGGATGGCGTCGATTACGCTGTGCCGCTCGATGTTTCGGCGCACCTGGGCACCGTCGCGGCCATCGCGGCCTGGTATGAGAGCCGCGGCCTGACGCCGCGGCTGGCGATTCCGGATCGCTTGTTGCCGCTGCCACCGGGGCTGCGCGCCGAACACACCGAACGCGTGTTGGTGCGCGACGTCTCCCCTTCGGCCGAACCGGCCAGCGGCGGCGAGCTGGAGCTTGCTCGGGTGGCCGTGACCGACGCGCCCGACGGCACGCGGTGGGTGGGGCTGTCGCCGAAGCAAGCCGAGGACCCGGCGACCGCGGCCGCGTGCGAGGCGCTGTTGGCCTGGGCCGCCGCGCGCGGCGCCACTCGCGGATACCTCGTCGTCCCGGACACCGGTGTTTCGATGGCGCTCGCCGACGCGCTCGGCTTTCGGGCGCACCACCGCCGCCGCTACTTTCCGGCCCGCTCCCCCGCCTGGGATACGGTCTAGCCATGCCCCAAGGGCGCCTCCGGCTGGCCACCTGGAACGTGAATTCGATTCGCAGCCGCCTGCCCCGCGTCGTCGACTGGCTGGCCCGTGCCGACATCGACGTGTTGGCCATGCAGGAGACCAAGTGTTCCGACGGCCAATTTCCCACCCTGCCGTTTTTCGAACTCGGCTACGAGGTGGCCCATGTCGGCTTCAATCAGTGGAACGGCGTGGCGATCGCCTCCCGCGTCGGTCTCGATGACGTGCAGATCGGCTTCGACGGCCAGCCCACCTGGAGCAGCAAGCCGGAGGTGGCCGCGACGGCCGAGGCCCGTGCGCTGGCGGCCACCTGCGGCGGCATCCGGGTCTGGAGCCTGTACGTGCCCAACGGCCGCGCGCTGGGTGATCCGCACTACACCTACAAGCTGGAATGGCTTGCCGCGCTGCGTGATACGGCGGCCGGCTGGTTGCGCGACGAGCCCACCGCGCAGATCGCGCTGGCCGGTGACTGGAACATCGCCCCGACCGACGACGACGTCTGGTCCACCGAGTTCTACGCCGGCGCCACCCACGTCTCCGAGCCGGAGCGCCGCGCGTTCGGCGCCATCGTCGACGCGCAATTCGCCGACGTGGTAAGGCCTTTCGCGCCCGGGCCGGGCGTGTACACCTACTGGGACTACACGCAGTTGCGGTTCCCGAAACGGCAAGGCATGCGTATCGATTTCATCCTCGCCTCCCCGAAACTGGCCGAACGGGTGACGGACGCCCAGATCGTCCGCGAGGAGCGCAAGGGGAAGGCCGCGAGCGATCACGCCCCGGTGCAGATCGACGTAAGGCAAGGCTAAATCGCGTTTTCTGCGTTCGCGCCGTAATCACAACCGGGTTAAGCTCAGGCAAATTAAATGCGGCTGCTCGTTGTCTGCGCGTTTGCGAGGTGGCAGGCTTTGATTCGTTAGAAGCGACAAACAGTGTTGTTTTGCTGTTAACGCTGCGTTCAGTGGGTATTCCTCGCTGATGACGCGGGTTCGCGGCAAGGGCATGAAAGCCAGGGAGTCAGCATGAGTGTCATCGGCGGAGCGGTCCGAGGCGTGGGTCAGGCGGTGAGTCGCGCGGCGGCCACGACGACCGCGGCCGCCGGCGCTGTGGGTGGCGCGGCGGTCAACGGAGTAATCGGTGGCGTCACCGGAGCCGCCGAGGGCGTCAAAAAGGGAATGAGTACCGGCAGCCACTCGGCCCCGGCGGCGGCGGTCGCCTTCGGTGCGCTCGGCGTCGCCGGTCTGGTTGAGTGGCCCGTGCTGCTGGCGGTCGGCGGCAGCGCCCTCCTGCTGCAACGGCTGAGCCGCAAGCGCGAGCCGACCAAGGCGAGCCTCAAGGCGGTACCGGTCGAGCCGGCGCCGCAGAAGGCCGCTCCGCAAAAGGCCCCACCGCAGAAAGCGGCCGGCAAGTCGACGGCCAAGAAGGCCGCCGCACGCCGGGCCGGCAGCGCCCAGTTGCGTAGCACCAACTAACGGGACTGCTCGAAAACACTTTGAGCATTGCGACCGCGATACGACGATCCATGCCGTTGCGCGCCGTCGCGACGGGTGTCCAGGCGACCACTTCGCTGGTCGAGGCCGGCATCACCATCGCCGCGATTCCGCTGCGCGAAGGCGCCCGGGCGATCTCCGGCGAACTGCCCCGAGACATACCGGCAACGCTGAGCCGGCGCTGCTGGCGCGGCCAGGAGCGCGCCTGGATCGAGGTGCGCGGGCTGGACGGCGCCCCAGACGGCGAGCTCGGCCGCGCCGTGCTCGACGCGCTGCTGGCCCATCCGGGGATCGCGTCGGCGGCCCTGAACTACCCACTGTCGCGTGTGGTGGTCACCATCGATGACGCGGACACCTCGCTGCGGGAGCTGTGCCACATCGTCGATGCCGCCGAGAAGCATTGCGCCCCAAAAAAAGTCGTGAAGCCGGCGCCGCCCCCGACGAGCCTGCCGGGCGATGGGGTGGTGCTGGCGACCCGGGCCGCCACCGCGGCCGCCAGCGCGGCGGGGCTGTCCATAGCGCTGACCGGGCGGGCGCTGCGCTGGCCACGGATGCCCATCGGCGTCCTGGCGGCCGTGGTGGCCGTCGACTACCAACCGTGGCTGCGCCGCCTGCTCGAGGACCGCATCGGCCGGCCCGCGACCGACACCGTGCTCGCGCTGGCGGTGACGACCGCGGAAACCCTCACACTGTCTCCCGCGTCGCTGTCGGTGGGTCTGCTGATGCAGTCGCTGAAAGCCGCCGAATGCCGCGCGGAGGCGCGGGCCTGGGTCCAGCACGAGCCGCAGCTGGCCGGGCACGCCGATCACCCGCACACTGACGCGTCGGCGGGGTCGAAGCCGCCGCGCGGCCGCCCCGCCGATCACCACGGCGACCGATTCGCGCTCGTTCAGGCGATCAGCGCCGGGGTCGTCGGCGCCACCACCCGCAACCTGCACCAGGCGGCCCTGGCCGTCCTGGTGACCACCCCGGCGGCCAACCGCACCACGCCCCAGGCCTTCGCGGCGGCGCTCGGGCAGGGGCTGGCCGACCGGCACGCGGTCCTGTCGTTGCGTCCGGAGGCGTTGCGCCGCCTGGACCGGGTGGACGCGATCGTCATCGACCCGCGGGTGTTGTGCACCACGAGCCTGCGGGTGTCGCTCATCCGCGGCGCCCGGGAAGCCGAGCTGTCCGCGGCGTGGTCGCGCGCCCAGCTGATGCTGGAAAAGAATCGGTTGCGGCCGGGCTGGCACCCGGTGCCCGGAATCTCGGCCAGCGAGCCGACGGCCACAGTGGAGGCGCTGTTCTGCTTCACGCATGATCCGTTGGCGTCGGCCGTTGTCGCCGAGGCGCACCGGACGGGATCCGAATTGGTTTCGGTGGAGGACGATTCGCTGGGTGAATTGCGCCCCGCGTTCGACGAGATCAGGCCGCTGCAGCGGGGGTCCATCGACGACGCCCTGGGCCGCGCCGTGGCGGATCTGCAGGAGGCGGGCCGCACGGTCGCCGTGCTGTCATCGCCCGGGGCGCAGGCGATTTGGTCGGCCAACGTGGCGCTCGGCATGATGCCCGAGCCCGGCGCCGGCCCGCCGCCGTGGTATGCCGATCTGCTGCTGCCCGACCTGTCGGCCGCCTGGCGGGTACTGCACGCGCTCCCGGCGGCCCGCGCCGCCGCCCAACGCGGCGTCGGGATCTCGGCCGGCGCGACGGCGATGGGCTCACTGCTGATGATCCCGGGAGTCCGCGGCATCGGGCGCGGGCCGGTGACCAGCGGCGCGGCCGCCGGTCTGATGTCGGGATATCTGTTGGCGCGCGGCATCCTCAAGGCGGACACCCCGCGCCCGGCCCCCGTACAGGAATGGCATGCGATGGCGGTCGAGCACGTCCGCCGGGCGTTGCCGGCTCCGGACTCGGAGCCCGAAGGTGATCCGAGGCAACTCGCGCTGGCCGCCCTCGGCGCCCCGCGGCCCGAAACGCGCGCGCATGCCTTCCTGCAGTTCGTTTCCGCCGTCCGCGCCGAGTTGACCGACCCGCTGACCCCCGTGCTGGCGCTGGGCTCGGCGGCCAGCGCGGTGCTCGGCTCGCCGGTCGACGCCGTCCTGGTCTTCTCGGTGCTGGCCGGGAACTCCATGCTGGCGGCCAGCCAGCGGCTGCGCGCCGAAAACCGGCTGAATCACCTTCTTGCACAACAGATTCCACCAGCACGCAAGGTCCTCGCTGATGGTGAGGGGGATCGGGTGTACGCCGACGTCATCGCGGCGCAGCTGCAGCCCGGCGACGTCATCGAGGTGCGCACCCACGAGGTGGTGCCCGCCGACGCCCGGATCCTCGAGGAGGTCGACGTCGAGGTCGACGAGTCGACGCTGACCGGTGAATCGCTGTCGGTGGAGAAGCAGGTCGAGCCGACCCCCGGCGCCGCGCTGGCCGAGCGCCGCTGCATGCTCTACGCCGGGACGACGGTGGTGGCGGGTACCGCGGTCGCGGTGGTGACCGCGGTCGGGGCGGACACCCAGGAACGCCGCGCCGCCGAGCTGGTGTCCGGTGACCTGTCGTCGGACATCGGTCTGCAGCACCAGCTCAGCCAGCTCACCAACCGGGCCTTCCCGGTCAGCATGACGGGCGGCGCGCTGGTCAGCGTGCTGGGGCTGGTGCGGGGCTCGGTCCTGCGCCAGGCGGTCGCCAGCGGCATCGCCATAGCCGTCGCGGCGGTTCCCGAGGGAATGCCGTTGGTGGCGACCCTCGCGCAAGCGGCGTCGGCGCGGCGGCTGACGAAGTTCGGCGCGCTGGTGCGCGTTCCGCGTTCGGTGGAGGCGCTCGGCCGCATCGACGTCGTCTGCTTCGACAAGACGGGAACGCTCAGCCAGAACCGGTTGCGGGTGGCCGAGGTCGTTGCGGCGCCGGAGACGTCGCGCGAAGAGGTGCTGCGCTGCGCCGCGCACGCCGCGCCGGTGTCCAACGGCGGACCGCACGTGCACGCCACCGATGTCGCCATCGTCGAGGCCGCCGCCGCCGTTAATGGGCACAACTCGAACGCACCCGTCGCGCACCTGCCGTTCCGCTCCGGACGGTCGTTCTCCGCCTCCGTGACGGACACCGAGCTGACCGTCAAGGGTGCGCCCGAAGTGGTGCTGGCGGCCTGCGGCAACGTGAGCCCGACCATGGAGGAGACGGTCGCTGAGATGGCCGGCAACGGCCTGCGGGTGATAGCGGTGGCGCGACGGCAGCTGAGCCCGGCCCAGGCCGCGGCGATCCAGCGGGAACCCGACGATATCGCCGATTTCGCGCGGGACGGGCTGACCCTGACCGGGTTCCTCGGTTTGTCCGACACCCCGCGCGTCGAAGCGGCAGGCCTGCTCGCGGACCTGCGCCGGCTTTCGGTGGGCGTCAAGCTGATCACCGGGGACCACCCGATCACCGCCAGGGCCATCGCCGAGGAGCTCGGGCTGAGCGTGACGGCCGAACAGGTGATCAGCGGCGCCGAATGGGATGCGATGTCGCGCAAGGATCAGGAACGCGTCGTGACCGAGCGGGTGATCTTCGCCCGGATGACACCGGAGAACAAGGTCCAGGTCGTTCAGACGCTCGAAAGCGCGGGCGTGCGCACCGCGATGGTCGGCGACGGGGCCAACGACGCCGCCGCCATCCGGGCCGCCACCGTCGGCATCGGCGTCGTCGCCGGCGGCAGCGACCCTGCGCACATGGCGGCCGACGTGGTGCTGGTCGACGCCCGCATCGAGGGCCTGCTGTACGCCATCGAGGAGGGCCGCCAACTCTGGCAGCGGGTGCAGGCCGCCGTTTCCGTGCTGCTCGGCGGCAACGCCGGCGAGGTGTTGTTCGCCATCGTCGGCAGCGCGATCACCGGGACCTCGCCGCTGAACACGCGACAACTGCTCCTGGTGAACATGATGACCGACGCCCTGCCCGCCGCGGCCCTCGCGGTCAGCAAGCCCAGCGGCCCGGTCGACCCGGGCATCCGGGGCCCCGATCAGCCCGCGTTGTGGCGTGCCGTCGCCATCCGCGGCGTCACCACGGCGGCCGCGACCACGGCGGCGTGGGCTATGGGAAGCGTCACCGGTCGTCCGCAGCGCGCATCCACGGTCGCGCTGGTCGCCCTGGTGGGCGCCGAGCTTGGTCAAACCCTGCTGGATTCACGTGCCCCGCTGGTGGTGTTCACCGCGGCGGGCTCGCTCGCTGCGATGGGGACGCTGATCAGCATCCCGGTGGTCAGCCAGTTGCTCGGCTGCACACCGCTGGGTCCAGTCGGCTGGGCGCAGGGGCTGGGATCCGCTGCCGCGGCGACCGTCGCGATCGGCGTCCTGAATCGTGTGCTGACGGGTCCGGACAGATCGGCCGATGCACCCGCTGAGGTGCACGAACCTCGACGACCCCGGCCCGCCATAGCAGCGCATAGAGTTCCAGTAGCGGCACCTTCAGCACCAGAGCAATAGAGGAAACCAGCGGATCGCCCCCGGTGTCGGTCATCGTCGACATAAGTCCGACGGTGGTCGCAGTACCCGGCGAGTCGGCAAACCCTTCGTTACCGAAAGGCAAATGATGGCGGAAAAGAAGTCACGCAGGGGGACATCGCAGCGCGATGCGGTGCAAAAGATCCGCGAAGGCGAAACGTTCCACGTCAACCTTCCGGTTGTCGGTCAGATGGAAATCCCCCGGCCCGAGCAGCTGGCCTATTTCGGGGGCCTGGCCGCCCTCGCGGCGCTCGAACTCATCGACTGGCCGGTGGCCGTGGTGATCGCCGCCGGCCACCTGCTGGCCAGCAACCACCACAACAAGCTCCTCGAAGAGCTCGGCGAGGCGATGGAAGAGGCCTGAGAGCGGGTCAAGCGGTCCCGGCGACGTTGTCGAACCGCAGCGTGACCCGGGTGCCCCCGGCGGTGCGGAACGTGTCGACGTGATCGGCCAGCCCGCCGATCAGGGTCAGACCGCGGCCGCGCCGCCTGCTGCGCAGGCTGGCCGAGGAATCGCCCACCCACCGCCCGGTGTCGCTGACCGTGACCGCAACCGTCTGCCGGCGCAGGAAGGCCTCCACCGAGACCGTTCGGCGCGGCTCGCCGTCACTGCCGTGCTCGATCGCGTTGGTCACGGCCTCGCCGGTCGCCAACAGGATGTCCATTTCGCGCTTCGGGTCGACGTTGTTGCCGGCCAGCCAGTTGTGTAACCGCTCGCGCGCCACCGGAATCTGGCCCGGCGCGGCCGTGACCACGGTGGCGAAGCTGCGCGGGCAGTCGTGGCTCGGCCGCAGCGCGAGCACCACGACGTCGTCCCGGTAGCCGCCGGGCGGGGTCAGCCGGGACAGCAGCTCGGCGCAGACCGCCTCGACCGGAAGGTCGACGCATTCCGCGGCCGCGGCCTTCAGGCGGCCCAGCCCGTCATCGAGCGTCTCGCCGGCGCGCTCGATGAGCCCGTCGGTGTACAGCAGGATCAGGCTTCCCGGTGGCAGATTCGCCGTCGCGGTGGCGCCGGACGGATAGCTCTCGGCATCGTGTTCCTTGACGGCCACCGGCAGACGCCGCCCGAACGTCAGGAACACGGCGCGATGGTCGGGAAAGACCAGCAGCGGATAGGGGTGGCCGGCGCAGCTGTACCGGACGGTGGCGCAACCGGTGTCCGGTTCGGTCTCGACGAGCGCGTAGGCCACCGTCGCGCAGCGGGCGCCCGCGACGCTGGCGCCGTACCGATCCAGCGCCCCGAGCACCGCGCCCGGTTCGCCCGCGGTGAGGGCCGAGGCGGCGACCGCGGCGCGCAGCCTGCTCATCACGATCGCGGCGGCCAGCCCGTGGCCGACGACGTCGCCCACCGATATCCCGACCCGGCCGGCGCGATCCAGCGGGGTGACCGAATACCAGTCGCCGCCGACGCGCATCGCCTCACCGGCGGGCTGGTAAACGGCGGCCACGACGGCCGCGGTCGAGCCCCGGTCCAGGTCCAGCAGATGCTCCTGGAAGTCGACGGCGATGCGGTGTTCGCGCGCCATAACGCGAACCCGGTCCAACGCCGAGGACGTCAGCTCGGCAATGCGGCCGAACGCCTCGAGTTCGGCCGTGTCGAACTGGCGCGGCGTGGACCACAGCAAGCCAAGCACGCCGATGACGCGGCCCGTGTGATCCCGCAATGGATGGGCGACGCAGGCCCGAACGCTGTCGGCGGTGTCCTGCACGGCGTGTTCGTAGCGCGGGGGCAGGTCGAACGTGTCCGTGATGACCATCGGCTCGCCGGTGCGCACGACGTCGGCCCCCACCACCGGGGAGTCGAGTTCTGTCACGTGGTAGCGGTCGCGCAATTCGCCGGGCAGGTCGCCGGCGTATTCGAACCGGATGTGGCGTTCGCCGTCGAGGACGCCGATCGTGACGGCTGCGGCGTCGGCCGAGCCGAACGGCGACTCCAGCAGGGCGGCCAAGATCCCGGCGACCGAGTCGGTGGCCTGCAGCGCGGAGTCGAGTGGCAACAGATCGGAGGCCGCCGCACGACGCTGGCGGTCGCGCTCGCGGGCCACCGCGGACAGCCGCGACTTCAACCGGTCGATCAGTTCCTGGGAACGGAACGGCTTGGGCAGGTAGTCGTCGGCGCCGGCGGCATAACCCTCGTCGACCGCCTCCGCGCCGGCCCGGGCGGACAGCATGAGGACCGGCGTCGCCGCCAATTGGGGGTCCGCCCGGATGGCAGTCACCAGTCCGAAGCCGTCGACGCCCGGCATCATGACGTCGGTGACGACCGCGTCCGGACGCAGGCTTCGGGTCGCCGCCAGTGCGGACTCACCGTCTGCGGCAAGAACCGTCTCCCAATGGGGCGACAGCACCCGGTCGAGATGGTCTCGCATGTCGGCGTTGTCGTCGGCGATCAGCACCAATTGGCGAGACTTCTCGGCCGCGGCGGCCGACGAGTCGCGTTCCGGAACCGGCGCCAGCCATTGGCGGGCCTCCGCCACGTACGGGTTGGTCTCGTCCAGCGGGCCGGCGGGTGACTGGTCGGCCGCCGTGCCGATAGATTGCGGCAACCGGATGGTCACCGTCGTGCCGCGGTCCAATTCGCTGTCGATCTGCACGGTTCCGCCGTGCAGCTCGACGAGCCCGCGCACCAGCGACAGGCCGATGCCGGTGCCCTCAACGCTGCGGCCGCGCAGGTTGTCGGCCCGGTAGAAGCGCTCGAACAGGCGGTCCAGGTCCGCGGCGGCGATCCCCACTCCGGTGTCGCGCATGGTGACGACGCAGTGCTCGGGTTCGGCGCGCACCTCGACCGAAATCGTTCCCCGCAGAGTGTATTTGACTGCGTTCGACAGCAGGTTCAGGACGATCGTCTCCCACATGCCCGGGTCGACGTCGGCCAGCACCGGCGAGCAGTTCACCACGAGATCGAGCCCCGCCCGATGGCAGAGCTCGGTGAACGACGATGCTATGTGGGCGGTAAGCGCGCCCACGTCGGCACACGCGAACTTCGCGTTCGCGCGGCCGGCCTCGATGCGGGAGAAGTCGAGGAGCGAGTCCACCAGGCGCTGCAGGCGCCGCGCGTTGCGGGCGGCGGTGTTCAGGCGATCCGCCAATGCGGTTCCCGGCGCCGCTTCGGTCAGCGCATCGTCGAGGGGTCCGAGCAGCAGCGTGAGCGGCGTGCGGAACTCGTGGCTGACGTTGGTGAGGAAAGCCGTTTTCGCGCGGTCCAATTCGGCCAGCGCGTCGGCCCGGCGCCGCTGCTGTTCGTAGGAGACGGCCGAGGCGAACGCCGCGGACAGTTGGTCGGCGAGCAGTTGGCAGAAGCCGCGGTACATCGAATCAAGGGGACGCCGCGGATTGGCCCCGATCACCACCGCCCCGGCGTTCGAGTTTTCTCCCAGCGGCAACACCAGGGCCTGCCGGGGGCAGTTCTCGCCGAAACGCGCTGTGATGCCCGGGATTACGTCCTCGAGCCGGTCGATGACGCGCGCGGCCCGGGCCCGTGGCGTGGTGTCCCAGCCCTTGAGCTCCGACAGCGAGCGAGGCAGCAGCGGCCGGATCGACGGCGTGGCCCCCCGCAGCGTGCTGTCGCGCGCCGCCTCGTCGTCCGCTACGTAGACGGCAATGAACGGCAAGTCCAGCGGCTGCGCCTCGCATATCGCGACGGTGCTGCTCACCGCGTCGTCGATGGCGTGCGCGTCCATCACGGCGGTCGCGACCGCGTTGAGCAGGTGGAGCCGACGCTCACTCAACACCCGGTCGGTCGTTTCGATCACCGCGCAGAAAACGGCCGGGACCCCACCGTCGTCGCCGATGATGGGGCTGTAGGTGAAGGTGAAATACCGCTCCTGGGATTCACCACCGGTGATGAGCTGCAGCATCAGGTCGTCGGACCAGGTCGCGACGCCGGTCTCCATCACGCTGGTGAGCATCGGGGAGATCTGCTCCCAGATTTCCCACCACACCTGCTCCGCGGGGCAACCCAGGGCCGCGGGGTGCTTGTCTCCCAGGATCTGCGCGTAGCCGTCGTTGTACATCAGGAAGAGGTTTTCCGGCCCTAACCAGAGCACGATGGGGAACCGCGAGGTCAGGGCGATCGCCACGGCCGCGCGCACCTCGGCCGACCAGCCCCGCGGCGATCCCAATGGATGGGCGTCCCAGTCGAATTCGGCGAAGCGGCGGCCCATCTCGCCGCCCAGCTCGACCGCAGCCGCCAGGTCGGGCGGCAGCGCCGGGTTCATTGCTGTCGCTTGTGTTGCAGAGCCTCGGGCAGCGTCGGGTAGATGTCGAAGATCCGATCCAGTTCGGTCACCTCGATCGGACGAAGCACTTGGTCGTTGTTCGCGACCAGGCGGACGGCCGTCCCGGCTTCCTTGCCTTCGTCGTGGCACTCGAGCACGGCGTTCAACGCCGCGCTGCCGAAGAAGTCGACGGCCTGCAGGTCGACGACCATCAGCCGGGCCGGGTGAGTCTCGGCCAACTTGAGCGCGGCGTTCAGGTGAGTGGCTACCTCTTCGACGGTACTGGAGTCGACGGCGCCCGCAACGCGCACGACGACCGCATCCTCGAGAGACTCATGTTCCACCGCCAACAACTCCAGCGCCTTTCACAGTCGGCCGAATGCGCGGCGTGCGCCGCTCGGAGCGTCTAGGAACACTAACTGTTTGCGGGCTGCCGCGTTCGCGTATTCCTCTGGTTACCCGGCGGACTCGGCGGTTATCCGTTCGTGCACCGTCAACAGCAGATGATCGAACTGACCCTGCAGAGTGGCCGTCGAGCCTTCGAGGGTAGTCACCTCGGCGAGTAGTTGCCGGGCGAGCGCACGCAGCTTCACGTTGGTCTCTTGCGACCGCCACTGCAGCACGCGAAACGCCTGCTCGGCGCTGACCCGGTAGACGAACATCAGCACGCCCTTGGCCTGCTCGATCGCCGCGCGGTTTTCGAAGAGGTCGGGGAGGGCCTCGTCGAGCACCTCTTGCCGGGTTTCGTCGAACGTGTTGGTGAGGTCGATGTAATAGCCCGCGGTGCCCACCACGGCGCCCGACTCGTCGTGCATGCGGTCGGCCACGACGATCGCGTCGTGCACGTTGCCGGACGTGTCGAGGAACCGGTGCCGACTGGAGAAGGACTCCGCCGACTGCAGGGCGTAGTCGAGCACCTCCTGGACGTGCCGGCGGTCGTCGGGGTGCTTGTGCGACATCAACAGCTTCGTCGTGGGCTCGACGGTGCCCGGTTCGTAACCGTGCATCCTGGCCACCTCGTCGGACCACTCCCAGCGCTCACCGATGAACCAGAACCGGAAGGTGCCGACGTTGAGATGACAGGCGGCCGCCTCGGGCGGACTCAGCTCGTGACCGCTGCGGGACGTGTCGGGTGTCGGCCCGTCCGTTTCCCCTTGCTCTTGCACGTTTGCATCCTTACACCAGGGGGATACCACCGGCTACCGCCCTGACCAAAAGGCGCGCCCACATGCCAGCAGGTCCGGGGTGGGGGTAACGTCGCGTGCGGACCATCCAAAAACGCGGGAGCGCACGTCGAATGCGCTGAGAGGACGGCTGGGGCCGTCGACCGTACGAACCTGACCGGGTAATGCCGGCGTAGGGAGATGAAAAATGACTGATGTCCTTTCCCAAGCCGTCGAGGCTTCCGTCACCACGGGACCCATCGCAGGCAGCAGCAAGGTCTACCGCGACGTCGAGGGGTTCCCCGGCGCCCGCGTCCCGTTCCGGCGCGTGCACCTGTCCACCGGCGACCACTTCGACCTCTACGACACCTCCGGCCCGTACACCGACGCGGACGCTGTCATCGACCTGACGACCGGGCTGCCGGCGCGGCCGGGGGTGGTCCGCGACCGCGGCACCCAGCTGCAGCGGGCGCGGGCCGGCGAGATCACGGCCGAGATGGCATACATCGCCGCCCGCGAGGACATGCCCGCCGAGCTGGTGCGCGACGAGGTCGCCCGCGGCCGTGCGGTGATCCCCGCCAACCACAACCACCCCGAGATCGAGCCGATGATCATCGGCAAGGCCTTCGCGGTGAAGGTCAACGCCAACATCGGCAACTCCGCGGTGACGTCGTCGATCGCCGAGGAGGTCGACAAGATGGTGTGGGCCACCCGCTGGGGTGCGGACACCATCATGGACCTGTCCACCGGCAAGAACATCCACGAAACCCGCGAGTGGATCCTGCGCAACTCCCCTGTCCCGGTCGGCACCGTGCCCATCTACCAGGCGCTGGAAAAGGTGAAGGGCGACCCGACGGAACTCACGTGGGAGATCTACCGCGACACCGTGATCGAGCAGTGCGAGCAGGGCGTGGACTACATGACCGTGCACGCCGGCGTGCTGCTGCGGTACGTGCCGCTGACCGCCAAGCGGGTCACCGGCATCGTGTCCCGCGGCGGGTCGATCATGGCGGCCTGGTGCCTGGCCCATCACCGGGAGTCGTTCCTCTACACCAACTTCGAGGAGCTCTGCGACATCTTCGCCCGCTACGACGTCACCTTCTCGCTCGGCGACGGGCTGCGGCCGGGGTCGATCGCCGACGCCAACGACGCCGCGCAGTTCGCCGAGCTGCGTACCCTGGGCGAGCTGACCAAGATCGCGAAAGCCCGCGGCGCGCAGGTGATGATCGAGGGACCGGGACACGTCCCGATGCACAAGATCGTCGAGAATGTGCGGCTGGAAGAGGAGCTGTGCGAGGAGGCCCCGTTCTACACGCTGGGCCCGCTGGCGACCGACATCGCGCCGGCCTACGACCACATCACCTCGGCGATCGGCGCGGCCATCATCGCGCAGGCCGGCACCGCGATGCTGTGCTACGTGACGCCCAAGGAGCACCTGGGGCTGCCGGACCGCAAGGACGTCAAGGACGGGGTGATCGCCTACAAGATCGCCGCCCACTCCGCCGACCTGGCCAAGGGGCATCCGCGCGCCCAGGAACGCGACGACGCGTTGAGCACGGCCCGCTTCGAGTTCCGCTGGAACGACCAGTTCGCGTTGTCGTTGGACCCCGACACCGCAAGGGAATTCCACGACGAGACCCTGCCGGCCGAACCCGCCAAGACCGCGCACTTCTGCTCGATGTGTGGGCCCAAGTTCTGCTCCATGCGGATCACCGCCGACGTCCGGGCCTACGCCGCCGAGCACGGGCTCGACAGCGAGGAGGCGATCGAGGCCGTCATGAGCGAGGGCATGGCCGAAAAGTCGCGCGAGTTCGCCGAGCACGGCAAGCGGGTGTACCTGCCGATCACCCAGCCGTGATGACGCGAATGCGGCAGAAATGACCGAGCCGGGCGCAGCGGGTCGCGGCAATTCGGCACAGTGAGCTACCTGCCCCTGGCCCCGCCGGGCACCACGCCGCTGCGCGTGCTGACCATCGCCGGATCCGACTCGGGGGGCGGCGCGGGCATCCAGGCCGACATGCGCACCATGGCGCTGCTGGGTGTGCATGCCTGCGTCGCCGTTTCCGCGGTAACCGTGCAGAACACGGTGGGCGTCAAGGGGTTTCACGAGGTCCCTCCCGACGTCGTCGCCGATCAGATCGAAGCGGTGGTCACCGACATCGGCGTCCAGGCCGCCAAGACCGGCATGCTGGCGTCGTCCCCCATCATCGCCGCGGTGGCCGACATGTGGCACCGGCTGGACTCGTCGGTGCCGCTCGTCGTCGATCCGGTGTGCGCGTCCATGCACGGCGACGCCCTGCTGGCGGCGTCCGCCCTCGATGCCCTTCGCGGACAACTGTTTCCGTTGGCCACCCTGGTCACGCCGAACCTCGACGAGGTTCGGCTGCTGGTGGGCATCGACGTCGTGGATGCGAAGTCGCAACGGGCGGCCGCCAAGGCGCTGCACGCGCTGGGACCGCGGTGGGTGTTGGTCAAGGGCGGTCACCTGCGATCGTCCGATCGCAGCTGCGACCTGCTTTACGACGGCGTGTCCTGCTACGAGTTCGATTCGGAACGCCTGCCGGGCGGCAACGACCACGGGGGCGGCGACACCCTGGCCACGGCCATCGCGTGCGCGCTGGCGCACGGCTTCACCGTGCCCGACGCGGTCGGGTTCGGGAAGCGATGGGTCACCGAATGCTTGCGCGCCTCCTATCCCCTGGGCCACGGGCACGGCCCCGTCTCACCCTTGTTCAGGCTGACGTGAACCTGGACGAGATCGCCGGCGTGGCGCACGCACCCGACGGGCCACCCGCCGGGGTGGTAGTGCTGACCCATGGCGCCGGCGGCGACCGGGATTCGCCGCTGCTGCAGCAGGTTTGCGACGAATGGGCGCGCCGCGGCTGGCTCGCCGTCCGGTACAACCTGCCCTACCGGCGGCGCCGGCCGAAGGGCCCGCCGTCGGGTTCGGCGGCCGCCGACCGGGCCGGGATCGTCGAGGCGATCGCGCTGTGCCGGGGCCTCGCCGACGGCCCGTTAATCGCCGGCGGGCATTCCTATGGCGGTCGGCAGACGTCCATGGTGGTGGCGGCCCGCGAAGCGCCGGTGGACATGCTCACCCTGTTCTCGTATCCGGTTCATCCCCCGGGCAAGCCGGAACGGACCCGCACCGAGCACCTGCCCGACATCAGGGTGCCGACGGTGTTCACGCACGGGACGTCGGATCCCTTCGGCACGCCCGACGAATTGCGCGCCGCCGCCGCGCTGGTCACCGGCACGACCGCCGTCGTCGAGATCGCAGGCGCGCGCCACGATCTGCGGTCCAAGACGCTGAACGTGGCCGCGCTGGCGGTCGACGCCGCCCTAAAGCTGCTCGGACGCAATTAGACAGTTTGGGCTGAACAGTTTAGACTGATCTTGTGGACGGAATCGCCGAGTCAGCGGCTGCGGCGGCCCGCGACCTACGGGTGATGTTCAGCCGGCTGCGACGCCAGTTGAGGGACCTTGCCACCGACGGCGACCTGACCCCCTCACAGACGGCGGTGCTCAACCGGCTCTGGAAAGAGGGCGCCTCATCGGCGAGCGTCCTGGCATCAGCCGAACGGGTACGTCCACAGTCCATGGCCACGATAGTGGCCGCCCTCGGGCAGCGGGGGCTGATCGAGCGCAAGCCCGACCCTGAAGACGGCCGGCGGCAACTGATTTCGCTGACCGCGGCGGGCCGGCGACGGGCCGAGAGCAACCGACAGGTACGGGAGGAGTGGCTGGCACGCGCCATCCACGAGCGGTATTCCGAACGCGAGCGTCGCATCATCCTCGACGCGCTAACGCTGCTCGAGCGCTTGACCGAATAATGAAAGGGCAAGGGCTGCAATGGAAGTAGGACTGCACTTCATCGATTTTCTACCCGGCGACCCGGCGGCACTGGGCCCGACGCTGGCCGACGCGGCCAAGGCCGCCGAGCAGGGCGGGGCGACGCTGTTCACGCTCGCCGACCACTTCTTTCAGATGGAAGCGATGGGACGGGCGGAGGATCCGTTCCTCGAGGGCTATACGTCGCTGGGCTTCTTGGCCGGGCAGACGACCAAGATCGAGCTGAGCCTGCTGGTCACGGGTGTCACCTATCGCTACCCGGGCATGCTGGCCAAGGCGGTCACCACACTGGACGTCTTGTCGCAAGGCCGCTCGATGCTGGGGCTCGGCGCCGCCTGGTACGACCGCGAGCACGCCGCCCTCGGCTTCCCCTACCCACCGGTGAGTCAGCGCTTCGAGATGCTTGAAGAGACGCTGCAGATCTGCAGGCAGATGTGGAGCGCGGACAACGGGCCCTACCAGGGCAAGTATTACCAGTTGGCGGAGACGATCTGTGAGCCGCAACCGATTCGGCGCCCGCCCATTCTGATCGGCGGCGACGGCGAGAAGAAGACGCTGCGCCTGGTGGCGCAGTACGCCGACGTCTGGAACAGCACCACGAGCGACGTCGACGAACTCAAGCGCAAGGTCGAGGTGCTGAACCGCCATTGCGACGCGATCGGCCGCGACCCGAGCGAAATCCGCAAGACCGTGGGCTTTTTCGTGAATCCCTTCGACGACCTCGACGGCTACTTCAAAACCGTCGAGCGCTACGGCGAACTCGGCATAGAGATGGTCAATGCCGGTCCGTTCCCCGGCAACCCCGATCCGGTCGGATTCATCCGACGGCTCGGCGACGAAGTGATACCCAAGCTCGCCCAGATCGGTTGACAGCGCGGCCTTTCGGTCATCCCGGATAGCGGGAGTAGCACGCGTCCATATTGCCCGTCACCCCGCCGCGGAACGCCGCTATCCGGGTGAAACCGGCCGGCACGCTGGTGCCGTCCGCGTCACTGGCGACCAGGTGGTTGGTGAGCAACCCGGCCACCGCTTCGTCGAGATCGCCGGCCGTCAGCAGCAGCTGCTTCTGCGACGAGAGCTCGATGGGTTCGGCCATCTTGCGGTGCACCACGCCCGTCAAGCAGGCCGTACGCAGGGCAGTCCACGGACTCTGCATGGCCAGCCCGCGTTCGTGCTGCACGGCCAGCGCGTACCGCGACATCACGGCCGACAGCGCGGTGTCGTCGCCCTGCGGCAGGGTTTGTTCGTTCTCGTCGGCGACCTTGCCCATCGCCGCCAGCTTCGGCAGGTCGATCACGATCGTGTTGGTGGCCGGGCAGTAGGACGCAGGCGGGCTGGCCTTGGCGTCCGGGCAGTCGGCGGACTGGTAGGACAATGCCGGGGGATTCTTCGGGGAGAACACCTTTCCCAAGAGTTCCATCAGCGTCGACAGGGTGTCCTGGTCGATCGGGACCTCCCCGGTCTCCGGGTTCCCGGTGCTGCTGTCGACGCGCAGGGCGTTGGGCAGGTCGCCGCGGCGCTGGCCGATTTCCTTCTTGTCGATCGCCGCGCAGGCCGAGGCGCCGTCGATGAAACCCATTTGGAAGGCGCTGATCCGGTCCAGGGCCGACCCGTGTTCGTCGTCGTTCTCGGCCTCGCTGTCCATCACCGGGTCCCGGGTGGTGATGATCCCCGCCAGCACGTGGTCCAGCCCGTCGGCGGTGCTCAACGTGAACCGCGGCGACTTGCCGTCGGCCACCCAGAACAGGTAGACGCCCGCGAAGCAGTCGGCCTGCTGCTCGCGCACGATCGTGGGGTCTCGTCTGGTCACCAGCTTCGCCATGGTCTGCAAGGCGTGGCCGAATTCGTGGGCCAGCACGCCGTTGACGGACATGTCGCCGAAATACCGTTGCGCAACAGGCATGAACACCCCGCGGTCCCAGGCGATCAGGTTGCAGCGCGATGTGTAGAAGGCGTTGACGAGTTTATAGGTGTCGTTGTGGCAAACGATCGGGCTGGACGGTTGCTTGGAGTTGTACGACACCATCTTGCCAACCGGGACGAAGTCGCCTTTCAACGATTGGCTGTAGACCGACTTCCAATACTCCTCGATGTCGTTGACCGATAGCAACGCCAGCTTGTCGATCTCGCCGTTGTCGGTGTTGACGACCGTGCCCGTGGGGGCGGGTGCGTTCGAGCGGATCCCGCTGGGGCCGTTGGTCGCGGGCAGGCCACCCACCCGGAACGGGTCGTTGAGCATCGACAGCGCCCGCCCGTCGACGAAGGATGTGCACCCGCCCACCACGATTGCCGCCGCTGCGCAACTGAACGCCGCCCGCAGCAAGGCGGCCGCCCTACGCGGACGGCCGCCGGCCAGCTGACGTGGATTGCGCGCAGGGCTATTCATACCAACCTCATCCCGACCGGCTACAGGGCAGCACCAAAGGGTCTCATTCTAGAGCGGTTGGCTAACCCTGACGGTCCGAATGGAAACCGGGGTTGAACGCCGGCCCCGGCGCCGGCGGCGCGAGGTTGCGGCCGGCTTGCCCGTTGCGGAACGACGAACGCCGGGCAGGTGTCATCTTCGGAGCAGCGAACTCCAGAGCGCCATCGAAGCGCGGCCCGGCGTGCGCTAGGGGCGCGGCGCCGTCGGCGTTTGCGTTGGCGTTTGCTGAGGCCCCATCGGACCGCCCGGCCCCATTCCGCCGGGTCCCATCATTCCCGGGCCCATCATGCCGCCGGGACCCATCATCGGGCAGGTACCGCCGCGCCCGCCGCCGTAGCCGTGGTGCCAGCCGTAGCGGTCACCCGAGGCCCAGCCCAAGAAGACGCCCGAGAAGAAGATCACCGCGACCACGAACACGACGCCGGCGACGATGACCACCCACGCGACCACTTGACCCAGCCGACTGTGCGCGCCGAGCGCGGCGAGCGCGGCCCGCCGAGTGAATCCGGCCATCAGGTAAGCCGACCAGATGGGCCACGCCCTTTTCTAGGGCCAATGGTCCCTACCCCCGGTGGGTATACCCGTGCCATCGTTTGGGGCATGACGCAAAATCCTGAATCCAGCGGCGAACCGACCACCGTGACCGGCCACCCCGGGGACGGGCATCGATTCGGCGCGCACAGTCGGCTGGGTCAAGTGGTCGCGTGGGTGGTCATCGTCGCCGGCGTCGTGTTCGTGGTCGCGGTG
>NZ_LZJF01000160.1 GCF_001666835.1 Mycobacterium sp. E3251 | reverse complement strand
TTCCACGCTGCCCGCGTCATCATGTGGTTACGCGAGCGGCGGAACTCCTCATCGTCGGGAGCCGTGTGTGCCGCGGCAGTGACGAACGCGCCGTGGCGGTCCATGTAGTCGAAATACTCACCGACCCAACGGCGCACGGCATCAGGATCCGGTGACTGCATCGCCGCGGCACACACGGCTCCCGACGATGAGGAGTTCCGCCGCTCGCGTAACCACATGATGACGCGGGCAGCGTGGAAACTGGGGCAGGCGATCTGCGCCGATGGCCCGCATTCGCCGGAGGTGATCGGGGTCGCCGCAATGGGCATGCTGGACCGCGCGTGGTACGCGGTTCAGACCCAGTCGGTTGCGGTGGACCGAACTGAAATGATTGCGGTGCTTGCAGATTCGGTTGCCGCGATGGCCGGCGCCAAGACGACCTAGCGTCTAATGGCGGATGACCAGCTCATCCTTGGAGCCCGAGGAGGCTGACCGTCGGAGAACCGGCGATGTGGCCCTCCACGTTCGCTTTGCGGTTGACGAATCGCCAACCGTCCGTCGTGTGGATCACTGTGTCCCGGTAGGTTCCCCAGTGGTCGAGCCCATGTACGCCGATGAGTTGGAAGCAGGCGTACGTGGTGGCCGTGCCGTCATCGCCCGGTGTTACGAAGACCGAGCTGAGGTGATGCCGCGCGGGCAGCAGGTCTGCCGACACGAAGGCGTTTCCGGTGCGCACGAAGAAGTCGAGGATCTGGTCGCGACCGACGAGTTCCTCGGTGTCGGTCCTGAAAGTCGCATCGGGCACGAACAACTGCGCAAGCTCGCCCGTCTTGCCGCTGTCGGCGAGGAACTGGTACTTCGCCAGCAGATCGCGCACGCCGACGCGTAGACGCAATTCGAGCTCGTCCATGGTCTCCCCGATCGCCATGTCCTACGCCGGGTGAAACGCGTACGTGAGCAACGATTCGCCGGCTTCCGTCTCCAAGGTGGTCGTCGAGCTCACCATCTGCTGACCGATGCGCAGTTTCGATGCAGGCGCACCGATGATCAGTGACTCGACAAGAACGCGCTCCCCGAGCTGGATGAACCCGACTATGTACGGCCGGAACGCGTCCGGCGAGCGGTGGCCCCTATACGGCAGCGGTGGGGCGAACTCCTGCGTCGTGAAAGTGAAAAGCGTTCCCTCCGTTGGTAACTCGATCGGCTCGATGTCCGCCTGAACTTCAGGGTTGCCGTCGAACAGTTCGGGCCGCTCCGCCGGGAACTTCACCACGCCCGTCGACCGCCGTCGCGATCCCAGGAGGACGGCACGTTCGCCCTCGACCCGAAAAAGATTGTCTGCGATGAGTTGAGTCATGTCATGCCACCTCGATAGCCATTGCGGATCCCATTCCGCCACCCGCGCACATCGACAGCACACCGATGCCTCCGCCGCGTCGACGCAGTTCGTAGATCGCCGACGTCACCATCCGCGCGCCCGTCGCGGCGATCGGATGACCCAGGCTGATACCGGATCCGTAAACGTTGACGATCTCCTCGTTGAGGCCAAGTTGGCGCGCGCATGCCACCGCCTGGGCGGCGAACGCCTCGTTGATCTCGAACAGCGCCACGTCCTCGACTTTGCGGCCCGCCAACTCCAGCGCTTTCGGGATGGCCGAGATAGGTCCGCTCCCAGTGCGATTCGGCGGCACACCGACCGAACTCCACGACAGGACATTGGCCAAGACCTCCTGGTCGGTGTCAGGCCTGGTTAGGGCGACCACCGCCGCGGCGTCGTTGATCCCCGACGAATTTCCTGCGGTCACGGTGAACCCCTCGATCTCGGGATGCAGCACCTTCAGTCCGCCCAGCGTCTCGAGGGTGGTGTCGCGGCGCGGGTGTTCGTCCTCGGCGAAGGTGACCGTCGATCCGTCGGCCTGCGGGACCTGCAGCGGCACGATCTCGTCGACGAAGGAGCCGGCGTCGATGGCCTTCACCGCGCGCTGGTGGCTGCGCACCGCCCACTCGTCTTGGTCCCTGCGCGAGAGGCCGTATTGGACCGCGCAGTTATGTGCCACCGTGATGGACATGTCGAGGGCGGGCGCGTCCGCGGTCGACGGGTGTGACAGCGGGAACCACGGGTCCTCGTAGTCATCCGGCGACTTGCCCGCGGTGAACGGCTTGCGCTTCCGCAGCAGCGGTGTCGTCGAACACGACTCCATCCCGCCGGCCAGGATCGTTCGACTCATCCCCGCCGCAATCTGGCCTGCGGCCACCGCGACCGCGGTAAGGCTCGATGCGCATTGCCGGTTGACCGCCATCCCGGGAATGCCGGTCAGTCCCAGGTCGACGGCGACGTAGCGGGCGCTGTCCCCGCCGCCCTGCAGGCTCTCGGCTAGCACGAGGTCGTCGAAATCGGCTGCGTCAAGTCCTGATCGTTCGATAACCGCGGCCACGACCGGTTTGGCCAAGTCGGTGGCGGGCACGTGGGCCAGCGTCCCTTTGCGGGCAGTGCCGATTGGTGTACGGGCGGCGGCCACGATGGCGGCCCGCGACGTCGTTGACGTCATGTGTCTCCCGAAGGTTGTCGGACGGGCAGCCGATTGGCGCCCTGGTTCGCGCCCAGAGTATACCGTTAAATAGATATCTGTATTAGCGGTCTGACGGGAGTGGGATGAAGACAATCGGGTCGGTAGACGAGGCGGTCGCGGCAATTGGCGCCGAACTCGGGGTCAGCCGGTGGTTCGACGTGGATCAGTCGCGTATCGACCAGTTCGCCGACGTGACCGTGGACCACCAGTGGATCCACGTCGATGTCGAGCGGGCGAAAACCGAAAGTCCCTACGGCGCGACCATCGCGCACGGCTTTCTGACCCTGTCGCTCATTCCTGGCCTGAGCAAGGACAATTACCGCGTGGAGAACGCCAGGATGGGCATCAACTACGGGCTGAACAAGGTCCGGTTCCTGGCGCCGGTGACGGCGGGCAGTCGGGTGCGGGTGCGCTCGGAACTCGCCGACGCGGTGAGAGCGGGTGACGACACCGTCAACCTCACCGTCCGGCACACCGTCGAGATCGACGGGTCGCAGAAGCCCGCCGCCGTCGCGGAGTTGATCGCCAGGTACGTGTTCTGATGCGCGATGGTCCATTCGACGGCAAGGCGGTCATAACCGGTGCGGGTAAGTCGCAGGTCGGCCGTAGGTTGGGCCGGACCGGGCTCGACCTGACGCTGGAGGCGGTGCTGCGTGCGATCGCCGACGCCGGACTGGACGTCGACGACATCGACGGTATCGCCAGCTACCCCGGGCCCGGAGTGCCCGATCCCGGATTTTCGGGCGCCGGTGTCCAAGACGTGCGCAACGCACTCGGGCTTCGGTCTCGCTGGTATGTGTCGTCGCTGGAGACGGCCGGTCAGGTCGGCCCGGCGATCGAGGCATGCATGGCGGTCACAATGGGACTGGCGAACCACGTCGTCGTGTTCAGGTCTGTGTGGGAATCCACTGCAGCCCAGCAGAGCGGCGGTGGCCGGGCGTCGGTGTTGTTCGGAGGCGGCAAGCTGCCTCCCCACCTCGAGTGGGTCGCGCCGTTCGGCGCGTTGTCCGCGGCGAACTGGCTGGCCATGCCCACGCAGCGGTACATGCATGACTACGGCATGACCCGAGAACAACTCGGTGCAATCGCGATCAACGCCCGCCGCAACGCCGGACTGAACCCCGAGGCCGTCTACCGTGAGCCGATGACGATGGACGACTACCTCGGTGCGCGAATGATCTCCGAGCCGCTTTGTCTTTACGACTGCGACGTTCCCTGCGACGGAGCCACGGCCGTAATCATCTCGCGCAGCGACGCCGCGAAGGGACTGCCTCGCCACCCGTTGACGGTGGAGTCCGTCGGGCCCGGCATGTTCGAGCGTGCGACCTGGGATCAGCGTTCTGATCTCACCACAATGGCTGCTCACGATTCATCCGAAACGCTTTGGCAGAACACCACATTGACGCCCGACGACGTCGACATGGCCCAGGTCTACGACGGCTTTTCCTTCCTGACTGTCATGTGGCTGGAAGCTCTGGGTCTCTGCGAGAAGGGCAAGGTGGGTGACTTCATTGAGGGCGGCGAGCGCATCGCACTCGACGGGGAACTACCCATCAACACCAGCGGCGGGCAGTTGTCGGGTGGGCGACTGCACGGCATGGGTTTCCTGCATGAGGCCTGCGTGCAGATGTGGGGCGAGGCCGGCGACCGGCAGGCGCCAAGGACACCCGAAGTGGTTGTCGTGGGGGTGGGTGGCGGTCCCGTCGCCGGCTCGATGCTGCTCAGCAGCCGGTAACATGGTGTCCGAACCGGACGAAGCGTCGATGACGTTGGCCGACATCGTCACCGGCAATGCCCGACGCTTCCCCGACGTGATTGCGTACCGTCACGGTGATCGCGAAATTTCCCATGCGGCGCTGCGCGAGCGGGCCGTGCAACTGATCTCCGCCATGGCGTCGGCCGGTGCGCGACGCCAGGACCGCATCGCGATACTGAGCCGCAACAGTGTCGAGTTCGGCGAGGTGATGGCCGCTTGTCAGCTGAGCGGAATCATCATGGCGACGGTCAACTTTCGGTTGTTGCGTGATGAGGTGCGCGACGCGCTGGCGCGCGTGCGGCCATCGATAGTCTTCGTCGCGGACGAGTTCGCGCCGATGGTCTCTGACCTCGCGCATGAACTGCAGGCCCGGCCGGTGCTGGTATGCATCGGCGGAGCCTGCCCCGACGGGATGGTCAATTTCGAAGAGTTTGTCGCCAGAGGCGCCCGCGGCGAACCAGTGCTGCGTGCACGACCCGACGACATCGCCTATCTGATCTTCACCAGCGGCACCACCGGTGCAGCGAAATGTTGCATCCTTGGCCAACGAGAGCAGCGACGCGTCGCGTTCACCATGAACGCCGAGATGCGGACGGGTTCAGGCGATCGCGGATTGATCAACATGCCGATGTTCCACGTCGGTGCCATGGCGATCATCGCCGGATTGCATGCCCGTGGTGGAACGGTGGTGTTGCAGCATCATTTTGATCCGGTAGACGCGGTTCGTCTTGTCTGCGAGGAGCGCATCACACTCCTGCATCTGGCGCCGGTGATGCTGGGAGCGCTGCTGGACGCGGTGACCGACGCTCGGGATATCGAATCGCTGAAGACGATCGTCTACTCTGCCGCGCCGATGCCCATAGGCGTCCTCGAGCGGGCGTTGGCGATGATTCCATCAGCCGGCTATCTGAACCTGTACGGGCAGACCGAGGTGATCGTCTCCGGACTGCCCCGCGAACTGCACACGGTCGACGGATCGGACGTCCTGCGATCCGTTGGGTTTCCGTTTCCGGGCTTTCGGGTCCGAATCGTCGGGGACGACGGCGCTGACCTGCCGGTCGGTGAGCCGGGCGAGATTGCTGTGCAATCGAACTCGTGTTTTCGCGGCTACTGGGACGATCATGCAGCGACGCTGGCCACCTTGCGTGACGGTTGGTGCCACACCGGTGACATTGGCTCATTCGACGAGCGTGGGCTGCTCTATCTGGTCGATCGCAAGAAGGACGTGATCATCACCGGCGGCGAAAACGTCTACTCACCCGAGGTGGAGGATGCGGTAAGCCGGGTCGAGGGCATCGCAGCCTGCGCGGTCATCGGAACGCCCCACGACAAGTGGGGCGAAACAGTCTGTGCGGTCGTCACCCTAAAGCCGCGAGCATCCGTCACGTTGGAAACGGTACAAGACCGCGTCCGCGGCAAGCTGGCCGGTTACAAGATCCCAAGACGGCTGGTGATCGTCGACGAACTGCCGACCCTGGCGAGCGGAAAAATCGACAAGAAGCGGCTCAGAGCCGATGTCGAACTACGCCACAGAAGTGAGGAGCCCGTATGAAAGTCCGCCTCGAGCAGTCCCGGTGTGTGGGGCACGCGCAGTGCTATGCCGTGGATCCGGAGTTGTTTCCGATCGACGACTCCGGTTACAGCACAGTGGAAGAACACGAAGTCAAGCCCGAAGACGAGCGCAAGATGCGCGACGGCGTCGCGGCCTGTCCCGAAATGGCACTTGTGCTCGAAGAGGGCTAACGCCTTTTTCGTTGATGCCGGGGGATCATACGGCGACAACATCGACCGGCGTCGATCATCGATGTGTCCTTCGCGTGGTGAGGGTGTGGGCGATGCGTTCGAAGTCAACCTCGCCATGCCGTAGGCCTGTCTGCCGCCGAAGGCGTGCGGTCACAGCCACCGGCCCCGCAATCCGTTCACCGGCGGGGTACCGCAGGCCAATCCACCGCAATCCGAATGTGCGCCAGCGGATCTCACTAGGTGCCGATGATCACCGAGTGCGCACCGACGAGGCGCTTTGCGATATGGGTATCGGCGATGCCGGCCTGCCCGAGCTGAAGCACGACGGCCCGATCACCTGACCAATTTCTCGTACTGGCGGCACCGGTCGAGAAGGATGTGCGCTGAACGAATCGGGTGACTGATCATCAGGTCATGGCACGTGCCGACCTCGACTGTGATCTGTACCCCGCCGAGCGCGTCGATACTGCGGCGTTGGGACGCTACGGACAGCGCGCGGTCGCGTGTGGTGAGAATCCAGGTGCGCGGTATGCCCGCCGGCAGGTCACGGCGGTCCACCGGTTCAATTACGATCGCCACCGCCTCGGGGTACAGCCGCGACATCGCGAACTCGCGCTGCTCTCTTGTCATGCCATTGCAGAACGCGTAGCGCGCAGCGAAAGCCGGGACTTTCAGTGGCTTTCCTCTCGCGGCGCCGCGCCGAGCGAACCACGCCAGCGGACCGTCGAGCGTGTCCACGATCGCTTCCCCCTGACGAGGCACGAACGCCGCCGCCAAAACCATCTCACGGACGCGCGACGACCCCAGCCGGGCCACCACCCCGGGCACGGTCACCCCCGCCATCGAGTGGCCCACGATCACCGTCTCGCCGAAACCCGCATCATCGATATCGGCGACCACGGAGTCCACCCAGGCGCCGATGGTGGCCGCCGCCAGGTCACCCGGTTTCGAGCCGTGACCGGGAAGGTCGACCGCGAGGATGCGGAGTTCTGGTTCCTGGCGGCGCAACTCCGCGACGGTCAGATCCCAGCAGTCGCCCGCATGCTCGCCGCCATGGACGAGAACGAGATCGGGGAGCGGCATCCGAAGTCCTCAGCGGAACCGCGAAGCGCGCTTATTGGCGCGGGAGTCGGATTGGTACGCGGAGTCATTGCGGATGTGGAGGCAGGCCACTCCGCGTCGCTGACGCGGGCTCGGCGAGAGATTCCTGCCGGCAAGCATCGAAGCGGTGATGCGGTGCTCGCTACCCAATAGGCTCTCCAGACGGATCATCGACGCGCCTCCTGTCTTCTGTGTCATTTTGTCCAACGGGGTTGAGTGGCAGGGGACCCTTAGCGACAACTTTGCCGAGCAGACCCAGATCGGCACCCGCCTGCGCGGCTGCCTCCAGGCACGCAGCGACGTCCTTGCGAAGGAAAGATCCCGCGAGCTCGGTGAACGGTTTCATGCCGCCGACCTGCTGCATGTGTGCGGCGACGCGACTTCCCGCGCTGCATACCTCGAGTGCGGCCAGCAGGGCATCGGGGGCGACGCCCATCGACGCGCCCAATTCTGTTGCGGCGGCGACCGACTGGGCGTTCGCTGCAAAGAGCAGGTTGTTGATGAGTTTCAGCGCCAAGGCGCTACCCAGTTCCCCGGTGGGGACGATCGGGTTCGCGTAGGCCGCTAATATCGGCGACACCGTTTGCACCGCTCCGGTCGGTCCGCCGATGAGTACGGTAAGGGTGCCGGCGGCGATGTCGTCGGCGGTGCCGCTCACCGGCGCATCGAGGATCGCCGGCGCGGATGGATGGTCACGCAAGGACTTGAGCGTCGTCAGCGTGCCGGTGGTGTGGGAGACGAAGATGCCGCCGCGCTTGGCGTTGGCGATGAAGCCTTCGGGCCCCGATCCGATCTCCATAAGTTGTGCGTCGGAGAACAAGCACGAGATCAGAATGTCGGCGCCAGCGGCGAGTTCGGCCACCGAACCGACAAGTCGAGCGCCGCGTGCTTCCAGGCGATCGCGTACCTCGGGCCGCCTCGCATACGTCGTGACGGGCACGCCGGCCTGAAGCAGGCGCAGCACCATGGGCTCACCCAACTGACCCGCTCCAATGAAGCCGACGGTGTTGGACACTGTGCACTCCTCTCGGTGCGGGCGACCGCTCACAGCTTAGTCGACCAATGATTGACTAACTGTGTAAACGGCCGATAACGTCACCTCGACGCAGCCTCGGCAAGGAGCAGCCATGCACGTAACAATTGAAAAGGCCTCGGCATGGCTCGGAGTGGCCATGCTGGGCGGTTTCCTCGTGATGTTCTGGTTCATCGCGGGGCTCATCCCTCCGATGAGCCCAGCTCTCACCGCCGAGCAGACGGCACGGATCTACAGCGACAACGAACTACGCATCCGCATCGGTCTTGCCCTGATGATCCTGTTCGCCTGGCTCTTCGCGCCGTTCTTCGCGTTGCTGTCGCGCCAGGTACGCCGGATCGAAGGTTATTGGGGCGTCATGTCGTTGACTCAGCTATTGCTGAGCGTGACCTTCCCGTTCGGCTTCTCACTGTGCGCGCTGTTCGCCGTGGCGGCCGCGTACCGCCCCGAGCGCAATCCCGATGTGACACAGGCGCTCAACGACATGTTCTGGTTCATCTTCGTCGGGATGGTCGGCCCGTTGATCACCCAGGTGGTCATCCTGGCGTTCTGCGTGTTCATCGACCGACGCCGGGTGCCGAGCTTCCCGCGGTGGTTCGGCTACTTCAACATCTGGTACGCCGTGCTCGGCGTTCCGGGATGCGCCATCTACCTGTTCAAGACGGGGCCGCTGGCGTGGAACGGCATGTTCGCTTTCTGGATTCCCCTGACCGTGTTCTGCATCTGGATGGTCGTGACCGCGATCATGCTCACCAAAGCCGTCGACGTCGAAGCCTCCGAACGGGAAGAGCGCGCGGCGAACCGGGAATGGGAACCCGCGGCGTGATTCTGACATCCATGCGGACGACCGTCGGCGAGCACTCCAGCGTCCGGCCGACCACGCATGTGCCCGGCGAACCCGGCGTATGGATCTTCCTGTTCGGCGACATGGTGGTCTTCGGGGTCTTCTTTGCGACGTTCATGTACCAGCGCGCGCAGGCGCCCGAGCTGTTCGACACGTCGCGGCACACGCTCAGCATCGGCATCGGCCTGACGAACACGCTGGTCCTGCTGACCAGCTCGCTGCTCGTGGTGACCGCTGTTCGCGCAATCCGGCAGTCGCAGCGCGGAGCCGCGCAATTGATGCTCGCCGGGGCACTGGTCTGCGGTCTCATTTTCATCGGGCTCAAGTGCGTCGAATACACGGCCAAGGTCACCGCCGGGCATGTCCCGACCGAGAACAACTTCTACCTCTACTTCTTCATCCTGACCGGCCTGCACCTCTTCCACGTGCTGATCGGCGCGGGCGTGCTCATCCTGCTGCTGACGCAGGCGCGCCGCAGCAGCCTCAGCGCGACGCGGATGGCCGTCGTCGAGGGCGGAGCCTGCTTCTGGCACCTCGTCGACCTATTGTGGATAATCCTGTTCGCGTTGCTGTATCTGGTGAGTTGACCGATGACCTTCGCATTGCTGCGCGCGCGCTCCACCCTCGTATGGCTGGTGCTTGTCATGGTGACGATGTTGTCGTGGGCGCTGGGCGCGGACCACGGAGTCGGTTCGACAGTCGGCGTGGTCGTGCTGGGGCTGGCGGTGGTCAAGGTCCGGTTTGTCGGGCTCGACTTCATGGAATTGCGCAACGCGCCGCTCTTGCTACGGGCACCTTTCGAGGCGTATTGCATCATCTTGTGGATGGTTCTCGCCGGTATGTACCTCTGGCTCTGAGCGGGCGATGGCTGGTCAAGGTCAACGTGCCCGCCGTGGGAGCGCGCCCGGATTGATCCAGGCGGCCGCCCGAGAGGTATTCGCAGAGCGAGGATACGGCGCGACGACACGCGAAATCGCTTCGCGCGCGGGGGTTTCGCACGATCTGATCTTCCGATACTTCGACAATAAGGAAAAGTTGTTCTTCGACGCGGTGGTGACACCTCTGCTGGATGCTGTTGGCGGGTTGCATCAGCGGTGGCTCGACGACCCCACCTTGACGGCAATGGACCATGACCGATTGGTTCGTCGGTTCACCGCGGGGTTCTACGAGTTCATGTCGAGCAATCAGTCGATCGCGCGTGCGATGGTGCACGTGTTCGCCGATGAGTCGTCGGGTGACGAACTCGATCATGTGCGAGCCCGGATCAGCGCGACTCTGGACCCGATCGTGACACCGATGGAACAGTATCTTTCGGCGCAGGGTCTGCGGACGTCTTCGCCGGCCTTGCAGCTGCGGCTACTGATGTTGTTCGTCGGTGTTGCGGCGACCTTTCTGCGAAACACCTATCCCTCCGATAAAGAGGTGCCGAGCGCAGAAGAGATCATCGATGAATTGTCCTTCATCATCTCGGCAGGGTTGCACGTGTCAGGTCGACCGCGCCGGCCGGAATAGCGGCAGCCAAACATGGCTGTCCGGATCGCCGGTGGGTTCGGTCCAATCCTCGAAGAAGACCTCGACCGGCAGGCCGACGTGGATGTCGTCGCGCGATACGTCGACGACGTTGGTGATGAGGCGGACATCGGGCTCGTCCTCGAGTTCCACCATGGCGACGATGTACGGCGGATCCAAACCGGGAATCCAGGGTTGGCGGTTCACGGTGTACGCGGCCACGGTGGCTCGTCCGGACACCGGTTCTGGGCCAACGTCGGTGCTGCGGCAGCGCCAACACGCCGGGCCCGGTGGGTGAAAGAAATGTCCGCACGCTCGGCAGCGGTAGATCATCAGCTGACCGCGTGCCCCGCCGGTCCAGAAGGCATGCGACTCAGTCGAAGGACTGGGGGCGAGCCGGAAATCGGGCCGGCTGTAGGTGGAATCGATCGACATGGTTTAAACAGTAAACTATATATTGGTTTGAGGGACTGCGTGGTGTCGTTCCGAGGCCGTGTAACCGATAGCAAGCGATCATGAGATCTGCCAGTGAGTTCCAACCCGCATATCGCTCAGATATGTACATCCGGGTGGGGCGGGCACGTCGGTCTCCCGAAATCCATGTGCAGCGTTTGGAGATGAGGCCAAATTCGCCGGTCGTTGGCTGCGCGGCCGTGCGGTGGACTGCACCGATCAAAAGCTATGTGCATAGCCGGATTTGTGGCGTTGTCTCTTGGCGCGGGGGAGCCGGTGTCGGCTGGATAGCCGGCATGAGGACTGCGAGGCTCGGCTCGCGGGCAGGGCGTTCATGCTGTACAGGTTCACCCCGCTCGGAACCCGAGTTCCGTCTTACTCGAAAGTGGTGGCGCGCGTTCGGTGCATCGCCGCCGGACATCTGGACTTCCCTCCACTCGGCCGCGGGCCCTGCAGTCCGGCTGACTACTTGTACAGCGTAAAGGTTGCCGTGTACAGTACTGCGGCCTGACGGGAGGCATGCCCATTCGGCCGGTGATCGGCTTCCCGCCCGAGGTGATGCCCTGTATGCCCGGCGATAGGGACCCGTTCCAAGCACGGTGATCATTCCGCCGACCGAGGAGTCAGCGAAACTCGTTGTCGCTGATGCGATCCATTGTTCGCCATCATCTCAATCATCAGGCGCGCAGCACCGCCCGGACGCTAGGGATTCGCTGAGGTACTTCCGTCGCTGAACCGCCGAGGCTACTCTGCTGAGAACACTGTTCTCGTGCAGCGAGTACGCCGAATCGGAAGGGCTGACGGTGAGCGAGTTCGACTACGTCGTGGTGGGTGGCGGGTCTGCGGGGTGCGTATTGGCTGATCGGCTCAGTGTGGACCCCGGCAACAAAGTCTTGCTCCTCGAGGCTGGCGGCACCGACCGCAACCCGTTGGTGTCAATGCCCAAGGGCTTCGCGTTTTTGATGAAAAACCCGCGCTACGTGTGGGAATACGACGTGGAACCGTTTGGGCCGCACCGACAGCAGGAGCATTGGGTCAGGGGCAAGCTACTCGGCGGGTCGAGTTCGATCAATGGGCTGGTCTACAACAGGGGGCAGGCGGCCGACTACGACGATATCGTCGCCCGCGGCAATCCCGGCTGGGGCTGGGACCAGATGCTGCGCGTCTTCCGGACTATCGAGGATCACAGTCTGGGCCCCTCCGCGGTCCGCGGCGCCGGCGGCCCCCTCGGTGTAAGCGTTATCAACACCCACGACGAGGTCTCCGAGGCGCTGATGGATGCCGCGACCACTCTGGGCATCAAGCGGGTCGAGGACATCAACGCCTCCGACGAGGAGCGCACGGGGTACACCGCGGCCACGATGCGGAAGGGTAAACGAGTCAACTCCGCGAGGGCTTTTCTGCACCCCGCTATGAAGCGACCCAACCTCACGGTGCTGACCGGCGCGATCGCCCAACGAATCGTCTTCGAATCCGATCGCGCCGTGGGTGTGGAGGTGAGTTCGGCCAAGGGCAAGCAGGAGCTTCGAGCCTCCCGCGAGGTGATCATCTCGTGCGGGAGTTTGGCAACTCCGAAGCTGTTGCAACTGTCGGGGATTGGGCCGAAAGAAGTATTGACCGCGGCCGGCGTCGACGTCAGGGTGGACAGCCCGCGAATCGGCGAAGGATTGCGCGAGCACCGGTGCATACCGCTGCAGATGCGGCTCAAAGAGAACAAGGGCTACAACCGGTTTCTGTCCACCCCCGTTGGGCAGGCGCGCGCGGGGCTGCGCTATCTGACCACCCGCAAGGGGCCGATCGGCACCGCCGCCTACGACATGCTCACTTTCATCCGCGCCGACCCGGCGAGCGAACGGCCCGACGCCCAAGTGCTCATGACACCCTTCTCGTTGGGTGTCGGGCCCGTGGACGGGGGCATCGAAAGCCGGGCGGGCCTATCCCTCCTGGGCTTCGTTCTGCGGCCGACCAGTCAGGGGTCGGTGCGGATTCGATCGGCCGATCCCGGTCAGCCGCCGCGCGTCGAGGTCGCATACCTCGAAACCGATTACGACAAAAGGGTATCGGTGGCAATGTTCCGGCGCATGCGGGAGATCGTCGAGCAGCATCCCGTCGCCGACATGATCTTTTCGGAGATCGAACCCGGGCCCGCGGTCGACGACGACGACAGCATCCTGCGGGCAGGACTGCTCTACGGCGGCGCCGGGTATCACGCGTCCGGGGCGTGCGCGATGGGGCCGGCGGAATCCGACCCGTTGGACGCCCGCCTGCGTGTGCGTGGGGTGCCGGGGCTGCGCGTCGTCGACGTGTCCATCCTGCCGACGATGGTGGCGGGCAATCTCAACGGCCCCATCATGGCGATGGCCTGGCGGGCCGCCGAAATAATCCTCGAGGACCGATGACCGATCGACAGTTAGGACAGTTGCCATGACCGCTGTGATGCAAGGGATCCGCGTCCTCGAGGTCGCCGAGCACACCTTCGTTCCCGCGGCTTCGGCGATCCTGTCCGACTGGGGCGCGGACGTGATCAAGGTGGAACCCGCCGAGCGCGGCGACGCGATGCGAGGCATCATGTCAACCGGCAACCTAGGCCTCGACGGTGGTGCGTGGCATCCGCTGCTTCAACATTCCAATCGCGGAAAGCGAAGCATCGGTTTGGATTTGAGCACGCCCGAAGGCGTCGGCATCCTCTACAAGTTGGCGGCGACCTGCGACGTCTTCCTGACCAACAAGCTGCCCGCGGTGCGTTCCAAGCTGCGCATCGACGTCGACGACATCCGGGCCGCCAATCCCAACATCGTTTACGTCCGTGGGTCAGGGTTCGGCTCGCGCGGCCCGGACGCCGATCGCGGGGGATACGACGTGCTGGGCTACTGGTGCCGCGCCGGGGTAGCCTACGGGGCCAAACCCGTTGAATTCGAGTCTATTCCGGGCCAACCGGCCCCCGCGTACGGCGACTCGATCGGCGCGATGACCATCGCCGGCGGCATCTCGGCGGCACTGCTGCATCGCGAACGCACGGGCCAGCCGCCGGTTGTCGACGTGTCGCTTCTCGCCACCGGGATGTGGGCGATGGGGGCCGCCATCGCGTTGTCGCACGAGTTGAACCATCCGTGGGGCCAGTTCCCGGTCGGCACAGATGTGGGCAACCCGCTGGTGGCCACCTACCAGACCTCGGACGGGCACTGGTTGCAATTGGCATGCCTGCAGGGATTTCACTACTGGCCCGAGACTTGTCGGGTGATGGGCCTGACCGAATTGGTCGATGACGAGCGGTTCGCCGATGTCGCAAGCTTCGCCGCGAACAGCCCCGTCGCGAGGTCGATCCTCGCCGAGCGGTTCGCCTCTGCGCCGCTTGCCGAATGGAAGCGACGCCTCGGCGACTTCCGTGGCCAGTGGGCGCCGGTGCAGGACTCTATCGAGGTGACCGCCGACCCACAGGTCATCGCCAACGGATATGTGGTGCAGGCCGAGGCCGCCTCGGGTGACAAGCACCCGCTGGTGGCCACGCCCGTCCAGTTCGACGAGGAGCCGGCACCGACGCGACGCGCGCCCGACTTCAACGAACACGGGGACGCGATTTTGACCGACGACCTCGGCATGGACTGGGACGACATCATCGATCTGAAGGTCAAGGGCGTCGTCGCGTGACCGCCGCCGACGCGTTGGTCGACGAGCTGCGTATCCGCGGGGTGATCGAGCGCTACTGCGCGTTACTCGACAGCGGCGCGACCGATGAACTGCTCGAATTGTTCGACGAGAGTTGTTCCTTCGCCGCGATGGGACGGACCTACCGGGGCCGCGCCGAGCTGGCGGCGCTGTGGGCGGGTCTGCGCCCCACCGACCGCCCTGGCACCCTGCATGCTGTCGTCAATCCCGTCATCACCGTCGACGGCGACCATGCGAGCGCTGTGAGTGGTTGGGCAATGCTGGACCGAAGCGGTCAGGCAGGTACGACGGTCATCGCCCTGGCGGGGCGCTACCTGGATAGATTGGCCCGCGGATCCGACGGGGTGTGGCGCTTCACCGATCGCCGCGTGCAGACCCTTGCCAGGCCGGCGGCGACGGCCGAACAACGCACGTGACGGCCCCGTGCGTCATCGAGATCTCTACATGTTCTCATCATGAGCACTACGTGTATCCGTTAGCCGAGGCCAACGTTATCGGCTGATGGAAACGCCGACTCGCTACGCTGTGGTGTGTGAGCAAATCAGGCACCGACGTATCGGCCTGGTTGACGTCGGCGCCACGGCCGGAGTCGCGCTGGCGGGTGCGCTCGACGGAGCGGGCGACCGAGGATGTGCGCAAACGTGCTCAGGCGCGCAGCGACCGGTTCCTGCACATCGCGCTGGAACTGCTCAGTGAGGGAGGCGCGGAAAATCTCTCCGTCCGAAAGGTCGTCGAACGATCAGGCATGTCACTGCGGTCTTTCTACCAATCGTTCAGCGGTACCGACGACCTTTTCCTGGCCATCTACGAAGAAGCCACGCTCGGCGGCCTCGAGCGGCAGCTGGCCGCGGTCGCCGAAGCGGGCACTGACCCGCTGGATCGCCTTCGGGCCTTCATGCAAGCCGAGTGGTTGGCGTCCGATCCGGCCCCGCCACTATTGCAGCGCTCGTTGGTCAGCTTTCATCAGCGGCTCAGCGAAACCCGTCCGGCCGAGCTTTCGGCCTTGCTTCAGCCCCAGCACCGAGCGCTGACCGAGCTACTTGCCGCGTGCCGTGACGCCGGTATGCGCAGTCCGCCGCTAGATGATTCGACGATCGCGTCGATCTTGCTGCACACGACGATGGAGATGTTGCAAGCGCGCGTGCTCGGCTTCTATGTGGGCGAGAACGTCGCGTTCGACCAGTTCTGGACCTTCTTGGAAACCGCCTTTACCCGGCCCTGACCGGGGCGCGAAAGGCGCGCACCCGGACAAGGTCTGTACTGGGTATCGCAAGCATTGCCTGGGGCTGCGGCGTCGGCTAGCCTCGCATGAGAACGGTGTTCTTCTATAGCGGATACACCGACTCGGACTGCGAGGAGAGTTTGCGGTGAATCTTGACGACATGATCTTGGTGAGCATCGATGACCACGTGATCGAACCGCCGGATATGTTCAAAGGCCATGTCCCCCAGAAGTGGGCGGACCAGGCGCCAAAGGTCGAGCGCAGCCCGGAGGGCATTGATCGCTGGGTATTTCAGGGCATCGAGACCTCGACGCCGTTCGGCATGTGCGCGGTGGTCACGTGGCCCAAAGAGGAATGGGGCTTCAACCCCGGCGTGTTCTCCGAGATTCGGCCCGCCTGCTACGACGTCAATCTGCGGGTGCGCGATATGGACGCCGGGGGCGTCCTCGCGTCCATGAACTTCCCGACCATGGCGGGGTTCAACGCGCGGACGTTCTGCGAGGCGGCGGACAAGGACCTCGCGCTGATCATGCTGAAGGCCTACAACGACTGGCACGTCGACGAGTGGTGCGGATCGCATCCGGGCCGGTTCATCCCGATCGGCATTGTGCCGATGTGGGATCCGGAATTGTGCGCGGCCGAGGTGCGGCGTCTGGCCGACAAAGGCTGCAAGGCCATCAGCTTCCTCGAGGCACCGCACGCCTTCGGCTTCCCCAGCTTTCACAACGAGCACTGGGACCCGATGCTGACCGCGATGTCGGAGACGGGCAGCGTGCTGTGCATGCACATCGGGGCCAGCGGCGGCCTGATCACGCTGGCGCCTGACGCTCCGATCGACCATCACATCATCCTGCCCACCCAGCTCACGCTGATGGCCTTGCAGGACCTCATGTTCGGCCGTACCTTGCGCAGATTCCCGGACCTGCGTATCGCCCTTTCCGAGGGCGGTATCGGTTGGATCCCCTACTACCTCGAGAGGGCCGACCGACACGCCAAGAATCAACTCTGGATCGGTCAGGACTGGTCGGAGCGCTTGCCCAGCAAGATATTTCGGGACCAGGTCCTGGCTTGCTTCATCACCGACCCGGCCGGCGTCAAGCTGCGCAACGAGATCGGCATCGACAATCTGGCGTGGGAGTGCGACTATCCGCACACCGACTCGACCTGGCCCAACGGCCCGGAGCAGTTGTTTGGCGAGTTCACGGCTGCCGGCGCGACCGACGAGGAAATCAACAAGATCACTCACGAAAACAGCTGTCGTTTCTTTGATTTCGACCCGTTCAAGCACACCGCGAAAAAAGACGCGACGGTGGGTGCGCTACGCGCCAGGGCCACCGACGTCGACCTGTCGACGGTGAGCAAGGCCGAGTACCGGGCCCGTGCCGAGGCGGCCGGCCGGGAGACGGTGCAGGTCTGATATGACGAGTACCGTCGATCTGCCTAAGATCTCGGCCGATGCGCACGTCGACGAGCCGCACGACCTCTGGTACGAGCGCCTCAGCGTGGACCTGCGCGATCACGCCCCGCGCCGCATTATGGCCAATGACGCCGGCGGGTGGAGCCTGGTCGTCAACGGCAGCCCCATCGGTTGGAACGAACTGTCGGCAGAAGAGGCAGCGGCCAAGGAGGCCGAGCGCGTGGCGGCCGCCTCGCCCGACGTGCGGCTCGACATGATGCGGACCGACCGCATCAACGCCGAAATCGTCTTTCCCACGATCGGGCTATACGCGTGGGAAATCGCCAATCCCCTTGCCGGGCAGTCGGTGTGCCAGGTCTACAACGATTGGATTCGCGAGCAGATCGGGGGACACGACCGGATCAAACTTGCGATGATGATCCCCACCTGGGACGCCGACATGGCCATCGCCGAGGTCGAGCGGGTCGCTGCCGATCCGTCGGTGGGTGGACTGCTGTTGCCGTTGGTCGGCAAGCCGGAGTGGAACTCCAAAGAGTGGGAACCGCTGTGGGGCGTCATCGCGTCGACGGGCCGGCCGGCCGTCATGCATCAGGGCAGCGGACACGACATGATCTTCTATCGAGGGTGGGGGAGCGGCACGGCGAATCTTCTTGCCACGCAATCGATGGCGCCGCGCGCGGCCGCCTTGTTGAGCTGCAGCGGGATCCTGGAGCGGCATCCAGACCTGCACGCTGTCTTCGTCGAGTGCAACGGCGGCTGGATCTCGTGGGCAATGCAGACGCTGGACTACTATTACCAGGCGCACGACGAGATCGGCTGGACCAAACCGAAACTTGCCGAACTGCCCAGTCACTACATCCGGCATCAGATCCACTCGACCTTTCAGGACGATCCCGTCGCGATTACGAACCTCGCGGATACCGGCGCCGAATGCCTGTTGTGGGGCAACGACTATCCCCACCCCGAGAGCACATACCCAGAGTCGGAGAAGATCCTCGACAGGCTCTTCGACGGCGTCGACATCGACAGTGCGCGGGCCATCGTCGGCGGAAATGCACGCAGGCTGTTCGGTTTTGACGAAAGCGTCCTGAAGGACGCCCCCTGAGTGGCCGTCCGATGAACGCAGAGTTCTCGCTTCGCCACCAGGATTACTCGCTCAGCGAGGAGCAGGCGGCACTGCGGGATTCTTTCCGGGCCTATTTCGAAAAGACCATCCCGACATCACGGGTTCGCTCGGCCGAACCGGGGGGGTTCGACGCGGCGCTGTGGGACGAGCTCCAGGAACGTGCCGTCGTTGAGATGGCGCTGCCGCAAGCGGTCGGTGGCGACGGGGCCGGCTTGGTCGAGCTGGCGCTCGTGCTCGAAGAGGCCGGCCGCCGCGCGGCGCCGGTACCCCTGGCCGAGGTGTTGGCGGCGGCGCGCTCGCTCGCTCGCATCGACCCGTCATCGCAGCTGCTGGCCGCCATGCGCGATCGTGGCGCGGTTGTCACCCTCGCCCCGGGCACCGCCGACCGTCGGCTAGCACCCGCCGGAGCAATCGCAGAGGCCGTGCTCGCGCCGCAGGGCGCCAACCTGACGCTGGTCACCGGCCCGCCGGCGCCGACCCAGCCCAATCTGGCGTGCGCTCCGCTGGGCTGGCGCGAGGTTACCGGTGGCGCACGGGTGGGTTCGGCCGACGGGTGGGACCTAGCTGAACGGGAATGGCACGTTTTGACGGCGGCCGCGCTGGTCGGGCTGGGCCAGGCCGCCCTGGACCTCGGCGTGCAATACGCCAAAGAGCGCACGGCTTTTGGCACCCAGATCGGAGCGTTTCAAGCCATCGCTCATCCATTGGTCGACGCCGCCAACAGCGTGGGCGCGGCCCGGCGGCTACTGTGGCGCGCTGCCTGGTTCTGCGACCACGAACCCGAATCCGTTGGTGCGCTGGCCCTGTGTGCCGTGCTGGCCGCCGGTGACGCCGCCGAGCAAGCCGGGGCCACCGCCATTCATACCCAGGGCGGCTTCGGGTTCACCCTTGAATCCGACGTTCAGCTCTACTACCGCCGGGCCAAAGGCTGGGCGGTGGCCGTCGGCGACCGTCGGACCCTTCTGCGACGCGTCGCCCGGTGGGCGCCGCATGTGTTGAAGGATGCTCTCGCGTGAATTTCGAAACCATCGACCTCGACGACGACACCCTTACGTTCTGGCAGGAGGCACGCGCCTTCTTCGACGAACACGTCACCCCGGCGGTGCTGGAAGACGAACGCCTGCACGGCGGCGGATTCAACGAGGGCCTGCACCTGGCAATGGGGGCGCGCGGATGGGTCGCGACGCAATGGCCGACGTCCGAGGGTGGAGCAGGCCTGGACGCGTTGCGGGCGCGCATCGTCGCCACCGAATGGGCGCGCAGCGGTGCGCCCTACATCCTGGCCTCCACGACGTTGCTACCACCCATCGCGATCCGAATGTTCGGCTCGCCGGACATCCAGGCCGAGGTGCTGCCGCGGGTGGCTGACGGCACCGTTCGCATCTGCCTGGGTTACACCGAACCGGACTGCGGATCGGATTTGGCCGCGGTGCGCACCCGCGCGGAGCGGGATGGCGAGGAATGGGTTATCAACGGGCAGAAGATGTTCACCACCGGTGCCCAGTTCAGCCAATACTGCTTTCTCCTCACGCGCACCGACCCGTCGGCGCCCATGCACAAGGGCCTGACCGTTTTTCTTCTGCCTCTGGACACTGCGGGGGTGGAGATCCGGCCGATCGGCACACTGGGCGGCGAACGTACCAATTTCGTTTACCTGCAAGATGTTCGCGTCAACGACCGCTGGCGCCTGGGCGACGTCAACGCGGGTTGGACCGTGGTCGCCGCGCCGCTGAGCCAGGAACACGGCATCTCCGCCGACGGCAGTGACCCGACCACCGGGGGGCCCTACCTGGCCGAGTGCGAGAAGCTCCTCGCCGAGTTCGTTCATTGGGCCGCAACGCAACCGGGTCCCGCAGGCACATCCTTGCTCGACGACGCCGCAGTGGCCGAGCGCATCGGCGAAGCGCTCGTCAAGGTCGAGATGACGCGTTCGGCGTCGGGACCGCCGGCTCGCATCCTGTCCTCCGACCTGCTGGTGCAGACGGCGTCGGAGCTGATCGATCTCATCGGTCCGACAGCCCTTCTGCCGCGCGGGGCGGAGGGGAGTGCCGGCGACGGTGCATTCGAAGCAGGATTCCGATTCGCGCCAGGGACCGGCATCTATGGCGGATCCACCGACGTGGCGCGAAACGTGATTGCCGAGCGATTCCTGGGACTTCCCCGTAGCACACCGCGAAGGAACAAAAATGAGCGAAACGGCAGCGCTGTCGGCTAGCCACGACGAACAGTCCGACGACGCCGTGACGGAGGGCATTGCCGCCGAGGCCTTCGGGGGTGACTTCGCAGCGATGCTGACTGTCCCCGAACCACAGGAAGTGTACGCAGGCATCGGATCGACGCCGATAATCGTGATCGACGGCAATCACATTGTCGGCGCCGCCAAGAGCGTCGACGCTCTGACCCGCAGCCACGATGTGCGCGGATCGGGGGCAGTGGGCAATACGCAGAGCGCCGATCGCCCGCTGATTCCGCTGGACATCGACCGGCCCGAGCACACCAAATACCGCAAACTGCTTGACCCGATCTTTTCGGCGAAGGCGATCGCTCACCTGGAGACTGACGTAAGAACGCTCGCCGACGAGCTGATCGACAAGTTCATCGAACGCGGCCACGCTGACATCTACGATGAATTCTGCGCGATCCTCCCGTCCACGATTTTCCTGCGCCTCATGGGAATTCCGCTCTCCGAGCTGAACTACTTCCTGCAGAACAAAGACGATCTGCTGCGCGACGTCGACGGGGAAACCGTCGCGCAACGCGAGGCCAGGTACAAGGCGGCGGGCAAACGGTGCTACGCGTACTTCAACCAAGTTCTCGACGAACGCGAAGCGAGCGGCGAACCCGGGGACGACATCCTCGGCCGCTTCATGACAGCCGAAGTCGACGGCCACTCACTGACCCGAGAGAACATTCTCGACATCTGCTTCCTACTGATGATCGCCGGCCTGGATACCGTCGCGGCGTCGCTATCCTGCATCCTGTCCTGGCTCGCGCGCCATCCCGACGAGCGCCGTCAGGTAGTGGCGAACCCGGAAATGTGGCCCGACGCCATCGAAGAGTTGATGCGTTGGGAGACCCCGGTGCCGGTGGCATCGCGCACTCCAACCGTGGACATGCAGGTCGGCGATACGACCGTGGCCGCAGGAACGCAGGTGACGGTGCTGTGGGCCGCTGCCAACCTGGATCCGGAAAAGTTCAAAGATCCTCTCAAAGTGGACCTGACCCGTCGGCCCAATCCGCATTACTCGTTCGCAAGCGGTTTTCACCGTTGTCTGGGAAGCCATCTCGCCCGGATGGAGCTGCGGGCGGCACTCGACCAATTTCACAAGCGTATTCCCGATTACGAGATCACTCCGGGCTCGTCGTTGAAATACGAAGCTCTTCCGGTGCGGCTGGCGCGGCCGCTGCCACTGAGTTGGGAGGTGCGTGGATGAGGCTGGAACTCGACAGCGGAGCTTGCCAGGGGCATGGCCGCTGCTACAGCCTCTCGCCCGCGTTGTTCGACGCCGACGAGGAGGGGCACAGCGTGCTGTTGGCGGCCGAGGTGCCAGTAGGGGAGGAGCCCTCCGCCACGAACGCCGTGCAGTCCTGTCCCGAGGAGGCCATCGCCCTTCATGACTGACCAGGCCGGCTCGACCGCGCGCCCCGACTCCGCGACGCCGACATCGTCGGATCGTCCGCAGATCCGAGCCGGATTCATCGGTCTCGGGGACCAGGGCAAGGGAATGGCAGATCGGCTCATAGCCTGCGGGGTGCCCACGACATTGTGGGCACGCCGGGCGGAATCGCTTGAGCCCTACCGCGGTTCTGCGGCGTCGTTCGCGGAAACCCGGGCCGAGCTGGGGGCCAACAGCGACGTGGTCGGGATCTGTGTGGTCG
>NZ_LZJF01000159.1 GCF_001666835.1 Mycobacterium sp. E3251 | reverse complement strand
GCCGGCTTGGTCATATCGAAGGTCAGACCTTGATTGACAGTCGAAAAGGAATAGACGATTCTCGCCAGCCATTCGCTACCGGCGGTCACGTCGACTCCGGCGCCGACCTCGCCGCGTTTCTGGGCATCGCGCACGTAGGGTTCGAGAAACTGCGTGGATCGCCGGACCGCGGTGTCACCGTCGGAGATCATGTGCCGCATCAGCTCGGCATCGTCGGCCATCAAACGGTTCCGTGTGCGATGGTCGAGCAGGATTCTGGCGTGGGTTTCCGCCATCGCGCCGACCTGCTCAGCCAGCGTGTTCTTCTTGGACATGGCGGAAGCGACCTCCCGATAAAACCGCTGCGCACCGAATTCGATCGCGGCGTCGATGAGCACGTTGCGGTCTTCGAAGTACCGGTACACCGTGCCCCGCGACACGTTGGCTTTTCGCGCGACGTCCTGCACGCTGGTGCGCTGGATGCCGAGCTGGGTGAAGCATTCGTTCGCCGCCTCGAGGATCTGGTCCCTGCGATCGAATTCCCCGTCCGATTCCAGATCGGCAGGGGCGGGTTTCGTCGACATGTCGCTCTATGCTACGCGACAAATTCCGGCGTTGTGTTCCGTTGATGGGCCTATTCGTCACTGAACTGGGCTCGGATAGTAGTCATTGCGACACACATCGTCCTGCTGTCTAGTATGGCTGACGTCGGCGGTGACGCCAGAAACGAGGGCAGCGCGTGGAGCTTGGCCTGGGGGGACGCAATTTCGTTCTCGTCGGCGGGACGACCGGTATCGGGTTCGCCGCCGCGCGGCAGCTCGCGGCCGAAGGTGCCAACGTGGCGCTGCTGGCTCGTAACGGAGAGCGTGCTCGAGCGCGGGCCGAGCAATTGACCGCAGACTACGGGGTGCGGGCGGTCGGAATCGCCGTCGACGCGGCCGCCCCGGGCGACGGGGTGGATCGCGCTGTCGACGAGGCGGCGGCGAGCCTGGGGCCGCTGCGCGGCCTGGCCGTCACCGCGGGACCGATGAATCAACAGGGGCCGTTCCTCGAACACGGCGACGAGTCGTGGGACTGGTATTACCAGTTGATTTTGATGGGAACCGTGCGCTCCTGCCGCGCGGTCATCCCGCACCTGCAACGCAATGGCGGTGGAACCATCGTCACGACGGCCGCGTATTCCGTTCGGGCGCCGAAGATCCTGATTCCGCCGTACAACGCGCTCAAGGCGGCGGTGTTGACCTTGTCAAAGATCCTGGCGAAAACACATGGCCCCGAGGGCATCAGGGTCAACACCGTATGCCCGGGGCTGTTCGACACCGAGGTCAACGACTTCATCCGCGCCCGGCGGGCGGCAGAGTACGGGGTGGCGCTGGAGGACGCGATCTATACGCACCTCGCGAGCAACCCGGACTGGAACATGCGGGTTGCCCTCCGCCGCGGCGGGCGTCCCGAAGAAGCGGGCGAGCTGATCGCCTTCCTGCTCAGCGACAGGGCAGCTTTCATGACCGGCGCGGCCGTCAACATCGACGGGGGCACGGACTTCTGACCCCCTCAGAGCCCGATCTCGTCCGCGAGGAGCCCCCGGTGATAGGACGCGTCGCCCAGCAGGCGCCCTGACGATTGAGCCCGCTTGAAGTACAGATGGGCCGGATGCTCCCAGGTGAATCCGATCCCACCGTGAATCTGGATATTGGCAGCAGCGGCCCGGGCATACGCCTCAGAACTGCACGCCTTGGCCAGCGACGCCACCGCCGGCAGTTCTGGCGAGCGTTGGGCCGCGGCCCGCACCGCGTAATAGGCTGCCCCGCGAGCACATTCGATGTCGAGGAATACATCGGCGCACTTGTGTCGGATGGCCTGGAATGAGCCGATGGGCTTGCCGAACTGTTTGCGGGCCTTCGCGTAGGCGACGGCCATCTCGAGGCAGCGTTGCGCGCCGCCGACCTGTTCGGCGGCCAGCGCGGCGCAGCCAAGCGCGAGGGTCGACCGCAACAATTCCTCCGCGCCGCCCAAACGACCGACGAGCGAGGCCGGCGTTGCGGTGAATTCGATGCGGGCTTGTTTTCGAGTCTGGTCCAGGCTGGACAGCGCGCGTCGGGCGACGCTGTCGAACCGGTCGACGGCGAACAACGACAATCCGGAGTCGGCCTGGGCGGCCACGAACAGCACATCGGCGCTGCAGCCATCGAGGACATAGGTTTTGGCTCCGTCCACCACCCAGCCGTGTGCCGTTTCTCGCGCCCGCGTGTGGATCGCACCGGCTTCCCAGCGGCCCGACTCCTCGGTGACGGCCAGGCTGGCGATGGTCGCTCCGGACGCGATGCCCGGCAGGTATCGTTGTTGGGCGGCGTAGTCACCCGAATCAAGCAGCGCGCTCGACGCCAGTACCGCCGACGCGAAGTATGGCGACGGAGCCAGGGCGCGCCCCAATTCCTCGGTCACGACGCCGAGTTCGACGAACGTGTACCCCTGACCGCCGAATTCTTCCGGGATTGCGAGCCCCACCAGGCCCAGTTCGTCGGACATTTGCACCCACAGCGACGGGTCGTAGCCCACCGGGTTTTCCATGTGGCCGCGCACGCCTGCCTCGTCGGCCTTGCTTTCGAGAAAAGAGCGCACGACGCGGCGCAACTCATTCTGCTCGTCGGTGAATCCGAAACCCATTGCACGAACCGACATCACGACTCCGCGGGCGCGCGACCGGTCGGGCTCACCCGCGGTGCTTCAGCGCCCCGGCGCAGGGTGCGCAACCAATCGCCGAAGGCGGCCGGGGCCGGGACCGGCGCGTCGAAGCGTCCGGGGTCGGCGGCCCAGAATGCCTCCCACGACGGGAACGCGTCGTGGAACGAGCCGTCCTGGCGCGGGCTTCCGGGCCAGCGCACCTTCTTCGGACCAACCGGCGGGTCGGTGATGTCGCTCCGGTACCAGAACAGCGGAATGCGGCGTGCGAAATACCAATGGCCGTCGCGCCGTTCGTAGCGGTCCAGATAGGCCAGCATCTCGATGAACCACGCGCCCTCGGTTTCCAAGTCGTTGCGCGAATAGACCAGCCCGCTCGCGGTGTCGGCGTCGTGGACGTCGATGACATGGCCGAGGACACCGTGCGCGCTGCCCAGCAGCGTCGGCCGCACCTCTGCGTCGTACCATTGGCGCAGCGCATCGCGGCCGCGGCGCTTGCCCGGCACGCCGATGTCGTCCACGAAAAGATTTGCCAGGGAATCGAAGTCGCGCGTGTCCAACGCCACCGCGTACCGCGCCGCCAGCTGACGAATTTCCTCGATGGCCTCGAGGCGGGCGATCCGCGCCTCCAACCCGGTCATGCCAGCACCCCCGACGTCAGTAACTGCACCAACCGGGGCTTGTCGATCTTGTTCGTGGTGGTGTACGGCAGCCGTTCATCGTCGGGGAGGATCACCCACCGCTTCGGAATCTTGTACGCGGCGAGATCCTTTCGGCACGCCGCAGCGAGTTCGTCCTGCGACGTCCGCCGCCCGTGGTTGAGCACGACCACGGCGCAGACGATTGCACCCTTGTCGGGGTCGGGAACGCCGACGACATAGGCGATCCGGACGCCGTCGACGCCACAGATCACGGCCTCGACCTCCACCGGCGCGACGTTGGCGCCCGAGGTCTTGATCATGTCGTCGGTGCGCCCGGCGAAATACAGAAACCCGTCATCATCGAGGTAGCCGGCGTCCTTGGTGTGATACCAGCCGTCGGCGTCGAACAGGTCGCTGTGCTGCCGTCCGACCATGCCGCGCATCATGGCCGTCCCCCGCACGCAGATTTCCCCCGCCGTCCCGTTGGGCACCCCCGCGCCCGACTCGTCGACGACCTTGTGCTGGTAGCCGGGTGCGGATACCCCGAGTGAGCCGCGCTTGCCTTCGGGCACCGGTTCGTGTGGTGGCCACCAGGTGTGTGAACTGCACGTTTCGGTCATCCCCAACTGTGTGACCAGCAGCGACGGGTCGACCGCGCGCAGTTCCGGCGGTAGCAGGACCTGGTGGTATCCCCTGCGCAGCCTGGACAGATCGGTGGACGCGAAGTCGGGGTGATTCGCCAGTGCCCGACCCACGTGCGGGAATCCCGTTGCGTACGTGGCCCGTTCGCCTTCGAGCAGGCGCAGAACGTCGCCGGCATCGAACTTGTGCTCGGTGAGAATGGTGGCGCCGGTCTGCATCGGTCCGAGCAGACCGAAGACCAACCCGGCGACCCAGAAGAACACCATCGGGATGTAGACCCGGTCGTCGGGCTTCCACTCGTGCTGCATGGCGACGAAGCGAGAGTGTGTGATCGCGGTGCCGTGCGTGTGGATGACGCCCTTGGGGTCCGAGGTGCTTCCCGAGGTGTAGATGACGACCAGGTCGTCGGACGGGCGGACGGTGGATTCGCACGCGCGCAGAAACGCTTCGGGCAGCGGGTCCGGCCACGCGCTGGGCCAGGCCCGCTCGGTGTTGCCGAGGCCAAAGATGTTGCGCAACTGGGGCAGCCGTTCGAGCGCAAGCGGCGCGCCCGGGCGCGGTAACTCACCCGTGGCGTCGACGACGCGCGCCAGGATGTCTTTGCCGAGCAGCGACTCGACCGCTAGCAGCGTGTGGATGTCGGCGTCGCGGAGCAGCCAGCTCAACTCCGGGGGCTGAAAGAAGGTGTTGATCGGCACCGCCACGGCGCCGATCCGGGTGGCCGCCAGGAAGGCGACCGCGAAATCGGGCCCGTTCGGCGCCAGGATCCCGACCCGAACGCCTTTGGTCACGCCCGCCGTGAGCAGGCGGCGCGCCATCTCGGCCGACCGAAGGTCGGCCTGCCCGTACGTGATCCGCTCGATCGTCCCCTCGCCGGTCAAGCTGACGACGAAGTCGTTGTCGCCGTAGGTGGTGACCAGGTCGGCCAGCATCGACGGCACGGCGGGGGCATACGGCAGCGGGTCGTAGCTGAACGTTCGTGCGGATTCAGCCATGGCGCGTCATCCCACAACTCATCAGCGCCTCATTCCTGGACCCACCGCGGTTCCCGCTTTTCCGCGAACGCGAGCATCCCTTCCCGGTAGTCGGGGTGGGTCAGCTGGTGTTGCAGGACATAGCGATAGGCGACGTCGTTGGCCGCGTGCAGCCCGACATCGAGGCTGCTCCACATCGCCTTGATCGACGCCTGCACCGTCGCGGGGGAGAGTTTGGCGATGTCCAAGGCGATTTCGCGCGCCCGCTGTTGCAGCCGGTCGGCGGGCACGACCTCGTTGATCAGGCCGATCTCGTAGCCCCGCTGCGCGCTGATCCGGCCCTGCTTGGTCATCAGCCCGAGCTGCATCACCATCGACAGCGGCATTCTGCGCAGCAGCACGGCGGGCTCGAGCGCGAACACGTTGCCCACGGCCAGATGTGTGTCGATCAGTTCCGCGTGGTCGGCGGCGATGATGAGGTCGGCGTCGGCGACCTGGTGCAAGCCGCCGCCGACGACCATTCCGTTGAGGGCGCAGATGACCGGCTTCCACACGTTGTGGTGCAGCCGCGAGCCGGGAATCTTGTTGCGGATGCCGCCCTCGGCCGTCGCCCGGATGTCCTGGCCCGCGGAGAACGCGCGGTCGCCGGCTCCGGTGATGATGGCGACCCGGATATTGGGGTCCTCGCGCACCCGCGCCCACGCGATGCCGAGCTCGGTGCGGGTCAGGTCGTCGGTGGCGTTGAGCCGCTCCGGTCGGTTGATCGTGATGGTGGCGACCTGCTCGCTGACGTCGAACAGGATTCTCTTCAGTTCCACGACATCCCCTGGCATCGATTCGTAGCAGTAAACACTACATCAGCATCTGTTTCGTCGTTCCGCATCGACGTCATGGCATCCACTGCCCGCCCGACACCGAAATGAGCTGACCGGTTACGTGTTTGGCCGCGGGCGAACAGAGAAACGCCACCACGCCGGCGACGTCATCCGGTTCACCGATGTTTCCGGTCAATGTCGTCCGTCGCATCTGTGCCAGCGCGTCGGGCGTCTTGCGCGACAACAGCCACGGTGTCGCGGTGGTGCCGACCACGACGGTGTTGACTCGGATGGCGTGCACACCGAGTTGAACGGCCATCAGCCGGCTCAGTCCTTCGACACCGGCCTTGGCGGCCGCGTAGGCCGGCGGCCCGGTGCGCACGCCGTGCGCCGACACCGAGCTGACGTTCACGATGGCCCCGCCGCCGTGGGCGACCATCTGCCGGGCGGCCACCTGCGCCATCACAAAGGTGCCCTTCAGGTTGACCTCGACGATACGGTCCCAGTCCTCGTCGGTCTGGTCGAGAAAGGTGGCGGGCAGCGTCATCCCCGCGTTGTTGACCAGGGCGCGAACGGGCCCGAACCGGTCGGCCAGTTTGGTCAGCGCGTCCTCGACCGCGTTGCGGTCGGTAATCGACAGGTTGATCGGGACGAGCAATCCCGATCTCGCTTCGTCCGAATCCTGGGCGCGAGCAATGGCTTTGGCATTCACATCGATCGCGGCCACCCGGTGGCCGCCGCAGATCAGCGCGGCCACAATCGATTCTCCGATGCCTCGCGCGCCCCCGGTGACGACGGCGAGGGGGCGGGATTCACCCGACACGCTGCCCACCTCCCCGCCCCGGCTCGGACCTCGCGCCGGTGCGCTCGATCGCGGCGATCGAGGGCCGCACGAGCTCTACGGATTCGGCCATCAGTGCCGACAGCTCACCCCGACCCCCGGCCGCGACCCACGAATCGATCGCGGCGCGGTTGGCGGCGTTGATCAGCGTGGCGGCCAGCCGAGGCCGCAAGTCCGGTTGGGCGTCGCTTCCCAGCCAGCGCGCCACCTCGGCGGTGAGCTGATCGATCCAGTCCTCGTTGATCCGGAGCATGGTCGCGCGCAGAGCCGGCAGGCCGTGATACATCCGCGCGCGGACCAGGAACATGTCGGGCTGATCGACGATCGCCTGCGCCACCGCCATCGACGTCTCGGCGAGTGCGTCCCACAGGGAGTCGGAGCGCGCGGCGCGAAAGCGGCGGATCGCCTCCTGCAGCCGCTCGGCATAGCCGTCGAACAGGATGTCTTCCTTGCTGGCGAAATGATGAAACAACGTGCGCGGCGCTACCCCGGCCGCCGCCGCAATCTGGTCGACGGTGGTCCCCTCATAGCCCTGAGTGGAGAACAGCTCGATCGCCGCATGGATGAGCGCCTGTCTGTTGCGGATCCCGCGGGCCCGTCGTTGGTCCACGCTCATACCCTTGTCAGCGAGGCGGTTCCGGAGCTCAGGGCGACGGCGTCACCCTGCAGCGTGCGGAATCGCACCGAACCTTCGGTTCGCCAGATCTCCGTCCGCAGCGGGGCATCAAGCTTCACCTGCTTGGAGAACCGGCATGCCAAGGATGTCAGCGACCGGGGATCCCCGTCGCCGATCCGGTCGATCACCGCCCGCGCGGCGAACCCCAAGGTGCAAAGCCCATGCAGGAAGACGTCGTCGAAGCCGTACTTCCGGGCCGCTTCCGGGTCGATGTGCAGTTGGTTGCGGTCACCCGAGAGCCGGTAGAGGGCGGCTTGCTCGGGCCGGACGATGTCGTCGAAAACGGCATCCGGCGGCCCGTCGGGGTCCGGTTTGGCAGCGGGTCCGCGGTCGCCGCCGAATCCTCCCGCACCGAGAACCATGGTTTGGGACCGGGCGACGAACACGGTCCCGTCCGGGCCGGTGCCGCGACTGGTCAACTCGACGGCGGCGTGTTTGCCCTTGTCCCACACGGCCGACACCTCGGCCTGCACCGACATTTCCCCGGCGGCGCCGATTGGCCGGTGCAGCTCCAGCGATTGCGCGGAGTGCACGATCGGATACGTCCCGAGCTCGAGCACACTGCGCAGGTCCTTGACGGCCCACCAGTTGGCCACCAAGGCGAACGTCGGCAGCACGTCGGGACCGCAGGCCTCGTTGAGCAGCCTCAGCTCGGACGGCGGGCGGGCGCCCACGCCGAGCGCGTACAGGATCACGTCGGTCTCGCCCCAGCGGAAGGTGCTCGGCGGCAACGCGGTTCCGACCGCCGAGTCTAACAGAGCCACGGGTCCCCCTACTGAACGGATTGACGATATGTGTTCAATCGTGCATTATTGTGGCAGTCAATGCAACTACTTGTGCGGATGCGAACAGCGGGAGGGACCGATATGAAGTTCGGCGTGTTCATCCTCGGCGACAAGCCCAACCACCTCAGCGAGCGGGAGGTGCTGGCCAACGTGCTTCAGGAGGCGCGCTGGGCGGAGGAACTCGGTTACGACGAGATCTGGCTGGCCGAACACCACTTCTCCCCGTACGGCATGCTCCCGGACCTGCCGCAGGTCGCGACCGCCATCGCCGCGCAGACCGAACGCATCCGCATCGGCACCGCTTGCATGGTGGCGCCCTTCCACGAGCCGATTCAGCTGGCCGAACGCATCGCCCTGGTCGACGTCCTCTCCGGCGGGCGCTTCGACGCGGGCTTCGGGCGCGGCTATCAGGCGCACGAGTTCACCGGCTTCGGCATCTCTATGGACGAGGCCACCGGCCGATATCAGGAGTGCGTGGAAATTGTCAGCCGCCTATTGACCGAAGAGAACGTCAGCTTCCACGGCAAGTACTTCCACATCGACGACGTCACGATCTACCCGCGGCCGGTGCAGCAACCGATCCCCGTGTGGGGCACCGTGATGAAGACGCCGTCCAGCTTCGAGTGGCTGGCCGAGAAGGGCTTTGGGGCGATCATCGGAAACCCCTACCAGGTGGATCCGGATCTGCAGGGCGCGCTGGACATTTACCTGAAGGTCCAATCAGAAAAAGGACTCGACGCCGCCACCGGCCACGTGTGGGCGCTGCTCAACGCCTTCTGCCACCAGGACGACGCGTTCGCGCGCAGCTACCCGCGCGAAAGCGTCGAACTCTCCATTCAGACCCATCGCAAGTATTCGAGCCCGTTCGAGCGCGGCGGCGAGATTCCGGCCGACTACAAGGCCTACTCGGACTGGTTCGACAAACACGACAAGCAGAGCTATGAACAGGTGCTGAATTCGCACCTCACGCTGATGGGTGACCCGGACCGCATCGTCGAGAAGATGCGCACCGTCATCGACATGGGCTGGCGCAACATCATTTTGCGCATGTCGCGCGGTGGCGCCATGGACCGCACAAAGGTGTACGAGTCGATGAAGTTGTTCGCCCAAGAGGTGATCCCCGCGGCGACCGAGCTCGCGGCAGCCGCGGCTTGAGCCAGCAACTCGCCGATCGCATCCGCGCGGTGCTCGCCCTCGACCCGCGGGCGCCCGCGATCGAGTACCAGGGCCGGTGGATTGACTGGCAGGAACTGTCGGACGTCGCCGCGGACGTCCAACATTGTTTGACAACAGCGGGTTTGGGTCAGGGATCCCCCGTCGGGCTGGTGCTGCGCAATCATCCCGCGATGGTGGGGGCCCTGCTCGGCGTGCTGCTGACCGGCGGTTGCGTGGTCACGATCAACCCGTCCCAGGGTGACGCCGGGCTCTGCGCCGACATCCGCCAGCTGCGGTTGCCTGCGGTGGTGGCTTTGCAGGCCGACTGGAAGCGCGCCGGAGTTGTCGACGCCGCCGCCGGGGCCCTGGGTGTTCGCGTATCGAGTGACCCGGCCGGCGCGACCGTTGTGGAGGGGCGGGAACATCCCGGGCCGGGCCCGTTCCGCCCGTCCGGCGACGGCGTGGCCGTTGAGATGCTGACGAGTGGCACCACGGGTCCGCCCAAGCGAATACCACTGCCCTACCGATCCTTTGAGCGCACCGTCGCAGCGGCGAGCGCACATTACAGCGCCAGGCCCACGCGTGCCTCGCAGCTCAGGCTGCGCTCCGGCGTCGCCATCGTCTCCTCGCCGCTGGTGCATATGTCCGGGCTGTTCCGCACTCTGCTCAACATCTGCGAGGGAAGAAAGATCGCGCTCCTCGAGCGATTCCGGGTTCGCGACTTTGTGGATCTTCTGCTGCGGCACCGACCGAAGGCTGTGAGCCTGGTGCCGTCGGCGATGGCGATGGTGCTCGACGCGGGCGTGGACCCCCAGGCCTTCTCGAGCGTCGAGGTGGTGACCTCGGGCACCGCACATCTCCCGGTCGACCTACAGACGAGGTTCGAGTGCCGCTATGGCGTCGCGGTGCTGCCGTCTTACGGCGCAACGGAATTCGCCGGTGGGGTGGCCGGCTGGAACCTCGCCTTGCACCGGCAGTGGGCGACCGCCAAACGTGGAAGCGTCGGGCGCCCGCAGCGCGACCGGGAGATCCGGGTCATGTCCCTCGAGGACGACACGGAGATGCCGCCCGGCGAGCAGGGCCGCATCGAGGTCCGCACCACGGGCGAGGACTGGGTGCGGACCACCGACCTCGGCCGGGTCGACGCCGACGGCTTCGTGTTCATCGACGGCCGCACCGACGACGTCATCATTCGCGGCGGTTTCAAGGTCAATCCGGCCGAGATCGTCGGTGTGCTCCGTGGCCATCCGGCGGTGCGCGATGCCGGCGTGACCGGCCTGCCCGATGAACGGCTCGGCCAAGTCCCGGTCGCGGCGGTGGAGTTAGCCGACGGCGCCCGCGCCGCGCCAGAAGAGTTGCTCGCCTATGTGCGTGAACGATTGAGCCGCTACTACGTCCCGGCCCGGTTGCTCGTCGTCGAGGAGCTGCCCCGCACGCCGTCGCTCAAGGTCAGCCAACCCGCGCTGCTCGAACTCTTCGAAGGGACAGGAAGTTGACGACCCGAGGTGTGGCCGCCATTGCCGGTGTCGCCGATGAGGTTTCGGCGAGCGGAGTGATCGATGTTCCGCTGCGGGAGCTCGAGGCGCGGGTGATCACCGCCGCCCTGGCCGATGCGGGGTTGTCGCTGCGCGACGTCGACGGGCTGTGCACCTGCACCGGCGGAACGCTCATGCATGCGGTGGAACTGGCCGAGTACCTGGGGATCGCACCGCGCTTCACCGACGCGACGCAGACCGGCGGCGCCAGCTACGGGTTGTACGTCGAGCACGCCGCCGCGGCGATCGCGGCCGGCGAGGCGGAGACGGTGGTGATCGTCTATGCCTCGACGCCGCGCGCCGCGCGCAAGCGTGGTGAAAAGGGCCTCGGAGTTTTCGCCACCCCCGAGCGGCTGGAATGGGAGACGCCGTTCGGGGTCATGCTCCCGATCAGTGCCTACGCCCTGGCGGCCAACCGGCACATGGCCGTGTACGGGACGACGCCCGAACAGCTGGCCCAGATCGCCGTCGACACGAGGCGGTGGGCGGCGCTGAACGAGCGGGCTCACCTGCGCGAGGCGATCAGCGTGCAGGACGTCCTGGATTCGGGCTTCCTCGCCGAGCCGCTGCACAAGCTGGAGTGCTGCCTGGTCACCGACGGTGCCGCCGCGGTGGTGGTCACCAGTGCCGAGCGCGCGCGCGGCCTGGCCAAGCCGCCCGCATTCGTCCTGGGGGCGGCGTCGTCGGCCTCGCACGCCATGATCTCCCAGATGCCCGACCTCACCGTCACGCCCGGGGCGGTGTCCGGGCCGGCCGCCTTCCGCGCCGCGGGACTGACCCCGGGCGAGATCGATGTCGTCGAGCTCTACGACTCGTTCACCATCACGGTGCTGCTGGCGCTCGAAGACCTTGGCTTCTGCGGCAAGGGCGAAGGGGGTCCGTTTGTCGCGGATGGCGCGTTGGGACCCGGGGGCACGCTACCCGGTCAGACCTCCGGCGGTGGTCTCGCCTACACCCACCCCGGGGCGTTTGGGGCCTTCCTGCTCGTCGAGGCCACCCGTCAGTTGCGCGGCGAATGCGGCGAACGCCAGGTACCGGACGCGAAAACGGCTGTCGCACACGGCACCGGCGGGGTGCTCTCGGCCACCTCGACGGTGATCCTGGGAACGGAGGCCACGCTGTGACCGATACGCTGCCGGTGCCGCAGCCCAGCCCGGTGTCCGCGCCCTTCTGGGACGCGACCCGGCGTCGCGAGCTGACGGCCCAACGATGCGAATCGTGCGCCCGGCTCGTCTGGTATCCACGGTTCATCTGCCCGCACTGCGGCGGGTCATCGCTGGTGTGGGAGAAGTTGAGCGGCGGCGGCGTCGTTTACGCGGTCAGCGTGCACCACCGCGCCGCGCTCCCCGCCCTCGCCGACAAGGTGCCGTACTCGGTGGTGCTCGTCGATCTGGACGAAGGGGTCCGCATGATGTCGAACGTGTTCGGTCCCCCTCCCGCGGTCGGTGACCGCGTCAGGCTGGCGTGGGTGCCGCTCGAGGACGGCCGCAACCTCGCTGTCTTCGAACCGAAGTGAGCCCTGACTCCGCGCTGCGGCGCACCCGCGAAGAGTTGGTGCTCCGGCACGTCGCGGCCGAGAATGCGCGTGACCTGGAGGCGGCGATGGCCACCTTCACCCATCCGCGCTACGAGATCGTCCCTACGGGAATGGTTTTCGATGGCGACGAGGCGGTCCGCGGAATGCTGCTGCAGCAGTGGACGGATCTCCCGATGCTGCAGTACTCCGCCGAGGCGCTCTACCACGGCGACAACGGGTTGATCGTGGAAACCCGAACCACGGCGCCCGGCACACCGATCGACATGCTGAGCGTCAACCTCTTCGGCTTCCGCGGACCCGATCTGGTTTTGGAGCGCTGCTACTTCGACCGGATGCTGCTGGCGGCACAATTGGGTTCGATCGGGAACACATAGACGAGCGGCCCGGATCATTAATCGAACGATTGAACAGATTTCGTCATATTGTAGACTCCTTGGCGTACCGCATATCCGTGAAGGAGTCGTGATGGCCACGCCGTTAGACGCCGGGATCCTGCCGCTTACCAACGATCACGCGCTGGAGTTGTATCGCCTGATGAGCAAGGTGCACCACAGCGACCAACGCGTCCGAAAGGGCCTGTCTTCCGGGGAAATCGCGATGAGCTACTGGCCGGTGGACGGTCAGGAGGCGATGTCGGCCGGGGCCGCGCTCGCCCTGTCAAGCACCGACCAACTGGTCACCACCTATCGCGGACTCGGCGACGTGGTGGCCAAGGGCATCGACCTGCCTGGGTATTTCGCCGAGATCTTGGGCCGCGGGACCGGTCTGTCGAAGGGCAAGGCCGGCGCCATGGGCGTCTTCGACCCCGAGCATGGCATCGCGTGGACCACCGGCATCGTGGGTGCGGGCCCGCTGATCGCGAACGGGATCGCATTGGCGGAGGCCGTCAAGGGCATTGACCGGGTGGTGCTGGTCAGCTTCGGCGACGGGGCGACCAGCATCGGCTACGTCCACGAGGCCATGAACATGGCTGCGCTGTGGGCGCTTCCGGTGGTGTTCTTCTGCCAGAACAACGCGTGGGCCGAATGCACGCCGGTGGCCGGCTACACCCGCACGGCGCGGTTGTCCGACCGGGCCGCGGGTTACGCGATGCCCGGGATCACGGTCGACGGCACGGACCCGCACGCGGTGTACCGGGCCGTGGCCGAGGCGGTCGAGCGGGCACGGTCCGGGGGCGGGCCGTCGTTCGTCGAAGCCGTCGCCTACCGCCTGCAGGGGCACTACTTCGGCGACCAGATGCCCTACGCCGACCCCGACGAGCTGGCCGCCAAGCGCGCCGACCCGCCGTTCGCGCGGTATCGGCGGCGGCTCATCGACGAGGGCCTGGCCGGCGAGGCCGACCTCGACCGCATCGACTCGGACCTGGTTGCCGAGATCGACGCGGCCTTCACCGCCGCGCGCGACGCCGAGCCCCCCGCCGACGACGAACTGACCCGCGACGTGTTCGCCGCGCACGGCAGCGAGCTCGCGGCACCGGTGACCCAGCGTGCCGCGATTCCCGAGGGCGAAACGGAGACCCTCGGCCTGGTGCAGGCGATTCACCGCACGCTGGATCGCGCGATGGCGGCCGACGATTCGATCGTGCTGCTCGGCGAGGATATCGCCGACCCGTCGGGCGGCATGTTCAAGATCACCGCCAGGCTGTCCACCAAGTACGGCAGCCACCGGGTGCGCGACACCCCGATCGCGGAGTCCTCGATCATCGGCGCCGCGGTGGGTGCGGCCCTGGGTGGTCTGCGGCCGGTGGCGGAGCTGATGTTCATGGACTTCCTCGGCGTGGCCATGGACCAGATCGCCAATCACGCGGCCAAGATCCGCTACATGTCCGGCGGACGGCAGGGCGCCCCGGTTGTCATCCGCGCCATGGTGGGCACGGCGGCTGGCCCGCAGCACTCCCAGGCCTTCGAGGCCTGGGCGATGCACACACCCGGCATCAAGATCGTGTGGCCCAGCACCGCCGCCGACGCTGTCGGGCTGCTCAACGCCTGCCTGGCCGAGGACGATCCCTGCCTGTTCATCGAGTCGATGAAGCTCTATTACGGCGGCGGCAAGGGGCCCGTGCCGACGGACGACTACGTGATCCCGCTCGGCCAGGCCGACGTCAAACGCGCCGGCGCCGACGTCACGATCTGCACCTACGGCAGCTTGGTGCACGCCGCCCTGGCCGCCGCCGAACAGCTTGCCGCCGAAGGCGTTTCGGTGGAGGTGGTCGACCTGCGCTCGCTGGTGCCGTTGGATCTGGCCACCGTTTTCGACTCCGTCCGCAAAACCGGTCGCCTGGTCGTCGCTCACGAATCCGTCGGATTCTGCGGCCCGGGAGCCGAAATCGCCGCGGCCGTCGGGACGGAGCTCTTCGGCGAGCTGTCGGCCCCGATCCAGCGCGTGGGCGGAACGTACACGCCCGTCCCGCGGGCGGCGACACTGGAAGCTGCCTGCCGTCCGGACACGGCGCGGCTCGTCGAAGCGGTCAGGAGGATCGCGTGATCCCGGTGCGGATGCCGAAGCCGGGCGACGCGATCACGGAAGCGGAGGTGACGGAGCTCTACGTGGCGGACGGCGCGCATGTCTGTGAGGGCGATCCCCTTTACCAGATCGCCACCGACAAGGTCGAGATGGACATCGAAGCGCCGGCCAGTGGCATCGTCACGTGGAAGGTCAGCGCCGGGGCAAGCTATGACGTCGGCGAGCTGCTCGCCGTGATCGAGGCACAGTGAACGCCCTGCCGGATTCCGTCGACGTCGACCTCTGTGCGTCGGAGCTCGAGGCCAGGATCGACGGCGACACCCTGACCGTCACCATCAACCGTCCGGAGAAGAAGAACGCCGTCACCGCGGACGGCTACCACGGGATCAAACGGGCCGCGATGATCGTCGCCGACGAACCGGACCTGAACTTTCTGGTGATCACCGGGACAGGCGACGTGTTCTGTGCGGGCGGCGATATGAACGCGGTGCAGAATCCGGATCGCCGGTGGGACGCGTTCACCGAGTCCTATGACGGAACACCGTTCGAAACGCTGGGCAAGATACCGAAACTCGTCGTCTGCGCCGTCAACGGCATCGCCATGGGGGGCGGCTTGGTGATGACGTTGTTTGCCGATCTCGTCGTCGCATCCGATCGCGCCCGGTTCCGGGTGCCGGATCTCACCCGTGGCGTGTACGAGGCGTTCGTCGCCGCCCGACTACCGCACCGACTGGGCACGCTGAAGGCCAATCACCTGATCTACGGCAATGATTGGGTCGATGCGCAGGAGGCCGAGCGACTCGGGCTGGTCGGCAAAGTCGTTGCACACGACTCCCTGCGCGCGGAGGTCGAGGCATTGCTCGAGCGAGTGCGCAAGACGGGCCCCGCCGCCCGCGCGGCCGTTAAGAGGGAAATGGCACGTGCGCTGCCACCCGTCGACGTGACGGGCTACTGGTCGTCGATCGGAACCGCCGAACAGATCGAGGCCTTTACGGCGTTCCTGCAGAAGCGATCTCCGGATTGGGCGGTCAACCACGACCGAGACGCGTTCGTTCAGACCAGACGATCGGCGTGGCTGGCGCCGCGCGGAGATGAGTAACTGCCCATGACGGAGCTACCGCAGGGCACGTCGGAACTGACCGGGTGCGAGGAGATCCTGGTGGCCGCCGACGGTCCCGTCCGGATCGTGACGCTGAACAACCCTGGCGACGCCAACGCGGTCAACAACACGATGCACACGGCATTCACGAGACTGTGGGCCACCCTGGCCGAAGATCCCGACGCGCGGGCGGTGCTGATCACCGGAACGGGTGACTACTTTTCCGCCGGCGGAAACCTGGTGGAGTGGCTGGAAACCCACGTCAACAACCCGGTAACACGGCGCGCCGGGATGCGCGACGCCCGCCGCATCGTGCGGGACATGATCGACTTTCCGCTGCCCGTGGTCGCGGCCGTCAACGGGCCCGCGGTCGGCTTCGGGTGCAGCATCGCGGTGTTGTGTGACATCGTCCTGATGTCCGACCGCGCGTTCTTCGCCGACACTCACGTCGCGAGCGGCCTGGTCGCCGGTGACGGTGGGTCGGTGCTGTGGCCACTGTTGATGAGCCTGCTGAAGGCCAAGGAATACCTGATGCTCGGCGAACGCATCAAGGCCGACAAGGCCGTCGAGTTGGGCCTGGCCAACCGCGTCGTGCCGCACGCGGAGATCAAGCAGGAGGGGCTGTCGATCGCCCACCGCCTGGCCGCGTTACCACCGCGGGCGGTGCAGGACACCAAACGGACGCTGAACCTGCACGCCCAGCGCGCGATCACCGGCATCCTCGAATACGGGATCTCCGCGGAGACCGAGTGTTTCACCACACCCGAACACCGGGCCGCCATCGACAAGTTCCTCGGCCGACAGTGACAGACAGCGATCCACTCATTCGCCGCGAGGACCGTGGCGGCATCGCCGTCCTCCTCCTGAATCGGCCACGCCGGCGCAACGCCCTCTGTTACGAAACCTGGACCGAATTATCCATCGCGCTCGGCGGAGTGGTTGCGTACGGCGACCGCGCGTTGGTATTAGCCGGCGCCGGAGACTTCTTCTGCGCCGGTGGGGATTTGAAGACGGGGCCGGCACGCGGCGACGGTCCATTGGGCCCTGCCGGCCGCGTCGAGCACGCCCAACGCGTAATGGAACAACTCAAAGCTGTGCCGGTACCGACGATCGCCGCAGTCGAGGGTGCGGCCGTCGGCCTCGGTTGGAGCTTGGCGCTGGCGTGCGACCTCGTCGTGTGCGCTTCCGACGCATTTTTTGCCGCCCCGTTCGTCGCGCGTGCGGTGGTGCCCGACGGCGGATTGGCCTGGCGCTTAACGCAGCAGCTGGGCCGCAACCGCGCCGCGTCGTTGCTGCTAAAGGGAACACGACTGCCGGCCGGCGAGGCGGAGCAGCTCGGGCTGGTGACCGAGATCGTCGAACCCGGATCCGCCGTCAGCCGCGCCATGTCCATCGCTGACGAACTCTCCCGAGCCGATGCGGGGGCGGTAGAGATGACGAAGCGACTGATCAATTCCGCCGAGGCCGCCCAGCTCGCCGCCTTCCATCCGCTTGAACTGGCGATGGCGACCGTGGCGCAACAACGTTCGGCGGCCGCCAAGGGGCGGGCCGGGTACGCCTGACGTCAGCGCGGCATCCCGAGGCCAACAGTCGAGATCAGATCGCGCTGGATCTCGCTGGTGCCGCCGCCGATCGTGTGGAGCAAGGACAGCAAGAGGCCTTCGGAGAAGTGCCCGTCGAGCACCGCGTCGGGATCGTCCGGCATGAGTTCGCCTCCCGGACCCAGGATCTGGGCCCCGAGTGCGCGCAGTTCGGCGGTCAGTTCGGAGTGATACAGCTTCGACAACGACGGAAGCGCGGGATCCAGGGCGCCGGCCGCCTGAAGGTGCGCTACGCGATACGACAGGGCGCGGCCCACCTCGACGCGTTCGACGGCGCGGGCCAACGCGATGCGGTTGGCCGGATCGGACAGGGGGTCGTGCGCCGAGCCCTTCTGTGCGTGGCACCAGTCGATAAGCTCATCGAGGTAGCGTTGCGCCTGGGCCGCCCTGGTGATGTTCGACCGTTCGGCGTCAAGTAGCGCCTTCCCGACCGTCCAGCCCTGCCCCTCGGCTCCGACGAGGTTGGCGGCGGGCACACGCACACCATCGAAGAACTCCTCGGCGAAGGTCGGGTACCCGGTCATGGACCGGATGGGCCGGCGCGTGATTCCCGGGCTTTCCAGGTCGACGAGGAAGAACGAGATTCCGGCTTGGCGCTTGTCCGCGATGGGCGATGTGCGCGCCAGGACGAAGATCCAATCGGCGAGCACGCCGTTGCTGGTCCACGTCTTCTGTCCGTCGAGGACGTACTCGTCGCCGTCTCGCCGGGCCGTCATGCGCAGCGACGCCAGGTCCGAGCCGGCCTCAGGTTCCGAATAGCCTTGTGCCCACATGCGTTCCGAGCGGGCTATGGCCGGCAGGTGCTCGGCCTTCTGTTCGGGCGTGCCGTATTTGAACAGCACCGGCGCCAGCATGTTGACTCCGTTGGTGTTCACCAGCGGTGCGCCCGCATAAGCGAGTTCCTCGCGGATGACCACCTGTTCGACGATCCCGCGTCCGCCGCCCTCGTACTCGGCGGGCCAATGCGGCACGAACCATCCCTGCTCGTGCAGCGCCCTGCAGAACGCGACCGCGCGTTCGTGAACGTCGCGCGGGAGGTAGTCGGGATTCGCTGCGGTGCGGCGGAATTCGTCGGCGAGGTTGTCCGCCAGCCACTCGCGGATCGAAGCCCGCAGTGCCTCGGTGCTCTCGTCACCGCCGAATTGGATGATGGGCTTGCACGGCATGGCTAGATGCGCTCGGTCGGTTTGGAGCCCTTCTTCATCAGCTCCGCCATGAATTCCTGGAATTCCTTGCTGCCGGTCACCATCGCCTGCAGGTCGTTGGTTGCCTGCTGGTGGGTGCGGAACCCCATCGTCTCCCACGCGCGGATGACGCCGGATTTGACGGCCTGCAACGTGATGAGCGGCGCCTTGGCGATTTGGGTGGCCAGTTCCTCGACGGTGGCCTCGAGCTCATCGGCCGGGACCACCCGGTTCACGAGACCGAACTCGAGCGCTTCCGCCGCGCTCAATCGCTGCGCGGTGTACAGGTATTCGGCGGCCCGCTTGTAGTTCATGAAGACCCACGGCTCGAACATGGTCTCGGCGCCCGGCAGGCCGAACCCCGGCACCAGGGGCATCTGAAACCACGCGTCCTCGGAACAAACCGTGATCTCGGGGATCAGCGCCCAGGTGGTACCCCCGCCGATCGCATACCCATGCACCTGGGCGATCACCGGCTTGGGGAATTCCCACAACTTCAGCACCGGCCACAGGAACAGCTGCGCGGCCGAACGCCACACCTTGCCGGACGCTTGCAGTTCGGCCATGAACTCCGGGTACGCACCGGTGGGGATGTGACCGGAGCAGAACCCCTTGCCGTTGGCCTTGATGATGACGACCTTGATGTCATAGTCGTACTGCGCATCGTCAAGCGCCTCGTTGACACTGTGGACCATTTCCGAGCTCTGGGCGTTGGCGGCGTCCGGGTTGTTGAGGATGATCCGCGCGATCGGGCCGTCCTTCTGGTAGATCACGTGCTCGAGTTCTCGCGTTTCCATCGTTTGTCCTCCTCAACACCGGGCAGACGATCACCACGCCGTCAGCATGGTGCAACTATACAGATAATGTATTAGTGTTCTTTGGCGAAGGGACGGTGCCGATGACGACGATCGAGTTACGTTGGGATCCGTTCGACCGCGCGTTGCACCAGAATCCGTATGGGGTCTGGAAACGGCTGCGCGACGAAGCGCCAACTTACTACAACGACCAGTACGGCTTCTACGCTTTGAGCCGGTTCGCCGACGTGATGGAAGCGTCGCTGGACACCGAGACGTTTTCCTCGTCGCACGGGATAACCCTCGACGCGATCGCCGACGAGCCGTGGCCGCCGCCCAGGGCGATGATCATGATGGATCCACCCGACCACACCGCAATGCGAAAGATGGTCAATCGCACGTTCTTCCGCACCCAGATTGCCCGGCTCGAGGACCGGGTCCGCTCGCTGTGCTGCGCCTACCTGGATGGGTTCGTCGGCGCCGAGGGCTTTGACTACGTGCGCGACTTCTCGATGAAGTTACCGGTGATGGTGATCAGCTCGCTGCTGGGCTTCCCCGAGGAAGACCACGACAACCTGCGCGAGTGGTCGGATGCCCAGCTACACCGCGACGAGGGCACGACTCAGCTGAACGAGGAGGGCCAGCAGGCCAACGCGAAGCTGCTGGGCTACTACGCCGATCAGATCCAGCGACGGCGGGCCGCGCCGGCCGACGACATCGTCGGCAACCTGATGAGCTCCGACCTGGTCCAGGCGGGCCGCGAGACCCGTCGCCTGGACGATGGCGAAGTGTTGATGTTCATCGCGATGATCAACGTCGCCGGCAACGAGACCGTTGCCCGCCTGCTGGGGTGGGCCGCGCTGACACTGGCGCGATACCCCGACCAGCGGGCCAAGTTGGTCGACCGCCCCGACCTGATCGGCAACGCCGTCGAGGAACTGCTGCGCTACGACGCCCCCTCGCCGGTACAGGGCCGCTACACGAAACGCGACGTCACTTACAACGGCACGCTCATCCCGGCGGGCTCGCGCGTTGCCCTGCTGACCGGGTCGGCGGGCCGCGACGAACGCCAATACGAGAACCCCGACGTCCTCGACGTCGAGCGCACGGGAATCCGGCACATCAGCTTCGGCCACGGATCACATTTCTGCCTGGGCGCGGCGCTGGCCCGCCTCGAGGCCCGGGTCGCCCTCGAAGAGACGTTGAAGCGCTTCCCGACCTGGGACGTTGACCCTGGTGCGGTGACGTACGTGCACACCAACTCCGTGCGCGGCCCCGCCAGCGTGCCGATGCGGCTGTGACTCCGGGCCTTTCAGTCCGCACGGAAGGCGCGGTGCTGTGGTTGGTCTTGGACCGCCCCGAGGCCGGCAATTCGGTGACGCGGGCGGTGCAGCAGGCCCTCATCGAAAACCTGCGGTCGGCCTCCGACGAGCCAGGTGTCAGGGCGGTGGTGCTCACCGGCCGCGGTGACAAGCATTTCTGCACGGGACCGAATCTTCGGGACCCGGGAATGCAGCCCAAGAAGGACCGCGTCGCGGGCGACGCCGCCCGCATTCTGCGTACCGGGTCTCAGGCGGTGGTGTCGGCGTTGCTGGACTGCGAAAAGCCGGTGTTGTGTGCGCTCAACGGGACCGCCGCCGGGGTGGGCGCCAGCATGGTGCTGGCGTGCGACCTCATCGTGGCCTCCGAAAGTGCTCGCATCATCGAGCTTTTCGCGCGGCGCGGGCTCGCACCGGACGGGGGTGCCGCCTATCTGCTGGCGCGCAAGGTTCCGTTCAACGTCGCAAAGCAACTGTTGTTCTTCGGCGAGGAGCTCTCCGCCGCGGAAGCCGAGCGCATCGGCCTGGTCAACAAGGTCGTCGGTGCCGATGACCTGGAAGCCGAGACGTCCGCCTGGGCCCAACGGCTCGCCGGCGGGCCCACCCGTGCGCTGGCGGCGGCCAAGGCGATGCTGAATCAGGCGTTCGACGTCGACCGCGATGCCGCGTTTCGCGCCGAGGCGCTGTTGGTCGAGCAGGTCGCCGCGACCGACGACGTCGCCGAGGGCATGGCGGCTTTCACCGAGCGCCGCGACCCCAACTTCCGTGGACGCTGAGAGACGCTGAATGACGCTGCATCGGAACGCCGCATCGCTGGACGGCCGGGTCGCCGTCGTCACTGGCGGGGGCGGCGGGATCGGGAGGGCCATCGCCGCGGCCTTCACCGAATTCGGCGCGCGAGTGGCGATCTGGGAAAGGGACCAGCAGAGTGCGACGGCGGTGGCCGCGCGCATCGGCGGCCTCGCGTGCGTCGCCGACGTACGCGACGCCGAGCAGGTCGATGCGGCCCTGACCACCACCATCGACGCTCTGGGGGTTCCGACCATCCTCGTCAACAATGCCGGCGGGGTCTTCTGGTCCGGCCTGCTGGACACCTCCCCCAACGGCTGGGATGCCCTGATCCGGATCAATTTGACGCAGGTGCTGCTCTGTACGCAGCGCGTAGCGCGGGCCTTGGTCGATGCGGGACAGGGCGGCAGCGTCATCAACATCAGCACCATCGAGGCGGTACGCGCCGCGCCCGGGTTTGCCGCCTACGCCGCGGCCAAAGCGGGCGTGGTCAACTTCACCAAGACCGCCGCGCTGGAACTCGCGCCGCACAACATCCGCGTCAACGGGCTCGCGCCCGACTTCACGCTCACCGAGAGCCTGCAGAAGATGGCGCCCAACGGGGCCGAAAACGCCAAACTCATGGTGCCGATGGGCCGCGCGGGCCACGTCGACGAAATGGCCGGAGCCGCAATCTTCCTCGCCAGTGACCTCAGCGCCTACGTGACCGGGCAGACGCTGCACGTCGACGGCGGGACATCGGCGGCCGGCGGCTGGTATCACCATCCGCAATCGGGGCAATACGTACTCGGCCCGTCGACCCCGGTGCCCTAGCCACGATGCACGACACCGAAATTCGGGACCTGTTGGCGAAGGAGGAAATTCGTCAACTGGCTTACCGTTACGCCGCCGCGATCGAAACGCGGGACGTCGCCGCGATGGCCGAATTGTTCGTCCCGCACGCCCGGTTCGGCGACCACGGAGAGGGCCCCGAGGCCCTGCGCCGGCTGATGTCGGCCAGCGTCGACGGGAGCGTATTCGCGGTCATCCTGGTCGCTAACCACCTCGTCGAGCTGGACACAGCGGACCGCGCCCGCGGGCAGGTCTGGGCCCAGTGTTTCGCCCAGACCCACGCCGAGGGGTTTGTCGAACAGCTCATCAAGTACGAAGACCGCTACGAGCGGAACTGCGGGCGTTGGCTGTTCCTGCACAGAAGGCATCACCTGTTCTACGGCATGAGCCGCCGGCCGTCGCCCCTGACACAAGAAGCCGCAGTCTGGCCACGAAACCAGACCGGCGTCGGTGACCTGCCGTTGAGCGACCCGGTCTTCACGGCTTGGTGGCAGAGCAAGGCCGACGGGGAGACGCGGCCGTGAGCTCCGGCCGTTGCCTAGCCGAGGGACTCTCCTTCCCCGAAGGCCCGGTCGTCTACGACGACGGTTCCGTCGTGGTCTCGGAGATGGCGGCCGGCAGAATCACCCGCGTCCGCCCGGACGGCGTCACCGAGACGGTCGCCGAGACCGGTGGTGGCCCCAACGGGGTGGCCCGGCTTTCGGACGGTCGGCTGGTGGTCTGCCAGAACGGCGGCTCCACCTTCGGACTCGGGCCGTGGCCGTACGACTTCGTCGGCTGCGCAAGGCTTTTCCGGCCGGTGGGACCGCCCGACCACCCCGTCGTTCCCGCGCTGCAGCTGGTCGAAGCCGACGGTCGGGTCAGCACCCTGTGCACCGAATTCGTCACGCGCTCCGGCGGAACGGTGCCGCTGATGCGGCCCAGCGACATCTGCGTCGACGGCGATGGCGGCTTCTACGTCACCGACGGTGGAGCCACGCGAGGCCGCAACCGCGGCATGACGGGACTGCTGTACGGCACCGTCGACGGCGGGCTTCGTGAGATCGTCTACCCACTCGAGATGCCCAACGGCGTGGCCCTGTCCCCCGACGGGGCATTGCTCTACGTGGCCGAGACGCGCACGCGCCGGGTCTGGGAGTTCACCCTCGACGGGCCGGGAGTGGTGTCGCGGGCGCGCGGTCTGGCAACGGTGCCCAGCGGGGGTCCGCTGAATGTCGGAGGGGCCGACGGGCTCTGTGTGGACGCGGACGGCGGCATCCTCGTCGCGACCCTGGGTAGCGGCGGTGTCACCGTCTTCGCCCCGACCGGCGAGCTGTTGGGCGCCATTCCCGCCGAAGATCCGATGACCACCAACGTCGCGCTGAGCCCCGATGGCGACACGTTGTTCATGACGCTCGCCTCGTCGGGGCGATTGGTCATGGTGGAGAACTGGCGGGAACGCGTGGGCGCTGCCCCGGCGTCGCCGTGAA
>NZ_LZJF01000158.1 GCF_001666835.1 Mycobacterium sp. E3251 | reverse complement strand
CAGCGTCGCGGAGTTGAACGACGAAAACGCTTGCGCCGCAACGCGGTCGGTGGGTACACCGGCACGGCCGAGCCGTTCGTCGCCCCGACGGACCGTCTCGACGAGCACGCCCGGCTGTTCGCTGACGCTGATCTGCGCCTTGCCGGTCGTTTGCGCCGAGCCGTCGTGCAGTCCGCGCAGCCGACGCAGCGGGGTGAACCGCCAGATTTCGTCGCGCCCGCTGGGCACCTCGAACGCGTCCACGTCGAAGGACGCGAACAACTCGCCTTTGTTCAGGGCAGCAGCAGAAGAAGCGGTCATCCGACCGCGCCCTCCATCTGCAATTCGATGAGCCGGTTGAGCTCCAGGGCGTACTCCATAGGCAGTTCCTTGGCAATCGGCTCGACGAAGCCGCGCACCACCATCGCCATCGCCTCGTCCTCGGTCAGTCCGCGGCTCATCAGGTAGAACAGCTGGTTGTCGCTGACCTTGGACACGGTGGCCTCGTGGCCCATCGTGACGTCGTCCTCGCGAATGTCGACGTAGGGGTAGGTGTCGCTGCGGCTGATCGTATCGACCAGCAGCGCATCGCATTTCACGCTGGAGCGCGAGCCGTGGGCGCCCTTGTTCACCTGCACCAGGCCGCGGTAGGAGGTACGGCCGCCGCCGCGGGCCACCGACTTGGACACGATGTTGCTCGACGTGTTCGGCGCCAGGTGCAGCATTTTGGCGCCGGCGTCCTGGTGCTGGCCCTCCCCGGCGAAGGCGACCGACAGGACCTCGCCCTTGGCGTGCTCTCCGGTCATCCACACCGCCGGGTATTTCATGGTCACCTTGGAGCCGATGTTGCCGTCGACCCACTCCATGGTGGCGCCGGCCTCCGCGCGGGCGCGCTTGGTGACCAGGTTGTAGACGTTGTTCGACCAGTTCTGGATGGTGGTGTAACGGCAACGGCCACCGGGCTTCACGATGATTTCCACCACCGCCGAGTGCAACGAGTCCGACGTGTAGATGGGCGCGGTGCAGCCCTCCACGTAATGCACGTAGGCGTTTTCGTCGACGATGATCAGCGTCCGCTCGAACTGGCCCATGTTCTCGGTATTGATGCGGAAGTAGGCCTGCAGCGGGATGTCGACGTGCACGCCCGGCGGGACGTAGATGAACGAACCGCCACTCCACACCGCGGTGTTGAGCGCGGAGAACTTGTTGTCGCCGGCCGGGATCACGGTGCCGAAGTACTGCTTGAAGAGGTCCTCGTGCTGACGCAGGCCGGTGTCGGTGTCGACGAAGATGACACCCTGAGACTCCAGGTCCTCGCGAATCTGGTGGTAGACAACCTCGGACTCGTACTGGGCGGCCACACCGGCGACCAGACGCTGCTTCTCGGCCTCCGGGATGCCCAGCCTGTCGTAGGTGTTCCGGATGTCCTCGGGAAGGTCATCCCAAGAGGCGGCCTGCTTTTCGGTGGAGCGCACGAAGTACTTGATGTTGTCGAAGTCGATGCCCCCGAGGTCCGAACCCCACGTCGGCATCGGCTTGCGCTCGAAGATGCGCAACGCCTTCAGCCGCGTCTGCAGCATCCAGTCAGACTCGTTCTTCTTCGCCGAGATGTCGCGGACCACCGCCTCGGACAGCCCGCGCTGGGCGCTGGCCCCCGCGACGTCGGTGTCCGCCCAGCCATAGCCGTAGCGGCCCAGCGAGGCGATCGTCTGCTCCTGGGTCAACGGCTCGGCTTCTCCCGCTTTAAAGGCCTTTTGGGCCTCTGGCGTGAGGGTCATAACGACGCTCCTTCGATGCTCGTGGTGTCGCGACGCGGGCTGGGCGCCGGGGTC
>NZ_LZJF01000157.1 GCF_001666835.1 Mycobacterium sp. E3251 | reverse complement strand
TCGTCGTCGGTATCGGTGGTCAGCTCCATGGTCAGCGTCCCGACAAAGGGGCGCTGGCCGCTCCACTTCGCCCATTCGTCGGCCAGCCCGGGAAAGCACACTTTGTCATAGGCCTGGATCTCCAACGCGCCGCGGGCCGTCATCCGTTGCGGCGCGGGACCTTTTGCCTTCGGCAGACCGAATGCGCGGCGCTGCGCGTCCTCGGCCTTCTTGGTCACCCGCCACTGGACCCAGTCCAGCGTGGCCATCGCGGAGCGGACTAGCAGCGCCGGCAGGTTCGGGGCGAGCTGGCCGTTCGGTCGCATCGGGAAATAGTGCATCGTGGCCAACGGGAGCTTGAGATACTCCGCCACGTCCGCCGCGACCCCCGGAAAGCCCGGGCCGGTGAACACGAGATCGGCACCCTCCGACAGCGATGTCAGCGTCGCGCTCATGTCCGCCCAGGACCGGACCAGCAGGAGGGCTTTTGGGACACGGATTTCCTCGCCAAGTTATGGGACTTTCCCGAAGTTAGACGGCGGTGGCGGGAAGCCCAGGACATGCTGGTCCGGTCCTGGGCGGACATGAGCGCGACGCTGACATCGCTGTCGGAGGGTGCCGATCTCGTGTTCACCGGCCCGGGCTTTCCGGGGGTCGCGGCGGACGTGGCGGAGTATCTCAAGCTCCCGTTGGCCACGATGCACTATTTCCCGATGCGACCGAACGGCCAGCTCGCCCCGAACCTGCCGGCGCTGCTAGTC
>NZ_LZJF01000156.1 GCF_001666835.1 Mycobacterium sp. E3251 | reverse complement strand
CGTGCCCGCCGAGCGCAGGGCGACGTCGATCTCCGCGGTGTCGCGCCACACGCCCGGTGTCCGAACGGTCCGCCGCAACTAATTCCGGGAGCGGTCAAACCCGGCATCATCCCGCTGCGACCGCTGACGCTTGGCGACATCTTCAACGGCGCGGTCGGCTACGTCCGCGCCAATCCGAAGGCGGCTTTGGGCTTGACCGCCATCGTGGTGGTGTTCATCCAAATCGTCACGAAGGCCGCCGTTTTCGGACCGTTGGCGGCCTACGGCAGGTTGACGACCGACCACGCCAAGGAGCTGACCACCGGGGTCGTGGGCGCGTGGCTGACGTCGATGGGCGCCGGCGTGGTCGTCGCCTGGCTGGGCGGCATGCTGTTGTCCGGAATGCTCACCGTCATCGTCGGGCGGGCGGTGTTCGGGTCGCCGATCACCATCGCAGAGACGTGGGCCAAGATCCGGGGCCGCCTGGTGCCGTTGTTCGGTCTCGCGGTGCTCGAAGGCGCGGTGATGGCGGTTGTCGCCGGCCTGGCGGCGGTGATCGTCGCGGTGCTGGCGGCTATCGGCAACCCCGCGGTGTATGCGGACGGGCCCGTCGTTCGTCATGGGGTCCATCCTGTCGGTGGTCCGGGCATTTCTCAATCATGGTGGGGCGGTCGGCGCGTAGCGTCTCTGGCATGGCCGAACTCAAATCCCGGCTGCGGGCCGACCTGACCGACGCGATGAAGAGCAAGGACAAGCTGCGCACGGCGACCCTGCGCCTACTGCTCGCCGCGATCCAAACCGAGGAAGTTTCCGGCAAACAGGCCAAAGACCTCTCCGACGAAGAAGTCATCAAGGTGCTGGCGCGGGAGTCGCGCAAGCGTGCCGAATCGGCGGAGATCTACACCCAGAACGGCCGCGGGGAGCTCGCCGCCAACGAGCACGCCGAGGCGCGGATCATCGACGAATATCTGCCGACGCCGCTCACCGAGGCCGAGGTGGCCGACGTCGCGGACACCGCCATCGCCCAGGTCGCCGAGGAGATCGGCGAGCGCCCGAGCATGAAGCAGATGGGCCTGGTGATGAAGGCGGCCACCGCGATCGCGGCGGGTAAGGCCGACGGCGCCCGATTGTCGGCGGCGGTCAAGGAGCGGCTGTAGGGACCACCACCCGGGTGCCGTCCGGGCCCCGCCTGGTGACGCGCCGGGCGTCGAGCTGCTCCAGCAAGGGCACGGCGACCCGGCGGGTGGTGCCGAGCGCGCGGCGCGCGTCGCTGACGGTGAACGGCTGGGGCAGCGTCGCGAGGATGCCCGCCGCCCGGTCCAGCGCGCCGGACCCGAGCACGACGCCGTCGGCGATCCGGGTCAGCCGCCCGGTGCGCACCGCGGCGGCCAGCTCCCGGGGCCCGAGCTTGAGCTCGGCCAGTTCGTCGGCCTCCGGTGCCCGAAAGGGCTCAGCGGCCAGCCACTCCTCGATGGTGCGCACCGCCTTGTCGACCCGGGCCGGCAGGGCCGCCCCCGGCGAGCGGACCAACCCGTCGACCACCTGAAGGC
>NZ_LZJF01000155.1 GCF_001666835.1 Mycobacterium sp. E3251 | reverse complement strand
CGACGGCCGGGAACCCAAACGGCCGCAGTTGGAGAGCCTCGGCGCGCCGAGCCGACCGGCCGACGCGAAGCGGCGGGTTTAGGGCGCGTACCGCCGGACCGTCAGGCATGCTGGACGCATGGATGTGGAGGCTTTGCTGCACGCGATCCCGCCGCTCGCGGTCTACCTGGTGGTCGGCGGCGTGGTCGGGCTCGAGAGCCTGGGCATTCCCCTTCCCGGCGAGATCATCCTGGTCAGCGCGGCGCTGATGTCGTCGCACGACGACCTGCCCGTCAACCCCGTCGGCGTCGGCATCGCGGCGGTGATCGGCGCCGTGGTCGGCGACTCGATCGGTTACACGATCGGGCGCCGGTTCGGTATGCCGCTCTTCGACCGCCTGGGCCGGCGGTTCCCCAAACATTTCGGTCCCGGACACGTCGCGTTGGCCGAAAAGTTGTTCAGCCGCTGGGGAGTTCGGGCGGTCTTCTTCGGCCGCTTCATCGCGCTGCTGCGGATTTTCGCCGGGCCACTGGCCGGAGCCTTGAAGATGCACTATCCGCGCTTCTTGGCCGCCAACGTCTCGGGCGCCATCTGCTGGGCCGGCGGCACCACCGCGCTGGTGTACTACGCCGGGATGGCCGCGGAGCGCTGGCTGGAGCGGTTCTCCTGGATAGCGCTGGTCATCGCGATCGTGTTCGGGCTGATCGCGGCCTTCGCGCTGCGTGAACGCACCTCCCGGGCCATCGCCGAGCTCGAGGCCGAGCACTACCGCAAGGCCGACAGCACCGCCGCCGACGCGGCTTGAGAGGCGGGTTAGCTGGCCGCTTCGCCGAGATCCTCCGGCGCGACCGGCCGATGCTCTGCGATGAGGGCGCTGGCCATCCTCCGGGCACGCAAGGCCGCATCCACATCGCCCACTGCCGCCAGAACGATGGCGCCCTTCATCAAGATGTGCCAGGACGAGGCGAAGTCCTCGACGTCGGTCAGGCCCGCCGCCATCGCGCGCTGACGCACGATGTCGCGAACGTGGTCGATGTGGGTGATGCAGGCCCGCCCCGCGGGCGAATCGGGCCCGAGCTCGAGCAGCACGTTGATGAACGAGCAGCCCTCGTAGCCGTCACGCAGTTGAATCCAGTCGTGCATGACGTCGAAGATTGCGAGCAACTGTTGCTCGGGCGTCTCGCCCCGCTGCCGTGACTGCTCCTCGATCAGGCCGTGCGTCCACAGTTCCTCGCGCCGCTGCAGCACAGCCAGGACGAGGTCGTTCTTGGTGGCGAAATGCCGATATAGCGTGGCCCTGGCTACACCGGCCCGGTCGATCACCTCTTCGGTGCCGACCGCACGGATTCCACGCCGGCTGAACAGCTCATATGCGGCGGCCAGGATACGTTCACGAGCCGACGCGGCGGGCGTTCCGACATCGGAAGTTGTCATAGCAACCCACAACATACTCTTAGCTGGCACAGGTAGACAGACAGACCTGTCTTGTTATAGAAAAGAGATTCGCCTTCCGCGAAAAGTCTGTCTTCAGAGGGCAGGACGGGCATCCATCGCAGCGTCGTAGACGCCGGTCGATTAGGAGTCCACGATGATCTCGGCCATTGCAGAACCGATGACAACTACCCACCTGATGCTGAGCACGAAGCTGGTTTACGAGCTGGGTGACCCCAACAGCACGCTGCGCGCGTCAGCCGATCGCAGCGGCCCGGCGGTGCTGATCTATGCCGGCGGAGAGGTCGACGCGTGCAACGAGCACACCTGGCGCCAGCTCATCAGCGAGGTCGCCGGCATCGTCATCGAGCCGGGTCCCCTGGTCGTCGACGTCACGGGGCTGGATTTCATGGCCTGCTGCGCGTTCGCGGCGCTGACCGACGAGGCGAAGCGCTGCAAGGAGCGCGGCATCGAGTTGCGCCTGGTGAGCCGCGAGCCGATCGTCGCCCGCATCATCGACGCGTGCGGCCTGTCAGCCCTTCTGCCCATCTACCCGACCGCCGATTCCGCGCTGGCGTCCGCGGCCCGTTGGTGACGGGGCAACGCGGGCACTGATCGGGCCCGTGTGGCTGGATGAGCGACCCTCCCACCTTCGGCGCGGAGGAAGAATTCCTCCTTGTCGACCCGCGAACGGGCGAACCGGCGCCGCAGAACGCCGATGTGGCCGCCGAGGCCAAACGCCGGGGCGTTGAGCTGCAGCTGGAACTCAGCAGCTGCCAAGTGGAAACCACCTCCAGCGTGGTGGCGACCAGCACGGAACTCGCCGAGGAGCTGACTGCGCTGCGGCGCACCGCGGCGCGGGCCGCCGAGGCCGTGGGGCTTCGGCTGCTCGCCGCTGGTCTTCCGCCGGCCACACCGCACGAGTTCCCCGTCACCGACACTCCCCGCTATCGCCGGATCGGCGCGGAGTACGGGATGGTCGCGCATGAGCAAGGCATCTGCGGATGCCATGTCCACGTCGAGGTTCCCGACCGCGCGGCCGCCATCCATGTCAGCAACTGGTTGCGACCGTGGCTGCCCAATCTGCTTGCGCTGGCGGCTAATTCGGCGGTGTACCGCTGCGCAGACAGCGGCTACGCGAGTTGGCGCAGTGTCCTGTGGCGACGCTGGCCGGTGGCCGGGCCGCCGCCGTTCTTCCCGTCGCCCGACGACTACGACCGCACGGTGCGGATGCTGATCGACAGCGAAGTGATCCTGGACGAGAAGATGGTCTATTGGGACGTGCGCCCGTCGGAGAACTTCCCGACGATCGAGGTGCGGGTGGCCGACGTGCCGGCGACCGTCGCGGAAACGGTGTTGCTCGCCACGCTGGTCCGGGCCGCGGTGATGACGGCGCTCGAGGACGACCCGCCCGGGCGGCTTCCGCCGGCGGCCCTGCGCGCGGCGTATTGGAAGGCCGCCCACGACGGGCTCGCCGGACGCACGCTCGACCTAATCCACGGTGGCGGAGCGGTGTCCGCGCGCGAGCAGTTGGGCGCCCTCGTGCAGCGCGTGCGGCCGGCGTTGGAGACGCTGGGCGAATATGACCGCGTGGTGGGCGAACTCGACCGCGTCGCCACGCGAGGCAACGGCGCGATGCGTCAGCTGCGGGCGTGGCGCAAGCGGGGCGAGGTGATGGACGTCGTCGACGAGATTGCCACCGCCACGCTGGACTGAAACCCGTTGCTACGCCTCTTCACTTGCGCGTGCGTCCAGGGCGGCGACACGCCGGGCGGGCCCTCCCTGGGCGCACACTCAAAGCCGTGAACGCACACTCGATGCGGCGAACGCTACGAGTTACGCCACGGCCAGCAGTCGATACAGACCGATCAGGCCGACCACCACGATCGTCGCGCGCAGCGCGTTTCCCGACAGCCGGCGGCCGTAGCGCGCCCCGATCAGCCCGCCGACCAGCGACCCCACCGCGATCAGCCCGGCGGCCGGCCAGCTGATGCGGTCGAAGGCGACCAACGTATAGGCAATCGCGGCAACGACATTCACGACGAGGGCCAGCAGGTTCTTGGCGGCGTTCATCCGCTGTACCGACTCCGGCAGCAGCGCGCCCATCAGGCCGACCAGCAGGATGCCTTGAGCGGCGGTGAAATAACCGCCATAAACGCCGACCGCGAATGTCCCGAACACCAGGACGGCCATGCGGCGGGGCGTGATGTGCTCGGGTGAGCGGCCCGCGGCCTCGGCGCGCCGTCCCGTCCACGCCTGAATGCGAGGCCCGGCGACCACCAGAATCAGCGCCAGGACCAACAACACCGGCACCACTTCGGCGAAGACCTTCTCGGGCAGATGCAGCAGCAGGAAGGCGCCCAGCACCGCGCCGCCCAGCGACGCCGGAAACTGCCAGCGCAGCCGATCCCACTGGCCGCGCAGCTCGGCGCGGTAGCCCCAGGTGCCCGACACGCTGCCGGCGACCAGACCGATCGCATTCGACATGGTGGCCGTTACCGGCGGGAAGCCGAGGGCGACCAGGGTGGGGAACGTGATCAGCGTGCCGGACCCGACCAGCGCGTTGATGGCACCGGCGCCGAACCCGGCAAGGCAAATGAGAATCATGTGGGGAGGCGACACTGAAGAAAAACCTTAGCCTGCCCCAGGTTTCGGCGTGCGGGCGACTGCCGGTTCTGCTCCCCCGTCAGGCGGGCGGCGCTTCGGCCCCGCGGTCGACGCCGGTGCGCAGCTTGACCGACGCTGAATACGCGAGCGTCCGGAAGTGCAGCACCGGATCGTCGGAGGGCTCGATGCCGTCCGTCACCCGCATCGGATCGAACACCAAGATGTCGCCGCCGTGCTCGCGCTCGGTCTCCAGACCGGTGATCTCGAGGGTGCCGACGGTTGCGATCTGTGTGCTCTGCCAGGGCGCCGACGGGTCCACCGTGGAGTCGGTGGGCCCGCCGATCTGCACGCGATATGCGAACCGCACCGGGCCGCCGTCCAGACGCGTGTTCAGCTCCTCGGTGAGGAAGTCCGCGCCTTTGCCGTGGGCGTCGGGTGCCGACAGGAAGTGCTGCGTGGCGGCCGGAACCAGGTGATAGCGAACGAATCTGGCGCTGCCGTCGGCGGCCACCCAGCGGAAGGCGTGCAGGCCGTGGTACTCGACGGTGGCGTAGCTCGCCGGGATCCTGTTGGCGTCGCGCAGCACCGGTAGCGCGCCGAGCAGCCGGGGATGGGTGAGGAAGTACTTGGCCATGCGCAGCGGCGTGGTCAGCCCGGGTCGCATCGCCTTGAGCAGATCGACGAACCCGTCGGGCGTGCTGGAGACGAAAAGCCGCGCGGTCTGCGTCACCACGTCGGTGGTGGAGCCGTCGGGCAGGGTGAACTTCACCGCCATTCCGCGGATGCCCGGCACGTTGTCGCGCTGTTTGGGATTGCCCGCACCGTTGGAGAAGCGGATCAGCACCGGAACCGTCGAGCCGTCGAGATGCTTTGCGCGCGTGAGCATGAGCGCGTCGGGTGTCGCGGTGAACGTGCCGCGGTAGAGCGTGCCTTTGGCGTGCAGCGCGCGGCAGCCCGGCTGCGCCCCGCCGGCGCCGCGAATCGCCTCGATCGCCTCATCGGGAGTGACCATGCGCGAATCTTAAGGCGCTAGGAGGGAAAGCCGAAGAGTTTGACCACACCGTGATCACGACCGGCGGTGTAGCCGCCGTCGACGGCGATGGCCTGACCGCTGACGAACGAGGCGTCCGGCGACAGCAGGAAGGCCGCCATGGCCGCGACCTCCTCCGGCTGGCCCAGCCGCTGCAGGGCGTGTTCGGAGGTGATGGATTGCAGCGGGCCCTCCATGCCCGGGAGACCGAAGACGCTTTGGGCCATTGGGGTTTCGATGAACCCGGGACATATGGCGTTGGCCCGGATGCCGCTCGGTCCGTAGTCGAGCGCGATGTTCTTGGTGAGCAGCACGACGCCACCCTTGGCCGCGTTGTATGAACTCCCGCCCGCCGTGCCTTCCAGGCCCTCGACGCTCGCGACGGTCACGAGCGAACCCCGTTCACCATCGACGCGGGGTTGCTCGATCATCCGGGCCAGCGCCGCCTTCGCCACCAGAAAGGTGCCGGTGAGGTTGATCTTGATCACCCGGTCCCATTCAGATCGGTCGAGCAGGTGGACCGGTCCTCCCCCGGCGACCCCGGCGGCGTGCAGGACGCCGTCGAGGCGGTCGGGCACGGCGGCCAGCACCGCGGCGATCGCGGCTTCGTCGGTCACGTCGGCGTTGACGAACTGAAACCGGGGGCCGAGGTCGGGCGCCGCGACCAGGTCGGCGCCAATCACCGTGCCGCCCTCGGCCAGCAGGCGCCTCGCGGTCGCCAGGCCGATCCCGGACGCGGCGCCCGTGACGACGAAGGTGCGTGAGCCGGCTCGGTCGGGGTTCACCATGGCAGACATGTTGGCACACCGCTCCACTCGCGGGTAAGCAAACGCGCACGGGGAGCTAATGCTCGCGCCGCTCGATATAAGTGAGCTATCAGCAAATATCGAGATTTTCTTCTCTGCCCGGCACCGACGCATCGAACGCGTTCAGCGTGATGCCGACCATCGAGAAACATCCCACCAGGAAGACGATCTCGGCGACACCCTCAGCGCCGAAAGCCTGCCTCGCCGCTTGGTACGTGGTCTCCGGAAGCGGGGCACCCCGGTTCAGCGCCGCCGCCATGTCGTAGGCGGCACCCTCGTCGTCGTCGAGGTCGTGCGGACGTTCGCCCGCGGCGATCGTCGCGATCTTGCGCTCGGCCAGGCCTGCCTGCCGGGCGAAGTGCTCGTGCCCATAGATCTCGTACCGGGCGCCGAACCTGGCGGCGGTCACCAGGATGACGAGCTGGTGGACGGCGGCGGGCAACACCCTGTGCTCCCAGAGCGCCTTGTTGAAGGCCCAGGCCGGCTTTCCGAATTGTGGGAAATGCAGCCAGCCGTTGAAGGGGCCGATCAGGGCGCCATCCTCGCGGCGCGCGACGAGCCCGTCGAAGTTGCGCTCGATCACCGCCGCCATGTCGTCATAGAGGCGCTTCTGCTCGGGGCTCAGGCTGGGCGGTGGCAGCAGGGGCAGGCGCGTCTTTTCGGGCATAGTCTGATCGTGCGCCGACGTCGGTGCGAGTGCCAGGACTTGTTGGTGACCACTGGTAGGCGGAAGCTCCCAGTCAAACGGAGGGCCGCCGTGGCGGGCGCGGCCACGACCGCGTATCACAGAGTGTGAGTAAACCGACCTCGGAGGGGTTCATGCCACCAGCCGACACCACGGCGAAAACGACGGAGACGCTCGCCGGATTCGTCGACCGGCACGCACAGCAGCGGCCCGACGCCATCGCGATTCGCTACGGCGAACGGCAGTGGTCCTGGGCGGACTGGGCCGCGCGGATCCGGCGCGCGGCCGGCGCGCTGCGGGACGCCGGCGTGCAGCGCGGGCAGTGCGTGGCCTTTCTGGACAAGAACCACCCCGCCTGCCTCGAGGTGCTCTTCGCCGCGGCGTCGATCGGCGCGGTGACGACCGTCGTCAACTGGCGCATCGTCGGCGACGAACTCGTCCACGTGCTCGAGGACAGCGGCGCGCGGCTGCTTTTCGTCGGCGCCGAGCTGCAGGCCGCGGCCGAGGCGGCCGCCCAACGAGCACCGGGCGTGCAGCGCATCGTGGTGGTGGGTGACGAGTACGAATCCCTGCTGGACGCGGCGGCGCCCATGGGCAGCGACGCCGAGGTCGACGAGAGCGAAACCGCCCTGGTGATCTACAGCTCCGGCACCACGGGGCGGCCGAAGGGCGTGCTGCTGAGCCAGCGCGCGCTGGTCAATCACGCGGCCAACCTGGCGCCGGCGTTCCCGTTCGATGACGGGGACGCGAACCTCGTCGCCATGCCCCTGTTCCACGTGGGCGGAATCGGCTACGCGCTCTTCGGTATTCGGGCCGGTGTGCCGACGATCATGACACGTGAACCCGACGCCACCGCGCTGATGGGCGCGGTCAGATCCGGCGCGACCCACGCGTTCTTCGTCCCGCCGGTGATCGCCCGGTTCCTCGACGCCGGCGACGCGGCCCACGCCATGTTCGCGGGCCTGCGCTACATCGTCTACGGGGCCGCGCCCATGCCGTTGCCGCTGCTGCATCGGGCGCTGTCCACCTGGCCCGAAACGCGTTTCGTTCAGGTGTACGGGCAGACGGAACTGTGCGGCGCGGTCACGGCGCTCAGCGACGCCGATCATCGCGATTCCGCTCGCCCGCACCTGCAGTTAGCGGCGGGAAAGGCGGTGCTGGGCACCGAGATTCGCGTGGTCGATCCGGAAACGGGCGCCGAGGTGCCGGCCGGGGAACCCGGCGAGATCTGGGTGCGGAGCAACCAGAACATGAGCGGTTACCTGAACCGGCCGGAGGCGACCGCCGAGACGATCACCGACGACGACTGGGTGCGCACCGGTGACGTCGGCCGCCTGGACGCCGACGGCTACGTGTACATCGAAGACCGGCTGAAGGACATGATCATCACCGGCGGCGAGAACGTGTACGGGCCCGAGGTGGAAAGCGTGCTCATCGAGCACCCCGCCATCGCCGACGCCGCGGTCATCGGCGTGCCCGACGACTTCTGGGGGGAATCGGTCAAGGCGATCGTGGTGGCCAACGGCGAGATCGATCCCGACGATGTCATCGCCTTCTGCCGGGAGCACCTCGCCGGCTACAAATGCCCGCGGACCGTGGACTTCGTGGAATCGCTGCCCCGCAATGCCAGCGGAAAGATCCTCAAAACCGATCTGCGCGAACCGTATTGGCGCGACCGGGCCCGGGGCATATGAGCGCCTTGGTGGACGCGCAGCGGCGCGCCTGCGCGATCACTGTGCTGGGCGGCCCGACCACGGTCGTCGACGTCGCGGGCCACCGGATCGTGATGGACCCGACGTTCGACCCGCCCGGGGTGCACGCGTACCTGACCAAGCTCGCCGGGCCCGCCGTGAGCGCCGAGGCGCTCGGCCCGGTGGACGCGGTGTTGATCAGCCACGACCAGCATCCCGACAACCTCGACGACGACGGCCGGCGGATGGCCCTGGCCGCGCCGCTGGTGCTCACCCATCCGGGCGGCGCCGGCCGGTTGGGCCCGCCGGCGGTGGGGGTGGCACCCTGGCAGACGCATGAGCTCTCCGGATCGCTTGCGGTGCAAGCTGTTCCGGCGGTGCACGGCCCGGCGGACGGGCAGCGCGACGAAGGCGGCCACGTCAACTGCGAGGTGACCGGATTCGTGCTGTCCGGGCGCGGCCTGCCGACCGTGTACCTCAGCGGGGACAACGCCTCGATGGCGGCGGTCAAGGACGTGGCCGACCGGGTGGGCACGATCGACGTCGCGGTGCTGTTCGCCGGGGCGGCCAGCGTGCCGACCAAGGAGCGCGGGCGTCCGCTGACGCTGACCGCGGCGCGCGCGGCCGCCGCCGCCGAGATCTTGGGCGCCCGGGTGGTGATACCCGCGCACGTCGACGGCTGGGCGCACTTCAGCGAGGGCGTCGACGAGTTCGCCGCGGCCTTCGATCAGGCCGGGATCGGCGACCGCTTGCGGGTCGCTCCCCACGGCGAGTGGATCGACTTATAGCCGCCCCTCGGCGCGCAGATCCGGGTGCACCCAGTCGGGCGAGCGGCGCTCCTTGAAGGCTCGGAAGCCTTCCCGCGCCTCGGCGTCGCTCAGGCTGCTGGTCATGCCGATTCGGTCGTAGAGGCCCAGGTAGCTGTCGATGCTGGACTTGATGACACCGCGGGCGCGCGGCGCGGTGCGGCAGCACTGCGCGAGCAGGTCCTTGGCGGCGTCGAGCAGGCTCTCGTGCGGTACGACGCGGGTGACCAGGCCCCAGTCCAGGGCCTCGACGGCGGTCAGCACCCGCCCGGTGAACATCAGGTCGCGGGTGCGCACCGGCCCGATGACCCGGGTGAGCATCTGGCTGTAGTAGGTGTCGGCGTAGCCGCGGAACAGCTCGGGGACGCGGAAGGTGGCCCGGTCACTCACCACCGACAGGTCGCTGCACAGCGCGATCTGGAACCCGCCGCCCTGGCACAGGCCGTTGACCGCCGAGACGATCGGCTTGGCCGACGTGCGCACGGTGTCGAACGGGGTGACGTCCATGCCCAGGGCGCCGCCGAAGGTGATCCAGTTGTCGGCGGCTCCCCCGCCGCCCATGTCACCGCCGGGCGCAAACACGTCCCCGGTTCCGGTGAGCACGAGCCCGGCCAAATCGTGATCCTCGTTGAGACGCCCAACGGCGTAACGGATTCCGAAGTACATCGCGGGCGTCAGCGCGTTACGCGCTTCGGGGCGGTCGATGGTGCACACCGCGATCGACCCATGACGCTCGAACCTGAGGTAGGGCGTTCCGAGCCAATCCCCCTCGGGCGGGCGGGGGGCTTCCTGCGAGGTCGGGGGAACCTGGGCCACGGGACTCCTCTTGCGTCGGTCGCTACTGTCGCTCTTACAGTAGCCGCGGCGGCCGCCTACAGGTACGCCAGCGTGGCCGTCCCGGTGGTCAAGGCGGCGTCGGCGATCACCTCGGCCAGTTTCACCTGCAGCGTGGCCGTGGCATCCCCCACCGGCTTCTCGCAGAATCGGCAGCTCGTTTGGAACTGCGGCTGGTCGTCCTCGTCCGGCCAGAACCGGCGCGATCCCACCATGGCGCCGGGGTCATATTGAACGGCCTGGTGCGGGGCGTCCTTGAGGATCCTGCCCACGGGATGACCTTGTGGACACTCAAGTTTCAGCGTGCCGATACCTTCGGAATTTCCGACCATCGTCCACCATCCTTTGCGGAGTTCTCTTGAATCCCAGCATCGTTCATGGCTGTGGGCAACACGTCTTCGAGCGAGAGGCCGGCCGCGGGAGCGGAGCCGTGAACGGCCCGCTGCTAGCGCCAACAGTGAGAGTTTCCGGTCGCCAGCCAGCCGAGTGCGTTTGCTGATTAATCTGCGTTGTACCCGGGTACCCAGGAGATCGTGCGTTTCTTTTCCGTTGCTGCGGCACTCGGCATAGCCATCGCCACTCTGGTGGCCGCACCGGCTCGCGCCGACTTGAGCGGTTACGGAAATTGCGTGGGAAGCGTTACGCAAGTCCCGCTGTGGGAGCACGACTCCCAAAACCAGCAGCTCATTGGCGTTATCGAGCAGGACCTCAATTCTGGTGTATCGCCGGCTGGTGAAGCGCAGAAGGTGTCGCGGATGGGATTCGACCAGCGCTTGGCCAATCGGATTGTGGAGTGCGTTATCCAGGAGCGCCCCTAAAGCCCTAGCGAACTAGTCGCTGGGCTCCTCATGAGCGTGTGTCCAACCGTCTGTCCCCGCCGTCATCTGGGCGTTCGCGATCGTCGTATGGAAACTCGGCCGACAATAGGCTTCAGAAGTGGAATGCTCGGTGCCAGCCAAAGAATTGAGGTCGATATGCCAGCCGCCATGGCGGACACCGAACTCATCGAGGACGCGGTGCGGTCAGCATGCCGCGCGCCCTCACTGCATAACAGCCAACCCTGGCAGTGGGTGGCCGGCGGCGGTCAGCTGGATCTTTTTCTCGATCCAAGCCGGGCGATGGTTACAGACCGGTCTGGCCGAGAGGCGGTGATCAGCTGCGGCGCCGCGCTCGATCACCTTCGAGTCGCATTCGCCGCTGCGGGGTGGCGAGCCCGGATCTCCCGGTTCCCCGACCCGAAGGATCCGAACCATCTGGCGTCCATCGACGTCACCCCCGCGGAGAACGTCACCGACGAAGAAAAGCGTCGCGCCTCCGCGATCTGGGCGCGCCGGACCGACCGATTGCCGTTCATCGCGCCGATGAACTGGGAGGCGTTCGAGCCGTCGCTGCGGGGCGTCATCGACGACGACGCCGTGCATCTGGACGTGATGGCCGACGACGTGCGCGACAGGCTGGCGCAAGCATCGTGGGTGGCCGAATCGGTGCGCCTCTATGACACCGCCTATCAGGAGGAACTTCGTTGGTGGACAGCGCCTTTCGAGGCAGCTGAGGGCATTCCATACGATGCGCTGGTGTCGTCGGCCGAGAGGGAGCGCGTCGACGTCGGGCGGACGTTCCCGATGCCGCATAACCTTGAACGGCGCACCGACATCCCCGCCGACGAGGCGACGATTTTGATGCTGTCCACCGACGACGACACTCGGCTCGGCGCATTATTGTCCGGCGAAGCGCTCTCCGCGGTGTTACTGGAATGCACGATGGCGAACCTGGCCACGTGCCCGGTCACTCACGTCACCGAGCTCAAAGTCACGCGCGACATGATTGCGGACCTGATGGAAGAGGGCAGGCGGCCGCAGGTCCTGGTCCGCGTGGGTGTGGCGCCCGCGGCGGCCGAACCGCCCAGACCGACGCCGCGCCGTCCGCTCACCGAGGTGTTTCAGCTGCGGGGTTGAGCAGCACTCGCGCCGTGGTGCCTGCGTCTTTACTTGTGGTCCCGGCTGGGATCGAACCAGCGACCTTCCGCGTGTGAAGCGGACGCTCTCCCACTGAGCCACGGGACCGGCGCCGAGAGGCGAACGACGTCGAAGATTAGCACGAGCCCGGTCTCGACAGTACCGGCCGCCTGCGCGTCATCGGTACGCCGCGATAGCCTGGACGCGGTCCGTACCGAGAAATTTGTATGTGCCCGCTCACGTCGACTATCGTCGTGCTTCGCACCGGGCGACGATGTCGTCCGAGGCGCGCGGATGTAGCGCAGTTGGTAGCGCATCACCTTGCCAAGGTGAGGGTCGCGGGTTCGAATCCCGTCATCCGCTCGAAGGTGCAAGTGGCATCAATCCAGCGGTGGAGTGGCCGAGTGGTGAGGCAACGGCCTGCAAAGCCGTGCACACGGGTTCGATTCCCGTCTCCACCTCCAGCTTTTGACCCCGGCGCGATTAGCTCAGCGGGAGAGCGCTTCCCTGACACGGAAGAGGTCACTGGTTCAATCCCAGTATCGCGCACAAAGCGTCACAGCAGCTCAAAGCATGTTTCCAGAACCCTCACGCGGCGCTCGCTGCCAATACGCTGCCGATGGAGATCCTAGGAGCGCTTGCCGGCGGCCGCCGATACGATCGATCTCGTGACGCTGTTCCTTGGGATGAGCAAGCCCGAAGGGATCTACGTTTCAACTGACTACCGCATGTCCGACGCGAATGGAATCCCGCTCGATGACGACAGGGTCAAGCACCTTACGGTCCACTACCCACCGGAGGGCGGCCCCAAGGCGCTCTTCGGATTTACAGGTCTCCTCGAAACGCATGACGGCATCAGAGTTGGTGACTGGTTGCGCGAGACCATACGCGGGGTCAACGAGCCTCTCGAAGTGTCAATGGATCGCCTAAAACGGCGGCTCACTGAAGAGTTCGCGCATCGCGGGCACCCATTGTGCATCAACTTTCTCATCATCGATGGGGAGAAGCGATACATCGGGGAATTAGCGAATCTCGAGATCCCCGACGCTGCCACCGGTGCCTACAAGCTGCTGGATTCCTTCTACTTCCGCGCTAAAGAAATCACCGAGCCTTACGTGTTCGCCAACGGCTCGGGTCGCAAACTGGTGATGACAGGCAGGAATCACGAAGTATTAAAGAGGCAGGTCTCCAAGCGGCTGACGCAGCCTGAATTGCACATGCAGTTGCTCGCGGCAGTGAATCGCCGGGTCGCGAAGACGGACCAGCAGGTTAGTCCGTTCTGCCACGTGTCGTTCATCGGTGCGGACGATTCGTATCCGCCACAGTCGCGAGTTTTCACTCTGGACGGCGAGTCCGTGACATTCAGGATGCCGCTGATCTGGATGGGTATCGACACGTCGTTTCCGATGGAGGCTTTCACGGCTGGTATCGACTTGTCGTCGATCCCGCCCGAGGAATGGAATAAGAACCTTAAACGGCTCGAATAAGAACGCGGGAGAAAGGGATTCGATGGCACAACGTTCTTATGCGCCTGGGGCCGCGGCCCTCTTGTCGTAAAGTTGTTGGGCCTTGGTCACGAAGACAAAGGCACCGGCGCAGGACAGGTCAAAGAAATCCTCATCGAACTTGCCTGGATCGGAGCGGCCTGCTTGCGCCCAGTAGTATCCGTGCGCAACAGCAGACCCCATGCGCCACAGCCCCCCTATCGCCGAGCCCCAGCCGGTGTTCGGATCCGCTAAGTCACGGAGCATCGACACAGTGTCTTTGGGCTCGGCGAGTTTTTGCACACCTAACGACTTCGCTTGCGACTCAAGCGATCCAATCTCGGTATCCAGTTGCGTGATCGCAGCTGAAATGGACTGTTTCTCGGCTGCGTTCAGGTGGCCGCCAAGGAAGCCGTTGAATGCTTTTCGCTGTTCGTGGCGGTTCTGGTAGCAGACCTGGAGGCATCGCAGACGCCGATCCTCACTTTTGTCGGGTTCCAGCATCCAGCGCACCCGCGCCGATGCCAGCAACGTCGTGCGTAACGCGGTGAAAGGCGCAAAGTGCCGGATCGGCCTGTCGGACGCCACTACGTCAACGACCGATCCGAAATGATCGATCGCGGTGGCGACACCGTAGGCGGCGACGTCAGAGACCGCTGGGCGGGCCGACGCGTTGTCAAGAGCCAGGTCACTCCCCGCCTGTGGGATATGGTCAGTAGTCATCCATTGCTGACCCGCACTCTGCATCCAAGCGATCATCTTGAGGCGATACTTCCTAGACTGCACGACGTATAAGTCTGCGCCCTCCCGCCATCCGGGTGGACCAACCCCCTATTTGGAGCCATGACCTCCGAGAACGCGAGCGATTGGCGCGATCTCGCCGCCGAACTACCCGCCGACCGCGCGGCCACGCTGGCCAGGCGCGAGGCCAAACTGCTCCAGGGCGGCATGCCGGCCGACCAGGTGGCCGCCCTCATGCTGGACTTCGCCCGAGCAGCCCTCCACGACCGCACCTTCGGCGTCCTCTATCCCGACGTACCCGTGCCGGCCGGCGCCGAGGCCTTTGAGTGGGAGCCCCACGCCGATGGCAGCTGGCGGCGGGGCCTGCACTGGGGCAGTTGGGGTGCCGGCGAGCCCATCACCGTCGACGTTCGTCGGCCACCAGCACAACGACGGCAACGTCAACCGCCTGATCGCCATTGATGGGCTCGGACAAATCACTGCGATCGATTCGGCCACAGCCCGCAAGCTAGCCGGTTACCTGCTCTCAGCTGCGGATCTAGTCGACGAATCGGGATCGTAACGACTCTCCAAATGCGGAATTTTCTGGCTCGGCGCTGCTGTCAGAGCCGAAATTCTTAGGCGGGGCAGTCCTTGTGACTGAGGGACACGCTCGACCTGTAGTCGTCGGCGTCCAGCAACGTCGGCAGCCAGCTGTCCCACTCGCTCGTACCACCGCCGGCAGCATGTACCGCAGTTCGTGCCGCAACAAACGCCTTGAAAAGGGCGCCAGGGCGATCGTCAGCGTTGACGGTCATGCACAGGTCAACGCGGCCCTCTTTGAGGTGTACGCCAACATCGCCATCCACATCGGTGAGACCGGCGAACGCTTCGGCCACCTCATCGAAGTGCGCTTCCGCCGCCTCATCGAACGGGGCGCCCATCTCGAATGTCATCTCGACGTAGTAGCTAGTCACTGGTTGTCACCTTCTTCCCAACATTCCTGACGCCGAAACCACGCCCGTAGATTCCTGATGTAGTTCGGATCACTCGGCGAGTGGTGAATAGTCTTTGAATGTCCGCCACATGGGCATCGAAACTTGCGATATCTGCGCCCTGTGACCTCGAACCAGCCGTGAGCCTCGATCTCCTCGACTACTTCCTTGATCTCCTTGTCGTGCTTCCCCACTACGGCGTCACGCTAGCGGACCCAGATCACAGCTGGGTATAGAACGGCTCACTCTGTGGACAATCACACAGCAACAATACAGCCTGACCTGCGTCTTGTGCCTTAGGCGAAAGCCTGAGCCCCGCGCCCGCCGCTAGTGCTCGTCCGCCCGCCAACCATGCTCACCGCACCGGATAAAGTCCTCGCCGGGTCGCCGGCCCCAGCCGCCGCCATGCGGCAACCCGATCAACTCATCGTTATCCTCCCCGAAGCCATCAGCGCGCTCATCCTCCGGCCGCGGATCCACCAGCCGACGCATCAGGAACCGCCCGGCACGCCACGCAGCCCTCGCGGCGCACGCTCCGCCCGCTCCACCACCCCGACCTCACCCTGCGGCAGGCCAAGCGCCTTCAGTAGCTGGTCTAAGGCAACCCCGCATCCACGGGATCATGCAAGCACCGCGGAAACCCGGGAGCTAGCTGTGAGAAAAATCAGAAGCGGCGAAGGTGGAGTAGTCGACGCCGGGTCGATGATGAATCCCGAGATGGGATGGGTAGCCCAGGCGCAGCACCCAACCGAACAAACGCGTCACATCTCGGTCCACTCGACTGAAGCAGGCGCCCAGCGGCGTCTCGCTCTGGTCGCAGAATCGTGGGGCGTTACTCTCGACAAGCTGGATTGCAGTATCGCCCACCGCCCTATCGAACCGTAGGAGTCCCCGCGCAGTGCTTTCACACCGCGATGGGGTGTCAGGTCCGCGCTAGGCCGACGCCTCAAAACCGCGGCGGGTCGCTCGCCAGCTCGATGTGCGGGCGCCAGCACGGTCGACCCCCGGCGGCCGGACAGGCCCCGAGCGCGCCCTAAAGGCTGTACCCGTCTCGGAGTGACTTAGCTGGGCCGATTTCCCTCGCGAACGGCGGCCGCAGCGTTAAATTCTGCTCCTAAGCATCGCAAAGGAGCGGGGCAGATGCGGTCACTCATTGCCGTCCTCATTGCCGTAGTCGGTTACGGGGTCATTCCATTTGCTGCACCCCCAACCGCCGCGGCCGACGAATGCCCGGCGGGTTATTACTGGTCTAAAGCACACGCCACGTGCGTGGAGCGCCCCGACAACAATCCGGTCGGCGCGGTTGCGCTGTGCGGCGACGGGAAATACTCGCACAGCGAATCACGCAGCGGCACATGCTCATCGAACGGCGGCGTCAGCCGGTGGTGCCCGTGTGGAGCCGCGCCCTCTCTCGCTGCCGTTCCAGCACCCGCCACTGCGGATAACGATGAATATGTCGCTATCGCTATCTCGCTCGTTACCGGACGTCCCGCCGGGTGGGGTACCGCGGGTAGCCAGACCAAGGCGAATCAAATAGCGGTCGTCGAATGCACTGACGCTACCGGCGACAATTGCGAAGCCGTGGCGGGCATGCACAATGGCTGTGCATCAGTCGCAATCGACCCCGACGCCGGCCGATTCCAAGGCGGATATGGTGCGGACACAACAGCTTCTAATGCGGATGCACTCGCCAAGTTGAACTCACCCACCGGGGTAATAGCAGCCTCGCATTGCTCTTCGTGAACGCTGACGCCTAGGGCTGCTTCGTCACACGCTACGCCATGCTCACTCCGAAGCCGAACGTCTAATTGCCTCTCGGACAACCGGAACGACCCGATCGTCCGGTGACACCCGCACACGCCGCCGGCCGCCACGGCCAAAGGCAACCGCGGCCGATGAGACCCTGGATCCTGCTTGCGGGTCACGAGACCACAACGCATTCTCGAGCCATCCGGCGCTGACATTGACCGTTTTGCCGGCCTCAACAAGGTCGAGCGCATGCCGCGGCCAGAGAAAAAACTTTGCGAGTGGTCATCCTTGCCGACCCACGTCACGCGGAGCTCGCGGCCGCCCATCATGGTCAATTCGCCTCGGCGCTTCTATCTCGTCCTCTCATAATCCAGGAGTGCCGCGTACACACCTGGCAGGTGCAGTCCGGGCGTTCCCGTCGCGTTACCCCTGACTCGAGCCATCGCGATCCCATCGCACGTGCGCCGCGCGCCGGGCCCGGCGCGTCCGCGGACTTTCCCGCTCCCGCACGTCGGGGTTGATCTGGTTCAATCCCGGTATCGCGCACCAGCGTTTTCGCACGTCAAAGGTGGTTCCGAGGCTAACCGATTTTCGGTGCGCGAACTCAACGTGAACTGACTGGCCTGAAGGCACCGACGAGAGTTGTCCGAGTCAGTGGAACCAAATCGTCCTAACGCTGCGCCTGGCCGCGCCCCCACTCTCCTTTGGGAGTATCGGTTGCTTCGTAAGCCCTCGGTGTGGCCAGCCCTCGCAATTCTTCCGGGAAAGTGTCCCTTTCGGTTCTCCCGGTTGCTCCAGGTCTATGAATGCAGCCCGAAGGACGGGCTGTGACGACCTAACGGAGATCACGATGAAGAACACCACCCGCAAACCGACTCGCTTCCACTACGCCGCCGCCCTGGTTGGCGCGCTGGGGATCGTCGCGTTGGCTCCTGCCACCGCCTACGCCGAACCCAACGGACCCACGGGCCCGAGCGGCGGATGCCACTACACCGACCCCGACGGTTACGACATCCCGATCGACGAGGGCCAGGGCGTGATCGTCGGCGGCAAGCTCGTCACCTGCACGGGCGGGAAAATCGTCGTCAGTGCCGCGCCTGCGCGCACGAACCCCCATCGGCCGGCCGCACCGCCCAATCAGCCGCCGGTATTGACCCGGAAACTGTAAGTCGCGCAAGCGCACTGAAGCAGTCACTGATCGTCGAGGCCGCCACCGTGCAAACGCGGTGGCGGGCTGACGCTTGTGTTCTGTATGCCTACGGCTAGCCCAACCGTCACGCGCCTGGGCTAGGCGACGCCGAGACTTCATTCAGATCGCGTAGCACGTCGTCTTTGACGTTTGTCCGCCGTTTCTGCGGAAACCGCCTACGGGAATTCCGGTGTGGCGTAAGCTTTCAGCTCATGATTAGGGGGAAGAAAGTCTTGTTGGCGTTACTGCTCGCTTTTGCCGTCTCGACGACTTCGGTGAGCTGCATACCCATCAACATCCCCACCTGCCCGGCGGGCGGCGGACCGGTCGGCTGCTGACCAAGCGCCTCGGGGCCCGAAGCTCCGGCCCGTCGCCGGGTGCCGGTGTCACCAACCAATTACTTCGACTGGTTGCGGACTTCCTCGCGGCGGGCGGAGACCACCAAAGCCACGCTGAGTAGAACCAGCAATGGCACGAACACGAACGGGTACGCGGCGACCGCGGCCAAGCCGATGATCACGCTCGGCACCGTCAGCGCCAGCGCGGCCGTGGGATGCCGACCGCTTAGAACGACGATTCTCCGCAGCAGCGCGAGCGCCTCCGCGGCCCGCGAGTGCCGATCCGGACGCCGGGGGTACGAGTAACGGGTTTCCAGGCCGCAACCCATGCAGCTGCGCCCATACGAGTAGCGGGTTTGCAGGCCACAACCCATGCAGGTTTGGGTGGTCATCTGCCTATGGTCCCATCGCGGCGAGTGGGCTTCGCGACTGGCGCGGTTGTCTGCGTACCGCCGCTAAGCCACAGTGGTGGTCGGCGGCTGGTATCTCAATTCGGGTCTTCCGCGAACGCGCGGACGCGGCGATAATGCAGCATGCGTTTCATATATGTCGCCGCGGCGGTCGGCATAACCATCGCCGTGCCGATGGGGGCGTCGCCGGCTCACGCTGACACCGGGGTCAATGGTTACGTTCAATGCGTGGGAGGCGATGCGAAGCCCCCGCCGCCGGGGGTAAACGCAGAAGATTGGTTTCCCAGCGTGCATGTGATCGCGACGGATATCGATGGTGGAGTGCCCTCTAACCAGGTAGAGGCGAGGTTAGTCGAAATGGGGGTCGCGCCGGCCGACGCCGTTAAACGGGTGCAGTGCTTCATGGCCAACCGGCCGCATTAGCGCGCCCGCCGAATCGCCGGCAAAACGCGACTCATATTTTGAAATACGTTGTGCGTCAATGCTTTTGGTCGAATTTGAACTTCACACGCGCTCAGCCTTCATGTCCATGTCGATGGTGCCTTGGCACGCCCCGCTCAAGATGTCCGTGTGCATGGTCCCGTTAAGCGATCCGTCGGGTTGCGGCGTGTAGCGCACAGTGGCGCGCGCCGGATTCCATTGGATGGTGGTGTCGGGCATCATGCAGTCCCACTGAAAATCGGTGGTCTGCGACCAGGCCGTTCCATCCCACGTGAACTGAACCGGCTGCGGAACCGTTGGGTTGCTCGGCGGAGGGCCGCTGATGATTGTGGCGACGCATTTTCCGTTGGTGCAGCTCGAGCGGAGACCGTAGGTCTCGGTGTGCTGCCCCTCCGGGTCGCCCACCGCCATGCTGGTCCCGGCCTTGGGCCCAACCATGAACGTGATCGCGTACTGGCCGTTCCAGGATGGGTTGTCGGCGAAGGCGGTCGGGGAAAGTGACAGGGCGATCGGGAGCGACGCCGCGCATAAACCGACGAACATTTTCAAGCGGTCCGGGGTCATCGTTTCTCCTCTGAGTCCGTGACCATTTCCCCAATGGTCGTACCCAGGGCTATCGGCGACAAGCCTTTTGGCCGATTGCCTCGGCGCCCCGTTTATCGCGCCTTACCAACCCCACTCGTCAGGGTTCAGGACATCCACCGTGAGATCGTTGTCAGCCGGGGCTTTGGTCCCGTAGGCAAAGGTGAGCAGGGTGCGGCCGTCGTCGAGCGGCTCGGTCGCGACGACGGTGGCATGCCCGATCTTCATCCGGATCTTGTCCCCTGGCTCCAATTCGTCGACACGTTTCAGCGGCATGCTTGACCCGTCAGTGTCAGTGAAACTGGCGATCCCGCGGCTACCGTGGTCATCACGGCGATCCTCCCATGGCTCTAGGGGCGCCCACGGCACGCGCGATGGCTTGTGCAGCTAAGGAAATTGGGAAGCGCTGACCGCCGGTGACCGCAGCGTCTGGCGGCACCTAGTCCGAGGACTTCTCGGAGTCTTCGGACTCTTCGTCGTCATCGGACTCGTCGTCGTCGTCTTCGTCATCGTGGTCGTCTTCGTCGTCGTCGTCATCATCGGAGTCTTTCGACTTCTTCGACTTCTTCGACTTCTTCGACTCCTTGTCCTTCGAGTCCTTGTACTCATCGGAATCGTCGGACGTGTCGGAGCGGTCGAGCTTGTCGGCGAATTTCGTCAAGAGCTCAGCGAGTTTGCGGGCCTCATCGGAGTCCAGCGAGTCGTCGAATAATTGCTCGTCGCCCTCCGAGACGCGCTGAACGTAAACCGCGTCGTCTTTGATGCCGACGTCCCACCTGCCGCCCTCTTGACGAACCATTTGCTGCCGCCTTCCGACTAGTGAACTGATCGCACAACCGACGCGTCCCGGCGCGTTACTGGGTTGTTTACCCACTTGTGTCGGCAGAGCCTCACTCGTGGAGGTCCGAATCGACCGAGGGGCGTCGGGCTTAACGTGCGATCGGCCGCTTGAAGAAGCACGCGACGGAGAAGGCTCCGCGGTGGTCGGCGTCGAGTCCGACCATTTCCCACCCCAGCCGCCCCAGCTCGTCCGCCCTGAGCTTCATCTCGTCCATGGCGGTATCCCCCTCCCGGTAGTCCCACGTGTACTCCCACTGCTGCGGATACCACTTGCCGTCAGAGGCCAGCCACCAGCCAGGGCCCGGCGAAGGATTGTTCATGTGGTCGTAAGTACCACAGGCCGCAGTGTCCCCCGGAACTGGTCTTGGGCGCGGACGGATCCAGATGCCGTGTTCCTCGGCCGCGGCGACTACGGGGCGTAGGCCCAACCGAGGAAGATGTTTTGCGAATCGTTGGGGCTTGGCCTTATCTCCCGAATGTGCGGCGCAGTGAAGTAGTTGGCGGTTAGGAACTGGCCGTTGCCCTCGCTGAGCATGACGTGACCCGTGCCGTGATCGAATCCCGGATTGCTCGTGAAAACGAGCGCCCCCTCCGGAATATTGTCGCGGTTGGTGTGGATCTGCCCTTTGCGGTTGAAGTCGTTGAAAGCGTCCATCGCCGACGGATATCTGAACGCGTGGTTATACGCCTGCTCGACGAACGCCTCGCATTGAACCGTGCTATTGGGGTCGGCCGCCATTTGGTCGCGAGCCCACGCCAGCGCATGGGCGGCCTTGTCTTCACCGGTCGCTGACGCGGCCGCTCCCCCGCCACTGCAGTCCGGGCCGAGGGCGTCCAGTGTGCGCGTGTCGATATCGACATCGGCGACGTAATGGCCGTCAGTTGTCTTGTACCAGAGGCTGTCCCAACCCCCATTGGCAATCTGGTAGCTGAAGAATCCCTGCACCGGGTCGCCCGCCGCATGGCACACGAGAGTGAGGACCTGGCCGGCGTTATAAACGCCGTCTTGACCCGCCTTCAAGTTGGGGCCGTTCATGCGGTTGGACTGCGCTTTGACGGTCGCAGTCGTCTCCGCGTGAGCCGGCGCGGCAACGGGCAGACCCAAAGCAAAAACGGCTGCCGTCGCTGCCGCGATTGCTGCTTTCATTGCTCGGTCTTTCTGCCACGTCCCTATGAAATTGATCGGGACGCTACACCAGCAGCAAACGTTATGTATTTGAAATGTCGTAAGAACTCAGCCGTAATTCCTTAAGGAAACTCCAGCCCATCGACGACGGCGGTATCCCGAACCAGCCCCTTAAGCGAGTTGAATTTCGGCGCCGGCGGCGCGCCGTGTGAACCTACTTCTCGGAGAGAGAGTTCGGGGTTTATCCGCCGGGCCACAGCCCGGCCGGGGAAGCCATCAGCAGTGCGCGGCCCAGCACCGCTGAAGCGGACAATAGGTCGCATGCGCGATGCTCACCATGGACTCGACGTCTCCCATCGTCACGTTCCTCGGATCCAGGTCGGCGTGCACATTCTGCGCGATCTGCTCGTAGGTCCAACCCCACCCGATGTCGTCACAGATGAGGCGCCCCATCCCCGTCAGCGCGGCGTCGTGGTCCGGCGGCCAACTAAATCCCGCGGCGCGCAGTTGCGCGAGGTAGGCGTCGTCGGCGGGATCCGCCACGGCGATCGCGGCGCTCGCGAACAAGGCCGCGACTGCCACGACGGGGACGACCAGTCGCGCAAGCCAACGAGGTAGCGGCATCGATCCACTTCCTTTCTCACGCCGGCGACGAGGCCGTCCGGACCGGCTCCAATGCGGGAGGAATACGAAGAATAGGAAGCGCAGGGAAAATTCAGCTTATGGGAAGCTGAATAATCGGATTAGCTGCCCGTTGTCAGGGTGCGGGCGGTGGTGGTGGCGGCGGCGTCCATCGCCGCCCATCGGTGGTCCACCCGCAGGGCAGCCAGTTCAGCTGGGGGCCATCGAACGTCAGGCATTTGGGCGTGCCGGGCGGCGGCGTGGGACCCGGCGAGGGCTTGTCAGCGTGAGAGGTGGCCCCGCTGAGCATTAATGCCCCAACGGCCAAAAATATCGCTGCCGACTTCCTCATCGCGATTCCGGTGAATGGGGGTCCACCAAGGCGATTGTCGCTAGCCTTCGGCCTGCGCGTTCACGCTATGAATTTTAGTCGTCCAACGGTGGATAAGACCTGGGGAATTCCTGGCAATCGGCCGTGGCGGAAGACTGGACAATGGCAAGTACGCCCCTGCCCGCACTCGCGATGCGCCGCTCAATGCACCGGAAACATCCCCGACCAATGATCATGCGCTGCAATGACTTTCGTAAGAGGAGTACAGTCACGGGCATGAATTTGGTGGAGTGGCTGAGGACCCCGCACTATTTGCGGACGCGGTTGATGATGGAACGGCAACCGATACGCAACCTCGAGATAGAGACCGTGTTCCTCGAAATCTCGCACCGCGACGCGCTGCTGCGGTTCCCGGTGATGCTCATGCTGCTGCCCAGGCGCAATCGCTCACCTAAGGAACAGACCTCCCGCCTCGATCAAGGCAAGTGATTACAGGGCGTCGGCTCGGGTGCGGCGCCGGCCCTCGATCGGGCATGCTTGCCCTATGCACCTCGTCAACGGCGTCCGCGACCCCGCGGCAAGTTTTCCCCTCGACACCCTCACCGACGATGCGGCCGAGCGCCGGCAGGCCAACCGGGCTGTCGCCGTCAGCGCCGTCGGCCTGGCGCTGACCGGGCTCGTCGAGTTGGCCATCGCGCTGCTGTCCGGCTCGGTGGCATTGCTCGGCGACGCGTTGCACAACCTGTCGGACGTCTCCACCAGCGTCCTGGTATTCGTCGGCTTTCGGGCGTCTCGCAAGCTTCCCACCGAGCGCTACCCCTACGGCTACGAACGCGCCGAAGACCTCGCCGGAATCGGTGTGGCCCTGGTGATTTGGGGCAGCGCCGCCGTCGCCGCCTACGAGAGCATCAACAAGCTGCTCCGGCACGGCGGTACCGAATACGTGGGCTGGGGCATTGCCGCGGCCATCGTGGGGATCGCGGGCAATCAGCTGGTGGCCCGCTACAAGTTGGTGGTGGGCAAGCGGATTCGCTCGGCGACGATGGTGGCCGACGCCAAGCACTCCTGGCTGGACGCGTTGTCGTCGGCCGGGGCGATGCTGGGGCTGATCGGGGTGGCACTCGGCTGGACCTGGGCCGACGCGATCGCCGGGATCGTCGTCACCGGCTTCATCTGCCACGTCGGCTGGGAGGTTACCGCCGACATCGCTCACCGCCTGCTCGATGGCGTGGACCCCGAGATCATCACTACGGCCGAGGCGGTCGCCGCCACGGTGCCGGGCGTCACGCACGCGCACGCCCGGGCCCGGTGGACCGGCCGGACACTGCGTGTCGAGGTGGAGGGCTTCCTCTCCCCCGAGACTCCCCTGGCCGCGGCCGATCGGATCGGCGGTCAAGTTGCCGCCGCCCTGGCGCCGAAGATCCCCGAGATGCACAACTTCACCTGGACGGCGCGGGCCGCCTGAAGCGCGCGTTCAGCCCCGCCGGAATCGTTCCCGCAGCTGTGGATCGTTCTCCCACCACAGCCCCGACGGTGCGACGCTTTTGTCCTCGGTGCTTTCCGCCTTGTCCAACTCGGTGTCGACCCGCGCCGCGTGCGCCTTCTCGTCGCGTGACAACGCGCGCATCAGAAGCAGTACGAACGGCCACCCGACCAAGTCACCGAGGATCCACAGAACACCCGCGCCGATCGTCTGATCGAGCCGCTGATCCGGCCCCCAAGACCGATGCAGCCCCGCGTAATACACGGCGCCGATCAATGCGCCCTGCCAGATGACCAACCCCAAGACACCGTCGCCTAGCGCCTCAGCGACGGTGATTAACAACGAGATCAACTGGGGATACCTACGCGGAACCGGGTCTTCTTGCAGCCGCGCATAGAAGTATCCAAACCCGATGGCCACCAACATGATTCGAGTAGGCGCACCCACCCATTCACTTTCGAGAGCCGCGGTGTACCAGGACGTCAGGTAAAGCAGCCACGGCGTGGCCAGCATCGCGACCGACGTGGTTGCGGGGTGGGCGACTATCCGGGCGAATCGCGTCGCCAACAGACGATCGATACGGTTACGGCCCCCGGGGCCCAGCGCAGCGCGCAAAGCCGTGACCGGCTTGCCCTGCGCGATGAACAAGGGCACGACGTATAGCAGCAGCACCACCTGTAGCGCGCGCACCCAGAACAGGATGTACGCGTACGCCCCGATCACGCTTGCGGTCGCCAGCAGCCACACAACCGCGCCCGCCGCGAGGCACCAAGCCTGAGCGGGCCCGACTGACTGCTCCGCCTTTCGCGCCCGTCGGTAGCACCACGCGTAGCCGCCGGCAAGCAACACGATTGCGGTCGCGGAGGCAAGGTCCAGCCGCCATGTCTGAACCACGGCGCTCCAGGTCAGCGGTCCGGGGTTGGGGCCCACAGCAATCAGGGTATTGCGCAACGCAACGGCGGTCGACGGGCGCGGTCTGGACGCCGACGCTCAGTTGCCGGGTTGCCCCTCGGGCTTGGGGCCACGATCCTCGCCGGTGATGTACTTCGGGCAGTAATGGGCAGAAGCCAGGTACGTGAACTTGGCGGCGCTGGCACCCTGAAAAGCCGGATTCTGGTTGCGGAGTTGCGTCACGATCTCGGCCGACGACTGGCCGTCATCGAGCAGTTCACACACCGACTTGGCGATGGTGACCGCGTTGCCGCCGTCCTGGTAGGTGAGACCGGCGTCTCGCAGGTCCTTGAGGAAGTCCTGATCGTTGTCGATGTCGGCATACGCGGGAGCGGCCAGGCCGATTGCGGCGACGCTCGTCAGCACCAGTAGAAATCGCATAACGCAGCGATTGTCGCAGACCTGTTGGGGAATAGCACCTCGCCGGGCAAACGGCGGGTGAACTCTCTCCGGCCCCGCGGCTACGCGGCGGGCGCGCGGGAGAAGCGGAGCGCGGGGCGGCGCAGCGTCAACGATTCGGGCAGCGCTCCGACCTGTCGGCGCTCCGCGGCTTCCCAGATGTCGCCGTCGAGGACGCCGGGCAGGCCAGCCTGGCTGGCGATGAAAACCGGCATGACGCCTTGCCTGAACTGCCGGTGGTAATCCTTGAGCGCGGCGAACGCCCACTTCCCCAGCAGGCAGATGGTGAGCAGGTTCGCGATGGCCATCACCGCCATCGTCAGATCGGCGAGCGCCCACACCAACGTGAGCTTGGCCAGGGCCCCGAAGACGATGGACAGCAGCGTGACCACCTTCAGCACGTTGGCCGCCAGGCGCCGGCCACCCAGATAGAACAGATTGGCCTCGGCCACCACGTAATTGCTCAGCACCGAGGCGAACGCGAAGACGAACACCACCGCGGTCATCAACACCGTGGTCCACGATCCGAGATCGGCGGCGACCGCCGACTCCGTCAGGCTCGCACCGGCAATCGCTCCCAGGCGGGCCGGGTTGTAGGTTTCGGGACCCGAGAGCAGCACGATGAATGCCGTTGCCGTGCAGATCACCATCGTGTCGACGAACACGGCGAGCGACTGAATCAGCCCCTGCTCCACCGGATGTGCCACGGTTGCGGCACCGGCGATATTGGGCGAACTGCCCATCCCTGCCTCGCAGGCGAACAGGCCGCGCTTGACCCCGGTGAACATCGCGGCGAGCACGCCACCCGCGAAACCGCCTGCCATTTCCCGGATTCCGAATGCACCACCGATGATCTCCTTGATCACCGTAGGCAGTTCGGTGATGTTGACCGCCACGATGCCCAGCGCGAGCACGGTGTAGAGCAACGCCACCACCGGAAGGACCGATCCGGCGAACTGGGCGACCCGCCGCACACCACCGAAGAGCACGGGCGCTGCCAGCACCGCCAAAATGGCTGTCGTCCAACCGACCCCGATGCCGTGTGACGATTGCAGGACACCGCTGATCGCGTTGGTCTCCACCATGTTGAACGCGGTGGAGAAGGTGAGCACCAACAGCATGGCGAACGCGACGCCGCCCGCGCGTGACCGCAGCCCGCGTTGGATGTAGAACGCGGGACCGCCGCGGAATGCGCCGTCGCCCGAGCGGACTTTGAAGATCTGGGCCAGGGTGGCCTCGATCACCGCCGTGGCCATGCCGACCGCCGCGACCACCCACATCCAGAAGACGGCACCGGGCCCGCCGACGGTCAGCGCGATTGCGACACCGGCGATGTTTCCGGTACCCACGCGCGAGGCGAGACCGACGCAGAACGCCTGGAAGGAAGAGATACCGCCGTCGTGGTGATGCGCTCGACGGAGCTGGCGAATCATGCGGCCGAAGTAGCGGATTTGAACGAACCGGGTGCGCACCGTGAAATAGATGCCGCCACCGATCAGCAAATAGATCAAGACGTGCGTATTGAGGATGTTGCTAAGGGGTTCGACTAACTGCTGCTGAAGGAAGTCCAAACCCCTGCTTCCTTTCGACTACGGCCGCGATCCGTCGCCGAAATGGTATGGGCGAATTGTTGATTACAGGTTTCGTTCACTCGCCGTTGGCGGGCGGATATGTAAAAAGCGCATCACATTCACCGCCGGGCCCACCCCTAGGAGGCGGCGGTGGGCGCCGAGAGCGCCTGGGGGCAATAGGAGTTGGCGGCGATCGCGGCGAACCGGGTGGCGTCGTCGCCCTGAAGCCCGCGATTGAGCATTTGAATCATCCGGACGACGTCCGCCAGGTTCGCGCCTTCGCTCACCAACTTGCACACCGACCTGCCGGAGGTAACCGCCTGCTCGGGATCCGAATAGGTGAGGCCGGCAGCGTGCACCGTGGCGAGGAAGGCGTCGTCGCTGCCATCGGCGCGCGCGGGACCGGCCAGGCCGATCGCGGCCGCAAGCCCGAGCAGAATCAGAAATAGCCTCACGGCTCACAGATCGTTCCAGAGCTGCGGCCGGCCCGCATCTCGTAGAGCGGATCGTGCACTCAGGAGCTGGCGGTCGTGGTCGTCGGGGTGGACGACGAGATCGCGTCCGGGCAGTAGGCGCTGGCCGCGATCGCGGTGAATTTCTCCGCCTTCTCCTCGGTCAGTGCGGCCGCCTTCGATGTCATCGCCTTCGCGATATCCGCCATCGCCGTGCCGCTGCCGGCCGCCGAGCACACGTAGTGGGCGGCCTGGATAACCTGCGCCGGGTCGTTATAGGTGAAACCGGCCGAATTCAGCGACGCGAGGAAGGCGTCGTCGGTGTCATCGGCGTGCGCGGGAACGGCCAAGCCAATCACGGCCGCAACACTCGAAATCGTCAGAACAAGCTTCATAAATTCGAAATCGTCCCAGACCCGCAGGCGGTTTGCCGCCGGCGAAACAATATTTAACAATCGTCAACCTCGGGTTGACAGCCCGGTTAGCGTCAACCTATCGTTGACGACATGTCCGGCCCGACCCGCATCGCTTACCCCGTCCGCCTTGACGAGCTGATCGACGCCATCAAATCGGTTCACACCGACGCGCTGGATCAACTGGCCGACGCCGTGTTGGCCGCGGAGCACCTGGGCGAGGTCGCCGACCACCTCATCGGGCACTTCGTCGATCAGGCCCGCCGATCCGGGGCGTCGTGGACCGACATCGGCAAGAGCATGGGCGTCACCAAGCAGGCGGCCCAGAAGCGGTTCGTCCCACGCGCCGAGGCCGCCACCCTGGACCCCGAACAGGGCTTCGGCCGCTTCACCCCGCGGGCGCGCGGCGCCGTGGTGGCGGCCCAGAACGCCGCGCACGAGGCTGCCAACAACGAGATCACCCCCGAGCACCTGCTCCTCGGTCTGCTCGATGATCCGGCCGCCCTGGCCACGGTGTTGCTGCACCTGCAAAAGGTCGACATCGAAGCGCTGCGCGCCGCGGTCAACCTGCCCCCGCCCAGCAGCGGAACCCCCGACCTCATCCCGTTCAGCGGACCGGCGCGCAAAGCCCTGGAGCTGACCTTCCGCGAAGCACTTCGGTTGGGCCACAACTACATTGGGACGGAGCATCTGCTGCTGGCCCTGCTCGAGTTGGAGGAAGCCTCCCCCGACGCAGGGCCACTGCGCCGATGCGGTGTCGACAAGGCCCGCGTGGAGGCCGATTTGATCAAGGCGCTCGAATCGCTCGGCGGCGGCAAGACCGACCGCGCGGACGGCTGATCGGTGCGGTCCGACCCCTCCCCGCCGCCTCACCGCGTGTGCGATCATTCGATGGTCCCTTCCAAGGGTGCCTAGGAGGCGAAGATGCACCGCTGGCTGGTCGTCCTGTCCGCGTTCCTCGTCGCCGCGGCAAGCGGCACCGCCGTCGCCGGGCTCTCCGCCCCCCGCGCCTGGGCCGGTGACGCCCCGATCGGCCACATCGGCGACACGCTGCGGGTGGACGCCGGCACCTACGTCGCCGACGTCACCGTCACCGGCGTGTCACCCTGTGACCCACCCCCCGGATTCGGCTACACGCGCGAAGGTACGTACAAGGGCTTCCCGGGGAGCACCGTCGAGCGTGCCGACGTGGTCGTCCGCGCCGTCCGGGTGCCCAATCCGTTCATCATGGCGACGACCTTCAGCTTCGACGGCGTGACCCCATTCGCCGACGCCTACAAGCCACGAGCCACCGATGCGCCCGACGCCCTGGACAACGTGCTCACCAACGCGCCGAACGGGGCGATCGTGCGCGGCGAAGTGTACTGGGACGCCTACCGTGATCCCGTCTCCACCGTGGTGCTGCTGGACAAGAAGACGGGCTACCACCTCGCGCAGTGGAACCTCTGACACGCGTCGTAACAACGAACTCCGTTGACGTTCAAGAGCTTGCCGATATCGCCGCGCGCACATTCCCGTTGGCCTGCCCCGCCTCGATGGCACCGGCGAACATCGCAGCGTTCGTCGAGGCCCACCTGTCGCCCGACCGCTTCGCCGAATACCTGTCCGATCCGCAACGCGCGGTCCTGACCGCGGCGGACGGCGACCGAATCATCGGTTACGCCATGCTGATTCGCGACGGTGACGCAGCCGAGCTGTCCAAGATCTACGTTGCACCCGAGCACCATGGCAGCGGGGTCGCCACCGCGCTGATGGACCTCGCGCTGGCCACGGCCGGCGAATGGGGCGTGCGCCGGGTGTGGCTGGGCGTCAATCAGGCAAACCAACGCGCACAACGGTTCTACGCCAAGAGCGGCTTCACGGTCAGCGGCACCCGGACCTTTCAGGTCGGCGCCGGGCGCGAGAACGACTTCGTCATGACCCGCGTGCTTCGCTGACGCCAGCCGTCAGCGCCAGGAGGCGAGACATGGCCCTCAGATACTTCTTTCGGTACCCGCCGGCCAGCATCTCCTCGCTGAAGATGGTGTCCAGCTTCGCGCCCGAGGCCACGACCGGGACGCCGGCGTCATAGAGCCGGTCGGTCAGCGCCACCAGCCGCAGCGCGACGTTCTGGTCGTCGATGCCGTGCACGCCCGTCAGAAACACCGCGGTCACCCCCTCGATGAGGGTCAGATACCGCGACGGGTGCATGGTGGCCAGGTGCGCGCACAACGCGTCGAAATCATCGAGCGTCGCGCCGTCCACCCGGTGGGCACGCGCGGCCACCTCTTCGTCCGACAACGGCTGCGGAGCCGGCGGCAAGCCGCGGTGCCGATAGTCGGGACCCTCGATCCGTACGGTGGTGAAAATGCTTGCCAGCGTGTTGATCTCCCGCAGGAAGTCCTGGGCGGCGAATCGGCCCTCGCCGAGCTGCTCGGGCAGCGTATTGGAGGTGGCCGCCACCGACACCCCCCGCTCGACCAGTGACGAGAGCAGCCGCGAGATCAGCGTCGTGTTGCCGGGATCGTCGAGCTCGAACTCGTCGATGCACACCGCGGTGTACTCGGCCAGCAGTTCCACGCATTCGGCGAAACCGAATACCCCGGCCAACTGCGTCAGCTCCCCAAAGGTTGTGAACGCCTTGGGGTTTGACGATTCCGGCCCGTCGCCGGGCAGCTCGTAGTAGGCCGACGCGAGCAGGTGGGTTTTCCCCACGCCGAAGCCGCCGTCCAGGTACAACCCCACACCGGGCAGAACCGCCCGTCGGCCCAGCATTTTTCGCCGGCCCGCGCGTCGTTCCACGGCCCGCCGGCAGAAGTCGCGGCACGCCACGACGGCGGCGGCCTGCGTCGGCTCGGCGGGATCGGGCCGATACGTCGCGAAGCTCACGTCGGCGAACGTTGGGGGCGGCCTCAATTGGGCGATCAACCGCTCCGGTGAGACCGTCGGATGCCGATCCACCAGGTGCGTCACTCGCCCCGAAGAGGACCCGTGCATGCCAAAACTGTAACGGCGTGCTGCAATCGACCTCATGCCCCTTCCCGAGACACCGCTGTCGCTGCTCGGATCGGTACGCGAAGTCGACGACGGAGAACTCCCCCGGCTCTACGACTACCCCGAACACGAGGGGACATGGGTGCGGGCCAATTTCATCACCAGCGTGGACGGCGGGGCCACCTCCGGCGGCAGCAGCGGAACGATGGGCGGTCCCGGCGACCGATTCGTCTTCAACCTGCTGCGTGAGCTCGCCGACGTCATCGTGGTCGGCGCGGGCACCGTGCGGGTCGAGGGCTATTCCGGCGCGCAGCTCAGCGTCGCCCAGCGCCAGCAACGGCAGGCCCGCAGGCAGAGCGAAGTCCCGCCACTGGCGATCGTCACCAAGTCGGGTCGGCTGGACCGCGACATGGCGGTGTTCACCAAGACCGAGGTACCGCCGCTGGTCCTCACCTGCGCGGCGGCCGCCGCCCCGGCGCGCAGGCTGCTCGCCGACGTGTGCGAAGTGATCGACTGCTCCGGCAGCGACCCGGGCGAGGTCGACGAGGCCGTCATGCTGGCGACCCTCGGTGATCGCGGCATGCGCCGCATCCTGACCGAGGGCGGGCCGATGCTGCTCGATTCGTTGATCCAGCGCGACATGCTCGACGAGCTCTGCCTGACGATCGCGCCCTACATCGTCGGTGGGCTGGCCCGGCGCATCGCGACCGGCCCCAGCCAGCTGCTCACCCGGATGCGCTGTGCCCACGTTTTGACCGACGACGCCGGTTACCTGTACACCCGCTACGTCAAGGCCTAGCTACTGTGGTCGACATGAGTCGGCAGATCACGTTCGCCACGATCTTGGTTGCGGCGACCACCGTGGTCGCCGGCTGCGTCCCGGGCCTGGCAGCCGACCCGCGCTTCGCCACCAATTCCGGCGCCCGCCCCCAGGGTGCGGCCACCGCCAAACCGCCACCCAGCGGCCCGCCGCCGCTCGCCGCGCCCAAGAACGATCTGCCCTGGCACGACTGCACGTCGCGGGTGTTCGGCGACGCCGCGGTGCCGCCCGCGGCCGGGGTGCAGCTGGATTGCGCGAACTACGATGCCGACCTGGACCCGAACGGCGGCGGGACCGGCACCGTGAGCGTCGGCGTGGTCCGCGCCCGCTCGAGCCAGACGCCGCGCGACGCGGGCCCGCTGGTCTTCACCACCGGCTCCGACCTGCCGTCTTCGGCGCAGCTGCCGGTCTGGCTGTCCAGGGGCGGCGCCGACGTGCTGCAGACCCACCCCATCGTCGCCGTCGACCGTCGCGGCATGGGCATGTCGAACCCGATCGACTGCCGCGACACCTCCGACCGGCAGATTATGCGCGACCAGGCGCAGTTCCAGACCGGCGACGACCCCGTCGCCAACCTGTCGGACGTCGCGAACAACGCCACCACCAACTGCACCGACGCCATCGCGCCGGGCGCGTCCGCCTACGACAACGCCCACGCAGCCTCGGACATCGAGCGACTGCGGTCGCTGTGGGACGTGCCGGCGGTCGCGCTGGTCGGGATCGGCAATGGCGCGCAGGTGGCGCTGGCCTACGCGGCGGCGAGGCCCGACAAGGTCGCGCGGCTGATACTCGACTCGCCAGTTGCGTTGGGTGCCAGCGCCGAAGCCGCCGCCGAGCAACAGGCCAAGGGCCAGCAGGCCGCGCTCGACGCGTTCGCCGCCCAGTGCGTCGCGGTGAACTGCGCGCTGGGTCCAGACCCCAAGGGCGCCGTCAGCGGGTTGCTGGCCGACGCCCGCGCCGGCAAGGGGCCCGCCGGGGCGTCGGTGGCCCAGCTGGCGAGCGCCATCACCGTCGCGCTGGGCTTTCCCTCGGGCGGCCGCGTCAACTCCACCACCAGCCTGGCCAACGCGCTGGCCGCCGCCCGCTCCGGCGACACCAATCAGCTGACCAACCTGATCAATCACGCCGACGCCACCGAGGACTCCGACGGCCAGTTCGTCAACACTTGCAGCGACGCCGTCAATCGCCCCACCCCCGACCGCGTGCGCGAACTGGTCGTGGCGTGGGCCAAGCTGTACCCCGAGTTCGGCACCGTCGCGGCGCTCAACATGGTCAAATGCGTGCATTGGCCCACCGGCTCGCCCCCGGCGCCGCCGAAATCGTTGAAGGTCGACGTCCTGTTGCTGGGCGTCCAGCACGACCCGATCGTCGGCACCGACGGGGTCGCGGCGACGGCGGCCACCGTCATCAACGCCAACGCGGCCAGCAAGCGGGTGATGTGGCAGGGCATCGGACACGGCGCCAGCATCTACTCGAGCTGCGCGGTCCCACCGCTGATCGGCTACGTCAACAGCGGCAAACTGCCCGGCACCGACACGTACTGTCCCGCCTGATTTTCCGGCCACGCGCCGGTGTACGGTGCGCTGGTGACGGCAGCTGAATCGAGCCGAGCCGGCTCTCGCGATCGGATCCTGGCCGCCTTTCGTCCCCGCAGCGGCCCGCCGAGCACGGCGACCATCGTGCGTTCGGCGTTGTGGCCCCTGGCGATTATGTCGGTGCTGCACCGCAGCATCATCCTCACCCTCAACGGCAACATCACCGACGACTTCAAGCCGGTCTACCGGGCGGTGCTGAACTTCCGGCGGGGCTGGGACATCTACAACGAGCACTTCGACTACGTCGACCCGCACTACCTGTACCCGCCCGGCGGCACGCTGCTGATGGCGCCGTTCGGGTATCTGTCCTTCACGCCGTCGCGGTATCTGTTCGTCCTGATCAACACCGTGGCGATCCTGCTGGCCTGGTACCTGCTGCTGCGGATGTTCAAATTCACCCTGTCCTCGGTGGCCGCGCCCGCCCTGCTGCTGGCCATGTTCTGCACCGAAAGCGTGACCAGCACTTTGGTGTTCACCAACATCAACGGCTGCGTGCTGCTGGCGGAGATGCTGTTCCTGCGCTGGCTGCTGGACGGCCGGGTCAGCCGTCAGTGGTGGGCCGGCATCGCGATCGGGCTGACGCTGACGCTCAAACCGTTGCTCGGTCCGCTGCTGTTGCTGCCGCTGCTGAACCGCCAGTGGCGGCCGCTGATCCCCGCGATCGTGGTGCCCGTCGTCGTCAACCTGGCCGCGTGGCCTCTGGTGAGCGATCCCATGGACTTCGTCACCAAGACGGTGCCGTACATCCTGGGCACGCGTGACTACTTCAACAGCTCGATCGAGGGCAACGGCGTGTACTTCGGCCTGCCCACGTGGCTGATCGTGTTCCTGCGGCTGCTGTTCACGGTGCTTGCGATCGGGGCGATGTGGCTGCTGTACCGCTACTACCGCACCCGCGACCCGCTCTTCTGGTTCACCAGCTCGTCGGGCGTGCTGTTGCTGTGGTCGTGGCTGGTGCTGTCGCTGGCCCAGGGCTACTACTCGATGATGCTGTTCCCGTTCCTGATGACCGTGGTGTTGCCCAACTCGCTGATCCGCAACTGGCCGGCATGGCTCGGGGTCTACGGCTTCTTGGCGCTGGACGACTGGCTGATCTACCGGTGGATGAGGTACGGCCGCGCGTTGCACTACCTGAAGATCACCTACGGCTGGTCGCTGCTGCTCATCGTTGTGTTCACGGTGCTGTTGTTCCGGTATCTGGACGCGAAGGCCGAGAACCGGCTGGACGAGGGCATCGATCCGGCGTGGCTGACGGCGCGCCGAGATGGCGCTAGCGTGGATGCATGAATCCGAAGCTGCAGCTGACCGATGCCGAGTGGCGCCAGAAGCTCACGCCCGAAGAGTTTCACGTGTTGCGCCAGGCCGGCACCGAGCGGCCCTTCACCGGTGAGTACACCGACACCAAGACCGAAGGCGTCTACCAGTGTCGCGCCTGCGGGGCCGAATTGTTCCGCAGCACAGAGAAGTTCGAGTCGCACTGCGGGTGGCCGTCGTTCTTCGACCCGGCGAACTCCGACGCGGTGATCCTGCGGCCCGATCACTCGATGGGCACGACGCGCACCGAGGTGCTGTGCGCGAACTGCCACAGCCACCTGGGCCACGTCTTCGCCGGCGAGGGCTACCCGACTCCGACCGATCAGCGCTACTGCATCAACTCCATCTCGCTGCGCCTGGTGCCCAAGGGGGCCTAGTCGCGGCGGCTATCCGCCGCGACACATAACCAGTTGCGACGACACGCCGCTGGGCGTCGCAAGGGTTTATATCTCGCGGCATCCGCGACGGGTGAGCGCACCGCGAACGCGTCTCACGACGTCTTGCGGCTTGTCCTCCGCGATTACCCGGATGACGATCCAGCCAAGTTCTTCGAGCTTGCGTAACCGCCACTGGTCTCGGGCGTATTGCCGGCGGTTGGTGCGGTGGTGGTCTCCGTCGTATTCGACCGCCACTTTGTACCGCTCCCAACCCATGTCGAGCACACCTACGGTGCGCCAGCCTTCGTTCACCGGAATCTGGCTTTCTGGTACCGGCATTCCGGCGTCGATCAACAGAAGACGGAGCCACGTCTCCTCGGGCGACGCGGCACCGGGATCGACAAGCGGAATCACCGCACGCAGCCGCCGCAGCCCCCGCGCACGCGGGTACCGCTTAGCCAGGAGCAGGACCTCCTCGACGTCAAACGGGGTTGCCCTCATCAGCGCGTCGAGCCGCGCCACCGCCTCGCCCCGGGGACGTTGTCTGCCCATGTCGTAGGCCGTCCTCACCAATGTGGTGACCGGAATACCCCCGACGATGGTGATTTCGTCGGGCTCAATCCGGTGATTCCGGGTGACTATGCCCGGCGGCGAATGCTGGTTGCCCCAGATCAGTTCGACGGGCTCATCGTCGTCGATCCAATCCGAGCCGTGCAACGCAGCCGCGGCAAGCCCGGCCACCACAGCGCGTCTGCCCGACCACAGCCACGCCGCGATGCAGCGGGTCCGCAAGGACTGGTGGCCCGCTCCCCCAGGTACACGTCGGGATAAATCGCACGAAATCCGATTCGCAGCTGATACGGGCTGAGCCTGCCCTGCCGCACGGCCTCACTGCCGACGAACACATCATCCACGAACGAAAGACGCCGTTGCCCGCCACATGGATCCATGAGACATAAAGCGCTGCGACGGTTTCCGGCGTGTCGTCGCAAGGGTTTATGTGTCGTGGAAGGCGGGGCTCACGGAAGAACGAGGCCCGACGGCGAGCCTAGTCCACCCTGGTGGCGTGTACTTCCCAGAACGGGGCGTGCACCCGGCCGTTGACCAGCCACGGTTCCATCAAGCGAAACTGCTCCAGCAGCTCCTCGATCTGATCGGCCATTTCGCGATTGCGCGCGGCCATCATCTCGATCTGCTCGACGCTCATGTTGACCAGGTAGGTCGTCGGGCCGAGGTAGGTGATCTCCCAGCCGCCGAGGGGAAGCACATCGCGAAAAGCCTTGTCGGACAACGTCCGCAGCATCTTGAAGCCGTTGACGTTATGCTCGCCGAACTCGAACATGTACAGCCGTGCACCGGGCTTGGTGGCCCGGTGCAGCGCCCGCACATAGGACCTCTGCAGCTCGGGATCGGTGCTGAAGGTGTGGTAGAAGGCGCAGTCGACGACGGTGTCGAACCGCCCTTCCATGCCTTCGAGCTTGGTGGCGTCGGCCAGCTCGAAGTTGACGGAAACCCCTGCCCTGCGGGCGTTTTCGCGAGCCCGCTCCAGCGCGGTTGCCGACCCGTCGATGCCGGTGGCGGCGTAGCCCTTGGAGGCGTAGTAGATCGCGTGGTGGCCCGGCCCGGTGCCCGGGTCGAGCACCTCGCCTTTGATCGCGCCCAGCGCGACCAGTCGCTCGACCACCGGCTGCGGGCCGCCGATGTCCCACGGCGTCGCGGCGGGCAGTCCGTGCGACGTCCGCTCGTCGCGGTACATCTCCTCGAAACGGGCCGGGTCGGTGACGTCGGGCTGGCTCATGGCAGCGCGTTCACCAACTGCTCGACCGGCACGCGCGGGCCGGTGAAGAACGGCGTCTCCTCGCGGGTGTGCCGGCGGGCATCGGTGGCGCGCAGCTCGCGCATCAAGTCGACGATGCGGTGCAGTTCGGGGGCCTCGAAGGCGAGGATCCATTCGTAGTCGCCGAGCGCGAACGCCGGCACCGTGTTGGCGCGGACGTCCTTGTACTCGCGGGCGGCCATGCCGTGTTCGGCGAGCATACGGCGCCGCTCCTCGTCGGGCAGGAGGTACCACTCGTAGGACCGCACGAACGGATACACGCAGATGTAGTTGCCGGGCTCCTCGCCGGCCAGGAACGCGGGGATGTGGCTCTTGTTGAACTCCGCCGGCCGGTGCAGCGCCACGCTGCTCCACACCGGCGAGCAGGCCCGCCCCAGCGCGGTGGTGCGCCGGAAGTCGGCGTAGGTGGCCTGCAGCGCCTCGATGGTTTCGGCGTGGGTCCAGATCATGAAGTCGGCGTCGGCCCGCAGGCCCGCCACGTCGTAGAGGCCGCGCACCACGACGCCGCGCTCCTCCTGCTGCTTGAAAAACCGCGACGCGTCATCGATGACGGCATCGCGCTCTTCCCCGAGCTCGCCCGGTCGCACGGAGAAGACCGAGAACATCAGGTAGCGGATCGTCGCGTTGAGGGTGTCGTAGTCGAGCTTGGCCATGGAACCTATCGTGCCACTTCCACGTCGAGGGCCTCGATCGCGCGGCCGGCCGCCCCGACGCACGCCGGCACGCCGATGCCGTCGAGGTAGCTGCCGGTCACGGCGAGCGTCGGCGGCAGGCCCGCGCGGATCTCCGCCGCCAATTCGGCGTGGCCGGGCCCGTACTGCGGCATGGCCTCGATCCAGCGCTGCACGCGTGCATCGACCGGGTCGACGGCCAGGTCGAACACGTCGACCAGGTCGCTCAACGCCCAGCCGAGCAGTTCGTCATCCGAGGCGCTGGTGGCCACGTCGTCGCCGCAGCGACCGAACGACAGCCGGAGCAGCTGCGTGTCCCCGCGGGCACCCCATTTGCGCGACGAGAGCGTGATCGCCTTGCTCCGCAACGGCTCTCCGGTGGCGACGAGCACACCGGAACACTGCGGGAACGGCGTGTCAGCGGGCACCGCCAGCGCGACCACCACCGACGATGCGCTGGTGATCCGGCCCGCGGCGGCGGCGCTGCTCGGGGCGACACCGGCCAGCAGGCGCGCCACTCGCGGAGCCGGGACGGCCAGGATCACCGCGTCGGCGTGCCAGCGGGCGCCGGTGTCATCGGTCAGCGACCACCCCGGTCCGGCCGGTTCGAGCCGTTGCACCGCGGCCCGAACCCGGTGCGGCCGGCCGCGCTCGACGAGTGCGTCGAGCAGCACCTGGTACCCGCCGTCCAGCGCGCCGAACACGGGTCCCCCGGTCGCCGGCGGCAGCGCCTGCCGGACCGCGTCCGTCAGGCTGGTGGCCCCACGGTCCAGCGCGGCCGCGACGCCGGGGGCCGCCGCCCGCAGCCCGATGGTGGCCGCCGAACCCGCGTACACGCCGCTCAGCAGCGGATCCACCGACCGGGCCACGACCTGCTCGCCGAACCGCTCGCCCACGAGTTCGGCGGTCGCGGGGTCGCTGCCGGGTTGCCAGCTGAAGGGTCGGCCGGGTTCGGCTTCGATGCGCGCGACGGTCGCCTCGTCGACCAACCCAGCCACGGAGGCGGCCGACGACGGAATCCCGACCACCGTCCCGGTGGGCAACGGGTGCAGCGTCTGCCGGCTGTAGATCAACGGCCGGGCGCCGGTGGACACCAGTTGGCGCCCCGACAGGCCGAGCTCGGCCAGCAGTGCGGGCATCTCGGGCCGCCGCAGGATGAACGCCTCGGCACCCAGGTCCATGGTCTGCCCGCCGACCCGGTCGGTGCGCAAGATTCCGCCCAGCCGGTCGCCGGGGTCGAACAGGGTGATGGCGGCGTCGTCACCCACCGCCACGCGCAGTCGGTATGCCGCCGTCAGGCCCGAAATACCACCACCGACAACGCAATACGAAGGCGGGCTCATAGGGAGTGGACCAGTGACACCAGATCGGTCAGCACACCGGGGTCGGTCTCGGGCAGCACGCCGTGGCCGAGGTTGAAGACGTGACCGGTCACGCCCGCGTCGACGGCGCGGCGCCCGTCGTCGACCACGGCCCGGGCGGCGCGTTCGACGGCCGGCCACCCCGCCAGCAGGACCACCGGATCGAGGTTGCCCTGCAGCGCGGTCCCCGCCGTGACCCGGGCGGCCGCATCGGTGAGCGAGGTTCGCCAGTCCACGCCCACCACCGTCGCGCCCACCGTCGACATGGCCCCCAGGAGTTCGGCGGTGCCGACCCCGAAGTGCGTCATCGGCACGCCGTACTCCGTCAGCGCGCCGAAAACCCGGGCGCTGTGCGGTTGCACGTAGGTGCGGTAGTCGGCGAGCGACAGCGCACCCGCCCACGAGTCGAACACCTGAATCGCGTCCACCCCGGCCTCCAGCTGGGCCCGCAGGAAGCCCACGGTGATGTCGGTCAGCTTTTCCATCAGCGCATGCCAGCAATCCGGTTCGGCCAGCATCATCGCCTTGGTGCGGGCGTGGTGGCGGCTGGGGCCGCCCTCGATCAGATAGGACGCCAGCGTGAAGGGGGCACCCGCGAACCCGATCAGCGGGACGTCGCCGAGCGCGGCCACCAGCAGCGTCACCGCGTCGGACACCGGCTGAATCCGTTGCCGGTCAAGGGGTTTCATCGCATCGACGTCGGCCGCGCTGCGCACCGGCGACGCGATCACCGGCCCGACGCCCGCGACGATGTCCAGGTCGACGCCAGCGCCGAGCAGCGGCACCACGATGTCGGAGAACAAGATCGCCGCGTCGACGTCGTGCCGGCGCACCGGCTGCAGGGTGATCTCGCAGACCAGCTCGGCGTCGAAGCAGGCCGACAACATGTCGGTCTGGGCCCGCAGCGCCCGGTATTCGGGCAGCGAACGACCCGCCTGCCGCATGAACCACACCGGGGTCCGGCCGGGTTTGCCACCGGTGACGGCGGCCAGATACGGCGACTCGGGGAGGTCGCGGCGAGTACTCATTGTCCTCAATGCTGCCACGAGGGTGCTGCTGCGTAATATCGACGACCGTGCCAGTCAGCCACCCGCCCGTGAATTACGACGAGTTCCCCAGCCTGCGCTGCGAGGTCGGCGACAACGGCATCCTGACGCTGGTTCTCGACGCCCCGGGCCTCAATTCGGTCGGGCCGCAGATGCACCGGGACCTGGCCGACATCTGGCCGGCGATCGCCCGCGACCCCGACGTGCGCGTCGTGCTGGTCCGCGGCGAGGGCAAGGCCTTCTCCTCCGGCGGCAGCTTCGACCTGATCGCCGAAACCATCGGCGACTACGAGGGCCGCATGCGCATCATGCGGGAGGCGCGCGACCTGGTGCTCAACATGGTCAACTTCGACAAACCCGTCGTCTCGGCGATCCGGGGCCCGGCCGTCGGGGCGGGGCTGGTGGTGGCCCTGCTCGCCGACGTCTCGGTGGCGGGCCGCACCGCGAAGCTCATCGACGGGCACACCAAGCTGGGCGTGGCCGCCGGCGATCACGCCGCGATCTGCTGGCCGCTGCTGGTCGGCATGGCCAAGGCCAAGTACTACCTGCTCACCTGCGAGACGCTGCTCGGCGAGGAAGCCGAGCGGATCGGCCTGGTGTCCACCTGCGTCGACGACGACGACGTGCTGTCCACGGCGACGCGGATCGCCGAGGATCTGGCCCGCGGCGCGCAGAACGCCATCCGGTGGACCAAGCACAGCCTCAACTCCTGGTACCGCATGTTCGCGCCCACCTTCGAGACCTCGCTCGGCCTGGAATTCCTGAGCTTCAGCGGTCCCGACGTTCAGGAAGGGCTGGCCGCGCACCGCGAGAAGCGGCCGGCCCGATTTACCGGCGGAAATGCCTCCTGAGCAGGGGCGATACCGGCCCATGGGGTCGGGTAACGGGTTGGTAGCGGTCGGCGCGCCTGGTTCCGCGTGTCGGCCGATAGGTCTACCGTCGGACGCTGTGACCCGTACCGCGACGATGCAGTGGGGGCACGCCCCCTCGAGTGGGAGGTTCCCCCACCCGCTTGTGGGGGATGGCAGCGATGTGGAGGAGCGGCGCTCATGACGTACGCCGCGCCGACGCAGAGTGGCCGGGATGAACAGGAGCGGCGCCAAGTGACCTCAGCTGAACCGGAGCCATTCCGCGAGGCGGTAGCGGCGATGAACGGCGTCACCGTCCGAGCGGAAATCGAGCTGGGCCCCATTCGCCCGCCGCAACGCCTGGCGCCCTACAGCTACGCGCTGGGGGCCGAGGTCAAGCATCCCGACCGCGAAATCGTGCCCGAGCGATCCGACGGCGACGCCTTCGGCCGCCTGATCCTGCTGTACGACCCGGAAGGCGCCGACGCGTGGGACGGCACCATCCGCCTGGTCGCCTACATCCAGGCCGACCTCGATCCCAGCGAGGCCGTCGACCCCCTGCTGCCGGAGGTGGCGTGGAGCTGGCTGGTCGACGCGCTGGAGTCTCGGATGGAGCAGGTCACCGCCCTCGGCGGCACGGTCACCGCCACCACCTCGGTGCGCTACGGCGACATCTCGGGGCCGCCGCGCGCCCACCAGTTGGAGCTGCGGGCGTCGTGGACGGCGACCACGCCGCAGGTCGGCGTCCATGTCGAGGCCTTCTGCGAGGTACTGGAACACGCGGCGGGTCTCCCGCCGACGGGCGTCACCGATCTGAGCTCGCGGTCACGCGCCTGACATGTGCGAACCGGCGGCCCATGGGGCCGGCAGCGCGGCACCCGAAGACATCGAACCCGCGCCGACGCCCCTGCTGCACCCGGCCGAAGGGATTCCGGACCTCTCGGTGACCGTCCGCCAGATCCAGGAGGCGGCGGAGTTCCTGGACAGCGGTCGCGGACCGTTTGCGGTGGACGCCGAGCGGGCGTCGGGTTTCCGGTACTCCAACCGGGCCTACCTGATTCAGATCCGGCGGGCCGGCGCGGGCACGGTGCTCATCGACCCCGTCAGCCACGGCGCCGACCCGCTCGAGGCACTGCGGCCCGTTGCCGAGGTGCTCAGCGACGACGAATGGATCCTGCATTCGGCCGACCAGGACCTGCCCTGCCTCGCGGAGGTCGGCCTGCGGCCGCCCGCGCTGTACGACACCGAGCTCGCGGGGCGGCTGGCCGGCTTCGAGCGGGTGAACCTCGCGACCATGGTGGAGCGGCTGCTCGGGTCCGGGTTGGCCAAGGGGCATGGTGCGGCCGATTGGTCCAAACGCCCGCTGCCGAGCGAATGGCTCAATTACGCGGCGCTGGATGTGGAACTGCTCATTGAACTGCGAGCCGCGATCGCCGACGTGCTGGCCGAGCAACGCAAAACCGGTTGGGCCGCAGAGGAATTCGATTACCTACGGGTGGCGGGCGCCAAGGAGCCCAGCGCGGCGACGCGGCGGGACCGGTGGCGGCGGACGTCGGGGATCCATCGGGTGCGCGACCAGCGCGGCCTGGCGGCGGTCCGCGAGCTGTGGTTGACGCGCGACCGCATCGCCGAGCGCCGCGACATCGCGCCCCGACGCATCCTGCCGGACTCGGCCATCATCGAGGCCGCTATCGCCGACCCGAAGACCATCGAGGACCTCACCGCCTTGCCGGTGTTCGGTGGGCGCAATCAGCGTCGCAGCGCCGCCACGTGGTTGGGTGCGCTGGAGGCGGCGCGGCAAACCAAGAACCCGCCCGTCGATGCCGAAGCGCCGAACGGGCCACCGCCGGCGGCGCGGTGGAGCAGGCGCAAACCGGAGGCGGCCGCGCGGCTGGAGGCGGCGCGTGCGGCGCTGTCCGAGGTGTCTGAGCGGGTGCACGTCCCCACCGAGAACCTGGTCTCGCCCGACCTGGTGCGACGGCTGTGCTGGGACTGGGAGCCCGCCCCCGACCCTTTGGAGGCCGTCGATACGTTTCTGCGGGCCGGGCAGGCCCGATCATGGCAGCGCGAATTGGTGGATCCCGTGCTCGCTCGGGCGTTGCAACCACCCGACGAGCCGGAGGCCGAAACCGACTAGTCGAGGTGCTCGCGGATCTCGGCTTCGGTGACGGCGTTACCCAGCGCGGCGACCCACCCCGTGATGCGGCGGGCCACGTCCTGATCGGTGAGCCCCAGGTCGGCCAGCAGCTCTCCCCGCGAGGCGTGCTCGTAGAACCGCTGCGGCAAGCCGACGTCGCGGCACGGCACGTCGATCTCCGCGCGCCGCAGAGCCGCGGACACCGCCGACCCGATGCCGCCGTTGACACCGTTGTCCTCGCACGTGACGACCAGCTTGTGCTGCGCGGCGAGCTCGATGACAGCCTCGGACACCGGCAGCACCCAACGCGGGTCGATCACCGTCACGCCGATCCCCTGGTTGTGCAGCCGCTTGGCGACCTCGAGCGCCATCGGGACGAACGCGCCGACGCCCACCAGGAGCACGTCGTGGTTGAGTCCGGCGGCCGGCAGCGCGAGCACGTCCACACCCGAGCGTCGCTCGAGCGCCGGAATGTCTTCGCCCACATCGCCTTTGGGGAAGCGGAGCGCCGTCGGCCCGTCATTGACGTCAAGCGCCTCGCCGAGTTCCTCGCGTAACCGGGTGGCGTCGCGGGGCGCGGCGACCCGCATGCCGGGCACGATGCCCAGCATCGACATGTCCCACATGCCGTTGTGGCTGGCGCCGTCCGAACCCGTGATCCCGGCCCGGTCGAGCACCATGGTGACGGGCAGCTTGTGCAGCGCCACGTCCATCATGATCTGGTCGAAGGCCCGGTTGAGGAACGTCGAATAGATGGCCACCACCGGGTGCATGCCGCCCATCGCCAGGCCGGCCGCCGACGTCAGCGCGTGCTGCTCGGCGATGCCGACGTCGAAGAGGCGATCCGGGAACTGTTGCCCGAAGGCGCTCAGCCCCGTCGGGCCGGGCATCGCCGCGGTGATGGCCACGATGTCGCGGCGCTTTTTCGCGTAGCCGATCAGCGCGTCGGAGAAGGTGGCGGTCCAACCGGGACCGGCGACCTTGGTGGCCTGGCCGGTGACCGGATCGATGACGCCGCAGGAATGCATCTGCTCGGCCTCGTCGTCCTCCGCGGGACCGAAACCCATGCCCTTGCGGGTGACGACGTGCACGATCACCGGCCGGCCGAAGCCACGCGCGTGGCGCAAGGCCATCTCCACGGCGCGTTCGTCGTGTCCGTCGACCGGCCCCACGTACTTCAGGCCGAGGTCGGTGAACAGCAGCTGCGGGGACAGGGAGTCCTTGATGCCGGCCTTGACACTGTGCATGAACCGGTAGGCGAGCTCGCCGAAGAACGGCAGCGAGCGCACCGCGTCGCGGCCCTTCTCCAGGGCCTGCTCGTAGGCCGGCTGCAGCCGCAGAGTGGCCAGATGGTCGGCGACGCCGCCGATCGTCGGTGCGTAGCTGCGGCCGTTGTCGTTGACCACAATGATCACCGGCCGCTTCGACGCCGCGATGTTGTTCAGCGCCTCCCAGCACATGCCGCCGGTGAGCGCGCCGTCGCCGACCACGGCGACCACGTGCCGGTTGCGGTGGCCGGTCAGCTCGAACGCCTTGGCCAGGCCGTCGGCGTAGGACAGCGCCGCGCTGGCGTGGCTGGACTCGACCCAGTCGTGTTCGCTCTCCGCGCGCGACGGATAGCCGGACAGCCCGCCCTTTTTGCGCAGGCTCTCGAAGTCCTGCGCGCGTCCGGTCAGCATCTTGTGGACGTATGCCTGGTGACCGGTGTCGAAGACGATCGGGTCGTGCGGCGAGTCGAACACACGATGCAGCGCCAGCGTCAGTTCGACGACGCCGAGGTTGGGCCCGAGGTGTCCCCCGGTCGCAGCGACCTTGTGGATCAGGAACTGACGAATCTCGGCGGCCAGTTCACGCAGCTGCTGTTGGGACAGGTGTTGCAGATCAGCGGGCCCGCGGATCTGTTCCAGCATCCCGATAGTCTACGCAGCCACCGCAGGAACAGCAGCGACCCGAGGTAGCCGGCCTACGCGGGCCCGAACAGCTCGGCCAGGGTGTCGTGGAGTTCGGGATCCGCCAGGATGACGACCTCGTCGCCGGCCTGAAGTTTGGTGTCGCCGCGGACCGGGACCAGACCGGTGGTGCGAACCACGATGCTCACCCAGATGTCGCCGACCCGGTCACCGAGCCCCTCGACCGTGTAGCCCTCCGCGGCGGACCCCTTCGCAACGCTGAAGCGATGGGCCCCGTGCGGTTCGTCCGCCAGCCGGACGCCGATCTCCCAAGGCTGGGTCTCCACGGTCCGCATGGGCAGCCGCAGCAGGTTCGCGACGCCGGGCACCGAGCTGCCCTGCACCAGCACCGAGAAGATCACGACCACGACCACGATGCCGTAGAGGCGTTCGGCGTCGGGGACGTGCGCGGCGCGCAGCAACTCGCCCAGCAGGATCGGCACCGCGCCCTTGAGCCCGGCGAACATGATGAAGATGCGTTCGTTTCGCTGCAGCCGGACGGGAACCAGGCAGGAGCCCACCGCCAGCGGCCGGATCACCAATGTCAGCGCGACACCGAGGGCGACGCCGGGAATCCACACCTCCGGATGGGCGAGCACGTTGATGTCGACGGTCAGCCCGAGGAACGCGAACGCGACGATTTCGGCCAGACCGGCCAGGGCGGCGTGGAACCGCTTGATCTCCGGCTTGTACGGCGCGCGGGCGTCGCCGATCACGATGCCGGCGACGAATACGGCCAGGAAACCCGAGCCGTGCGCGAGCGTGGCGATGCCGTACAGCATCAGGCACGACGCCAGCGTGCGCAGCGAGTAGAGGCCCTCGCTCGGCAGGGCGACCCGGCGCATGAAGACGAGCAGGGCCCGGCCGCCGATCACCCCGACGGCCAGTCCGACCACCATCTGGAGAGCGAATTGCGTTCCCACATCGGCGAATCCGGCCGCACTGAGGCCACCGGCGGCGATCAGGCTGGACATCAGGGAGATGCCGACCGGGTCGTTGGCGCCGGACTCGCCCTCGAGGATGGTGCTGCTGCGCCCCCTGATCTCGCGTTTGCCCAGGACGGAGAAGACCACGGCCGGATCGGTAGGGGCCACCGCCGTGGCGACGAGTACCGCGGGGAACCAGCCGATCCCGAATGCGTAGTGCACCACCAGCGCCGCCCCAGCGGCGGTGAGGGCGGTTCCCACCACGCCCAACGACAGGATCGGGACGACCGCCGCGCGGAACCGCGATGGTCCGATGTGCATGCCGCCGTCGAACAACACCAACACCAGCGCGATGGTGATCACCCGCTCGACGGTCGGCTCGGACGGAGACTGCACCGCCGGCACCGCGTGCACCGCCACGGCGGCCCCGACCAGCACGAGCAGGGGCACCGGGATCTTCACCCGTTCGGTGAGGCGGTTCGCCAGGACCGCGACCAAACCGACTGCGCTGCAGAACAAAATGATCAGCGCGTAGCGAAGAGTTTCCGTCACGATGGCCGCGGTCCCCTACCGCTGGACACATCGACGGGCGCGGCCCGCACTTCGGTGGTAGGCACCTAAGCCTCTCGGTCGGTCGACAAGGACATCGCCGACCAGACTTCCCGGCACACCGTGACGGAGTCTATCGGCTGCGGCGCCCTTCCTCTAATCGCTAACGGGTCAGCAGCGCGACGCATTCGGTGTGATGCGTGAGCGGGAACGCATCGAACACCTTGATCTTCTCGACGGCGTAGCCGCGGCCGAGGTAGAGCCCGATGTCACGGGCGAAAGACGCGGCCTCGCAACCGATGTGCACTATACGCGGGACACCGGCCGCGGCCAGCAGATCGACGATTTCGCGCCCGGCCCCCGCACGCGGCGGATCCAGCACCGCCACATCTGCTGTTGAGGCGCTGGATCGCTGCGCGTTGAGCACCCGCCGCACCGAGTCGGTGACGACCTGCACCTGCGGCAGGTCGTCCAGCGCCGCCCGGGCGGCGCGGGTGGCCGCGCGCGAGGTATCGACGCTCAGCACCCGACCGGACTCCCCGACCGCGGCCCCGAGCGCCGCGGCGAAAACGCCGGCGCCGCCGTACAGATCCCATGCGGTCGCGCCGGTGTCCGGCTGCGCCCAGTCGGCGACCAGGCGGCTGTACACGATGGCCGCGCCGCGGTGCGCCTGCCAGAAGGCCGTCACCGGGATCTGCCAGCTGCGGCCGTCGACCCGCTGCACCGCCTCGTAGCTGCCCTCGACGACCTTGGTCGCGGTCTTTTTGCCCTGCCGCAGCGTGCGCACCACGTGGCGGGCACCGTCGTCGTCCACGACGACGTGCAGCTGAGCGGCCGGCGGCCACTCGGATTCGGCGATCCCGTCGAGCATGCCGGCCGGCAATTGCGCGCAGCGCAGGTCGGTCACCAGCTCGTCGCTGTGATACCGGTGAAACCCGGCGCGGCGGTCGGCGCCCACGTCGAGCCGGACCCGAGTGCGCCAACCCGTCGGCCCGGAGCCCGGGAGCGGTTCCGCCCCGCCATCCCAGCGGTGTCCGCCCAGCCGCTCCAGTTGATTGGCCACCACTTGCGCCTTGATCGCGCGGGCCGCCTCCGGGGCGGCGAACGCCAAGTCACAGCACCCGGCGCCATCCACCCCGGCGATCGGGCACAGCGACTCGACGCGGTCGGCCGAAGGCTCGAGCACCTCGACAACCTCGGCGTGCCAATAAGATCCACGGTCGGCGGTGACCCGGACCCGCACCCGCTCACCCGGCAACGCGTAGCGGACGAACACCACGCGTCCCTCGTGGTGCGCCACGCAGCTGCCGCCGTTCGCCGGGGCGCCGGTGACCAACGTCAGCTCCTCGTGCGGGGGCGCCACCGCGGCGGGTGCGCGGGGGGATTCGCGGGTCAATCGAAGATTCCCCGACGAGTGTCCCCCGGGGCCACGTGGTGCTGCAGCGTCTGCAGCCGTTCCGACGAATTCAGTTGCCACGGAACAGAAGTCACCATCACGTTGGGCATGAACAACAGCCGGCCCTTGAGCCGCAGCGCGCTCTGGTTGTGCAACACCTGCTCCCACCAATGGCCCACCACGTACTCGGGAATGAACACGGTGACGACGGTGCGCGGCGATTCCTTGCTGACGCGCTTGACGTAATCCAGTATGGGCCGGGTGATTTCGCGATACGGCGAGGCGATGACCTTCAGCGGCACGCTGATGTCGCTTTCCTCCCACTGGTGCACCAACTCGCGGGTTTCCCCGTCGTCCACGCTGACCGTGAGCGCCTCGAGCGCATCGGGGCGCGTCGCCCTGGCGTAGGCCAGCGCGCGCAGCGTCGGGAGATGCAGCTTGGACACCAGCACCAGCGCGTGATTGCGGCTGGGCAACACCACATCGTGCTGGGCGGCGGCCTGCTCCTCCAGTTCCCGGCTGACGGTGCCGTAGTGGCGGTGGATCATCTTCATCATCCCGAACAGCAAGCCCATGGCGAAAAGCGCGATCCACGCGCCGGCGACGAACTTCGTCACCAGGACGACCAACAAAACCGCGCCGGTGGAGAGCAATCCGACGGTATTGACGACCCGGGAGCGCATCATCTTGCGCCGCGCCCGCGGATCGGTCTCGGTGCGCAGCAATCGAGTCCAGTGCCGCACCATGCCGATCTGGCTCAGGGTGAACGAAATGAACACGCCCACGATGTACAGCTGGATCAGGGCGGTGACCTCGGCGCGGAACGCGATGATCGCCAGCAGCGCCGCACCGGACAGGAACAGGATCCCGTTGGAGAACGCCAACCGGTCCCCGCGGGTGTGCAGCTGGCGCGGCAGGTAACTGTGCTGCGCCAGCACCGAGCCGAGCACCGGGAAGCCGTTGAACGCGGTGTTGGCTGCCAGCACCAGGATGAGCGCGGTCACCGTGGCGATCAGCAGGAAGCCGATGTGGAAGCTGCCGAACACCGTTTCCGCCAGCTGGGTGACCAGGGTTTTCTGGTAGTAGCCCGGCGGGGCGCCGGCCAGTTGCGTGGCGGGATCCTCGACCAGCTGGACGCGGATCTGCTGGGCCAGCACGATGATGCCCATCAGCAGGGCCACCGCGATCGCCCCCAGCATCAGCAACGTCGTCGCCGCGTTGCGCGACTTGGGCTTCTCGAAAGCCGGGACGCCATTGCTGATGGCCTCCACACCGGTCAGCGCCGCGCAGCCCGAGGAGAAGGACCGCGCCACCAGGAATGCCAGTGCGAAGCCGACGACCTGGCCGTGCTCGGCGTGCATCTGGAAGCCGGCCGACTCCGCGCGCAGCGGGTTGCCCAGCACGAAGATCCGGAACAGGCCCCAGCCGATCATGATGAAGACGCCGATGATGAACGCGTAGGTCGGAATGGCGAACGCCACCCCGGACTCCCGGATGCCGCGCAGGTTCAACGCCATCACCAGCAGGATCGCGGCCACGCAGAACCACACCTTGTGCTGGGCCACCAGCGGGATGGCGGAGCCGATGTTAGACATCGCCGACGCCGTCGAAACGGCAACAGTCAGAACGTAATCCACCATCAGGGCGCTCGCGACCACCAGGCCTGCGGTGTCACCGAGGTTGGTGGTGACCACCTCGAAGTCGCCGCCGCCCGACGGGTAGGCGTGCACGTTCTGCCGGTAGCTGGCCACCACGACCAACATCACCGCGGCCACGGCGAGACCGATCCAGGGCGTCAACGCGTACGCGGACAGGCCGGCCACCGAGAGCATCAGGAAGACCTCTTCGGGCGCGTACGCCACCGATGACAACGCGTCGGAGGCGAACACCGGCAAGGCGATCCGCTTGGGCAGCAGGGTGTGACTCAGCCGGTCGCTGCGAAACGGCCGGCCAATTAGCAACCGACGCGCTGCGGTTGAAAGTTTGGACACGAGAGCCAAGAGTAAGCCCACAAGGGTTTGGCGGTAGCTTCGTAGGCGAGAATGTTTGCCGACCCGAAATCGGCTGGCCGACGTGGGTTGCCGATCGGGGCGCAGGACGCGGCCGAGAGGATCGGAAAGTGCGAGTAGTGGTGATGGGCTGTGGCCGCGTCGGTTCCTCCGTGGCCGACGGGCTATCGCGGATCGGCCACGACGTCGCGGTCATCGACCGCGACAGCACCGCGTTCAACCGGCTCAGCCCCGAGTACGCCGGGGAGCGGGTGTTGGGGCAGGGGTTCGACCGGGACGTATTGCTGCGGGCCGGCATCGAGGAGGCGGACGCGTTCGCCGCCGTGTCGTCCGGTGATAACTCGAACATCATCTCGGCGCGGCTGGCCCGGGAGACCTTCGGCGTCAAGCGGGTTGTCGCCCGGATCTACGACGCCAAGCGGGCCGAGGTCTACGAACGCCTCGGCATCCCCACCATCGCCACCGTGCCCTGGACCACCGATCGCCTGCTGAACGCGCTGCTGCGCGACACCGAGACCGCGAAATGGCGGGACCCGACCGGCACGGTGGTTGTCGCCGAGGTCGTCCTGCACGAGGAGTGGATCGGGCAGCGCGTCACCGATCTCGAGCAGGCCACCGGCGCCCGCGTGGCGTTCCTGATCCGGTTCGGTGCAGGCGTATTGCCGGAACCGAAATCCGTCATCCAGGCCGGCGATCAGGTCTACGTCGCCGCGATCTCCGGGCGCGCCGCCGAGGCGATCGCCATCGCGGCCATGCCCCCCAGTGAAGACCTCGGTTAAGGAGCGGCGAACATGAAGGTAGCTGTCGCCGGGGCCGGCGCGGTCGGCCGCTCCGTCAGTCGCGAACTCATCGGCAACGGCCACGACGTGACGCTCATCGAGCGCAACCCCGATCACGTCGACGTCGACGCCATCCCCGCCGCGCACTGGCGGCTCGGCGACGCCTGCGAGCTGAGCCTGCTGGAATCGGTGCATCTGCAGGACTTCGACGTGGTGGTCGCCGCGACCGGCGACGACAAGGCCAACGTCGTGCTCAGCCTGCTGGCCAAGACCGAGTTCGCGGTGCCCCGGGTCGTGGCCCGGGTCAACGATCCCCGCAACGAGTGGCTGTTCACCGACGCCTGGGGCGTGGACGTGGCGGTGTCCACGCCGCGCATGCTCGCCTCGCTCATCGAAGAGGCCGTCGCGGTCGGTGATCTGGTGCGGCTCATGGAATTCCGCCGCGGGCAGGCCAACCTCGTCGAGATCACCCTGCCCGACGACACGCCCTGGGGCGGCAAGCCGGTGCGCCGCCTGCAACTGCCCCGGGACGCCTCGCTGGTCACGATCCTGCGCGGTCCGCGGGTGATCGTGCCCGAGGCGGACGAGCCGCTGGAGGGCGGCGACGAACTGCTCTTCGTCGCGGTCGCCGAGGTCGAAGAGGACCTGCGCAAGCTCCTGCTGCCGGACGGCCCGCCGCTCGACGGCTAGTCGCCGACCGCGAGCATGGAACGCTGCGCGGACTTGATCGCCAGGTACGTCGCGAGCGCGGCCGCCACGGTCAGCGGCCACCCCATAGCGATGCGTGCGACGGCCAGCCAGCCGGTCTGGTCGGCGTTGTAGAGCAGGCCCTGGACCACGAACCGCGCGGCGAACACCAGCACCCAGCAGACCGAGGCGAGGTCGAACGCGTGGACGGCGCGCGGAACATCGCGCCAGCCGTGGCCCCGCCCGGTGGCCCAGGTCCACACGTAGCCGACCAGCGGCCGCCGCATGACGACCGACACCGCGACGACCACCGCCCACACCAGCGACATCCAAATGCCCAGTAGGAAGTAGCCCTTGGACTCCCCCACGATGTAGGCGATGAGCGCGCAGATCGCCACGCCGAAGAATCCCGAGAGGGCCGGCTGTACTGAATCGCGGCGGATCAGGCGCCACACCAGGACCAGCGCGGCCGCGCTCAACGCGGAGGCGATGGCCGCCAACAAGCCCGACAGGCTCGACGCAATGACGAAGATCACAACGGGCAGCGAAGAATAGATGACGCCGCTGACCCCGCCCGCCTGGCGCAGTAGACGTTCGGCCGTGACGCGGTTGACGGTCGCGCGCTCAGCAGCGCCCGACTCGTGGGGTCCCGAACTCGACCCCAAATCGCCGGGTTGGGTCACCGCTGAATTTCGTAGTGCGGGTTGTAGATGGCCTTGGTTCCGTTCTCCAGCTTGCCCAGCCGGCCGCGTACCCGCAGCTTGCGGCCCGAGTCGATGCCGGGTATCCGGCGCTGCCCCAACCAGACCAAAGTGACGGTGTCGGTGCCGTCGAACAGCTCGGCGCGGACACCGCCCGCACAGGCCTTGCCGTTACATTCCACGCTTCGCAGCGTGCCGACCATCGTGACCTCTTGGCCGCGCTCGCAGTCGATGACTCGTTGCGCGCCGGTAAGTGCGACCTCGTCGGACAACTCCTCCGAGTCGCGTTGCTCCGGTGCCTCCGTCAAGCGGCGGGTGAGCCGGCGCAGATATCCTTGGGCCCCCATGGCCCCTCCTGACAATGCCGATAAGCCTTGGCGCTTCCATTTATGCCAACGGACACCGTAGACCTGTTGGTTCCCACGCGCCAACCGACTCAAACACCGATGTTGGGCGCAGATGAACGCCGGGGCAATATCAGGGGATGGCTGTCGATCTGCGGGGTGTGACGACCGTCTTGCTGCCCGGCACGGGGTCCGACGACGACTACGTTCGCCGGGCGTTTTCGGGCCCACTGCGCGAGGCCGGCGCCGTTCTGGTGACCCCGCCGCCCAACCCGGATCGGCTGATCGACGGCTACGTGTCCGCGTTGGACGCCGCCGCGCGCACGGGCCCGATAGCCGTCGGCGGCGTCTCGATCGGCGCGGCGGTCGCGGTCGCCTGGGCACTGGCGCACCCGGCCCGGACGGTCGCCGTCCTGGCCGCGCTGCCGGCCTGGGCCGGGGAACCCGAAACGGCGCCCGCGGCCCTTGCGGCGCGGCATACGGCAGCGCAGCTCCGCGCCGACGGACTGGAGGCGACGACCAACCAGATGCGGGCGTCCAGCCCGCCGTGGCTGGCCGACGAGCTGGCGCGCTCGTGGCGCGCCCAGTGGCCACAACTGCCCGACGCCATGGACGAAGCCGCCGGCCACGTGGCGCCCAACCACGCCGAGCTGGCCCGGCTGGCCGTGCCACTGGCTGTGGCGTCCGCCGTCGACGATCCCATCCACCCACTGCAGGTCGGCGTGGAATGGGTTGAGGCCGCGCCGCGGGCGGCGCTGCGGACGGTCACGCTCGACCAGATCGGCTCGGACCCCGCCGCGCTGGGCGCGGCGTGCCTGGCCGCTCTCGCCGAGCTGAGCTAGCGGTTTCGGTTCAGCCGCCGGTGGTGGTGCGCAGCTGCTGCATGGCCGAGCCGTCGACGCTGCGGCGGGCCGCCGGCTGGTTTGACCCCTCCTGCGCGTCGTCTTGTTGCTGGGCCTGTTGCGCCTCGGCCTGCTGGGCGGCCGCGGCTTCCCGCAATTGCTGCGCCATCGGCTCGGGCAGCTGCACAGTCAACGGCGTGCGCACCGGAAGCGGTGTGTCACCGCGGCGAACCACGGTGTCCGCCAACGCCGCCCGCGCCTCCTGCTCGAGGGCTTCCATGGTCTCGTGGGGGCCGTTGATCACGCAGCGGATCATCCAGCGGTAGCCGTCGACCCCGATGAAGCGCACCGCACCGGAGGCGGAGCCGACCACCTCGCGGCCCCAGGGGCCGTCCTTGATGCTGACTTTGGCCGAGTCCTTGCGGAGCGAATCCGCGAGTTCGCCGGCCACTTCACGCCACAGGCCGCCCGTCTTCGGTGCCGCGTAGGCCGCGATGGTGAAGCGGCCGTTGGGCGTGACGACCCACACGGCGCTGGGAACGCCGGTCTCGGTCAGTTCGACCTGCAGCTGGCCCGCCTCCGGCATCGGAATGAGCACCGAGCCGAGGTCCAGGCGCGCTACCTCGGCGACCGACGGGTCCTCGAAATCGTCGATGTCGAACGGGCCCTCGAGTTCTTCGTCGAACTCCTCGTCGATCGGGTCGGCGGCGGGTGCCGCGTCGACCGGCTCGTCGCGGTCGTCATTGCTTCTGTTAAGTGCCATCACAAACTCGCATGTCCGCCGGAGGAACCGTGGCCACCGTCGCCACGGGATGTGTCGGCCAGCCCGGCCTCGTCGAACGACGACACCTCGACCAGCTCGACCAGCTCGACCCGCTGCACGAGCAGCTGGGCGATGCGGTCGCCACGGTGCACCACGATGGGCTCGGCGGGATCTAGGTTGATCAGCGCGACCTTGATCTCGCCGCGATAACCCGCGTCGATGGTTCCCGGACTGTTGACGATCGAAAGCCCCACGCGCGACGCCAATCCCGAACGCGGGTGCACCAACCCGACCATCCCGAACGGGATCGCGACGGCCACGCCCGTGCGAACCAGGGCGCGTCGCCCGGGTTCCAGCTTGAGATCTTCCGCGCTGTAGAGGTCCACGCCGGCGTCGCCTTGGTGAGCGCGCGTGGGCAGTGGAAGCTCGGGATCAAGACGGACGATGGCGAGACTGGTCGACACGGGGCCACAGATTACCCTTGACTGCGTGTCCGGTACGCGCGTCGCGCCGCACAGTGTGCGATATCGCGAACGACTGTGGGTGCCATGGTGGTGGTGGCCGCTCGCCTTGGGGCTGGCGGGGCTGATCGCCTTCGAAGTCAACATGGGCGTCGCCCCCCGGCCTTCCTGGCTGCCGTACGCAACGCTTTTCGCGGTGGCGGCCGGAGGCCTGTTGTGGCTGGGCCGCGTCGAGATCCGGGTGACCGCCGACCCGAACGTGCCGGGTGGGGTCGAATTGTGGGCCGGCGAGGCGCACCTGCCGGTCACCGTGATCGCCCGATCCGCCGCGGTCGCCCCGTCGGCCAAATCCGCGGCCCTGGGCCGCCAACTCGACCCAGCGGCTTACGTGTTGCATCGGGCGTGGATCGGGCCGATGATCCTGGTCGTCCTCGACGACCCGGACGACCCGACGCCGTACTGGCTGGTGAGTTGCCGCCACCCCGAGCGGGTGCTGTCGGCATTGCGCAGCTGATCCCGAAACCCGCTCAGGCCGCGCAGTCGGTACAGATCATCAGGCCGTTCTTCTCGCTGGCCAGCCGGCTGCGGTGTTGCACCAAAAAACAGCTCGAGCAGGTGAACTCGTCGGCCTGCTTCGGAATGACGCGCACCGACAACTCTTCCCCGGACAGGTCGGCGCCGGGCAGCTCGAAAGACTCAGCGGTTTCGGATTCGTCGACGTCCACCACGGCCGAGGCCGCCTCGTTGCGTCGGGCTTTGAGCTCCTCCAGCGAATCTTCCGAGACATCGTCGGTCTCGGTGCGCCGTGGAGCGTCGTAGTCGGTAGGCATATCTGTTTCCCCTGCCCTGTTGCCTCTTCATGCCTCGTTTATCAGGCATCGCTTTGTACCAGCGTCGAACGCATCCACCAAATGATTCGTGCCCGGATAGCGGTCCGGTTATGTGTGATTTACGTCACACACCCATCTTGGCCCTTGCGTTCGCCTTTGAACAGTGCGTTTAGGGTGCGACTAGAGTGCACCTGTGGTCGCACAAATCACCGAGGGTACCGCTTTCGACAAGCACGGTCGGCCCTTCCGGCGACGCAATCCCCGCCCCGCCATCGTCGTGGTCGTTTTCCTCGTGGTGGTGACGGCCGTGGTGTGGACGATCGCGCTGACCCGGCCGGCGAAGGTGCACGAGGTCGCGGTGTGCAACCCGCCGCCGAAAGGGGCCGGATCGGGGGCGCCGGCGCAGCTCGGTGAGCAGGTGTCGCGAAGCGCGATGATGGACGTCACACCCGCCAAACTCAGCGACACCAAGGTCCGCGTGCTCAACGCCAGCGGGCGGGGCGGGCAGGCCGGTGACGTCTCAGGCGCCCTGAAGGACCTCGGGTTTGCCCAGCCGACGGCCGCGAACGATCCCCTGTATGCCGGCACGCGGCTGACCTGCCAGGGCCAGATCCGCTTCGGTACGGCCGGGCAGGCCACCGCGGCGGCGGTCTGGTTGGTGGCGCCGTGCATGGAGTTGTTCAACGACAGTCGCGCCGACGACTCAGTCGACCTGGCGTTGGGTACGGACTTCACCGCCCTGGCCCACAACGACGACATCGATGCCGTGCTGGCCACGCTGCGCCCCGGCGCCACCGAGCCGTCAGACCCCGCGCTGCTCACGAAGATTCACGCCAGCAGCTGCTGAGCGCGGCCTCAATCGAGGATCGGGTCCAGGCCGTCGATTTCGTCCAAGGCGGCCAGCAGCGCGTCGGCGATTCCCGGCGCGGCGGCCAGCACCAGCCCGGCGCCTTCAATGTCGTTCGCGGGCAAGGAAACCCGCGCCCCCGCCTCGGCCGCGATCAGCGCACCGGCGGCGCAATCCCACGGCTGCAGGCCGTGCTCGTAGAACGCGTCGAGCCGGCCCGCCGCGACCATGCACAGATCCAGTGCCGCCGAACCGATCCGGCGGACGTCGCGGACCACGGGAAGCAGCCGCGCCAACAGCGCCGCCTGCGTCGCCCGCCGCTGCCGCGAGTACCCGAAGCCCGTGCCCAGCAGCGCCATCGACAAATCGTCGACCGTGGCGCACCGCAGCGGCCGCACCCCCTGATCGTCGACGACATGCGCGCCCAGACCGATGGCGGCCGAGTACACCCGGCCCGCGACGACGTCGGCGACCGCGCCCGCCACCGACATGCCCTCGACTTGCACGCCGACCGACACCGCGTACGCCGGGATGCCGTAGACGAAGTTCACCGTGCCGTCGATGGGATCGAGCACCCAAGTGACCGCGCCCGCGGGGGCACCGGCCGGGTCGGCCGGGCCGCCGCCCTCCTCGCCGAGAATCGGGTCGCCGGGCCGTAATTCGGCCAGCCGGTCCCGCAACAGGCGTTCGGTCTCCGTGTCGACGACGGTCACCGGATCGGTGGGGGTGCTCTTCGACCGGACCGCGCCGCTGCCAGAATGTTTCGAGCCCGCCGCGGACGCGCCGAATACCTCGGCGCGGCGCTGCCGCACGAACGCGGCGGCCTCCGTGGCCAGTGATTCGGCCACCGTGCGCAACCGGGCGGGCTCGTCATCTCCTCGGGTCACCGGTCTATCGCATCACAGGCGGCACGGCCCCGCAGATGCCCCGTCGGCGCACCGCCACCGGGCTAAGGTGGGCGGACAGCCTCAGCCACGTCCAGGAGCTTCGATGACCAGCACCGACTCGACCACGGATACGCCAGGCACCGGCACCGCCGTCGGCACCCCACAGCGTCGGGGATTCGGCATCGACGTCGGCGGCAGCGGCATCAAGGGCGGCATCGTCGACATGGACACCGGGCAGCTCATCGGCGAGCGGATCAAGCTGTTGACCCCGCAGCCGGCAACGCCGCCGGCGGTTGCCAAGACCATCGCCGAGGTGGTCAACGCGTTCGGCTGGACCGGCCCGCTCGGGGTGACCTATCCCGGGGTGGTCACCCATGGTGTCGTCCAGACGGCTGCCAACGTCGACAAATCGTGGATCGGCAGCAACGCGCGCGACATCATCAGCGCGGAGTTGGACGGCCAGGACGTCACGGTGCTCAACGACGCCGATGCCGCGGGGCTGGCCGAGGAGCATTACGGCGCGGGCAGAAATCAGTCCGGTCTGGTCGTGTTGCTGACGTTCGGGACCGGAATCGGCTCCGCGGTGATCCACAACGGCGTCCTGATACCCAACACCGAGTTCGGGCATCTCGAGGTCGGCGGCAAAGAAGCCGAGCAGCGCGCGGCGTCGTCGGTCAAAGAGAAGAACGGGTGGAGCTACGAAAAGTGGACCAAGCAGGTCACCCGGGTGCTGGTGGCCATCGAGAACGCGGTGTGGCCGGACCTGTTCATCGCCGGTGGCGGCATCAGCCGCAAGGCCGACAAGTGGCTACCGCTGCTGGAAAATCGCACCCCGGTGGTGGCCGCGGCGCTGCTCAACACCGCCGGGATCGTCGGCGCGGCCATGGCCTCCACCTCCGACGTGACGCACTGATTTTCGCCCGGCAGAGCCGTTGGACCGCTCACTGTCGTTACAATGGTCATCGGCGACCGCCCGAACGATAGCGTGCAAAGACCCACGCTGATCCAACGCCGACATCGACATAGCAGACACTTTCGGTTAACCATGCCCAATACCCACCGAAGGTGAGTCCAAACGAAGGGGTGTAAGTGGCAGCGACCAAGGCAAGCCCGGCAACCGAAGCGCCGGTGAAACGGACCGCCACGAAGTCCTCCCCCGCTAAGCGATCGGCGGCCAAGGCCGCTCACGGCTCCGCGCCCGCGAAACGCGCCGCCAAGGCGCCGGCACGCGCGGCCGAGGACGGAGCCGCTGCCGACACGAAGAAGACCCGCGCCGCCAAGGCGCCTTCGGGCCGCGGGACCAAAGCGGCCAAGGGCGCGCCGGCCGATTCCGACGTCGAGCTGGAGGCCGTCGAGGACCTCGACGACGCGGAGCTCGACGCCGAGCCCGGCGAAGACCTCGAGATCGACGCCGCCGACCTGAGCCTGGACGACCTGGAGGACGACGACGTCGCGCCGGCAGACGTCGACGCCGAGGACGCCGACGTCGACCCACCCGATGACAGCGAGGAGGAGGCGGCCGCCCCGGCCGCCGCCGCCGCCGCGGCTCCCGCCGATGACGACGAAGAGATCGCCGAGCCCTCCGAAAAGGACAAGGCCTCCGGCGATTTCGTCTGGGACGAAGACGAGTCCGAGGCGCTGCGCCAGGCACGCAAGGACGCCGAACTCACCGCATCCGCGGACTCGGTTCGCGCGTACCTCAAGCAGATCGGCAAGGTGGCGCTGCTCAACGCCGAGGAAGAGGTCGAGCTGGCGAAGCGGATCGAAGCCGGCCTGTACGCCACGCAGCTGATGGCCGAGATGGCCGAGCGCGGCGACAAGCTGCCCGCCGCTCAGCGCCGCGACATGATGTGGATCTGCCGCGATGGCGACCGCGCGAAAAACCATCTGCTGGAAGCCAACCTGCGCCTCGTGGTGTCGCTGGCCAAGCGGTACACCGGCCGCGGGATGGCATTCCTCGACCTCATTCAGGAAGGCAACCTGGGCCTGATCCGCGCGGTCGAGAAGTTCGACTACACCAAGGGCTACAAGTTCTCCACCTACGCGACGTGGTGGATCCGGCAGGCCATCACCCGCGCCATGGCCGATCAGGCCCGCACCATCCGCATCCCGGTGCACATGGTCGAGGTGATCAACAAGCTGGGCCGCATCCAGCGCGAGCTGTTGCAGGACCTGGGCCGCGAGCCCACGCCCGAAGAGCTGGCCAAGGAAATGGACATCACGCCCGAAAAGGTGCTGGAGATCCAGCAATACGCCCGTGAGCCGATCTCGCTGGACCAGACCATCGGCGACGAGGGCGACAGCCAGTTGGGTGATTTCATCGAGGACAGCGAGGCCGTGGTGGCCGTCGACGCGGTGTCGTTCACCCTGCTGCAAGACCAGTTGCAGTCCGTGCTGGAGACGCTGTCGGAGCGCGAAGCCGGCGTAGTACGGCTGCGCTTCGGCCTCACCGACGGCCAGCCCCGCACCCTCGACGAGATCGGCCAGGTCTACGGCGTCACCCGCGAGCGCATCCGTCAGATCGAGTCCAAGACGATGTCAAAGCTGCGCCACCCCAGCCGTTCCCAGGTGTTGCGCGACTACCTCGACTAGTAACCGCCGAACGTCCCTGTCGCGCAACGGGTCTGAATCCGAACGGAAAACCCGTCGCGGGGCGGCGCCGGCCGTCGTACGGTGACCGCATGAACCGCACACTGGTCTCCTCCGGCTCCGAATTCGAGG
>NZ_LZJF01000154.1 GCF_001666835.1 Mycobacterium sp. E3251 | reverse complement strand
CCGCGGCCGCATGGAGCTCGGCGTGGCGTGCCGCGACGGCCTCCCACTCCGGGGTGCCCGGCGTATGGGCCGATGCCGGGGGTTCCAGCAGCAGCGCCAACCAGTCGTTTCCCGTGAGCTTGCGGGACGGTTCGATCGCGTGGACCACCGGCCAGACTTCCACCGCTCCGAACTGGGCGACCGGGACGTCGCGCGCCAGCGCCAGCGCCTCGTCCAGGTTCTCCGCTTCGAACACGTAGTAGCCGCAGGCCACTTCGGCGGACTCGGCGAACGGGCCGTCGGTGGTGACCGGCGCGTCCGGCCCGCCGGTGATGACCGCCGCGCTGGCAGCGGGCGCGAGCGCGTCACCGGCTTTGATCGCCGGGCCGGCTTTGGCGTGGAAGCTCTCCCAGGCGGCCATGCCGGCCGCCCACTCTTCAGGCGTGCGGTCTCGCTCCTTGGCGATCAGCAGGGCGAAATATTGCATGTTCGTCACCTCCGGTAGTGAGCGAAGCCTCCTGCTCCACTCTCTACCTATCCGACGAACGACGCAGCCCTAATCCGACACAGCCAGAGCCGGACTACGCAGCCGCCCCCGGCTTCAGGTACGTCACCAGGCTGACGTCGAGCGCCTCGTCGGTGAAGTAGTGCTCGCACCCGCGCAGGTACTTGATGTAGCGGTTGTAGACCTCTTCGGACGTGACCTCGATGGCCTTCTGCTTGTTGGACTCCAGCGTGTCGCCCCAGATGTGCAGCGTTTTGATGTAGTGCGGCCGCAGTGAAAGCGGTGCAGGCACAATGAAACCCGCCTTCTCGCCATGGTCGACCATCATCTGGGTGGACGGCAGCCGGCCACCCGGGAAGATCTCGGTGATGATGAACTTGATGAACCGGGCCGTCTCGAAGGTCAGCTTCTTGCCGCGGGCGGCCAGGTCGTACGGGTGGTAGCTGACGCTGCTCTGCACGGTCATCCTGCCGTCCTCGGGCATGATGTCGAAAGTCCGCTTGAAGAAGTCGTCGTAGTTCTCGTGCCCGAAGTGCTCGAAAGCCTCGATCGACACGATGCGGTCGACGGGCTCGTTGAAGTCCTCCCAGTTCTGCAACCGCACCTCACGCGAGCGGTTGGTGTCGATGGAGGCCAGCACCTCCTCACACCGGGCGTGCTGGTTCTTGGACAGGGTCAGGCCGATGACGTTGACGTCGAACCGCTCGACCGCGCGCTTCATGGTGGTGCCCCAGCCGCAGCCGATGTCCAGCAGGGTCATCCCCGGCTTGAGGTCCAGCTGGTCCAGGTTCAGGTCGATCTTGGCGTACTGGGCCTCTTCCAGCGTCATGTCGTCACGCTCGAAGTAGGCGCAGCTATAGGTCCGGGTGGGGTCCTGGAACAGGGCGAAGAAGTCGTCGGAGACGTCGTAGTGCGCCTGAATGTCCTCGGGCGCCGTCCGGATCTTCGTCGGGCTAGCCGGTTGATCAGCCATTTTCGTCTGGTTCTCCTGGATGAAGTTCACTGCGGATTTCCCACGGCTTTGCCTCGGGGTGTGACGTGCAACGATACCCAACTCTACTTTTCCAGCGTGAATTGGTTGCAGTCGATGTACCCCGTGCGGAAAGCCCCGGCGCAGCCGGTCAAATACTTCAGGTAGCGCTCATACACCTCTTCGGACTGGATTTCGATGGCCTCGGCGCGGCGCGCCTGCAGGGCGCCGGCCCACAGGTCGAGGGTCCTGGCGAAGTCGGTCCGCAGCGACTGGACGTTCGTCACCCGGAAGCCGATCTTCGTCGAGTGCTCCCCGATGGTCTCGATCATCGGCAGCCGGCCGCCCGGAAATATCTCGGTCAGGATGAACTTGATGAACCGCGCGACTCCCATCGTCAGGGGCAGGCCGCGCTCGATGGCCTGCCTTCCGTGTAACCCCGTGATCGAGTGCAGCAGCATCACACCGTTGCGGGGCAGGGCGGTGTAGGCGAATTTGAAGAAGTCGTCGTAGCGGTGAAAACCGAAGTGATCCAAGGCCTCCACGATGACTATGCGATCCACCGGTTCGCTGAACTCGGCCCAGTCGCACAGCAGCGCCCGCCGCGACCGGCCGCTGTCGATCCCGTCGAGCACCTGCTGGCAATAGGCGTGCTGATTCCTGGACAGGGTCAGCCCGACGACGTTGACGTCGTAGCGCTCGACGGCGCGTTTCAACATCGAACCCCAACCGCAGCCCACGTCGAGCAGGGTCATCCCCGGCTCGAGCCCGAGCTTGTCCAGCGTGAGGTCGAGCTTGGCGAGCTGCGCCTCCTGCAGGGTCATGTTCTCGCGGGGGAAGTACGCGCAGCTGTAGGTGCGGGTGGGGTCCTGGAAGAGCGCGAAGAATTCGTTCGACAGGTCGTAGTGCGCCCGTACGTCGTCGAAATTGGAGCGCGTACGAACAGCGCTGGCCGGGTTGTCAGACATCTGTCCTCCCGAGAGGACGGCCACCAGGAGGCGGCCATCTCCGGGGGCACGCTACTCGCGCGGGATCGAAAACCGCGCATTTGCGCGCGCGTGCGCCGAAGTTTTTACCGGGCGCATTCTCAGGGCCGATGCCGGCCGACGGGCGCTACTTGGTCAGCGTGTACTGGGCCACGTTGGAGATGCCCTTGCGGAAGAGCTCCGCGCAGCCGGTGAGATAGCGCATGAAGCGGTTGTAGACCTCTTCGGACTGGACGGCGATGGCGCGTTCGCGATTCGCCTCGAGATTGGCCGCCCACGTGTCCAGCGTCCGCGCGTAATGCGGCCGCAGATATTGGACCTGCTCGACCGAGAAGCCGCTGGCTTGCGCATTGTCGACGATGTCGGGTTCGCCGCACATCTGCCCGCCGGGAAAGATTTCCTTCCCGAGGAAGTGGAAGAAACGCAGATCGGTCATGGTGATCGGGATGCCGCGCTCTTTCCATTGCGACTGCGGATACGTGAAAATGCTGTGCATCATCATCCGGCTGTCGTCGGGGAGGGTCTTGTAGGCCCAGTCCCAGAATGCGGGCCAGCGTTCCTTCTTGAACGCGTCGAAGGCCTCAAAGCTGATGATCCGATCGACCTGCTCGTCGAACTCTTCCCAACCCTGCAGCCGGGCCTCGGCCCGCCGCGTCGTCGGAATGGCGGCCAACCGTTCTTTGGTGCGCGCGTAGTGGTTGCGGCTCAGCGTGATGCCGATGACGTTCACGTCGTATTTCTCAACCGCGCGGACCACGGCCCCACCCCACCCGCACCCGACGTCGAGCACCGTCATGCCCGGCTCGAGCTTCAGCTTGTCCAGCCCCAGGTCGAGCTTGGCGAGCTGCGCCTCTTCCAGCGTCATGTCGTCGTTGTCGAAGTAGGCGCAGGTGTACACCATGTTGGGGTCGAGGAACAGCGCGAAGAAGTCGTCTGAGATGTCGTAGGTTGCCTGCGACTCTTCGTAATACGGCTTCAGCTTGGCCATTGGTGGACCCACCTCCTTGGACAACCGTACAACTCGGCGATACGGACCGGGATCGCAGGGGAAGCGTTTCTCTCGAGTGATTTCGGCTCAGTTCGCTCTGGCGAAGTTGCCTGCCAGCACGCCGATCACCTGATCCCACAACTGCTGTGGCAGATCATGGCCCATCCCGTCGAATAACACCAATCGGGCGCCGTCGATGGACCTGGCCACCGCGCGACCGCCGAATGGCCGCATCAGCTTGTCCGCCCGGCCGTGAATCACCACGGTCGGGGCGGCGGTCCGGCGGTTGTAGCGCCTCAGGCTGCCGCTGCCCAGCACCGCGTCGAAATGCCTTGCGACGCCCCACGGGTAATAGCTGCGTTCATAGCTTTCGATGGCCTCGGCCCGAAGTTGCTCCTCGGAAGCCAAAAAGCGCCTGCTGCCGATGATCTTGCTGACCCGGATGGCGTTGTCGACGATCACCTCGCGCGGCGAGCTCGGCGGCGGCCCCTTGATGAGCGCCAGCAACTGGCGCGGACCGGGCGGCGGCAGGAAGGCCGAGTTATTGCTGGAGAAGATGACCCCGAGGGTTCTCGTCCGCTCATGGAATCGCGCCGCGAAAATCTGGGCGATCATGCCGCCCATCGACGCGCCCACGATGTGTGCGTGCTCGATGCCCAGATGATCCAGCACGGCCGCGGCGTCGTCGGCCATGTCCTCGAGCTTGTATGCCGCTTCGCTCGGCAGGCCCAGCCAGGAGCGCGCCAGTCGCGCCACCAGCGGCTGCCCCGAGCTGCGGTGCCGGGTTTTGCTCGACAGGCCGACGTCCCGGTTGTCGTACCGGATGACGCGCAGCCCGTGGCTGACCAGCCGCTCGCAGAAGTCGGTTCGCCACAGCAGCAGCTGGGCGCCCAGCCCCATGATCAGCAGCACGGGCGGGTCGTCGATGTCGCCCATGTCCTCGTAATAGAGCTTCAGGTCGCCGTTGGGATCAAAGACAGTGGCGTTCCCGGTGCGGATCTGCATCAGACTTCTTCGGACTGGTGCTCGCGGCTGACCTCGACCATGAAGTTGGCGAAGTAGCCGGTCAGCTGCGGGTCGGACATCATCTGCCATTTGGGGGCGAGCAATTTCATGTACCGCTCGACGTAGAGGAACTGCTTGCCGATCAGCACCAGCTCGCGCGGCAGCTTGACGTCGTAGGCGTCGGCCAGCGCCGACAGCTGCCGCCCGATGTCGGCGTAGGACAGGTCGCCCAGCGTCTGCATGGTCAGCGGGGTGGCGAATTTCTCCAGGTCCTTGGCGGCCTGGGCCTCGGGCTTCATGGTCCCGACGGCGCCCATCAGCACGACGATCTTGCCCGCCGCGGCGTGGTCCTTCTTGACCAGCAGCGCGTACACCAGCTCGCGCAGCAGCCAGCGGGTGCGCGGGTCGATGCGGCCCATGATCCCGAAGTCGAAGAACACGATGCGGCCCTGTTCGTCGACGTAGAGATTGCCGGCGTGCAGGTCGCCGTGGAACAACCCGTGCCGAAGGCCGCCCTCGAAAAGCGAGAACAGCAGCGCCTTCACCAGTTCGACCCCGTCGAACCCGGCCTTGCGGATGGCCGCGACGTCGTCGATGCGGATGCCGTGCACGCGCTCCATCGTCAGCACCCGCTCGGAGGTGAAGTCCCAATGCACCTGCGGCACCCGGATGTTCTTGCCCAGCGGCGAGCCGTGCAGGTGCGAGACCCACGCGTCCATCGACTGCGCCTCGAGCCGGAAGTTCAGCTCCTCGGCCAGGTTGTCGGAGAAGTCGGCGACCACGTCCTGCGCCGAGAGCCGGCGGCCCAGCTTGGCCAGTTCGACGGCCTGGGCGAAGCGTTTGAGGATCTGCAGGTCGGCGGCCACCCGGCGCCGGATGCCCGGGCGCTGGATCTTGACGACCACGTCTTCGCCGGTGTGCAGGGTCGCGTAGTGCACCTGGGCGATCGACGCCGACGCGAACGGCGTCTCCTCCCACTTGGCGAACAGCTCGGCGGGGTCGCCCCCGAGTTCCTCGACGAAGAGCTTGTGCACCTCTTCGGTGTCGGCGGGCGGCACCCGGTCGAGCAGGCCGCGGAACTCGCGGGACAGCGATTCGCCGAACGCCCCGGGGCTGGACGCGATGATCTGACCGAATTTCACGTACGTCGGGCCGAGGTCGGCGAAGGTCTGCGGGAGCTGCTTGATCACCTTCTGCTGCCACGGGCCTTTGCCGGGCAGCTTGGTGATGACGCGCGCGGCGGTGCGGGTGACCTGCCAACCGGTGACGGCGACCCGGGCCGCTTCCACCGGCAGCGGCACCCGGTCCAGCCTGGCCACGTCTCGATGTTTGGTAGAGCTCATCTAAAGCAGTCTGCCAAATCGGCGCAGCCAGTCCCAATTTCTAGCTCGGGCTCCAGGGTTGTACCCAGCCCTGGACCGCCCAGCCCTCGAGGCCCGCGATCAACTCGTACATGGTGGCGCCGTCGATGGTTTCGCGGATGATGTCCGCGTGCCCGGCGTGCCGGGCCAACTCGTTGATCACGTGCAGGATCACCCAGCGCACCGACCAGGCCTTCTGGTCCTTGGGAAACCACGGGATGTCCTGCGGAACCGGCACCGCCGCGTCGAGGTCCGCGGTCTCCGCCAGTCGCAGCGATGCCGCGTTCTGTTCCTCGAATGCCCGCAGCAGGCCGGCCAGCGTCTCGTCGGGCCGCATTACGTGCTGATCCGCGAAGTCCTTGGTGATCTGCTCGAACGGGCGAGTGTCTTTCGGCGGCGCGTCCGGCGCCGCGGCGACGCGCGCCATCCAGCTGCGCTGCATCCCGGTGGCGTGCTTGATCAGCCCGCCGATCGACAGCGCGCTGACCGAGGGGGTGGACCGCGCCTGTTCGTCGGTCAGGCCGTAGGACACCGCGAAATACGCGCTTTGGTGGTAGGCCAGGTATTCGCACAGGGCGCTGCGTTCGTCGGCTACGGGCCGGGCAAGAGCGGGCATTACCGGATATTAGGTCTCCTCCGCCGTAAGGTGCGGGGATGCAGCTGGTTTCGGCCCACTCGGCCGAGCTGTTCGTCGGGCCGCCGAACGCGCCGTTGCAGCTGGCCCGCATCACCGTTGCCGCGGCGCCCGCCCCGACGCCGGTCCGCGTCGAGGGGGACGGGTTGAGCGGGGAGGCGGTGGCCGGAGTCGGCGAGCAGGTCGTCGAGGTCCCGGTCAGGGTGGACCGCCCGGTCGTCGGACAGCGGCGCGCGGCGCGGGCGCTGGCCGCGGGTGCCGTCGAGCCGTTCGAGTTCGTCGTGGCCGAGCCCGGCTGGACCATGTTCATGGTCAGCCACTTCCACTACGACCCGGTCTGGTGGAACACCCAGGGCGCCTACACCAGCGAGTGGACCGAGGACCCGCCGGGACGTGCCCGGCAGACGAACGGATTCGCACTCGTGCACGCGCACCTTGAAATGGCCCGCCGCGAGCCCGAGTACAAGTTCGTGCTGGCCGAGGTCGACTACCTCAAGCCGTATTGGGACACCCGCCCCGAGGACCGCGCCGACCTGTGCCGGTTCATCGCGCAGGGCCGCGTCGAGGTGATGGGCGGCACCTACAACGAACCCAACACCAACCTCACCAGCCCCGAGACCACCATTCGGAACCTGGTGCACGGCATGGGCTTTCAGCGCGAGGTGCTGGGCGCCGACCCGGCGACCGCGTGGCAGCTGGACGTGTTCGGCCACGACCCGCAATTCCCCGGGATGGCCGCCGACGCCGGGCTGACATCGAGCTCGTGGGCCCGGGGCCCGCACCACCAGTGGGGGCCCGCGCTCGGCGACGGGGACATCGAGCGGATGCAGTTCAGCAGCGAATTCGAGTGGATTTCGCCGTCGGGCCGCGGCCTGCTCACCCATTACATGCCCGCGCATTATTCGGCGGGCTGGTGGATGGACTCGGCGACGTCGCTCGCCGAGGCCGAGAACGCCACGCTCGAGCTGTTCGAACAGCTCAAGAAGGTCGCGCTGACGCGAAACGTGCTGCTGCCCGTCGGCACCGACTACACCCCGCCGAACAAGTGGGTCACCGCAATCCACCGCGACTGGGCCGCGCGCTACACCTGGCCGCGCTTCGTGTGCGCGCTGCCGCGGGAGTTCTTCGCGGCCGTACGCGCCGAACTGGCCGAGCGCGGCCGCGTGCCGTCGCCGCAGACCCGGGACATGAACCCGATCTACACCGGCAAGGACGTCTCCTTCATCGACACCAAGCAGGCCAACCGGGCCGCGGAGAACGCCGTGCTGGAGGCCGAGCGGTTCGCCGTCTTCGCCGGGCTGATGTCGGGCGCCGAGTACCCGCACGCGGCGCTCGCCAAGGCGTGGGTGCAGCTCGCGTACGGGGCGCACCACGACGGCATCACCGGCTCGGAATCCGACCAGGTCTACCTTGACCTGCTGACCGGCTGGCGCGACGCGTGGGAGCTTGGCCGCGCGACGCGCGACGCGTCGCTGGCGCTGCTTTCCCGCGCGGTCGACGCCGACGTGGTCGTGTGGAATCCGCTGGCACAGAAGCGGACCGACGTCGTCACCGCGCGGCTCGACCAGCCGCTCGCGGGCGGGGTCCGGGTGCTGGACACCGACGGTGCCGAGTTGCCCGCACACGTCGAGCACGGCGGCCGGTCGGTGACCTGGCTGGCGCGGGGAGTGCCGTCGATGGGGTGGCGGGGCTACCGGCTGGTTCCCCATGACGGCCCGAGCGGCTGGGAACCCGTGGCCGGCGCGGCGATCGCGAACGAGCACTTTCGCCTGGAGGTCGACCCGGCGCGCGGCGGGGGAGTCGTCTCCCTGGTCGCGGACGGCCGCGAGCTGATCGCCGAGGGCCGGGTGGGCAACGAGCTCGCGGTCTACGAGGAGTACGCGGCGCACCCGACGCAGGCCGAGGGGCCGTGGCACCTGCTGCCCAGGGGGCCGGTGGTGTGCTCGTCGGAGTCACCGGCGCGGGCGCGGGCCTACCACGGCCCGCTGGGGCAGCGGATCGTCGTCACCGGGCGGATCGGAGCGGTGGCGCGCTACACGCAGACCCTCACGCTGTGGCGAGGGGTGTCGCGGCTGGACTGCCGCACCACCATCGACGAATTCACCGGGGCCGACCGCCTGGTGCGGCTGCGCTGGCCGTGCCCGGTGCCGGGCGCCATGCCGGTCAGCGAGGTCGGTGACGCCGTCGTCGGGCGGGGCTTCGCGTTGCTGCATGACGGGACCGAGTCGGTGGACACCGCGCGGCACCCGTGGACGCTGGACAACCCGGCCTACGGCTGGTTCGGCCTGTCCTCGGCGGCGCGGGTCCGGGTGGGCGCGCCGCACGGCCGAGCCGTGCGCGCGATCTCGGTGGCCGAGGTGGTGTCGCCGGACGAGGCGGTGTCGGGTCCGCTCGCGCGCGAGCTGATCGTTGCGCTGGCCCGCGCCGGGGTGACGGCGACCTGCAGCGGCGCGGGCAAGCCGCGCTACGGCCACCTCGACGTCGATTCGAACCTGCCCGACGTGCGCGTCGCGCTGGGCGGACCGGCCCGCAACGCGTTCACCAAGGCGGTGCTGGCGCAGGCCGACCCGGTGTACGCGGAAGAGCTCGAGCGCCAGCTGGCGACGACGGGCCGGGCCAGGGTCTGGGTGCCCGCCGCGACGCCGTTGGCCGCGGTGTGGGTGCCGAGCGCGGACCTGCGTGCGCCGGTCGCGCTGCCGGTCCTGGTACTCGCGGGCCGCGACGCGGAAAGCCTGGCGGCCGAGATCGCGTCGGTCGCCGACGACCTCGACGACGCGGAAATCGTGGTAAGCCAAAAGGCGCCGGCGGGAACCGGCGAATTCGAGGACCGCACCGTCGCCCTGCTCAACCGGGGCGTGCCCAGCTTCGCCGTCGACGCCGAGGGCACCCTGCACACCGCGTTGATGCGGTCCTGCACCGGTTGGCCGTCGGGCATCTGGATCGACGAGCCGCGCCGCACCGCCCCGGACGGCTCGAACTTCCAACTGCAGCACTGGACACACGTTTTCGACTACGCCCTGGTCTGCGGGGCGGGCGACTGGCGTCGCGCCGAGATCCCCGCCCGCAGCGCGCAGTTCTCCCACCCGCTGCTGGCGTGCGCGCCCGGCCGGTCGGGAGGCGCGTTGCCCGCGGCGGGATCCCTGCTGAGCGTCGAGCCCGCCGGCCGGGTGCAGCTGGCCGCGCTCAAGGCGGCCGGCAACCCGCTCACGGCGGGCAGCGCCCGGCCGGTCGACCCGAGCGCGGTCGCGCTGCGATTGGTGGAGACGACAGGGGCGCCCGCGAGCGTCGTGATCGGCTCCGACATCGGCGAGGTCGGCGACTTCCGCGACGCCGACCTCCTCGAAACGCCGCGCGCCGGCGGCCGCCCGCTCGAGTTGCACGGCTATCAGGTGGCCACCGTGCTGGCTCGGTTCCACGCGCCCCCCGCACCGACGGGGGCGCCCGCGCTGGCCCCGGACACCGAAGCCGCCCAGCCGTTGTACGCGCGCTATTGGCTGCACAACCGGGGGCCCGCCCCGCTCGGCGGTCTGCCGGCCGTCGCTCATCTGCATCCCGCGCGGGTGGCCGCCGATCCCGGCGGCGAGGTCATGCTGCGCCTCACGGCGGCCAGCGACTGCAGCGACGCCACCCTGGCCGGGACAGTCACCATGGTGTGCCCGCGGGGCTGGTCGGCCAAGCCCGACGAGCTTCCCCTGACGCTGCGCAGCGGCGAATACCGCGAGACCGACGTGGCGGTGTCGGTGCCCGCCGGCGCCGAGCCGGGGCTGTACCCGGTCCGCGCACAGCTCCGCATCGGCGGGGAAGACGTCCCGCCCGCGTGGCGGCAGGCGGTCGAGGATGTCTGCCTGATCGAGGTCGGCCCGTGCGCCGAGGCGCAGCCGGTGTATCTGATCGACGGGCCGGCGGACGTCGAGTTGGCCGCCGGCGACAGGGCGGCGCTGACCGTCAGAGTCGGCACCCACGCCGGGGCGGACCTGGCCCTCGAGGCGTACCTGATCAGCCCGTGGGGCACATGGGAATGGCTGGGTCCCGCCGCGGCGGGTGCGGTGCTGCCCGCCCACGGCACCGTCGACGTGCGCTTCGACGTGAGGCCGCCGGCCGGGCTGGATCCCGGCCAATGGTGGGCCCTGGTCCGGATAGGCTGCGCCGGCCGGCTGGTCTACACCCCGGCGGTCAAGGTGACGGTGACATGAGCGTGGTCGCGACCGTCGCCGGTATTCCGGTCCTTATCGACGAGGTCGACGCTGCCGAAGCGCGGTTGCGCGGCGGGCGGGCGGGGGCCGCCCTGCCGGCCGGCGGCACCGCCGAGGGGCGTCAACTGCGGCGCTGGCTGACCCAGTTGATCGTGACCGGGCGGGTCGCCGCCGCCGAGGCCGACGCGCGCGGCCTGAGCGGGGCGGGTGCGCCGAGCGAGGCCGAGCTGCTGCCCGACGCGACGGCCCGGCTGGAGCTGGGCAGCGTCGCCGCGGCCGCGCTGGCCGACCCGCGTGCGCGGGCGCTGTTCGCCAACGTCACCGCATCGGTGCGCGTCACCGGCGAGGAGGTGGCCGCCTACCACGCTCGCAACCCGCTGCGGTTCGCCGAACCGCGCCGCGACCGGCACGGCTGGCGGGTCCCGTCACCGGTCGGCCCGCCGCTCGACGATGTGCGGCCGGCGATCGCCGACCACCTGCGGGGCGCCGCGCGGCGGCGCGCCTTCCGGGTCTGGCTCGACGCGCGGCGTGCCGAGCTGGTGCGGCTCGCCCCCGGCTACGAACATCCCGGCGACCCCCGCCAACCCGACAACGTCCACCGGCACTGATGACGACGCTCACCCTCTGCCTGGACATCGGCGGCACCAAGATTGCCGCCGGCCTCGCCGATCCCGATGGCACGCTGGTGCATACCGTCATCCGGCCCACGCCGAGCGGCGGCGGGGCGGACGAGGTCTGGGCCGCCGTCGACGCGGCCATCGCCGACGCGCTGCTCGTGGCCGGCGGTGCGGTCGCCGCCGTGGGCATCGGTTCAGCCGGCCCCATCGACCTGCAACGCGGAACCGTCAGCCCCATCAACATCAAAGGCTGGCACGGCTTTCCGCTGCGGGACAGGGTGGCCGCCGCCGTGCCGGGGGTGCCGGTACGGCTCGGCGGCGACGGCTTGTGCATGGCGCTGGGTGAGCACTGGCGCGGCGCGGGCCGTGGCGCCGACTTCCTGCTGGGCATGGTGGTGTCCACCGGTGTGGGCGGCGGACTGGTGCTCGGCGGCGTCCCCTACACCGGGCGCACCGGCAACGCCGGCCACGTCGGGCACGTGGTGGTGGAGGACGACGGGCCGCCGTGCGTGTGCGGGGGCCGCGGCTGCGTCGAGACCATCGCGTCCGGACCGTCGATGGTGCGGTGGGCGCGGGCCAACGGGTGGGTCGCGCCGCCCCCCGCGGGCGCCCGGGATCTGGCCGCGGCGGCGGCGGCCGGCGAGCCCGTCGCCGACCGGGCGTTCCGCCGGGGAGCTACCGCGCTCGCAGCGATGATCGCCTCGGTCGGCGCGGTCTGCGACCTGGACCTCGTCGTCGTCGGAGGAGGCGTCGCGAACTCCGGCCGCCTGCTCTTCGACCCCTTGCGGGCGAAGCTGGCCGAGTACGCCAGGCTGGACTTCCTGGCCGGTCTGCAGGTGGTGCCCGCCGAACTCGGCGGCGCGGCCGGACTGGTCGGCGCCGCCCGGCTGGCGGCCCTCGGCTGACCGTCCCGGCCGCCTGGAGGCCGCCGTTTTGGCTGACGAGGGCGGGTCAGGCTATCCTGGTGGCCGATCCACCGAAGACCGTCGGTCACCGAGAAATCGGTTGAAGGTCCGGGAGCATCCCGGCGGCCCACGCAGGAGGACGAGGCAACAAGGCCGGCATGCGCCGGCGTCTTTCACGCCCCGGCCGCTTCCTGCGCCGGGGCGTACTTGATTCTCAGGCGTCTCTCCGGTGATCACAGACGACACGTCGCATCGCTTTCACATCAGGAGGTACGCATGGCCAGGGCTGACAAAGCCACCGCCGTTGCAGACATCGCCGAGCAGTTCAGGGAGGCGACCGCGACCCTGATCACCGAGTACCGCGGTTTGACCGTGGCCAACCTGGCCGACCTGCGCCGCTCGCTGAGCGGATCGGCCACCTACTCGGTGGCCAAGAACACGCTGATCAAGCGGGCGGCGTCGGAAGCCGGCGTCGAGGGTCTCGACGAACTGTTCGCCGGACCCACCGCGATCGCGTTCGTCACCGGGGAACCGGTGGACGCGGCCAAGGCCATCAAAACCTTCGCCAAGGACAACAAGGCGCTGGTCATCAAGGGCGGCTACATGGACGGCCGCGCGCTGACCGTCGCCGAGGTCGAGCGCATCGCCGACCTGGAGTCGCGCGAGGTGCTGCTGGCCAAGCTGGCCGGCGCGATGAAGGGCAACCTCGCCAAGGCCGCCGGCCTGTTCAACGCGCCCGCCTCGCAGGTCGCTCGCCTCGCGGCCGCCCTGCAGGAAAAGAAGGCCAACGAGGCGCCCGCCGCGCCTGCGGCGGCCGCCCCAGAACCAGCTTCGGAAGCACCCACTGAGGCTCCGGAAACCCCGGCCGAAGCCGAATAACCCCAACCGGAAATTAGGAAGGACCCACACACCATGGCGAAAATGTCTACCGACGACCTGCTCGACGCCTTCAAGGAAATGACCCTGTTGGAGCTCTCCGACTTCGTCAAGAAGTTCGAGGAGACCTTCGAGGTCACCGCGGCCGCTCCGGTCGCCGTCGCCGCGGCCGGCCCGGCCGCCGGTGGCGCCCCCGCCGAGGCCGCCGAGGAGCAGTCCGAGTTCGACGTCATCCTCGAGGCCGCCGGCGACAAGAAGATCGGCGTCATCAAGGTGGTCCGCGAGATCGTCTCCGGCCTGGGCCTCAAGGAGGCCAAGGACCTGGTCGACGGCGCGCCCAAGCCGCTGCTGGAGAAGGTCGCCAAGGAGGCCGCAGAGGAGGCCAAGACCAAGCTCGAGGCCGCCGGCGCCACGGTCACCGTCAAGTAGCTCCACTCGCAAAACCCCCGGGACCGCCTCGCGGCGCTCCCGGGGGTTTTCGTGTGCTCAGCCCAGCGATTGCGCCACTCGTTCTGGTGAATCACCCAGAGCGACAAGGAGATTCGAATTCATCGACGCGAGCAACGGCAGCACCGCGTCGCCGTCGTGACCGTAGTAGCCGGCCAGCTCAAGCATCACGAATCCATGGATCAACGCCCAGAACTGGGCGGCCGTCGACAGCACCGCCGCGTCGTCGTCCGGCGCGCCGGCGCTGATCCGGCCCGCCAGCATGCACCGATGCACCCCCCGCACCACATGCGCGAAGCTGGGAATGTGCTCCTCGATCTCGGCGACCGTGAGGGCCAGGACGTTGCCCGCCGGCGCGTTGATGCCGTGCGCGCTGGTGCTGCCGAACATCAGCCGGTACATGTGCTGATGCTTGATGGCGAAGCGCCGGTAGGCCGCGCCGGTCGCGAACAGGTCGGCGACCGGGTCGGCGGTCTGCGGCACGGTTAGCGCGGCGTCGAACTGGCGCAGTCCCTCGGCGGCCACCTCGGCGATCAGGCCCTGCATCCCGCCGAAGTGCGTGTACACCGCCATCGTCGACGTTCCCGCCGCGGCCGCGACCTTGCGGGTCTGCAGCGCGTCGGGCCCATGCTCGTTCAGCAGGCCGACCGCCGCGGACAGCATCTCGTCGCGGACACTGCGTTGCCCGGCGGGCGCGGTGCCCGCAGTCGCTTCTGAAGTCATCGTTGCCATCTTCCCATCCACGGCGTACGTTGCCTATAACAACGTCATATCAATGTTATAGGAGTTCAGCGATGACGTCCGCGCAAATCTCCGAGACCCGGAATCCCTATCTGGAGGGCCTGCTGGCGCCGGTGCGCGCCGAAGTGACCGCGACCGACCTGCCGGTCACCGGCCGCATCCCCGAGCACCTCGACGGACGCTATCTGCGCAACGGTCCCAACCCGGCCGAGGAGGTCGACCCCGCCACCTATCACTGGTTCAGCGGCGACGGGATGGTGCACGGCGTCGCGCTGCGCGACGGGAAAGCCCAGTGGTACCGCAACCGGTGGGTGCGCAGCCTGTCGGTGTGCGGCGCCCTGGGCGAGCCGACGCCGGGCCGGCTCAACCCGCGGGCGGGCATGCTCTCGCTGGGCGCCAACACCAACGTCCTGGCCCACGCCGGCCGCACCCTGGCGCTGGTCGAGGGCGGGGTGGCCAACTACGAGCTGACCGACGAGCTGGACACCATCGGGACATGCGACTTCGACGGCACCCTGGCCGGCGGCTACACCGCCCACCCGCACCGCGACCCGCGCACCGGCGAATTGCACGCCATCTCTTACTCGTTCGCCCGCGGCCGGACCGTGCAGTACTCGGTGATCGACACCCGGGGTCGCGCGCGCCGCACGGTGGACATCGAGGTGTCGGGGTCGCCGATGATGCACGACTTCTCGCTGACCGACTCCTACGTCGTCGTCTACGACCTGCCGGTGACGTTCGACCCGATGCAGGTGCTGCCGGTGACCATGCCCCGCTGGCTGGGCCTGCCGGCCCGGCTGGTGATGCAGTCGCTGATCGGGCGCGTGCGGGTGCCGAGCCCGCTCAACGCGATGATGAACCGAAACCCCAAGCACTCCGACCGGATGCCGTACGCCTGGGACCCCGGCTACCCGGCGCGCATCGGGGTCATGCCGCGCGAGGGCATGAACTCCGACATCCGCTGGTTCGACATCGAACCCTGCTACGTCTACCACCCACTCAACGCCTACTCCGAGATGCGGGACGGCACCGAGGTTTTGGTGCTGGACGTGGTGCGGTACGCGCGGATGTTCGACCACGACCGGCGCGGGCCCGGCGAAGCCCCGCCGACCCTCGAGCGCTGGACCATCAACCTCGCGACCGGCGCGGTGAGCACCGAATGCCGCGACGACCGGCCGCAGGAATTCCCGCGGATCAACGAGACACTGCTGGGCCGGGAACACCGCTTCGGCTACACCGTCGGTGCGTCCTTCCAGGGCGCCGCGTCCGCGCTGTACAAGCACGACTACGCCACCGGGGGCAGCGTGGTCGCGCCGCTCGACCCGGACCTTTTGCTCGGCGAGATGTCCTTTGTGCCCAACCCCGGGGGCTCCGCGACGGACCGAGCCGAGGACGACGGCATTTTGCTGGGCTACGGCTATCACCGCGAGCGCGACGAAGGCCAGTTGGTCTTGCTGGACGCCGCGACGCTCGAGCCGGTGGCCACCGTGCACCTGCCCCAGCGGGTGCCGATGGGCTTCCACGGCAATTGGGCGCCCACTGGCTAACGTGAGTTGAATAAGACGACCGCCGCCGAGCGCGGCGGGATCTCAGGTCAGCCAATTTTTGTCGGCTGTGCCGCGCAACCCTGATGCCGTGCAGCAAGCGTGCGCTACAGTGACTCATGCCACATAAAAGGGCAGGTGGCGGGCATGTGCGTCGACGGAAGGATCTCCCATGGGTGTCGCTATTGAGGTGAACGGCCTCACGAAGTCCTTCGGGTCGTCGAGGATTTGGGAAGACGTGACGCTGGAGATCCCGGCCGGGGAGGTCAGCGTGCTGCTGGGGCCGTCGGGTACCGGCAAATCGGTGTTTCTGAAGTCCCTGATCGGTCTGCTGCGGCCGGAGCGCGGCTCGGTCGTCATCGACGGCACCGACATCCTGCAGTGCTCGGCCAAGGAGCTCTACGAGATCCGCACGCTGTTCGGCGTCATGTTCCAGGACGGCGCGCTGTTCGGTTCGATGAACCTGTTCGACAACGCCGCCTTCCCGTTGCGCGAGCACACCAAGAAGAAGGAAGGCGAGATCCGTGACATCGTCATGGAGAAGCTGACCCTGGTGGGTCTGGGCGGCGACGAGAAGAAGTTCCCCGGCGAGATCTCGGGCGGTATGCGCAAGCGCGCCAGCCTGGCCCGCGCCCTGGTGATGGACCCGCAGATCATCCTTTGCGACGAGCCGGACTCGGGTCTGGACCCGGTCCGTACCGCCTACCTGAGCCAGCTGATCCTCGACATCAACGCCCAAATCGACGCCACCGTCCTGATCGTCACGCACAACATCAACATCGCCCGCACCGTTCCGGACAACATGGGCATGCTCTTCCGGCGCAAGCTGGTCATGTTCGGCCCGCGCGAGGTGCTGCTGACCAGTGACGAGCCGGTGGTGCGGCAGTTCCTCAACGGCCGCCGCATCGGGCCGATCGGCATGTCCGAGGAAAAGGACGAGTCGACGATGGCCGAAGAGCAGGCCGCCCTCGAGGCCGGTCAGCACGCCGGCGGTGTCGAGGAGATCGAGGGGGTGCCCCCGCAGATCGTCGCCTCGCCGGGAATGCCGGAGCGCAAGGCCGTCGCCCGCCGCCAGGCGCGGGTGCGCGAGATCCTGCACACCCTGCCGCAGAAGGCACAGGCCGCGATCATCGACGACATGGAGGGCACCCACAAGTACCGTGCGCACGAAGTCGGCGACTAGCGGCCCGGTTCGAGTTGCGATAACTTCGCGTAACTCTCCCGGCCCGCCCTCTTGACGACGGGGCGTAAACCGGCCAGTCTGTTGGGCAGCATGGATCCAGTGGAAAGTCGAGATGCCAGCCAGCGCCGATGTCCCTGGATCGCTTGTGCTGGACAGTTGAGGAATGCGCCGCCCTGCGCTATTGTTGGACGTTGCGCTGGCTACCTCCTGCCCACCTCACCCGCCACTTGACAATGTGGTCTAAGCCTGAGCCCCCTCTAGCGGCTTAGTTCTTTAGTTGTGCGCGTGAGATTCGGACAGATCGTTCGCCGGCCAAACCGACACAATTCGCGGCGAACAGACCGGTGGTTCCGGTTCTCGTGAGTCGCACGAGGTGCTGGAAGGATGCATCTTGGCTGATTCCCGCCAGAGCAAAACGGATCGCCCACAAAGTTCCTCTAATGGAAGTTCCTTAAACGGCTCCGTACCCGGAGCGCCTAACCGAGTTTCCTTCGCCAAGCTACGCGAACCGCTCGAGGTTCCCGGCCTGCTCGACGTGCAGATCGACTCCTTCGAGTGGTTGATCGGCTCTCCCCGTTGGCGCGAGGCCGCGGCCGCCCGCGGCGACGTCAAGCCGGTCGGTGGTCTCGAGGAGGTGCTCGACGAGCTCTCGCCGATCGAGGACTTCTCCGGCTCGATGTCGCTGTCGTTCTCCGATCCCCGTTTCGACGAGGTCAAGGCGCCGGTCGACGAGTGCAAAGACAAGGACATGACGTACGCGGCCCCGCTGTTCGTCACGGCCGAGTTCATCAACAACAACACCGGCGAGATCAAGAGCCAGACGGTGTTCATGGGTGACTTCCCGATGATGACCGAGAAGGGCACCTTCATCATCAACGGGACCGAGCGCGTGGTCGTCAGCCAGCTGGTGCGCTCGCCCGGCGTGTACTTCGACGAGAGCATCGACAAGTCCACCGAGAAGCTGCTGCACAGCGTCAAGGTGATCCCCAGCCGGGGCGCGTGGCTGGAGTTCGACGTCGACAAGCGCGACACCGTCGGCGTGCGCATCGACCGCAAGCGCCGCCAGCCCGTCACCGTGCTGCTCAAGGCGCTGGGCTGGACCAACGAGCAGATCCACGAGCGGTTCGGCTTCTCCGAGATCATGATGGGCACGCTGGAGAAGGACAACACCGCCGGCACCGACGAGGCGCTGCTGGACATCTACCGCAAGCTGCGCCCGGGCGAGCCGCCGACCAAGGAGTCCGCGCAGACGCTGCTGGAGAACCTGTTCTTCAAGGAGAAGCGCTACGACCTGGCCCGCGTCGGCCGCTACAAGGTCAACAAGAAGTTGGGTCTGCACGCCGGTGAGCCGATCACGTCGTCGACCCTGACCGAGGAAGACGTCGTCGCCACCATCGAGTACCTGGTGCGCCTGCACCACGCCCGTACGGATGGCCAGCCCGCGGTCATGACCGTCCCCGGCGGCATCGAGGTGCCGGTGGAGACCGACGACATCGACCACTTCGGCAATCGCCGCCTGCGTACCGTCGGCGAGTTGATCCAGAACCAGATCCGGGTCGGCATGTCCCGGATGGAGCGGGTCGTCCGCGAGCGGATGACCACGCAGGACGTCGAGGCGATCACGCCGCAGACGCTGATCAACATCCGGCCCGTGGTCGCCGCGATCAAGGAGTTCTTCGGCACCAGCCAGCTCTCCCAGTTCATGGACCAGAACAACCCGCTGTCGGGGCTCACCCACAAGCGCCGGTTGTCGGCGCTGGGCCCCGGTGGTCTGTCCCGTGAGCGGGCCGGGCTGGAGGTCCGTGACGTACACCCGTCGCACTACGGCCGGATGTGCCCGATCGAGACTCCCGAGGGTCCCAACATCGGTCTGATCGGCTCGCTGTCGGTGTACGCGCGGGTCAACCCGTTCGGCTTCATCGAGACGCCGTACCGCAAGGTGGTCGACGGTGTGGTCACCGACGAGATCCACTACCTGACCGCCGACGAGGAGGACCGCCACGTCGTGGCGCAGGCCAACTCGCCGATCGACGACAGCGGCCGGTTCGAAGAGTCGCGCGTCCTGGTCCGCCGCAAGGCGGGCGAGGTCGAGTACGTGCCGTCGTCCGAGGTCGACTACATGGACGTCTCGCCGCGCCAGATGGTGTCGGTGGCCACGGCCATGATTCCGTTCCTCGAGCATGACGACGCCAACCGTGCCCTGATGGGCGCCAACATGCAGCGCCAGGCGGTTCCGCTGGTGCGCAGCGAGGCGCCGCTGGTGGGCACCGGCATGGAGCTGCGCGCCGCGATCGACGCCGGCGACGTCGTCGTCGCGGACAAGGCCGGGGTGATCGAGGAGGTCTCCGCCGACTACATCACCGTGATGGCCGACGACGGCACCCGGCACACCTACCGGATGCGCAAGTTCGAGCGTTCCAACCACGGCACGTGCGCCAACCAGTCGCCGATCGTGGACGCCGGAGACCGGGTCGAGGCCGGCCAGGTCATCGCCGACGGTCCGTGCACCGAGAACGGTGAGATGGCGCTGGGCAAGAACCTGCTCGTGGCGATCATGCCGTGGGAGGGTCACAACTACGAGGACGCGATCATCCTCTCCAACCGCCTGGTCGAAGAGGACGTGCTCACCTCGATTCACATCGAGGAGCACGAGATCGACGCCCGCGACACCAAGCTGGGCGCCGAGGAGATCACCCGGGACATCCCGAACGTCTCCGACGAGGTGCTGGCTGACCTCGACGAGCGCGGCATCGTCCGCATCGGCGCCGAGGTCCGCGACGGCGACATCCTGGTCGGCAAGGTCACCCCGAAGGGGGAGACGGAGCTGACCCCGGAGGAGCGGCTGCTGCGGGCGATCTTCGGTGAGAAGGCGCGCGAGGTCCGCGACACCTCGCTGAAGGTGCCGCACGGCGAGTCCGGCAAGGTCATCGGCATCCGGGTGTTCTCCCGCGAGGACGACGACGAGCTGCCCGCCGGCGTCAACGAGCTGGTGCGCGTCTACGTGGCCCAGAAGCGGAAGATCTCCGACGGCGACAAGCTCGCCGGCCGGCACGGCAACAAGGGCGTGATCGGCAAGATCCTGCCCGTCGAGGACATGCCGTTCCTGCCGGACGGCACGCCGGTCGACATCATCCTGAACACCCACGGTGTGCCGCGACGGATGAACATCGGCCAGATCTTGGAGACCCACCTCGGGTGGGTGGCCAAGTCCGGCTGGAACATCGAGGGTTCGCCCGACTGGGCCGCCAACCTGCCGAAGGAGCTGCAGAGCGCGGAGCCCAACGCCATCGTCTCGACGCCGGTGTTCGACGGCGCCCGGGAGGCGGAGCTGCAGGGCCTGCTGTCCTGCACGCTGCCCAACCGGGACAACGAGGTGATGGTGAACGGCGACGGCAAGGCGGTGCTGTTCGACGGCCGCAGCGGTGAGCCGTTCCCGTACCCGGTGACGGTCGGCTTCATGTACATCATGAAGCTGCACCACCTGGTGGACGACAAGATCCACGCCCGCTCCACCGGTCCGTACTCGATGATCACCCAGCAGCCGCTGGGTGGTAAGGCGCAGTTCGGTGGCCAGCGGTTCGGTGAGATGGAGTGCTGGGCCATGCAGGCCTACGGCGCCGCGTACACGCTGCAGGAGCTGTTGACCATCAAGTCCGACGACACGGTCGGCCGGGTCAAGGTGTACGAGGCGATCGTCAAGGGCGAGAATATCCCCGAGCCGGGCATCCCGGAGTCGTTCAAGGTGCTGCTCAAGGAGCTGCAGTCGCTGTGTCTGAACGTCGAGGTGCTCTCGTCGGACGGCGCGGCGATCGAATTGCGCGAAGGCGAGGACGAGGACCTCGAGCGGGCTGCGGCCAACTTGGGAATCAACCTGTCCCGCAACGAATCCGCGTCCGTTGAGGACCTGGCTTAATCACTTTTAGTTACTAAACCCGCAAGGGGAAAGGGAGTTACGTGCTCGACGTCAACTTCTTCGATGAACTCCGTATCGGCCTGGCCACCGCGGAGGACATCAGGCAATGGTCTTACGGCGAGGTCAAAAAGCCGGAGACGATCAACTACCGCACGCTGAAGCCGGAGAAGGACGGCCTGTTCTGCGAGAAGATCTTCGGACCGACTCGCGACTGGGAGTGTTACTGCGGCAAGTACAAGCGCGTCCGCTTCAAGGGCATCATCTGCGAGCGCTGCGGCGTCGAGGTGACCCGTGCCAAGGTCCGCCGCGAGCGGATGGGCCACATCGAGCTGGCCGCGCCCGTCACGCACATCTGGTACTTCAAGGGTGTGCCGAGCCGGCTCGGTTACCTGCTCGACCTGGCCCCGAAGGATCTCGAGAAGATCATCTACTTCGCGGCGTACGTGATCACGTCGGTCGACGACGAGATGCGGCACAACGAGCTGTCCACGCTCGAGGCCGAAATGATGGTGGAGCGCAAGGCCGTTGAGGACCAGCGCGACGCCGACCTGGAGGCCCGCGCGCAGAAGCTCGAGGCCGACCTGGCCGAACTGGAGGCCGAGGGCGCCAAGGCCGACGCCCGCCGCAAGGTGCGCGACGGCGGCGAGCGGGAGATGCGCCAGCTCCGTGACCGGGCCCAGCGTGAGCTGGACCGGCTGGAGGACATCTGGAGCACCTTCACCAAGCTGGCCCCCAAGCAGCTGATCGTCGACGAGAACCTCTACCGCGAGCTCGTCGACCGCTACGGCGAATACTTCACCGGCGCCATGGGCGCGGAGTCGATCCAGAAGCTCATCGAGAACTTCGACATCGACGCCGAGGCCGAGATCCTGCGCGACGTCATCCGAAACGGCAAGGGGCAGAAGAAGCTTCGTGCGCTCAAGCGGCTGAAGGTGGTCGCGGCCTTCCAGCAGTCGGGCAACTCGCCGATGGGCATGGTGCTCGACGCGGTGCCGGTCATCCCGCCGGAACTGCGCCCGATGGTGCAGCTCGACGGTGGCCGGTTCGCCACGTCCGACCTGAATGACCTGTACCGCCGCGTGATCAACCGCAACAACCGCCTCAAGAGGCTGATCGACCTCGGTGCGCCCGAGATCATCGTCAACAACGAGAAGCGGATGTTGCAGGAGTCCGTCGACGCGCTGTTCGACAACGGCCGCCGCGGCCGGCCGGTCACCGGGCCGGGCAACCGTCCGCTGAAGTCGCTCTCCGATCTGCTCAAGGGTAAGCAGGGCCGGTTCCGCCAGAACCTGCTCGGCAAGCGTGTCGACTACTCGGGCCGTTCGGTCATCGTGGTCGGCCCGCAGCTCAAGCTGCACCAGTGCGGTCTGCCCAAGCTGATGGCGCTCGAGCTGTTCAAGCCGTTCGTGATGAAGCGGCTCGTCGACCTCAACCACGCGCAGAACATCAAGAGCGCCAAGCGAATGGTGGAGCGGCAGCGTCCCCAGGTGTGGGACGTCCTCGAAGAGGTCATCGCCGAGCACCCGGTGCTGCTGAACCGCGCACCCACCCTGCACCGGCTGGGCATCCAGGCCTTCGAGCCGATGCTGGTGGAAGGCAAGGCGATTCAGCTGCACCCGTTGGTGTGTGAGGCGTTCAACGCCGACTTCGACGGTGACCAGATGGCGGTGCACCTGCCGCTGTCCGCGGAGGCGCAGGCCGAGGCGCGCATCCTGATGCTGTCCAGTAACAACATCCTGTCGCCCGCGTCCGGGCGCCCGCTGGCCATGCCGCGTCTGGACATGGTGACCGGGCTGTACTTCCTCACCACCGAGGTCGACGGCGACAAGGGCGAATTCCGCGCGGCCGCAAAGGATCAGCCGGAGGTGGGCGTGTACTCCTCGCCGGCCGAGGCGATCATGGCCGCCGACCGCGGCGTGCTCTCGGTGCGGGCGAAGATCAAGGTGCGTCTGACGCAGCTGCGTCCGCCCGCCGAGATCGAGGCGGAGCTGTTCGGTGCCAACGGCTGGCAGCCGGGCGATGCCTGGATGGCCGAGACCACGCTGGGCCGGGTGCTGTTCAACGAGCTGCTGCCGGTGGGCTACCCGTTCGTGAACAAGCAGATGCACAAGAAGGTGCAGGCTGCCATCATCAACGATCTCGCCGAGCGCTACCCGATGATCGTGGTCGCGCAGACGGTGGACAAGCTCAAGGACGCCGGCTTCTACTGGGCGACCCGCAGCGGTGTCACGGTCTCGATGGCCGACGTGTTGGTGCCGCCGCGCAAGAAGGAGATCCTCGACCAGTACGAGGAGCGGGCCGAGAAGGTCGAAAAGCAGTTCCAGCGCGGCGCTTTGAACCACGACGAGCGCAACGAGGCACTGGTGGAGATCTGGAAGGAGGCCACCGACGAGGTCGGTCAGGCGCTCCGCGAGCACTACCCCGCCGACAACCCGATCATCACGATCGTCGACTCGGGTGCCACCGGTAACTTCACCCAGACCCGAACGCTGGCCGGCATGAAGGGCCTGGTGACCAACCCGAAGGGTGAGTTCATCCCGCGTCCGGTCAAGTCGTCGTTCCGCGAGGGCCTGACCGTGCTGGAGTACTTCATCAACACGCACGGTGCCCGAAAGGGCTTGGCGGACACCGCGTTGCGTACCGCCGACTCGGGTTACCTGACCCGTCGTCTGGTGGATGTCAGCCAGGACGTCATCGTCCGCGAACACGACTGCGAGACCGAGCGCGGCATCCTCGTCGAGCTGGCCGAGCGTCAGCCCGACGGCACCCTGATCCGCGACCCGTACATCGAAACCTCGGCGTACGCACGGACTCTGGGCGCCGACGCGGTCGACGAGGGCGGCAACGTCGTCGTCCGCCGCGGTGAGGACCTGGGTGACCCGGAGATCGACGCCCTGCTGGCGGCCGGCATCACGCAGGTCAAGGTGCGCTCGGTGCTGACGTGCACCACCGGCACCGGCGTGTGCGCGACCTGCTACGGGCGGTCCATGGCCACCGGAAAGCTGGTCGACATCGGCGAGGCCGTCGGCATCGTCGCCGCCCAGTCCATCGGCGAGCCCGGCACGCAGCTGACCATGCGCACCTTCCACCAGGGTGGTGTCGGTGAGGACATCACCGGCGGTCTGCCCCGGGTCCAGGAGCTGTTCGAGGCCCGCGTCCCGCGCGGCAAGGCCCCGATCGCGGACCTCACCGGGCGGGTGCAACTGGAGGAGGGCGAGCGCTTCTACAAGATCACCATCATTCCCGACGACGGGAGCGAGGAGGTCGTGTACGACAAGCTCTCCAAGCGGCAGCGTCTGCGTGTCTTCAAGCACGAGGACGGTTCCGAGCGGGTGCTCTCCGACGGCGACCACGTCGAGGTGGGCCAGCAGCTGATGGAAGGCTCGGCCGACCCGCACGAGGTGCTGCGCGTGCAGGGCCCCCGCGAGGTGCAGATCCACCTGGTCCGCGAGGTCCAGGAGGTCTACCGCGCCCAGGGTGTGTCGATCCACGACAAGCACATCGAGGTGATCGTCCGCCAGATGCTGCGCCGCGTCACCATCATCGACTCGGGCGCAACGGAGTTCCTGCCCGGTTCGCTGATCGACCGTGCGGAGTTCGAGGCGGAGAACCGTCGGGTGGTGGCCGAGGGCGGCGAGCCCGCCGCCGGCCGTCCGGTGCTGATGGGCATCACGAAGGCGTCGCTGGCCACCGATTCGTGGCTGTCGGCGGCGTCGTTCCAGGAGACCACGCGAGTCCTGACCGATGCGGCGATCAACTGCCGCAGCGACAAGCTCAACGGTCTGAAGGAGAACGTGATCATCGGAAAGCTGATCCCGGCCGGTACCGGTATCAACCGGTACCGCAACATCCAGGTGCAGCCGACCGAGGAGGCCCGGGCCGCCGCGTACACGATCCCGTCCTACGAGGATCAGTACTACAGCCCGGACTTCGGCCAGGCCACCGGTGCCGCGGTGCCGCTGGACGACTACGGCTACAGCGACTACCGCTAGTTCGACGACGATGCGGCGAGGTAACTCGCCGCTGAGGAGTCGGACAATCGAATCGAGTCCACACCGAAAAGCCCCGGGTTCGCCCGGGGCTTTTTCGTTGGCCCGAGCGTCACCCTGGTGTGGCGCCCGCCCAACGCGGCCGCATCATTCGCCACATCGGTACCGCTCAAGGACCACCACTCGATCCCCGAATTTGATATCGCGGGCGCTATCGAATTTGGGGCTCGCCTATTGGTTCCGCGCACCTCCTCGCGCCCGGCTTCCCAACTACACTGGCCGCGTGCTCATCGGTTCACATGTCCACAACGACGACCCCCTGGCCGCCGCCCAGGCGGATGGCGCCGACGCGGTGCAGTTCTTCCTGGGCAACCCGCAGAGCTGGAAGAAGCCCAAGCCGCGCGACGACGCCGAGGCGCTGAAGGCGTCCACCATCCCGCTGTATGTCCACGCGCCGTACCTGATCAACGTGGCTTCGGCCAACAACCGCATCCGCATCCCCTCGCGCAAGATCCTGCAGGACACCTGCGACGCGGCGTCGGAGATCAACGCGACGGCGGTGATCGTGCACGGCGGCCACGCCGACGACGACGACATGGAGGCCGGCTTCGAGCGCTGGGTCAAGGCGCTGGACTACCTCGAAACCGAGGTGCAGGTGTACCTGGAGAACACCGCCGGCGGTGACCACGCGATGGCGCGCCACTTCGACACCATCGGCAGGCTCTGGGATCGCATCGGCGACAAGGGAATCGGCTTCTGCCTGGACACCTGCCACGCGTGGGCCGCGGGTGAGGAGCTGATCGACGCGGTGGACCGGATCAAGGCCCTGACCGGACGCATCGACCTGGTGCACTGCAACGACTCGCGCGACGCCGCCGGCTCGGGCGCCGACCGGCACGCCAACTTCGGCACCGGCCAGATCGATCCCGAGCTGCTCGCCGCGGTCGTCAAGGCCGCCGACGCGCCGGTCATCTGCGAGACCGCCGACGAGGGCCGCAAGGACGACATCGCGTTCCTGCGGGAAAAGACCGGCGGCTGAGACCCGGCCCGTGCTTGGTCGGCTCGTAACCCTCCTCCGGGTCGTCCTGCTGGTCGTGAGCTGTTCGCCGGCGCCGCCCTCCGGCTTCGTCACCGGGACCAGCCTGCACCACCTCGAAGTGGGCGGACACGATCGCAGCTACCGGCTCTACGAACCGGCGGGCAAACCCGCTTCGCCGCCGCTCGTCGTCGTGCTGCATGGCTATTCCGGGAGCGCGAGACAGGTCGAAAGGGATTACGGTTGGGACGAATTGGCCGATTCGGCCAAGTTCGTCGTCGCGTACCCGGATGGACTCGAGCGGGCCTGGAACGTCGACGGGGAAGGCTGCTGCGGCCGGCCGGGGCGGGAGGGTGTCGACGACGTCGCCTTCGTCAGCGCGGCCGTCGCCGACATCGCCAAGCACCTCGGCACCGACCCCGCCCGCGTCTATGTCGCCGGCATGAGTAACGGCGCCATCATGGCCTACACGCTGGCTTGCACCACCGACCTCTTCGCCGCGATCGGACCGGTGGCGGGCACCCAGCTCAACCGCTGCCCCAACCCGCGTCCGGTCTCGATCGTGCACATCCACGGCACGGCGGATCGGCTGGTGCCCTACGGCGGCGGGCAGGGCTTCAGCGTGATCAACGGTCCCTCGGTACCCGAGGTGAATGCGTTCTGGCGCAACGTCGATCAGTGCGCGGCCCCGGCGACCACGACGAATGGCCCCCTCAACACGTCGACGGCGGGATGTGCGGGCAGCCGCGGCGTCACGCTGATCACGATCGAGGCGGGCGGTCACGAGTGGCCCCCGTTCGCCGCACGGACGCTCTGGGAATTCTTCGCCGCGCACCCACGGTAACGCCCTATTACACCTCTTGTGCGGCTGTCGGAAAAATGTAACATGAGTGGCATGTCGGATACGCATGTCGTCACCAACCAGGTCCCCCCGCTGGAGAATTACAACCCCGCGACGTCCGCGGTGCTCGTCGAGGCCCTGATCCGCGAGGGCGGGGAATGGGGACTGGAAGAGGTGAACGAGGTGGGCGCGATCGCGGGTGGCCCCGAAGCGCAGCGCTGGGGCGAGCTCGCCGACCGCAACCGGCCCATCCTGCACACCCACGACAAGTACGGCCATCGGGTCGACGAGGTCGAGTACGACCCGGCCTACCACGAGTTGATGCGCACGGCGATCGCCACCGGCATCCACGCCGCGCCGTGGGCCGACGACCGCCCGGGCGCGCACGTGGTGCGGGCGGCGAAGATGTCGGTCTGGAACGTCGAGCCCGGCCACACCTGCCCGATCTCGATGACCTACGCCGTGGTCCCCGCGCTGCGCTACAACCCCGAGCTCGCCGCCGTTTACGAGCCCCTGCTGACCAGCCGCGAATACGATCCCGAACTCAAGCTGGCCACCACCAAGCGCGGGATCACCGCCGGCATGTCGATGACCGAGAAGCAGGGCGGATCCGACGTGCGCGCCGGCACCACGCAGGCGACCCCGAACGCAGATGGCAGCTACAGCCTGACGGGCCACAAGTGGTTCACCTCGGCGCCGATGTGCGACATCTTCCTGGTGCTCGCGCAGGCCCCGGGCGGGCTGTCGTGCTTCCTGTTGCCGCGGGTGCTGCCCGACGGCACCCGCAACCGAATGTTCCTGCAGCGCCTCAAGGACAAGCTCGGCAACCACGCCAACGCCTCCAGCGAGGTCGAGTACGACGGTGCGACCGCGTGGCTGGTGGGCGAGGAGGGCCGCGGCGTCCCCACCATCATCGAGATGGTCAACCTGACCCGCCTGGACTGCACCCTGGGCAGCGCCACCAGCATGCGCACCGGCCTCACCCGCGCCATCCACCACGCCCAGCACCGAAAGGCGTTCGGCGCCTACCTGATCGACCAGCCGCTGATGCGCAACGTGCTGGCCGACCTCGCCGTGGAGGCCGAGGCCGCGACCATCGTCGCGATGCGGATGGCCGGCGCCACCGACAAGGCGTTGCGCGGCGACGACCAGGAGGCGCTGCTGCGGCGCATCGGCCTGGCGGCCAGCAAGTACTGGGTGTGCAAGCGCGCCACCCCGCACGCCGCCGAGGCGCTGGAATGCCTGGGCGGCAACGGATATGTCGAGGACTCGGGCATGCCGCGGTTGTTCCGCGAGGCGCCGCTGATGGGCATCTGGGAGGGCTCGGGCAACGTCAGCGCGCTGGACACGTTGCGCGCCATGGCCACCCGGCCCGAGTGCGTCGAGGTGCTGTTCGCCGAGCTGGCCGAAAGCGCCGGCGCGGACCCGCGACTCGGCGGTCACGTCGAGCGGCTGCGCCACGACCTGACCGACCTGGACACCATCGCGCACCGCGCCCGCAAGGTGGCCGAGGACATCTGTCTGGCGCTGCAGGGTTCGCTGCTGGTCCGCCACGGCCACCCCGCCGTCGCGGAGGCCTTCCTGACCACCCGGCTCGACCGCCAGTGGGGCGGGGCCTACGGCACCATGCCCGCCGGCCTCGATATGGCCCCGATCCTCGAGCGTGCTCTAGTAAAGGGATGACGCACGCGATCAGGCCGGTCGACTTCGACAACCTGAAGACCATGACCTACGAGGTCACCGACCGGGTTGCCCGGATCACCTTCAACCGCCCGGAGAAGGGCAACGCGATCGTCGCGGACACCCCGCTGGAGCTCTCGGCGCTGGTCGAGCGCGCCGACCTCGACGCAGGCGTGCACGTCATCCTGGTGTCGGGCCGCGGCGAGGGGTTCTGCGCCGGGTTCGACCTGAGCGCCTATGCCGACCGCACCGGCTCGGCCGGCGGGACCGGCGCCTACGAGGGCACCGTGCTGAGCGGAAAGACGCAGGCGGTCAACCACTTACCCGACCAGCCGTGGGACCCGATGATCGACTACCAGATGATGAGTCGATTCGTGCGCGGCTTCTCCAGCCTGATGCACGCCGACAAGCCGACGGTGGTCAAGATCCACGGTTACTGCGTGGCCGGGGGCACCGACATCGCGCTGCATGCCGACCAGGTGATCGCCGCCGCCGACGCCAAGATCGGCTACCCGCCCACGCGGGTGTGGGGCGTCCCGGCGGCCGGGCTGTGGGCGCACCGGCTCGGCGACCAGCGCGCCAAGCGCCTGCTGTTCACCGGTGATTGCATCACCGGCGCGCAGGCGGCCGAGTGGGGGCTGGCGGTCGAGGCCCCGGACCCGGCGGACCTCGACGAGCGCACCGAACGGCTCGTGCAGCGGATCGCCGCGGTGCCCGTCAACCAGCTGATGATGGTCAAGCTCGCGCTGAATTCGGCTCTGCTGCAACAGGGTGTGGCCACCAGCAGGATGGTCAGCACCGTGTTCGACGGCGTTGCCCGGCACACCCCGGAAGGTCACGCCTTCGTCGCCGACGCCGTGGAGCACGGATTCCGCGACGCGGTGCGGCATCGCGACGAACCCTTCGGTGACTACGGCCGCCGCGCGTCACAGGTGTAAACCGTGCCCACCATGACGGCCCGGTCGGTGGTGCTCAGCGTGCTGCTGGGGGCCCACCCGGCCTGCGCCAGTGCGAGCGAATTGGTCAGACTCACCGCCGATTTCGGCATCAAAGAGACGGCCCTGCGAGTGGCGCTGACCCGAATGGTCGGCGCCGGTGACCTTATCCGCTCCGCCGACGGCTACCGGCTCTCGGATCGCCTACTTGCCCGCCAGCGGCGGCAGGACGACGCCATCAACCCGCGGGTCCGGCCGTGGCGCGGGGAGTGGATCACGCTGATCGTGACCAGCGTGGGCGGTGACGCGCGGACCCGGGCCGCCCTTCGAAACGCCCTGCACGGCAAGCGCTTCGGCGAACTACGCGAGGGCGTCTGGATGCGACCCGACAACCTGGGCATCGATCTCGATCCCGAGATCGATGCCCGCGTGCACGTCCTGCGGGCCCGCGACGACGATCCCGCCCGGCTGGCCGCCCAGCTGTGGGACCTGCCGGCCTGGGCCCGCGCCGGCCACCGGCTGCTCGACGAGATGGCCACCGCACCAGACATTCCCGGCCGTTTCGTGGTCGCGGCGGCGACGGTGCGGCACCTGCTCACCGACCCGGTGCTGCCCGACGAACTGCTGCCGGACGACTGGCCCGGGGCCCGGCTGCGCGCGGCCTACCACGACTTCGCCACCGAGTTGCTCGAGCGGCGGGAACCACTATTTACGGAGGCAAAATGAGCGATCCGGTGCGTATCGAGCGCAACGGCCCGGTGACGACGGTGATCCTGAACCGCCCGGCGGCGCGCAACGCGGTCAACGGCCCCACCGCCGCGGCGCTGTACGCGGCGTTCGACGAATTCGACCGCGACGACACCGCGTCGGTTGCCGTGTTATGGGGCGACGGCGGAACCTTCTGTGCCGGAGCGGATCTGAAGGCCTTCGACACCCCCGACGCCAACGCCGTGCACCGCACCGGTCCCGGCCCCATGGGCCCGTCGCGCATGGTGCTGTCCAAACCGGTGATCGCCGCGGTCAGCGGCTACGCCGTCGCGGGCGGGCTGGAGCTGGCCATCTGGTGCGACCTGCGGGTGGCCGAGGAGGACGCCGTGTTCGGGGTGTTCTGCCGGCGCTGGGGGGTGCCGCTGATCGACGGCGGTACCGTGCGGCTGCCGCGGCTGATCGGGCAGAGCCGCGCGCTGGACATGATCCTGACCGGCCGCGGGGTCAAAGCCGACGAGGCGCTCGCGATGGGGTTGGCCAACCGCGTCGTGCCCAAGGGCCAGGCACGGCAGGCGGCCGAGGAGCTGGCCGCCCAACTGGCCGCGCTGCCCCAACAGTGCCTGCGATCCGACCGGCTTTCCGCGCTACATCAATGGGGCTGGACGGAATCCGAGGCGATCGACTTCGAGTTCGCCAGCATCTCCCGCGTCGCCGCCGAGGCGAACGAGGGGGCCGGGCGGTTCGCCGCCGGCGCCGGCCGGCACGGGGCCCCCGCAGGCTAGCCGGTCCCTTACGGTGCGAGCCGCACCCTGCCGGGTGGCGTGGGCGGGGCGGGCGGCTCCGGGCCGGCGCCGCTGCCGCCGGGGGATCCGCCCGGCGCCGGTGCAGCGGGCGCCTGCTGTTGCGGTCCCGGTTGCGGCTCCTGCGCCGGGGGTGGCGGCGGTTGTTGCCGTGGAGACGGCGTCGCGACCGGCGCGGGTGGCGTCAGGATCTGTGCTGTCGGCGGCGGGGGCGGCGGAAGCTGCGGCGGGTCCGGCTGGCCGGTTTCCCCCGCGGGGATCACGTGCAAGGCCGATCGCGGCTCCCGAAGATTCGGTTCGTCAGCGCCCGGCAGGGGATTCGCCATGGATTGCAGGGCAGCGATCTTCGGTTGGTTGTTGGGGCAGTAGGCCTCGACTGCGGCGGAGATGAACCGGGCAATGGTGCGCGCGACGCGGTCGGGTGGGTATTGGCCGCCGGCCCCGTTGGCATTGAACGCCCTCTCCCGCATGTCGTCGACGACGCCGTCCGCCGACATGCCGCCATCGAGTTGGCGGCAAATTCTGTGGGCGGTGGCGATGAGGCTCGGCACGTTCTCGAGGGCGGGGATTTGCTTTTGGTTGAGCAGCGCCAAGAACTGGTCATCGGGGTTGGGGTCGGCCGCCGCCGCGCCGTGCGGCAGCATCACGACGCCGGTCAGTACCACAATGGCCGCAACCAGTGCGCGGGCGTGATTGCTGGTACCGGTGAACATGGCTGGCTTCCGTTCTGCTGGCAAAAATCATATGCCCATGGTCTGCCCGCGGCACCTCGACGGCGCGGTATGCGGGTCGTACACCGGGGTGCCAGAGAAGCAGCGGCGCCATGCGCCCCGGCCGCACCGCACCGGGAGATGAAAGCCTTTGTAGCGCAACGGCAAGGCGCGCTACGTTCGCCGGCTAGCCGCCCTTGGTGATGGTGTTGCCGGAACCCAGGTTGTCGACCTTGGGCGCACCGTCTTTGTAGGTGATGGTGTTGTTGAGCCCTACCACGCTGATGCGGGTGTCGACCTTGTCCAGGGTGATCTTGTTGTCCGTGCCGCCGACGGTTACTGTCGCGCAGCTGCCCGTGACCGTCAGGGTGTTGTTCGAACCGCCCACGTTCAGCGACTTGCCGCTGGCGCAGTCAAGCGTCGCGGTGGTGCCCATCGAGCCGTAGTTGAGCGTATTGCCGATTTCGACCGACGCGGTGGTGCTCGCCCCGCTCGACCCCGTGGTCGGGGCCGCCCCGGCGCTCGTCGTCGTCGTGCTGCTCTTCGTTGTCGTGGTCGTGGCACCGCCGGGCGGGTTGGCCGTCGAACTGCACCCTGCAACCAGCATGGCTGCGACGGCCGGCGCCACGGCGAGCGCGGTCAGCCCCGAGGGGCGGTCAAAGATGTGGGCGGACATTGTTCTCGATCCCCTCGATTCGGATGCTCTTCGGTTTGGGTGGCGATGTGGTGCCGGGTTCAGCCGGGCACCTGCTGGAGCCGGTTGGTCATGCCCAACTCGCGGCCGCGGTCCCAGATGAACGGCGTGCCGTTGTGGTAGAACACCGTCTGGTCGTAGCCGTAGACGGTGATGTCGTGCGAGACCGAATCGGCGACGACGGTGTTGGACGAGCCCATCACCGTGACCGCGTAGCAGTTGCCCAGCGCGGTGACGTTGTTGAAGGAGCCGTTGACGAACAGCGTGGCGTCGTTGCAGTCGAGCGTCTGCTGGATGCCCTGCCCGATGACGTGGGTGTCGCCGTTCTTCGCGTGAGCCGGGGGAGCGGATGCCGCGGCGGCGGTGATGACACAGGTTGCCAGCGACCCGGCGACGGTTGTCCAGTTCACTGCGGGCCCCCTTTTTGACCGGTGGATCTGCTCGATGAGATTACGTCCATCCGGCCATGGCTGAAACGGTTTCGCGGTCGGCGTCAACTAGAGTCATTAGTTAAGCACCACGATCATCGCAAGCGAAGGGCCTCGCCATGGCAGCTCACCCGGAAACGCCGTCGGCGGCCGGGCGCCCGCGGGCGGGAAGAACCGGCTCGCGCCCGGCGAAGCTGAGCCGCGAGGGCATCATCGACGGCGCGCTCACCTTCCTGGACCGGGAAGGCTGGGACGCCCTCACCATCAACGCGCTGGCGATGCAGCTGGGCACCAAGGGGCCGTCGCTGTACAACCACGTCGACAGCCTGGAGGACCTGCGCCGCGCGGTGCGGATCCGCGTCATCGACGACATCATCACGATGCTGAACAGGGTCGGCGAGGGCCGCGCCCGCGACGACGCGGTGCTGGTCATGGCGGGCGCGTACCGCAGCTACGCCCATCACCACCCCGGCCGGTACTCGGCGTTCACCCGGATGCCGCTGGGCGGCGACGACCCCGAGTACACGGCGGCGACCCGGGGTGCCGCGGCGCCGGTGATCTCGGTGCTGTCCTCCTACGGTCTCGACGGCGACGAGGCGTTCCACGCGGCCCTGGAGTTCTGGTCCGCGCTACACGGCTTCGTGCTGCTGGAAATGACCGGTGTCATGGACGACATCGACACCGACGCGCTGTTCTCGGACATGGTGCTGCGGCTGGCTGCAGGCATGGAGCGGCGCGTCGCGCACGGTTAACCGCCGCTTTGACCTGCGAGACCGGCGGCGGGTATTGTGGAGGCTCGTGCCTGGCGGCTTGCGGCGCCTAACCGTAAGGAAGTGGATGCCGGGCGAATTCGCATGTCCACGATGCATCGGATCTTTCTCCGGTGCGCAGCGCGTGCGACACACCCGGCCGCGGGGTAGTGCGGCCGGACATAACTGCAGTACGAAGACTTGAGAACCGCCGACAAACGCATAACACGAACACAGAAAGCCGGTAGATGCCAACGATTCAGCAGCTGGTCCGCAAGGGTCGCCGCGACAAGATCGCCAAGGTCAAGACCGCGGCCCTGAAGGGCAGCCCGCAGCGCCGTGGCGTATGCACTCGCGTGTACACGACCACCCCGAAGAAGCCGAACTCGGCCCTTCGGAAGGTCGCGCGCGTGAAGCTGACGAGCCAGGTCGAGGTCACCGCCTACATCCCGGGTGAGGGCCACAACCTGCAGGAGCACTCGATGGTGCTGGTGCGTGGTGGCCGAGTCAAGGACCTGCCAGGCGTGCGGTACAAGATCATCCGCGGTTCGCTCGACACCCAGGGGGTCAAGAACCGCAAGCAGGCCCGCAGCCGTTACGGCGCGAAGAAGGAGAAGAGCTGATGCCGCGCAAGGGGCCCGCGCCGAAGCGTCCGTTGGTCAACGACCCTGTCTACGGGTCGCAGCTGGTCACCCAGCTGGTGAACAAAGTTCTCCTGCAGGGGAAGAAATCGCTGGCCGAACGCATTGTTTATGGTGCGCTCGAGAACGCCCGCGACAAGACGGGCACCGATCCGGTGATCACGCTCAAGCGCGCTCTCGACAACGTCAAGCCCGCGCTGGAGGTGCGCAGCCGCCGCGTCGGCGGTGCGACCTACCAGGTGCCGGTCGAGGTCCGTCCGGACCGGTCCACCACGCTGGCGCTGCGCTGGCTGGTGAGCTTCTCGCGGCAGCGCCGGGAGAAGACGATGGTCGAGCGGCTGGCGAACGAGATCCTGGACGCCAGCAACGGCCTGGGGGCCTCCGTCAAGAGGCGCGAGGACACCCACAAGATGGCCGAGGCAAACCGCGCCTTCGCGCACTATCGCTGGTGATCACGCCGGCATAGTCGCCGGCGCGCACACGACAGCAACCAAGCAATCGAAAGAGTGGGAAGACTTCTGTGGCACAGAAGGACGTGCTGACCGACCTGACCAAGGTCCGCAACATCGGCATCATGGCGCACATCGACGCCGGCAAGACGACGACGACCGAGCGCATCCTCTACTACACCGGTATCAGCTACAAGATCGGTGAGGTCCACGATGGCGCCGCCACCATGGACTGGATGGAGCAGGAGCAGGAGCGGGGAATCACCATCACCTCCGCGGCCACCACCTGCTTCTGGAACGACAACCAGATCAACATCATCGACACCCCCGGGCACGTCGACTTCACCGTCGAGGTGGAGCGCAGCCTGCGCGTGCTCGACGGTGCCGTCGCCGTCTTCGACGGCAAGGAGGGCGTCGAGCCGCAGTCCGAGCAGGTGTGGCGCCAGGCCGACAAGTACGACGTCCCGCGGATCTGCTTCGTCAACAAGATGGACAAGATCGGCGCCGACTTCTACTTCTCGGTGCGCACGATGGAAGAGCGCCTGGGCGCCAACGTCATCCCGATCCAGCTGCCGGTCGGCTCCGAAGGCGACTTCGAGGGCGTCGTCGACCTGGTCGAGATGAAGGCCAAGGTGTGGAGCGCCGAGGCCAAGCTCGGCGAGAAGTACGACGTCGTCGACATCCCCGCCGACCTGCAGGAGAAGGCCGACGAGTACCGCACCAAGCTGCTGGAGGCCGTCGCCGAGACCGACGAGGCGCTGCTGGAGAAGTACCTGGGCGGCGAGGAGCTCACCGTCGAGGAGATCAAGGGCGCCATCCGCAAGCTGACCATCAGCTCGGAGGCCTACCCGGTGCTGTGCGGCAGCGCGTTCAAGAACAAGGGCGTGCAGCCCATGCTGGACGCGGTCATCGACTACCTGCCCTCGCCGCTGGACGTGCCGCCGGCCGTCGGCCACGCCCCGGGCAAGGAGGACGTCGAGGTCATCCGCAAGCCGTCGACCGACGAGCCGTTCTCCGCGCTGGCCTTCAAGGTCGCGACGCACCCGTTCTTCGGCAAGCTCACCTACGTCCGGGTGTACTCGGGCAAGGTCGACTCCGGCAGCCAGGTCATCAACTCCACGAAGGGCAAGAAGGAGCGGCTGGGCAAGCTGTTCCAGATGCACTCCAACAAGGAGAACCCGGTGGAGACCGCCTCGGCGGGTCACATCTACGCGGTGATCGGCCTGAAGGACACCACCACCGGCGACACCCTGAGCGACCCGAACGACCAGGTCGTGCTGGAGTCGATGACCTTCCCCGACCCGGTCATCGAGGTGGCCATCGAGCCCAAGACGAAGAGCGACCAGGAGAAGCTGTCGCTGTCGATCCAGAAGCTCGCCGAGGAGGACCCGACGTTCAAGGTGCACCTGGACCAGGAGACCGGCCAGACCGTGATCGGCGGGATGGGCGAGCTGCACCTGGACATCCTGGTGGACCGCATGCGCCGGGAGTTCAAGGTCGAGGCCAACGTCGGTAAGCCGCAGGTGGCTTACAAGGAGACCATCAAGCGGGCCGCGAACAACGTCGAGTTCACCCACAAGAAGCAGACGGGTGGCTCCGGCCAGTTCGCGAAGGTGATCATCAACCTCGAGCCGTTCGCGGGCGAGGACGGTGCGACCTACGAGTTCGAGAACAAGGTCACCGGTGGGCGCATCCCCCGGGAGTACATCCCGTCGGTGGACGCCGGTGCGCAGGACGCCATGCAATACGGTGTGCTGGCCGGCTACCCGCTGGTGAATCTAAAGGTCACGCTGCTCGATGGCGCCTTCCACGAGGTGGACTCGTCGGAGATGGCGTTCAAGATCGCCGGTTCGCAGGTGCTGAAGAAGGCTGCGCAGCAAGCCCAGCCGGTGATCCTGGAACCGATCATGGCCGTCGAGGTCACCACGCCCGAGGACTACATGGGCGACGTGATCGGCGACTTGAACTCCCGCCGTGGCCAGATCCAGGCCATGGAGGAGCGGAGCGGTGCACGCGTCGTCAAGGCGCACGTGCCGCTGTCGGAGATGTTCGGCTACGTCGGCGACCTGAGGTCCAAGACCCAAGGCCGGGCGAACTACTCCATGGTGTTCGACTCGTACGCCGAAGTGCCGGCGAACGTGTCGAAGGAGATCATCGCGAAGGCGACGGGTCAGTAAACCTGCACGCGGAGTAATCTTGCCGGGTCATTGCAAAGCCTTGGGCGCGGCACAACTGAAAACACCAACACTGCTTTAACGAGCACCAACAGTCCAGGAGGACAACGAAGTGGCGAAGGCGAAGTTCGAGCGGACGAAGCCGCACGTCAACATTGGGACCATCGGTCACGTTGACCACGGCAAGACGACGCTGACCGCGGCTATCACCAAGGTTCTGCACGACAAGTACCCGGACCTGAACGAGTCCCGCGCGTTCGACCAGATCGACAACGCTCCCGAGGAGCGTCAGCGCGGTATCACGATCAACATCTCCCACGTGGAGTACCAGACCGACAAGCGGCACTATGCCCACGTCGACGCCCCGGGTCACGCCGACTACATCAAGAACATGATCACCGGTGCGGCCCAGATGGACGGCGCGATCCTGGTGGTTGCCGCCACTGACGGCCCGATGCCGCAGACCCGTGAGCACGTGCTGCTCGCGCGTCAGGTCGGGGTGCCCTACATCCTGGTCGCCCTCAACAAGGCCGACATGGTCGACGACGAGGAGCTGCTGGAGCTCGTCGAGATGGAGGTCCGCGAGCTGCTGGCCGCCCAGGAGTTCGACGAGGACGCCCCGGTGGTTCGGGTCTCGGCGCTGAAGGCGCTCGAGGGCGACGCCAAGTGGGTCGAGTCGGTCGAGCAGCTGATGGAGGCCGTCGACGAGTCGATCCCGGACCCGGTCCGTGAGACCGAGAAGCCGTTCCTGATGCCGGTGGAGGACGTGTTCACCATCACCGGTCGTGGCACCGTGGTCACCGGTCGTGTCGAGCGCGGTGTGATCAACGTGAACGAGGAAGTCGAGATCGTCGGTATCAAGCCGACCAGCACCAAGACCACCGTCACCGGTGTGGAGATGTTCCGCAAGCTGCTTGACCAGGGACAGGCCGGCGACAACGTCGGGCTGCTGCTGCGTGGTATCAAGCGCGAGGACGTCGAGCGCGGTCAGGTCGTCGTGAAGCCCGGCACCACCACGCCGCACACCGAGTTCGAGGGCAGCGTCTACATCCTGTCCAAGGACGAGGGCGGCCGGCACACGCCGTTCTTCAACAACTACCGTCCGCAGTTCTACTTCCGCACCACCGACGTGACCGGCGTGGTGACGCTGCCGGAGGGCACCGAAATGGTGATGCCCGGCGACAACACCAACATCTCGGTCAAGCTGATCCAGCCCGTCGCCATGGACGACGGTCTGCGGTTCGCGATCCGCGAGGGTGGCCGCACCGTCGGCGCCGGCCGGGTCGTCAAGATCATCAAGTAGGTCCAGTTCGCCGTAGAGCCCGGGCTGCCGATTTCGGCGGTCCGGGCTTTACGCGTTTTACCGGGCCGGCTGTTGACGATTCCGCTACGATTCCGGGACAAGGGAGTCGGGGGAGAAAGGGCCGGGAGGTTCGGATGTCCTTCGTATTCGCGACGCCCGAGTACGTCGCCGCCGCGGCGTCGGATCTAGCCAGGATCGGCTGGACGATCACTTCGGCGAACTCGATGGCGCTGGGACCGACGTCGAGCGTGCTGGCACCGGGTGCCGACGAGGTGTCGGCCGGGATCGCGTCGCTGTTCGACGCGCATTCCCAGGTCTACCAGGCGCTCAGCGCTCAAGCCGCGGCGTTTCACAACCAGTTCGTGCAGCTGATGAACGGCGGCGCGGCGCAGTACCTCGCCACCGAGGCCGCCAACACCACGCCCCTGCAGTCGGCGGCGGCCCCCGCGTCGGTCGCGGCGCAGCTGCCCGCGGCGTCGGCCGCGGGTGGTTCGGCGCCGGGCGTACCGGCCGCACCCCTGATGTCGGCGGTCGCGCCGGCCTCGGCGATCGCCGGCGCGCAGGCACCGGTCAGTCAAACGGCAGCCGCGGTTACCACCGGGCCTGCGGCGGTGGCGGCCCCGGCCACCACATCGGCGACGCCGGTGCGGATGGTGACTCCCGCCTACGGCCCGGCCACCGCGCAGCCCGCGGCTAGTGCGCCGGCGCCGGTCAATCCGCTCGCCTCGACCCCGGCGCAGGTGGAGACGCCGCAGGCGGCCGCGGCCCCGGCGATGCCGGTATCGACCGGCACGCCGGTGAAGATGGTGTCGGCTCATTCGCCCACCGCTCCGACGTCGGCGGAGTCTTCGGCGCGCCCGGCGCCGACGCTCATACCCAAGGTGGACTGACGCCCGTCCGGTTTGCGCGTATGGCGCGCGCCGCGACAGCGCGAGAGCTAACCTGACACCCAAAATCCCAGCAAGGGTAAGGAGAACTCGTGTTGGCGCGCTACCTGAAGGCACAGTTGGTGGTTTTGCTGTGCGGCGGCCTGGTCGGGCCGATTTTCTTGATCGTCTACTTCACCCTCGGGCTCGGCAGCCTGCTGCAGTGGATGTTCTACGTCGGACTGCTCATCACCGTGGCCGACGTGCTGATCGCGCTCGCGTTGGCCAACTACGGGGCGAAGTCCTCGGCCAAGAATGCGGAGCTCGAACAGAACGGGGTGCTGGCGCTCGCTCAGATCACCGGTGTCACCGAGACCGGGACGTGGATCAACAACCAGCAGGTGGTCAAAGTGCACCTGCACATCTCCGGGCCAGGGGTGCTGCCGTTCGACAGCGAGGACCGGGTGATCGCGAGCGTGACCCGGCTCGGCAACCTCAGCGCCCGCAAGGTGGTGGTGTTGGTCAACCCCACCACCAACGAATACCGAATCGACTGGGAGCGAAGCGCGTTGGTCAACGGCCTGGTGCCGGCGCAATTCACCGTGGCCGAGGACAACAGGACCTACGACCTGAGCGGGCAGGCCGGCCCGTTGATGGAGATCCTGCAGATCCTCAAGGCCAACAACGTTCCGCTCAACCGGATGGTCGACATCCGGTCGAATCCGGCGCTGCGCCAGCAGGTTCAGGCGGTGGTGCGCCGCGCCGCCGAACAACAGGCGCCCGCCGCGCAGGCCGCCCAACCTGCCGCCGCCGCGGGGCCGGCACCGGTGGTGACGCCCCCGCAACCGTCGATCGCGCAGCGGCTCCAGGAGCTCGAGACGTTACGCGCCAGCGGCGCGCTGACCGACGACGAGTACAACAGCCGGCGGGCCCAGATCATCTCCGAAATCTGATCGGCGGGCGACTTAGAACAGGTTTCAGTTCCGCTGCTAGCCTGACTCCGTGACTGGATCACTGCAGGGGCGGGTGGCTTTTATTACCGGCGCCGCCCGCGCCCAGGGCCGTTCGCACGCGGTGCGGCTGGCCCGGGAGGGCGCCGACATCATCGCGCTCGACATCTGCGCCCCGGCGTCGAAGAGCCTGACCTACCCGCCCGCGACGCCGGAGGACCTCGCTGAGACCGTCCGCCTGGTGGAAGCCGAGGGCCGCAAGGTGTTGGCCCGCGAAGCCGACATCCGGGACGACGCCGCGCTGCGCCAACTGGTGGCCGACGGCGTCGAACAATTCGGGCGGCTCGACATCGTGGTGGCCAACGCGGGAGTCCTGAGTTGGGGCCGGCTTTGGGAGCTGACCGACGAGCAGTGGGACACGGTGATCGGGGTCAACCTGACCGGCACCTGGCGCACGCTGCGCGCCACCGTGCCCGCCATGATCGAAGCCGGCAACGGGGGTTCGATCGTGGTGGTCAGCTCGTCGGCGGGGCTGAAAGCCACTCCGGGCAACGGGCATTATTCGGCCAGCAAGCACGGACTCACCGCGCTGACCAACACCCTCGCGATCGAGCTCGGCGAATACAACATCCGGGTCAACTCCATCCACCCCTACTCGGTCGACACCCCGATGATCGAGCCGGAGGCGATGATGGAGATATTCGCCCGCCATCCCAGCTTCGTGCACAGCTTCCCCCCGATGCCGTTGCAGCCCAACGGCTTCATGGCACCCGACGAGGTGGCCGATGTCGTGGCGTGGCTAGCCGGCGACGGGGCGGGCACGGTGACCGGCACGCAGGTCCCCGTGGACAAGGGCGCCTTGAAGTATTGACCGGCGATCGTGGTATGAACTCCACGTGACCGCTAGCAAAGGAATAGTGATCGTCGGTGGCGGTCTGGCCGCCGCCCGGACCGCCGAGCAGCTCCGCCGATCCGAGTATGCCGGCCGCGTCACGATCGTCAGCGACGAGGTGCACGTGCCCTACGATCGCCCGCCGCTGTCAAAAGAGGTGCTGCGCAAAGAGGTCGACGACGTGGCCCTCAAACCGCGCGAGTGGTACGACGAGAACGACATCACCCTGCGGCTGGGTGCGGCCGCCACCAGCCTGGACACCGCGGCGCAGACGGTGACGCTGGCCGACGGGTCCGTGATCGGCTACGACGAACTCGTCATCGCGACCGGCCTGGTGCCGCGGCGCATCCCGACGCTGCCGGATCTCGAGGGCATCAGGGTGCTGCGCACGTTCGACGAGAGCATGGCGCTGCGTGAGCACGCGTCCGCGTGCCAGCGCGCCGTCATCGTCGGCGCCGGCTTCATCGGCTGTGAGGTGGCGGCCAGCCTACGGAGCCTCGGGGTGGACGTCGTGTTGGTTGAGCCGCAGCCGACGCCCCTGGCATCCGTGCTCGGCGAGCGGATCGGCGAGCTGGTCGCGCGCCTGCACCGCGCGGAGGGGGTCGACGTGCGCCTCGGTGTCGGGGTGGCCGAAGTGCGCGGCGACGAGCGGGTGGACACGGTGGTGCTGACCGACGGTACCGAGCTCGCCGCGGACCTGGTGGTCATCGGCATCGGATCCCGCCCCGCCACGGGCTGGCTCGAGGGCAGCGGCATCGCGGTCGACAACGGCGTGCTCTGCGACGAGGCCGGACGGACCAGCGCACCGAACGTGTGGGCGCTCGGTGACGTCGCCTCCTGGCGCGACGCGACGGGACATCAAGCGCGCGTGGAACATTGGAGCAACGTCGCCGACCAGACCCGCGTGGTGGTGCCCGCGATGCTGGGACGGGACGTGTCGTCGGCGGTGGTCGTCCCGTACTTCTGGAGCGACCAGTACGACGTCAAGATCCAGTGCCTCGGAGAGCCCGAGGCCACCGACTCCGTCCACCTCGTCGAAGACGACGGCCGCAAGTTCCTGGCGTATTACGAGCGCGACGGCGTGCTGGTCGGGGTGGTGGGCGGCGGGATGCCCGGCAAGGTCATGAAGGTGCGCGCCAAGATCGCCGCCGGTGCGCCCATCTCGGACGTGCTGGGCTGACTTTGGCGGGTAAAGGCGTTGGGCTACAGCCGTTCTCGCCCGTCCGGCGGCTCACAGCCAGCGCACCGGCGGGCCATGCGGATGGCATTCGCCGAGAATCTCGAGGTCGCCGCCCGGCCAGCGGCGCGCCCGCACCAAGAACCGGATCGGTGAGTCGGGCCGGTCACGCGCCGGCTCCAGGGTGAGGTGGACGAACGGCGACCGTTCATCCGCCTGCTCGCCCAGCGCGCGAACGCGCGCGCGGACGGTCTCCCGCTCCTCGTCGGACAGGTATTGCCAGGTGATGGAATGCCACAGCACCGTCAGCGCGCCCGCGGCCAGCGTCAGGCCGGCGACCGCGTCGGCGGCCGTCTGGCGCTCCAGCCCGGCCGGCACCCGCCTGGCGACCTCGATGGCGCCGCGCAGCCGCTCGAGCCGGGCGCTCTGATCGGGCCACACGTAGCTCAACACGGTGAGCTCCCCGTCGGCCCCGGTGACGTCGATGGGTGCGATGTCATAGCCGCGCCGCTCGACGATCCGCACCCGGCCGTGCGGCAGCGCGCCGCGCCACGCGTCCTCGATAATCACCGGCGAATCACCCGGTCCCCACTGGCCGCCGGCGAAGCGGTAACCGTAATGATCCCCGCGCAGGTTCAGCCCCGCGCTTGATCCGATCTCGAAAAGCCTTATCGGCAGGTCGAATTCACGGTTGACGCCTAACAGGCCACCGATCAGCGCGGCGGACCGCCCGACCTCGTTGGTCTGGGGCGGTTGCCGCAACGCCGCCCGCAGCGCCTCGGAGTGGGTGATCGCGACGTCCTTGATCTCCGGCCACGCCGAGTCGGCGTCCCAGCTGCCCCCGGTGCTGGGGTACCAACGGCGCAGGTGCGCCGCCCGGCCGTCGAGCACCAATCGGTGCAGGCCGCCGAGCAGTCGCAGCGGCACCGCAAGGCGCGACGGGGCGTCCTCGTGCCCGGACAAGATGGCGGCGAAGACGCCGTCGGCGGCGACGTCGCTGGCCACCAGCTCGAAAAGCTCCCCATACATCGGTGAGCCCGAGCCGGCACAGAACCGCCCCTGCGCGTGCAGGGTGTGCAGCAGGTGGTCGCCGGTCACCGATCCAGCCTGTCCAGTCCGGCGCCGACAACGTCAAACGCGTTGCCCAGCGCGGTCGGGAGTGGAACGGACTCGTCACCCAGCCAGTGCTCGTAGGCCGACAGCGCCACCGCGAGCATGGTCCAGGCGGCGGTTTGGGGCACCAGGTCGGTCGTCTTGCGGTCCGACCGGCGGGCCACGAAATCGGCGATCACCTCCCGCCAGCCCGCGTACATCGTCATCGAATAGGCCTGCAGTTCGGCCGTCTGCAGGATCACTCGCATGCGCTGGCGGTGCCGTGCGGTCTCGGACTCGTCAAAGGTGTTGAACGCCAACAGCGCATCGCGCAGGGCCTGGCCCAGCGGCACCCGCGGATCGACGTTGTCGAGCAAGTCGCGCAGGTGCGCGAGGTGGGTGTCGAAGTCGCCCCAGGGGATGGCGTTCTTGGACGCGTAGTAGCGAAACAGCGTCCGCCGCGAGATGCCCGCGGCCTGCGCGACGTCGTCGACACTGACCTCGGCGAAGCCGCGGGCGCTGAACAGTTCGATGGCCACGTCGGTGATCTGGTGCGGAGTCGTCGAGCGGCGACGGCCCACCCGTGGCTGCGGCACCATGACACCCCGCCCTTCCATTTCGGCACTCGATGCCATATTCTGACGAAGCTTGTGACTCGATCCCCATCGTTGTCAAGAACCGACGAAAGGCAATGACCCGTGGACCACGAAACCGAGACCGAAACCCAGCTCGTCGCCGAGACCCTGGTCGAAGAGGTGTCCATCGACGGCATGTGCGGGGTCTACTGACCCGCGTGTTCGACCCCGACCGCGGCTGGCGGTTGCACCCACAGGTGGCGGTCCGCCCCGAACCGTTCGGGGCGCTGCTCTACCACTTCGGCACCCGCAAGCTGTCCTTTCTCAAGAACCGCACCATTCTGACGGTGGTGCGGTCGCTGGCCGACCATCCCGATGTGCACTCCGCCTGCCGAGCGGCGGGTGTGGACGACTCGGGTGAGGCGCCGTACTTGCACGCGCTGGGCGTGTTGGCCGATTCGAAGATGTTGGTACCTCAGGAGGTTCCATGACCGCCGGACTGGCCAGAGTGCCGCGGCTCATCGAGCAGTTCGAGAGCGGGCTGGATGCACCCATCTGCCTGACGTGGGAGTTGACGTACGCCTGCAACTTGGCGTGCGTGCACTGCCTCTCGTCCTCGGGTAAACGGGACCCGCGGGAGCTGTCCACCCGGCAATGCATGGACATCATCGACGAGCTCGAACGCATGCAGGTGTTCTACGTCAACATCGGCGGCGGGGAGCCCACCGTGCGCCCGGACTTCTGGGAGCTGGTCGACTACGCCACCGCGCACCACGTCGGGGTGAAGTTCTCCACCAACGGGGTCCGCATCACCGAAGAGGTCGCCGCCCGGCTGGCGGCCAGCGACTACGTGGATGTCCAGATCTCGCTCGACGGGGCCACCGCGGAGGTCAACGACGCGGTCCGGGGCCCGGGATCCTTCGACATGGCCGTGCGCGCGCTGGAGAACCTCGCGGACGCCGGCTTCGCCGACGCGAAGATCTCCGTCGTGGTCACTCGGCACAACGTCGACCAGCTCGACGAATTCGCCGCGCTGGCAAGCCGTTACGGCGCCACCCTGCGGATCACCCGGCTGCGTCCCTCGGGCCGGGGCGCGGACGTCTGGGAGGACCTGCACCCCACCGCCGAGCAGCAGGTGCAGCTGTATGACTGGCTGGTGGCCAAGGGGGAGCGGGTGCTCACCGGCGACTCCTTCTTCCATCTGTCGCCGCTGGGCTCCTCGGGCGCGCTGGCCGGCCTGAACATGTGCGGCGCCGGCCGGGTGGTGTGCCTGATCGACCCGGTGGGCGACGTGTATGCGTGCCCGTTCGCCATCCACGACCGCTTCCTGGCCGGAAACGTGTTGACCGACGGGGGATTCGACAACGTCTGGAAGAACGCACCGCTGTTCCGTGAGCTCCGCGAACCGCAGTCCGCGGGCGCCTGCGGCAGCTGCGATCACTACGACGCCTGCCGGGGCGGCTGCATGGCGGCCAAGTTCTTCACCGGCCTGCCGATGGACGGGCCGGATCCCGAATGCGTCCAGGGCCACAGCGCGTCGGCGCTGGCCCGCCGGCGCGAGACGCCGCGCCCCCGCGCCGACCATTCCCGGAAGTCCGGCGGCCCCGTACTCCTGAAACTGTCCCGGCCACCCGCGCGGCTGTGCAACGAAAGCCCCGTGTGATCATGGCCGGCCAATGGTTCGAAACCGTCGCCATCGCGCAGCAGCGCGCGAAGCGGCGGCTGCCGAAATCCGTTTACTCGGCGCTGCTTGCGGGCAGCGAAAAGGGCGTCACCGTCTCCGATAACGTCGCGGCGTTCGGTGAACTCGGATTCGCCCCGCACGTGGTGGGTGCGCAGGAAAAGCGCGACCTATCGACTACCGTGATGGGACAAGATATTTCGATGCCGGTGCTGATTTCGCCAACCGGTGTCCAGGCGGTCGATCCGGACGGTGAGGTCGCGGTCGCGCGGGCCGCGGCGGCGCGGGGGACGGCGATGGGCCTGTCCTCCTTCGCCAGCAAACCGATCGAGGAGGTCATCGGCGCCAACCCCAAGATCTTCTTCCAGGTGTACTGGCTGGGCGGGCGTGACGCGATCGCCGAGCGGGTCGAACGGGCGCGCCAGGCCGGGGCGGTCGGTTTGATCGTCACCACCGACTGGTCGTTCTCGCACGGGCGCGACTGGGGTAGCCCCCAGATCCCCGAAGCGATGAACCTGCGGACCGTCCTGCGGCAGTCTCCGGAAGCGGTCTTCAAGCCCCGCTGGCTGTGGAAATACGGCAAGACGCTGCGCCCGCCGGACTTGCGGGTGCCCAACCAGGGGCGCCGCGGTGAGCCCGGCCCGCCCTTCTTTGCCGCCTACGGCGAGTGGATGGGTACGCCGCCCCCGACGTGGGAGGACATCGCTTGGCTGCGCGAGCTGTGGGGCGGCCCCTTCATGCTCAAGGGCGTGATGCGTGTCGATGACGCGAAAAGGGCTGTGGATGCCGGGGTTTCGGCAATTTCGGTGTCGAACCACGGAGGTAACAACCTCGACGGCACGCCGGCCTCCATCCGCGCCCTGCCGGCGGTGGCTGCCGCGGTCGGCGATCAGGTCGAGGTGCTGCTCGACGGGGGCATCCGCCGCGGCAGCGACGTCGTGAAGGCCGTGGCGCTCGGGGCGCGCGCGGTGATGATCGGCCGCGCCTACCTGTGGGGCCTCGCCGCCGCCGGCCAGGCGGGCGTGGAGAACGTGCTCGACATCCTGCGTGGGGGGATCGACTCGGCGCTGATGGGTCTGGGCCACGCCAGCGTCCACGACCTCGGCCCGGACGACATCCTGGTGCCGCCCGGCTTCACCCGGGCGCTGGGTGTCCCGTCCGCCGGGCACGCCTGATCAGCTAATCACCGATATCCCGGGCAAATTTGTCCAGAATGCTCGCCGGCCTTGAAACGGTGGTACACGCGGGGTATCCGTGACGAACGAGCACAAATATCGAACCCCTGATGAACCAGTCAGAAAAAAATAGTTTTCAACAGACAACAATTGGTGCACGCCAGGTGAATTCGTCCTACCATCACCGAGTGCCCGTACTCGGCGAATTGGCGATGGCGACGTCAAGCCAGCTATCGGGTAGCTCGCCGTCGATATTGATCCCGCTTGGGTCGACCGAACAGCACGGTCCGCACCTGCCATTGGACACCGACACCCGGATCGCCACCGCGGTCGCCCGCGGGGCCCGGGCCGGTCTCGAAGCGCGCCTCGGGCCCGAGTGGTTGCTGGCGCCGGCCATCGCCTACGGGGCCAGCGGCGAGCACCAGAGTTTCGCCGGAACGATATCCATCGGCACCGAAGCCCTGACGACCCTGCTGGTGGAGTACGGCCGGTCGGCCGCCAGCTGGGCCAACCGCCTGGTCTTCATCAACGGCCATGGCGGCAACGTCGCGGCGCTGACCGCGGCGGTGGCCCGGCTGCGGGCCGAGGGCCGCGACGCCGGCTGGTGCCCATGCCTGGCCGACGGCGGCGATGCTCACGCCGGGCACACCGAAACCTCGCTGTTGCTGCACATCTCGCCGGGTGACGTGCTGACCGACCGGTGGCTCACCGGCAACCGGGCGCCGCTGCCGGAATTACTCCCCTCCATGCGGCGCGGGGGAGTCGCGGCGGTCAGCCCCGTGGGCGTGCTGGGGGACCCGACCACCGCGACCGCTGCCGAGGGCAAGCGCATCCTCGCCGAGATGGTCGACGGTGCTGTCCGGCGAGTGACCCGGTGGTCGCCCGGGCGCGACGGGATGCTTACATGACGGCGGCCCGGCTACCGGATGGCTTCGCCGTCCAGGTCGATCGTCGGGTGCGGGTGCTCGGCGATGGCTCGGCGCTGCTCGGTGGCTCGCCGACCCGGCTGCTGAAGCTGGCGCCGGCCGCACAGGACATGCTGTGCGACGGCCGGCTGAAGGTCCGTGACGACGTCAGCGCCCAGTTGGCCCGCACCTTGCTGGACGCCACGGTGGCACATCCGCGGCCGGCGGGCGGGCCGTCGCATCACGACGTCACCGTGGTAATTCCGGTGCGGGACAACCTTTCCGGTGTGCGGCGCTTGGTGAGCTCGCTGCGCGGCCTGCGGGTCATCGTGGTGGACGACGGTTCCTTCCCGCCGATCGAGCCCGACGACTTCGTCGGCGCGCACTGCGACGTCGAAGTGCTGCGGCACACACGCTCCAGGGGACCGGCCGCCGCCCGCAACACCGGGCTGGCCGCCTGCAGGACCGACTACGTCGCGTTTCTGGATTCCGACGTCGCGCCGCGGCGCGGCTGGCTGGAGGCGCTGCTCGGGCACTTCTGCGATCCCACCGTCGCCCTGACCGCGCCGCGCATCGTCGGGTTGTCGCAGAGCGAAAATGTGGTGGCCCGCTACGAGGCGGTGCATTCGTCGCTCGACCTCGGCGAGCGCGAAGCGCCGGTGCTGCCCCACAGCCAGGTGTCCTACGTGCCCAGCGCGGCGATCATCTGTCGGTGCTCCGCCCTGCGCAGTGTCGGCGGGTTCGACGAGACCCTGCAATCCGGTGAGGACGTCGACCTGTGTTGGCGGCTCATCGAGGCCGGCGCCCGGCTGCGCTACGAACCCATCGCGGTGGTCGCCCACGACCACCGCACCGAACTGCGGGATTGGCTCGCGCGCAAGGCGTTCTATGGCGGATCGGCCGCCCCGCTGTCGGTTCGCCATCCGGACAAGACGGCCCCGGTGGTGATCTCCGGCTGGGCGCTGATGACCTGGATCCTGGTGGCGTTCGGGACCAGCCTGTCCCAGCTGGCATCCGTCGTCGTCGCCATCCTGACCGGTCGCCGGATCGCCAGGGCGATGCGTGGCGCCGAGACGTCGATCACGGACGTGGCGGTGATCGCGACCCGCGGCCTGTGGTCGGCGGCGCTGCAGCTGGCGTCGGCCCTGTGTCGGCACTATTGGCCGGTGGCGCTGCTTGCCGCCACGCTGTCGCGACATTTCCGACGCGTCGTGCTGGTCGCGGCGATCATGGACGGCGTGGTGGACTGGCTGCGACGCCGCGACGCCATCGGCGACGATGCCGAACCGATAGGCCTGCTGACCTATCTGTTGCTCAAGCGGGTCGACGACCTGGCGTACGGCCTCGGGTTGTGGTGGGGCGTGGTGCGGGAGCGCAACCTGCGGGCGCTGAAACCCCAGATTCGCAGCTAGCCGCGACCTTGACCCGCCCTTGAGTAAGGCCGCCTCGCACAGCGACGTGCTGATCGTCGGTGCCGGCAGTGCTGGATCGGTTGTCGCCGAACGCCTTTCTGCCGAGCCGGGTTGCGCGGTGACTGTCCTCGAGGCGGGCCCGGCCCTCGATGATCCGGCATTGCTCGCTCAAACCGCGAACGGATTGCAGCTGCCGATCGGGGTCGGCAGCCCGCTGGTGCGCCGCTATCAGACCAGCCTGACCGATCGGCCAATGCGCGCGCACGCGCTCGTGCGCGGGGCGACGGTCGGCGGTTCCGGCGCGATCAATGGCGGCTACTTCTGCCGCGGGTTGCCGCGCGACTTCGACCGGTTATCGCTGCCCGGCTGGGCCTGGTCCGACGTCCTCGAGAGCTTCCGCGCCATCGAGACCGACCTGGACTTCAGTGGGCCGGCCCAGTGCCGGCAACAGGAAGCCCGCGCCGGATCCGGTACGCACACCGTCGACGATGTTCAGCGGGACGGC
>NZ_LZJF01000153.1 GCF_001666835.1 Mycobacterium sp. E3251 | reverse complement strand
CCCGCCCAGATCTTCTGATCGCTCATGCTCCAGAGGCTCAATGTGGGCACTCCGGCGCGCAGGCCCGCTGCCGTGGTTCCCGCGCCGCTATGGTGTACCACGGCCCGGCAAGCGGGAAAGACCGCTGCGTAATTGACCGCGCTGACTACCTTGACGTGGTCCGAATGAGCGGCGCCACTGAAATCGGTTTTGCCAGAGCACACCAACGCCCGCTCGCCCAGCTCCGCGCAGGCCTCGCCGATCATGGTGATTGTCTCGGCCGGCGAATCGACCGTTGTGCTGCCGAAGCCGAAGCAGATGGGTGGTGTTCCCGCAGCGACCCACGATGCGACTTCGTCGTCGACATCCGTGGTCAGCTCCATGGTCAGCGTCCCGACAAAGGGGCGCTGGCCGCTCCACTTCGCCCATTCGTCGGCCAGCCCGGGAAAGCACACTTTGTCATAGGCCTGGATCTCCAACGCGCCGCGGGCCGTCATCCGTTGCGGCGCGGGACCTTTTGCCTTCGGCAGACCGAATGCGCGGCGCTGCGCGTCCTCGGCCTTCTTGGTCACCCGCCACTGGACCCAGTCCAGCGTGGCCATCGCGGAGCGGACTAGCAGCGCCGGCAGGTTCGGGGCGAGCTGGCCGTTCGGTCGCATCGGGATGTAATGCAGCGTGGCCATCGGAATGCCGTAGTAATCCGCCACGTTGATCGCCAGGTCCTGGTAGAGCTGGCCCGTGAAGAGCAAATCGGCCCCGGCCCCAACCGAGATCAGGGACGAGCTCATTTCCTGCCAGTTCCGCAGCACGGGCTCCCAGGCGTCACGCATCAACTTGATGGGCCCGCGCGCGAAATTCTTCCAGAAGTCGCGGATGAATTCATCGCTCCAGAAGTCGTGCATGTCGGGCCCGTAGCCGATGGCAGCCAACCCCGCTTCTCGAGCGAGCTCAACCAAATTGGGCGGGACGGCCATGCGCACTTCGTGCCCTCTGCGCATCAATTCGCGGCCGATAGCAAGGCACGGCTCGATGTCTCCGCGCGTCCCATAACTTGCCACAGCAAACTTCATCGCGCTGTAACCTTAATCACTTTTTCCATGCATAGGCAACTCCGCAGACAGGGTCTTTAGCCCCTAATTTCGATCTGCCCCTTACCGATTGGGACTGACTGCGTTTTGATTGCGCCGCATGGCCATGCAGATTCCAGGAGCCGGCAAAGCAGCAACTTTCACCGGCCCTTGTCGGGTACGACGACGACAACTTCATCGACCTCTGCCCCCCGACCTTGAACTATCACGACCCTTAGACGGTGTGACACCCACCTAGGCATCGTCGGCTGATCAATATCAGTCTGCCAGAAGGATCGGCCTTGTGTGTCGAGAAGCAGGAACTCGTTGGCCGCCGACGCCCTGAGTCCGGGGGCTTTACCCGGCAGCACACAGCCCGGCTCGCGCGTTGCCAATCAGGCGCGGCTCCGGGAGCTGGCAAACTTCTCCACGAGGTCGGCCGCTTTGATCACGCTGTCGGCGGATTTGGTCATGTGCCTGGCGATTTCGCGCGCACGCATGCCGTAGTCCGGGTCAAGTATCCGGCGCAGGTCTGCGACCAGTGTTTCGCGGGTGGTTGCCGAAAAGCGGCGCGTCGTACCGACTTTCAGCCGGTTGAGCTGGCCCCCCCAAATGGTTTGATTGACGTCCATCGAAAGAATCAGGGTGGGGACTCCCGCACGCAGGCTTGCCGCCGTGGTGCCCGAGCCGCCGTGATGAACGACCGCGCGACAGGCTGGAAAGACCGTCGCATAATTCACCGCGCCCACGACCTTGACGTGGGCGGGAAGTGGCACATCGCTGAAATCG
>NZ_LZJF01000152.1 GCF_001666835.1 Mycobacterium sp. E3251 | reverse complement strand
GACAGGCGACGATGTTGCGATAGAGGAAGCTTCAGGTGGCTGACGTGGCACAGCAGGATCGGGGGCCCTGCCCCCGTGCGGGATGCAGAAGGTCTTGTGCAGGTTCAGGTGGCTGACGTCGCCGCCGAACTTCCCCGGCCGGGCCAGGCCGACGAGCGCGTTGAGGTTGGCGCCGTCGACGTACACCTGGCCGCCGGCGTCATGCACGGCCGCGCAGATCTCGGCGATGTCGTGCTCGTAGACGCCGTGGGTGGACGGATAGGTGATCATCAGCGTCGACAACGCGTCGCCGTGCTCGGCGACCTTGGCGCGCAGGTCGTCAAGGTCGACATCCCCGTTGTCGTGGCAGGCCACCACCACCACCCGCATACCGGCCAACGCCGCCGACGCCGCGTTGGTGCCGTGCGCGCTGGACGGGATCAGGCAGATGTTGCGGTGCGGTTCGCCCCGGCTGGCGTGGTAGTCGTGGATGGCCAGCAGTCCGGCGTACTCGCCCTGCGAGCCGGCGTTGGGCTGCAGCGAGACGGCGTCGTACCCGGTGATCTGTACCAGCCAGCTCTCCAGGTCAGCGATGAGCCGGCGTAGGCCGGGGGTGTCCGACGCGGGGGCGAACGGATGCTGACGCGCGAATTCCGGCCAGGTGATCGGTTCCATCTCGGCGGCGGCGTTGAGCTTCATCGTGCACGAGCCGAGCGGAATCATGCTGCGGTCCAAAGCGATATCTTTGTCCGCCAGGGCGCGCAGGTAGCGCATCATCGCCGTTTCGGTGCGGTACTGCGTGAACGCGGGATGGGTGAGGAACTCCGAGGTGCGGGTCGCGATATCGACGGCTACGGGTTCGGCAGCCGGCACGCCGAACGCGTCCAGCACCGCCGCCACGTGCGCGTCCATGGTGGCCTCGTCGCAGGCGACCGACACGTGGTCGGCATCGACGCGCCACACGTTGACGCCGTTCGCCTTGGCCGCGGCCACCACCTCGTCGGCGCGTCCCGGAACCCGTGCCAGCACGGTGTCGAAGAACGCGTCGTGCACCAGCGCTGTGTTGGCCGCCGAGCCCAGGGCGGCGGCAATGGCCTCGGCGTGCGCGTGCACGCGGCGGGCGATCTGAACCAGCCCGTCGGCCCCGTGGTAGCTGGCGTACATCGCGGCCATCACCGCCAGCAGCACCTGCGCCGTGCAGATGTTGCTGGTCGCCTTGTCCCGGCGGATGTGCTGCTCGCGCGTCTGCAGCGCCAGCCGGTAGGCCGGGGAGCCGTCGGCGTCCAACGACACGCCGACCAGCCGGCCCGGCAGCTGGCGGGCGTGCTTGGAGTGCACCGACAGATATCCGGCGTGCGGACCGCCGAATCCCATTGGCACACCGAATCGTTGGGTGGTTCCGAACGCGACGTCGGCACCGATGTCCCCGGGTGGGGTGATCAGTGTGCACGCCAGCAGGTCGGCACCGACGGCGACCAGCGCGCCACGTTCATGGGTCTGCTCCACCAGGGCCGCCCAGTCGGTGACCCGGCCGCTGGCGCCGGGCAGCTGGGTGATGACCCCGAAGAAGTCGCCATCGGGCAGACCCTCGCGCAGGTCGGCGGTGACGATCTCGATGCCCAACGGCTGGGCCCGCGTCGCCAATACTGCAGTGGTCTGGGCGAAGACGTCGGCGTCGACGGCGAGGCGGTTCGACGTGCCGCGGGTCGCGCGGTGCATGAGCGTCATGGCCTCGGCCGCCGCGGTGCCCTCATCGAGCATCGAGGCGTTGGCGACTTCCAGCCCGGTCAGGTCGGCAACCATCGTCTGGAAATTCAGCAGCGCCTCCAGTCGGCCCTGGCTGATCTCGGGCTGGTACGGCGTGTAGGCGGTGTACCAGGCCGGGTTCTCCAGCACGTTGCGCAGCAGCACCGGCGGGGTAAGCGTGTCGTAATAGCCCTGCCCGATCATCGAGACGGCCACGGTGTTGGCCTCGGCGAGCGCCCGCAGCTCCGCCAGCGCCTCGGCCTCGGTGACGGCCGGGGGCAATTCGTCCAGGCCGGGTGCCGCGCCGCCGGCGGTGGGCTTGTCGAGGATCCCCGCCGGAACGGCCTTGGCGGCCAACTCGTCGAGTGAGTCGACCCCGATGACGGCCAGCATGGCCGCGACGGCCTGGGCGTCCGGGCCGATGTGGCGGGCGGCGAAGGTTGCTTGCTCGGGCACTGGCGTAACTCCTGGTGGCAGCGACAAGGGAGAGGACTAGCGGTCCTCTCCCTCTGTCTTCACCCGTGCGCCGGGCGCCTGAGAGATTCGGCGCCCGCTGATGTCTGAGCGCCTTTCCCCATCGGCGGGTGTCGACCGCTAGGGGTCGGCACCGCTTTCCAGAGGCATCGTTAACTCCGGCGGTCCGGGTGCCTGAGAGGTTAGCGGAGAGGTGTTGCTCCTTCGGCGTCCGTGGCTGGCCGTCACGGAACTCTCCCGCACGAGTGCGATGCGGATCCCAGTTTACCCGGTCGGGCTGGCGCGCCTAACCGATCTTGCGGTCGCGGGTCTTGCGCCGGGACGCCAGCTCGTCTTCCGGGGCGGCGATCGACTCGCCCCCATCGGCCCGCTCGCCGGGGAAGTCGGCGATCACTCCGGTCAGCTCGCGCATCGCGCCGGACACGGCGATCCCGAATACGCCCTGCCCGCCCTGCAGCAGGTCGACGACCTCTTCGGCCGAGGTGCATTCGTAGACCGTGGTGCCGTCGGAGAACAACGTGATGTTGGCCAGGTCCTGCACGCCGCGCTGGCGCAGATGATCGACGGCGACCCGGATGTTGTGCAGTGAGATCCCGGTGTCGAGCAGCCGCTTGACGATCTTGAGAACCAGGATGTCCTTGAACGAGTAGAGCCGCTGGCTGCCGGAGCCCGCCGCGCTGCGGATCGACGGCACCACCAGCGACGTGCGCGCCCAGTAGTCCAGCTGGCGGTAAGTGATTCCCGCGATCTGGCAGGCGCTGGGGCCGCGGTACCCGACCAGCTCGTCCGGCACGGAGTCGTCGGGGAACAGTCCGGGCTGCACGGGCGCTTCCGGTGCGGCGGTCGGGTGGTCAGCTAGGTCCAGCTGTTCTTGGCGTGGCTGCTCGCTCACGGTGCTTCCTCTCGCCGATCGCGCTTTCGTTTCCAGCTGCGTCACTGGCTGCATCGCAGCCACGTTTGCTCAGACCCGAGTGCTAGAGAGCTTACGCTGTTCGGTAGCTACCGCGCCCTTAAGTCGTGATCAAAGTATGGCTGCCGGCGGGCTAAGTGAGGGCGCTATCCGCCAGGCGTGTCGACATCCCGGCGCTAGTTGAGATCCGCCCGTGATGTCGGTGTCCAGGGTAGTACCCGCCGGGCGGGCCGTTCGAACGGTCTCTAGAGGCGTCTACGTGGCCTTGAAATCGTCCGGGGACACGCTGTCGAGAAACTCCTTGAACTTCTCCACCTCGTCCTCGCGCACGGCGGTGCCACCCTCTTCGTCGGTCTCGTCGGGGATGAGCAGGCCGGCCTGGGCCAGCACGGCCTCCTCGACATAGATCGGAACCCCGACGCGCAGCGCGATCGCCACCGAATCCGACGGCCGGGCCGACACGGTGATGTTGCGGTCGAAGACCAGATCGGCGTAGAAGGTGCCCTCTTGCAGATCGACGATCCGCACCTCTTTCAGCGAATGACCAAGCGCGGCAATGACATCCCTGATCAGATCGTGTGTCAGGGGGCGGGGCGGCTCGACGCCTTGCTGCTCGAGTGCGATGGCGGCAGCCTCCGACTGACCGATCCAGATCGGCAGGTACCGGTCGCCGTCGGTCTCGCGCAGTAACAGGACCGGCTGGTTCTGCGGCTGCTCAACGCGAATGCCGACAACACGAACTTCACCCATTTGTGTCTGCCCTCCGCATATGCTGCCGTGTCGGTTCTTGGCGCAACGACGACGCCGGATTGTCGCTATGCCGCTGAAAACCAAGCTATCGACGAAGTCTAGTCCTCAGCGATGCAGAACGTCGCGAACGGCGGATTTGATCAACGACGTGTGCAACGTGATGGCGAGGGCCGCCACCTCACGCGCCAGGTCGTCGGCGCGGTCACGAGCGCCGGCCTTGTCGGCTTTGACTAGCGGCCCGGCGATTTGGGCGATCAGGTCGGATTGCCGGTCGGCCGCCGAGCGGAAAGCACGCAGATGCCGCGGCTCCACACCGTATTCCGACAACGCCCGCGCGCATTGCAGGATGACCACGGCATGTTCGTCGAAGAAGCCGCCCGGGCCGGTGGTGATTACGCCGGCCTTGAGCAGCGCCGTCAACAGATCGTCGGCCACCCCGGAGCGCTGTAACAGATCTTCACGACTCAGCCGGATGCTCGACGGCGCCACCGCGGCCGCGTCGGGCCCGGCCCCGGAGCCCGGCTCGGCAGCGACCTCCCCGACGCCTGCCACCGACACCAGACGTGGCCCGGCGTAGGACGAGCCGAAGGGCGGCAGTTCGCCATCGGGTTGGGCGTCCAACTGCGACCGGATGACCTTGAGCGGTAGGTAGTGATCGCGCTGCGCGGTCAGGATGAACCTCAACCGGGCGCAGTCGTATGCGGTAAATCTCCGATAGCCCGACGCGGCGCGCTGCGGCGTCACCAGTCCTTCGGCCTCCAGGAAGCGAATCTTGGAGATCGTGACATCGGGAAAGTCCGGCCTCAACAGTTCCAGGACCGCCCCAATCGACATCCCGGCCAGTGCCGGGCTATCGGGTGCGCTCACTAGCCTCCGGATCCTCCGTCCTCACCCTGCTTGGGCCCGGTCAAAAACACCAAGCGGAACTTGCCGATCTGCACCTCGTCGCCGTTGGCGAGCACCGCCGAGTCGACGGGCTCCCGGTTGACGTACGTGCCATTCAGGCTACCGACATCGACGACGTTGAATTCGTTGTTTTCCAACCTGAATTCGGCGTGGCGGCGACTCACGGTGACGTCGTCGAGAAAGATGTCGCTGTCGGGATGCCGACCGGCGGAGGTGATGGGCTGGTCGAGCAAGAAGCGCGATCCCGCGTTAGGCCCCCGTTTGACGACCAGCAGCGCGGAGCCTGCCGGGAGGCCTTCCACCCCGGAGACCGCGCTCTCGGTGCCCGCCTGCGCGGGAGCGTCCAGTTCGTTGAGGAAGTCGGCACGAAAGACGGAAGTCGTCTCCACCGTGACTTCGTCAGAGGTCTGGTCGTTGTCCATATCCGTCACGCGCTGCTCCTCACTGGCCGCTGTGGCGTTGTCTGACCGGGCCGCTCGGCCGGCTGCTCGCTGGGTCTTTTCGCCCGGTACTGCCGATTACTAAGGCTCGTGCGTTCAAGTGTCGATGTGTCGACGGTACCGCGCATAGGTCTGCAATGTGCCCCCCACCCGACGATCGAAAGACCGATTGCCCGCCTTTCCCCCGCCGGCCGCCGCACCGCTCGCGTCGCCGCGGGGCTGGCAGGCACATTAGCAATCGTCATTCGGTCAACGTTCCGCGGTAGGCCTCGGCGTCGAGCAGCGACGAAATGGCCGACTCCAACGCGGCGACATCCGACACCTGCACGTCGAGCAGCCACCCGCCCGCGTAGGGCTCGGAGTTGACCAGCTGCGGGCTGCCTTCCAGCTCGGCATTGACCGCGGACACCGTGCCCGACACCGGGGCGTACAGATCCGAGACCGATTTCGTCGACTCGACCTCGCCGAACGATTCACCCGCGGTCAGTTCGGTGCCCACCTCGGGCAGCTGAACAAAGACGACATCGCCCAGGGCTGACTGGGCAAAGTCGGTGATGCCGACCCGCACGGTGTCCTCACCGCTTCGGCGAACCCACTCGTGTTCGGCGGTGTAGTGCAGGTCGGGCGGGATATCGCTCACAAGTCGTCCTGTTCTGTTGGGAGAATGCTCACTTGACGGGCTGAGCGTATTGGTGCGGTTTTGGTTGTCGCAAGGTGGTCACGTCCACTCGGTCGGCCTGCCGGACGGACATCCGCGCACCGACGCGCTTGATGCTGTCCTCGGCGCCGCCCGGAATGTTCATCGCGGCGGCCAGGGTGGGCGGATCGCCAATCGCCAGAATCGAATACGGGGGCGACAGCGTCTTGGTGTCGACCGTCAGCGAGCCAGGCATACCCACTACCCAGGTATCCACACCGACGCGGACTGACTGGTGCGCGTCGTTGATTTCGATCGCCTCGGCCCCGGCCGCACGAAGCTCGTTGATCACGTCGAGGATCACCTCCGGCGAAACCCCCGGCCCGGGATCGTCGATCGTGACGGTGACACCCGGCCCGGTGGCGCCGACGGCGCCGGCCAGGATGGACAGCGCGGCCAGCTTCGCCTGCGCGGCCTGGATGGCGGCCTGGTCGTTATTGCCGGACGCCTGCAGCGAATTCAGGGTGTTCTGCAGTTCGTTCACTTCGGCGTTGAGGGTGGCGTCGCGCTGCCGCAACGAATCCAGCAACACCAACAAATCCGCGGGCCGCGCGGTTTCCAGCGAATCGCCCGACTCGTTTTGGCGGACCTGCGTGACGATGGCGATGCCCAGCAGCAGACACAACAGGGCCGCCAACATCCCGAAAGCCAGCCGGGAGCGACCGCCGCGGGCCAGTCCGGACAGTCCTGTTCGGCGCACCGGCCCGATCTCCGGGCGAGGGCGTTTCGCCGGAAGCTCGTGGCGGCCGTGCTGCGTAGGGCTTGCGGCGTCACCACTTTCGGCGGCGCGGTCCCCCGGGTCGTGGCTCACGCCGGCCTCCTCCCGGTCATAGCGCCGCTCCTCCACATCGCTGGCTCCGCATCGTCGTCGGCGCGGTCATGCCCCGAACAGCCGGCGCCGCAGGGCGGCGGCGTTGCCGAAGATTCGGATTCCCAACACCACGATGATCGCCGTCGACAACTGCGTGCCCACGCCCAGCTGGTCGCCGACGTACACGATCAGTGCGGCCACGAAAACGTTGAACACGAAGGAGACAACGAAGACCTTCGGATCGAAGATGCGTTCCAGGTAGGCGCGCAACCCGCCGAACACCGCGTCCAGCGCCGCGACCACCGCGATGGGCAGGTAGGGCTGGACGACCTCGGGCACGGCGGGGTGAAAGACCAGCCCGAGCACGATGCCGATCGCCAGCGCCGCGATGCCGATCATGCTCGATTCTCCGTCCGCGACTCACCCGGCCGGAGAGGTCTGTCGAGGGCTTTTCTCACTGTGGCCCAATCTGTTTGGCGAACTTGATATCCCGGATCGATCCCGCGGGCAGCGTCAGCCCGTCGGCGGCGTCCACGGTGACGACGACACCGTAGGAGACCTCGAGCAGCTTAAGACGCTGCCGGCCGGAGCTCTGGTCGAAGACGTCCCGCATCGCGCGGGGCGGCCCCACCGCGAGGATCGTGTACGGGCTGCTGGTGGGGTTGTTGTCGACCAGGATCGCGCCGCCGGCTTGCCGGATGGTCACGTTCGGCCCGATGCGGACCCCGCCGAGCGAAATCGCCTCGGCGCCGCTGGCCCACAACGAGTTGACGACCAGCTGGAGATCCCGGTCCAAGATGATCTGCCTGCTGCCGCCGAGCCGCTGTTTGGAGACGTCGGAAAGGTTCGGGCTGGCACCCGGGTCGGTCACGGTGACCTTGAGGCCAGGACCGATGACCGCCGTGCTGGCCGCGGCCAGGCCGAGCGCATCGAGCCGGGCCAGCAGCCGCTGCCCTTCGGCGTCGTCGGCCAGCGCGCGGCGCTGCACGCCGTCCAGCCGGGAGGACAGTTCGGTGCGCCGCTGGGCCAGTTTGGCCGCGGTGTCCTCGGTCGAACGCACGTTGCCCAGCAGCAACTGCTGCGCCGAGCGCACGCCGGGGGCCACCGAGCGGGCCTGCGCGACGGCGGCGGCGAAGACCGTGGCGATCAGCAGCGCCGCCAACGCCTGCCACAGCCAGCCGAAGGCGCGGTCGCGCCGGTGCGGGTGCGCGGCGGCGTCGCCGCGTTTGGCTGCCGCCGCGGCGTACCCGGGATCCAGGTGCTCGGAGAGCAGGGCGCGCAGCAGGGACGGCACCGGGATCAGCTGCGGCCGCGCCGCCACGTGGGCGCTGCGCCCGGCGTTGGGGTCGTAGCCGCCGAGCAGGCGGTCCGGGTCAGCCACGTTCGACCGCCTTCGGCGGGGCGGGCCTGCCTCCGTGTTTGACCCGGGGCATCCGGCGCACGACCAACGTCATCTGCACCACGTACTGCGCGAACGCCCACAGGTAGCCGTACATGCCCCAGATCAGGAACGCCCAGCCGCAGGCGCCGATCACGCGGCTCCACAGGGCGTCCCACGTTCCCAGCAGCACCAGCGGAAAACCGGACATCAACGCGAACGTGCCGGCCTTCCCGATGTAGGTGACCGGCAGCGCGGACAGCCCGCGGCTCCACAGCAGCGGCAGCGTCGCCGCCAGTAGCCCGTCCCGCACCAGCAGGACGGCGACAAACCACCACGGCACGATCCCGCTCAGCGCCATCACGACGGGAACGCAGATCATGTAGAGGCGGTCGACGGCCGGGTCGAGCAGAACCCCGAGCCGCGACGACTGGTTGAGCAGCCGGGCGATCTTGCCGTCGGCCCAGTCGGACGCACCGCTGAACATCAGGATCCCGACCGCCCACCCGTTGGCGTGCGCCACCAACAGGGCGTAGACGAACACTCCGATGAGCACCAGGCGGATCGCGCTCAGCGCGTTGGGGACGGTGAGCACCCGGTCGGGCGGAAGCGCCGGCTCCATAAGCCGTGACCTTAGTCGAACGCCGAGTGCGCGGCTGGACGCACACTCGGTCCCCAGTGTGCGGCTGGACGCACAGCCGGCGCCCGCCGTCGACGGCCTAGCGGAAGACGCCGGGCAGGCTCAGCGTGGACAGCGTGTCGTCGGACAGCGGGTTGTCGTTGACCATGTAGGTCCACGTCGAGGTGGGCCGGGCCAGCTTGGACAGATCCAGGCCCTGTTCCTCCTCGAGGACGTTCGCCGTCTCGAACGTCTGCTGCGCGGCCTCGATCGCATCCGCGGCCAGCGACGCGAACGCGTCGACGGCCAGCCGGTGGAATTCGTCCAGCGGGTTCTGCCGGCCCAGCGCGCGCAGGTGGATGCTTTCCCGGATGTCGGCGAGGTACGCCAGGTGATCGGCCCAGCCGCGGTCGAGGTGGTAGAGCATGATCTGCCGGCAGATCTTCTCCAGGCGATCCTCGGGAATGTCCTTCGACAGCTCCTTGTACCGCTTGGGTGCCAGCTCGGCGAGCTCCTCGCGAGCACTTGCGGTGCGCAGCAACGTGTTTCGGCGATCGACGATGATGGCGCGCTGCTGGGCGATCAGCTGGTTGTAGCGCCAGGTATTGGCGTGCACGTCGAGCATCCGGCCCTCGGCGACGCGCTGGGCGTGGTCGAGCAGCCCGGCCGCCTTCGGGCTGACGATCCGGCCGTCCTCGTCGGTTTCCATCGGCAGCTTGTTGTGGTCGAGGTTGGCCGCCACGACATCGTCTTCCCAACTCGAGAAGAACACGGACGAGCCGGGGTCGCCCTGGCGTCCGGCCCGCCCGCGCAACTGGTTGTCCAGCCGCTCGGTGTGATGCCGTCCGGTGCCGACCACGTGCAGCCCGCCGAGTTCGGCGACCCTGTCATGGTCGGCTTCGTCGGAGCCGCCGAGCCGAATGTCGGTGCCGCGCCCCGCCATTTGCGTCGACACCGTGACCGCCCCATACTTGCCGGCCTCGGCGATCACCTCGGCTTCCTCGGCGTCGTTCTTCGCGTTCAGCACCACCGCGGGTACGCCGCGGCGCAGCAGCCGCTCGTGCAGCTCCTCGGATTCGGCCACGTCCCGCGTGCCGACCAGCACCGGTTGCCCGGTCTCATGCACCTCGGCGATGTGCGCGACGATTCCGTCGTTCTTGGCGGCGGCGGTGATGTAGACGCGGTCGGACTCGTCCTCGCGAATGTTGGGCTCGTTCGGCGGAATTGGGGACACGCCGAGCTTGTAGAACTGGCGCAGCTGCTCACCGGCGGCCAGCGCGGTGCCGGTCATGCCGCACACGGTTTCGTAGCGGTTGATCAGTGCCTGCACCGTGATCGTGTCGAGCACTTCACCGGTCTCGGTGGTCTCGATGCCCTCCTTCGCCTCGACGGCGGCCTGCAGGCCGTCCGGCCAGCGCTGCAGTTGCGCGATGCGGCCGCGGGCGGCGTTGATCAGGTGCACCGCGTCGTCCCGGACGATGTAGTGCACGTCGCGCTGCAACAGCACGTGCGCGTGCAGGGCGACGTTGACCTCGGTCAGGGTCGTGCCGACGTGCTCTTCGGAATAGAGGTCGATGCCGCCGAGCGCCTTCTCGACCTTGCGGGCCCCGACGTCGGTCAGATGGACGTTTCGGCTGTCGGAGTCGGTCTCGAAGTCGGTGTCCGGCTTCAGCTGGCCGACCAGCTTGATGATCTCCAGCCGCGGCGTCTCCCGGTGCGTGGTGCCCGCCAGCACCAGCGGCACCAACGCCTCGTCGACGAGCACCGAGTCGGCCTCGTCGATCAGGGCCACGTCGGGGTTGGGCGACACCAGGTCGTCGACGTCGACGACGAGCTGGTCGCGCAGCACGTCGAAACCGATCTCGTTGACCGAGGCATAGGTGACGTCGCAGCCATAGGCGGCGCGGCGCTCCTCGCTGGTCGACTCGGCGGTGATCCAGCCGACCGTCAGCCCCATCGCCTCGATCAGCGGGCCCATCCACTCGGCGTCACGGCGGGCCAGGTAGTCGTTGATGGTCACCACGTGCACGTGCCGCCCGGCCAGGGCGTAACCCGCCGCCGCGATCGCTCCGGAGAGCGTTTTGCCTTCACCCGTGGCCATTTCGATGACGTCGCCGGCGAGCATGCGCAGCGCACCGAGCAGCTGCACGTCGAACGGGCGGAGCGTGGTCGCCCGTTCGGCGGCCTCCCTGGCGATCGCGAGGAACTGCGGGATGTCCTCGGACTCCGCGAGATCGTCCAGTTTCAGCAGACCGGCGGCCTTGCGGAGCTGCTCGTCGGTGAGGCCGGCGGCCTCCTCGTCGTACTCGGAGGAGTCGGTGACCTGGGAAAGGGAGCGGTTGCGGTTCTTTTCCGTGCTGGCGCCGAGCAGTCGCCAAAATCGGCTGCTCAGGCCGCCGGGTTGCGCGCGGGTCGTCTTTGGCACAGGTCAACGGTACGCGGTGGGCCGCCGCGTGAGCTCAGGCCAGGTTCGAGCGGCGCGGGTAGGCGACGTTGGGGTCGGTGAGTACGTTGACGACGGCGGGCAGGCCGCTGGCGAAGGCGCGTTCCAGCGCGGGCCGCAGCTCGGCCGGCGCGGAGACCAGCTCGCCGTGGCCGCCCAGGGCGCGCACCACCTCGTCGTAGCGGGTGCCCGGACGCAGTTCGGCCACCACCGAATAGCCGTACAACGCCTCCATGGGGTGCTTTTCCAGTCCCCAGATTCCGTTGTTGCCGATCACCGAGACGACGGGCACGTTGTGCCGAACCAGCGTGTCCCATTCCATGCCGCTGAAGCCGAAGGCGCCGTCGCCCTGCAGGAGGACGACCTGACGGTCCGGCCGGGCGAGCTTGGCGGCCAGGGCGTAACCGGGGCCCGAGCCGAGGCAGCCGAAGGGGCCGCTGTCCAGCCAGCAGCCCGGTTGATAGCTGTCGATCACCCGCCCGGCGTAGGACCCGAAGTCACCGGCGTCGATGACGACGATCGCGTCGCGGTCCAGCATCGGCGCCAGCTCCGCATACACCCGCATGGGATGCAACGGGACGCGGTCGTCGGCGAGTTCGGTCTTCTCCTTGTCGCGCGCCGCGGTTTCGGCCGCCCGCAGGTCCTCGATCCACGCTCGGTGGTCGGTCCCGCCACCGGCGGCCAGCGCCGCGAGGGTTGTCAGCAGGTCCCCGTAGAGCTCGGCCTCAACCGGGCGGGGATGGCTGCGCTCGGGTTCGGCCCGGTCCACCACGATGAGCTGGGTCTGGGGCCCGAACACCGCACCGAAGCCGAGCCGGAAGTCCATGGGGACACCGACGATCAGCGCAACGTCGGCTTCCCCCAACGCTTTTCCACGCGCCCGGGAGAAGGCCAACGGGTGGTCCGCGGGCACCGCGCCGCGGGCCATGCCGTTCATCAGCACGGGGATCTGCAGTTCCTCGGCGAGGCGCAGCAGCGCCGCCTCCCCGTGCCCCCACCAGACGTTGGTGCCCGCCATGATCACCGGCCGCTGTGCCGCGGACAGCAGGCCGGCGGCGCGGCCCAGCGCGTCGCCGTCGGGGGCGGGCCCCGGTGGCAGGTGGGTGAGCGCGCCGGGACGGCCGTCATCCCCGGACATGGAAAACACGTGGTCCATGGGGAAGTCGACGAAGCCGACGCCCGACGGGGCGCCGACCGCCGCCAGCAACGCCTCGTCGACGAGACGGCCGGCGTCCCCGGCCGACTGCGCCGTGGCGGCGAAGCGGGCCAGCGGCGCCACGAACGGCACGTGATCGACCTCCTGCAGCGAACCCATTCCCCAGCGCTGCGCCGGCGCCCGGCCGCCCAAAACGACCAGGGGTGACTGGTTCTGCTGAGCCGCCGCCATCGCGCTCATGCCGTTGGTGACCCCCGGTCCCGCGGTGAGCGCGGCGATGCCGGGCACCCTCGTCACTTTCGACCACCCTTCGGCGGCGAAGGTCGCGGTCTGCTCGTGGCGGGTATCGATCAGCCGAATCCCTTCCTCGCGGCAGCCGTCGTAAACGGAAAACAGGTGGCCACCCGACAACGTGAAGACGGTGTCGACACCGCTGGCGCGCAGGCGCCGCGCGATGAGCCGGCCGGCGTGCAATGTTTGTGTGGAGATGGCGTCGGTGCTCATAACCGCAGCCTATCCAGATCCTTCGGGTACCTTCGCCGGAGGATTTGAAGTTCCAGCAGAGTCCATCAGCTCGACCCCGAGGAGATAGCGACCATGGGCCCGAAGCCGTTCAAGCCGTCGATCGACTGGTCGACGGCCGCCGTGGATTCCCTGCGGTGGGTAGCCATCGCGTGGGTCATCAGCGCGGTGGTGTTGTTCATCGTGCTGGTCGCCTTCAGGTATCTCACGCCGTGGGGCCAGCAGTTCTGGCGGATCACGCGCGGCTACTTCGTGGGTGCGCACAGCGTGCGGGTGTGGGCGATGCTGGGCGTGCTGTTGCTGTCCGTACTCCTGTCCGTGCGGCTGATGGTGCTGCTCAGCTACCAGGGCAACGACCTCTACACCGCGGTACAAAAGGCGGTGCAGGGCCTCGCGGCCGACGACGAAAACGTCAAACAGTCCGGGATACACGGCTTTTGGATGTCGATCGCGATCTTCAGCGTGCTGGCGGTCTTGTACGTCATCCGGTTCATGGTGGACATCTACCTGACGCAGCGGTTCATCATCGCCTGGCGCATGTGGCTGACGGCCAATCTCACCGACGACTGGCTCGCCGGCCGGGCCTACTACCGGGATCTGTTCATCGACCACACCATCGACAACCCCGACCAGCGCATCCAGCAGGACATCGACATCTTCACCGCGAATGCCGGTGGCACCCCCAACATCCCCTCGAACGGGACCGGCAGCACCTTGCTGTTCGGCGCCGTGAACGCGGTGGCCTCGGTGATCTCCTTCGCCGCGATCCTGTGGAACCTGTCCGGCAACCTGACCGTGTTGGGCGTCGACTTCCCGCGCGCCATGTTCTGGACCGTCCTGATCTACGTGCTGGTCGCCACGCTGGTGGCGATCTGGCTCGGCCATCCGCTGATCTGGCTCAGCTTCAACAACGAGAAGCTGAACGCCGCGTTCCGGTATGCCCTGGTCCGATTGCGCGATGCCGCGGAGGCCGTGGGCTTCTACCGCGGCGAGCGTGTGGAGCGGGCGCAACTGTGGCGGCGCTTCACCCCGATCATCGACAACTACCGCAAGTTCGTCCGCCGGACCATCATCTTCAACGGCTGGAACTGGTCGGTGTCGCAGGCAATCGTCCCGCTGCCGTGGGTGATTCAGGCGCCGCGCCTGTTCGCCGGCCGGATCGACTTCGGTGACGTCGGGCAAAGCGCGACGGCCTTCGGCAACATTCAGGATTCGCTGTCGTTCTTCCGCAACAACTACGACGCGTTCGCGGCCTTCCGGGCGTCGATCATCCGGTTGCACGGGCTGGTCGACGCCAACGACAAGGGCCGCGCGCTGCCGACCATCCTGGTCAAGCCGAGCGAAGAGGCGCCAGTCGAGCTTCGCGACATCGAGGTGCGCACTCCGGCCGGCGATCGGCTGATCGACCCGCTCGATGTTCAACTCGCCGAAGGCGATTCGCTGGTGATCACCGGGCGTTCGGGTGCCGGCAAGACCACGCTGCTGCGCAGCCTCGCCGAGTTGTGGCCGTACGCGTCCGGCACCCTCTGCCGTCCGCAGGGCGACAACGCGACCATGTTCCTGTCGCAGTTGCCGTACGTGCCGCTGGGTAGCCTGCGCACCGTGGTGTGCTACCCGAACTCGCCGGACGAGGTCTCCGATGCCGAGCTGCGCGAGGTGCTCACCAAAGTCGCACTGGCGCCGCTGCTGGACCGGCTCGACGAAGAACGGGATTGGGCCAAGGTGCTGTCCCCGGGCGAGCAGCAACGGGTCGCCTTCGCGCGGATCCTGCTCACCAAACCCAAGGCGGTCTTCCTGGACGAGGCCACCTCCGCGCTGGACGAGGGCCTGGAATTCGCGCTCTACCAGCTGGTGCGGACCGAGCTGCCGGACTGTGTGGTGGTCAGCGTCAGTCATCGGCCCACCGTCGAGCAGCACCACGAACAGGAGCTGCAATTGCTCGGCGGCGGGCCATGGCGGCTGGGACCCGTGGAGGAAAAGAAGGAACCGGCGCGCGTCTAGCGCCGTCCGGGCCGCGCTGGGTCTTAGCGCGCCTGCGCGCCCCCGGCCCGCCCGGCCGCGTGCGCTCCGGCGCTGGGTCTTAGCGCGCCTGCGCGCCCCCGGCCCGCCCGGCCGCGTGCGCTCCGGCGCGGCGGCCGAAGAACGAGCCCTCCCCCAGCTGTGTGCCGCTGGCGTAGCCCTTGCCGTCCTGGGCGATGTTGGACGCGCACGCCCCGGCCGCATACAGGCCCGGCACGACGGTGCCGTCCTCGCGCAGCACCTCGCCGTCCACGGACGTGACGAGCCCGCCGATGGTGAAGCCGGCGTACATCGCCTTACCCAAGGACATGTCGAACGCGCCCCAGGGGCCGTGATCTTGTGCCGCAAGGAATTCGGGCTGCTTGTGAAAGTCCGGGTCCTCGCCGCGGGCGGCGTTGGCGTTGTAACGGTCCAGCGTCGCGACCAGGTTGCCCTCCGGAATGCCAAGCGCGGCTTCCATTTCCGGGACGGTTTCCCATCCGTCGATCAGCGGCACCAGCGGCATCTTGGGGTGCTCCAGGTGCGCCTCGTCGACGATGAGGAACGCCGCGCTGTCCGGCTGGTCCATGATGAACCCGGAAGTCCTGGAATGGTAGGAATCCTCGGCGACGAAGCGCTGTCCCAGCTTGTTCACGATGATGCCCGTCAACAGGATCGACGGCGGGTACGGCGGAGCCGTGATGAAGATCTGATCCATGTGCTCGGTTGCGCCGCCGGCCGATACGCCCATCCGGATGCCCAGCCCGTCGTCGTACGTGTTGCCCAGCACGAACGGTTTCTCGGCCAGCTTGGGGGTGTACTTGGCAACCATCTCCGGGTTCATCACGAATCCGCCGGCAGCGACGATCACCGACTTTGCTTTGATCGCACCGGTTTCGGAGAACTGCTTCCACATGACACCGCACACCGCGCCCGAACCGTCCACGATGAGTTCGGTGGCGCCCGTCTCGTACCGGATCTGGACGCCCAGGTTCGCGGCGCGCTTCAGCAGCAGATCGATCACCATGCTGGCGCCCCCGGTGTCGCCGGGCACGGGCACCTTGTGGCCCCGCGGCGCCGGCACCGCCTGCTCCAGGAACGGCCACACCTTCTCGTTGCCGGTGAACATCAGGCCCTCGGTGTTGGGCTGAATGACGGCCTTGCCCGGAAAGTAGCTGCGCTCGAATTGAAAACCCAAGTCTTCCAGCCAGTTGAAATGCTCGACGCTGCCCTCGCAGTAGGCCCGGATCTTGTCGTGATCCGGTTGCCGGGACACGGCGACCAGGTATTTGTACATCTCCTCGGGCGAGTCGGCGTGGCCCGTGGCCTGCTGAACCGCCGTTCCCCCACCCAAATAGAAGTGCCCCCCGGCAAGCGACGTCGTGCCGCCCGCCGCCGCGGCACGCTCCAGCACCAGCACCTTCGCCCCGGCGGCCGCCGCGCTGACGGCGGCGCAGCCGCCCGCGATGCCGAAGCCGACCACCACCACGTCGACGTCATCCGACCACGACGTCACGTCGTCCGCGCTGACCGTTGCCGGGATCTCCGTGCTCATTGGCGCTGCTCCTGTTTGATGTAGTCGTAAAACGCCCTCATCTCGCGCGCGATGTAGGCGATCTCCACAAACGGCACCGCCGCCTGCGGCGCTGACACATAGGCGAACTGGATCCCGCCGGGCATCACACCTTGCTGCACGACCGCGGCGCCGAATTCCACGGCCTCGGCCAACGCCGCGTCGAACTGCCCGGGGTTCTCGGCCTCCATGCAAATGTGGTGCAGACCGGGCCCGGATTCGCGCAAAAAGTCACTATAGATGTTCTCCCCGCGGACGGGCTGGATCAGTTCCAGCTGCATGTCGCCGAGATAGCTCAGCGAGATGCTGGCGACGAAATCGGCCGGCTTGCCGAGGTAGCTGCAGGATTCCGGAGCAAAGTGCACGTCGGGTATGCGGACCCATTTGCGCACCCCTAACAAGCCGGTGAGGGCGGTTTCGGTGGCGTCCAGGTCGGTGGTAACCCACGCGATCTGCGTTGGCGATTGAACGGGAAGGGTCATCGTCTCGCAGGATAGTCGAGTGGCTCGGGAGCCAGGAAGGGCCGCGAAAACTTTGCCATGGCGAGCGGCTCCCGCGTTCCGCAGGCTGGGTGAACATGTTCTAATTCCGGGCGGCGGCCGGCCCGTCAATGTTGGCTCAACACGTCCACCAGCAGCCGAAGCTGCGCGCCGAACACCGCCTCGGGATCGGTCAGGGTATCGGCGCCGTATTGCCCGAACACCTCGAGGCTGATCGCACCCAGCACCCCCGCCCAGAGCAGGAAGCACTTGGCGACCACCTGGTCGTCGCCGGGGAAGCCAAATTCCTGGCGAATCCGCTCGAAGTCCGACGACATCGGTTGGGGCGCAACGGTATCGGTCAGCCTGATGTCGCCGGTGGCAATGCCCGACGCCACGGCGTCGAAGAACGCCGCCACCACCCGGGTGCCCACGGCCACGGTGCGCTCCGGCGGTGCGTGATACCCGGGCACGGGGCTGCCGTACAGCAGGGCCCAGCGGGCGGGGTGCGCGACGGCCCACTCCCGTGTCGCCCGGGAAATCGCGATGACATCGTCGCTCCAGAGGTCCCCGACCGCCTCGCGGGCGCGATCGACGGCGTCGGCGAGGTCCGAGTAGGCATCGACCAGCAGCAAGGTCAGCAGCTCGTCGCGGCTGGACACGTACCGGTAGACGGCCGACGACACCATGCCGAGGTCCCGGGCGATCGCACGCACCGACAACCCGGCCGCGCCGCGGTCGACCAGCTGCTGGCGACCGAGCTGGATGATGCGCGACTCGATCTGCTGCCGGGTCTCCTGGCGTTTGCCCACGCGGCCAGTCTGGCATAACCGAGATCACCGCTCTTGCTTTCCGGCTGAGCGTGTGGCACAGTCTCCGTTTAGAGAGCACTGCTCTCGGAAGGTTTGCAAGAAAGGATGCGACATGTCCACGCGATACGAAGAACCGGGCGGGGCCGTGCGGGCCGCCAACGCGGTGATCCGCTGGCTTGCCGAGATGGGTGTCAGCATCGCCGGCACCCATGCGCTGCGGGTGCGCGGGCGCAAAAGCGGGAAGACGCGGGCGGTCGTCATCAATCTGCTGACCGTTGACGGGGTGCACTACCTGGTCTCACCACGAGGCAACACCCAGTGGGCCCGCAACGTCCGGGCCGCGGGCGTCGTCGAAACCGGCCCCCGCTGGCGCCGGCGCCGCGCCCGCGTCACCGAGGTGGCCGACGCGGCCAAACCGGAACTGCTGCGCCGCTATCTGGAGCGCTGGTATTGGCAGGTCAAGGACTACGTCGCCGGGCTGACCCCGGTCAGCACCGACGAGGAGTTCCGCGCCGTCGCACCCACGATCCCCGTGTTCGCGCTCGCGGAGGCGGACGAGTCCCGCTGAATCGCCTAACGAGCGCCCCCGCGCGTCACACCGAGGTCCTCACGGACCTCCTCTGAGGTCGCCCGCCAAGACACCGCCGCCGGAAAGTCCCCCCACACGCTGTTGAAGATCCCCACGAGCAGCCCCGGACCCGCGCTGGACGGCAGGTACACCGGCCCGCCCGAATCGCCGTTGTGGCTCTGCACGCCGTGCGACATGGTGAACCAGCCGTTGTTCACGCTCTCCACCGTCCCGCAGGTTTCGCCGGTGCTGACGCCGAAGTGGCAGATCGCCTGCCCGGGGGCGAGCGCCGCCGCCGGATTCGAGATCAGTGGACGCCCGCCCGGCAGGACGTTGTTCGCCATCACGCCGTTGTCCAGCACGATCGCCTCGTAGTCGGTGATCAGCTGGTCGGTAGCCACCGTAGTGCCGCTGGGGGTGTTGTCCCGGAAGGCGGCCAGCCGGCCGATGACGGCCCCGCCGCGGTCGGTGACCACGCCCGCGCCGCCGCGGCAGTGCCCCGCGGTGAAGGCGATCTTGAGATTGGGGTCGACGTAGCCCAGCGTGCAGACGCGATTGTCCTGCCGGATCTCCATGCCCGGATAGACCATGACGGGGTCGGCTTTGGCCGGCGCGGTCGGCATCCACTGCGTGAGCGCGGCCACGGTGATCGACGCGGTGAACGCTCGCATTGCCAGGCGACGCACCATCAACTCCGATCCCTCTGGGCCAAATCTCGACCGATTTGAGATTACGGCGTGACTTTCCGTTACGCAGAAGTCTTCGCGCCGTCCGCCGCCGGCGTTACGGCGATGTGGCCAGGGAAACGGTGGTCTCGGTGTGGTCCGCGGTGCGCGGGGCCCAGCCCGGCGGGCCGAAGACGTAGCCCAGCCGGTCACGCAGCCGGGTCGCCGAACGCCAGTCGCGGGCGATCGCGACGTATTCGTGGGTCTGCAGCTTCCAGATGTTGAACGTGGTGACCTGCTTGGTCAGGCCGTAATGCGGGCGGAACAACTCGGGCTGGAAGCTGCCGAACAGCCGGTCCCAGATGATGAGGATTCCGCCGTAGTTCTTGTCGAGGTAGATCGGGTCCATTCCGTGGTGCACCCGGTGATGCGACGGGGTGTTGAAGAGGAATTCGATGGGCCGTGGCAGCTTGTCGATCCGCTCGGTGTGCACCCAGAACTGGTAGATCAGGCTGATCGAGAAACTGAAGAACACCATCCAGGGCGGGACCCCCAGCAGCGGCAGGGGCACCCACATCAGGATTTCGCCGCTGTTGTTCCACTTCTGGCGCAGCGCGGTCGCGAAGTTGAAGTATTGGCTGGAGTGATGGGCCTGGTGCGTCGCCCAGATCAATCGGACCCGGTGTGCGATCCGGTGATAGGCGTAATACAGCAGGTCGACGCCGACAAGCGCGATGACCCAGGTGTACCACCGGGCCACCGACAGGTGCCAGGGCGCCAGGTAGGCATAGATCGCGGCGTAGCCGAACAGGGCCAGGGTCTTCCAGGCGGCGGTGGTGCCCACCGAGACCAGCCCCATCGAGATGCTGGCCAGCGAGTCGCGGGTGAGGTACGCGCCGGAGACCGGCCGCGCGTTTTCGGCGATGCTCTCCAGCTTTCGGGCCGCCGCCCATTCCAGCGTCAACAGCAACAAGAAGAAGGGAATGGCGAGCAGCACGGGATCCCGCATCTGCGGGGGCAGCGCGGACACGAAACCTGAGAGTGCACTCACAGGCATAAGACTACGACGGCCGACGGGACGTGCGGGTCGCCTTGGTTCGCCATGCGGTCCAAACTGGGACGACGGGGCCGAACGACGCGAGGTGTTAGCAGTTGGCAGCTGTGGTGGTGATCGGCTCGGGCTTTGCCGGATTATGGGCGGCGCTCGGCGCCGCGCGCCGACTCGACGAGCTGGCCGTCCCGACCGGAACGGTCGACATCACCGTGTTGGCCACCCAACCGTTCCACGACATTCGGGTGCGCAATTACGAGGCCGACCTGCGCCCATGCCGCATTCCGCTCGCCGGCCTCCTCGATCCCGTGGGCGTGGCACACGTGGCCACCGAGGTGACCGCGATCGACACCCACGCACGCACCGTCGCCACGTCGGGCGGGGTGACATACGAGTACGACCGGCTCGTGCTGGCCTCCGGCAGCGAGGTCGTCAAACCCCCCATACCGGGCCTGCGGGAGTTCGGTTTCGACGTCGACACCTACGACGGTGCCCTTGCCCTGCGCGACCACCTGCTTCGGCTCGCCGACGGTTCTCCAACGGCAGCGGCGGCCACGGTCGTCGTGGTCGGGGCGGGGCTGACCGGCATCGAAGTGGCTTGCGAGCTACCCGACAGGTTGCGGCGGCTGTTCGCCGGCAGCGACGCCACTCCCCGCGTGGTGCTGCTGGATCGCAGCCGCATCGGCTCCGACATGGGCGCCTCGGCGCGACCGGCGATCGAAGCCGCGCTAGCGGCCAACGGCGTCGAGACCCGGGCGGGCGTCGGTGTCGCCGCCATCAGCGAGCGCGGTGTGTCGCTGACCTCGGGTGAACACGTGGCGGCGGGCACGGTGGTGTGGTGTGCCGGTATGCGGGCCAGCTCGCTGACCGAGCAGCTGCCGGTGGCGCGCGACGGCCTGGGGCGGGTGCCCGTCGATGACTTTCTGCGGGTCATCGGCGTCCCCGCGGTTTTTGCCGCCGGCGACGTCGCGGCCGCCCGTATGGACGACGACCACCTGTCGGTGATGTCGTGTCAACACGGCCGCCCGATGGGCCGCTACGCCGGCTACAACGTGATCAGCGACCTGTTCGGCGAACCGCTGCTGGCTCTCCGAATCCCTTGGTATGTAACGGTTCTCGATCTCGGACCGGCCGGCGCGGTCTACACCGAAGGATGGGATCGGCTGCTGGTGTCAACCGGCGAACGAGCCAAGGCTACGAAGCGGACGATCAACACCCGTCGCATCTATCCGCCGCTGACCGGGAACCGCGCCGACCTCCTGGCCGCGGCCGCGCCCGAGTTGCAGGCCCGCCCTTAACGGTCCGATTGCGCTTCGTCGCCGGCATACCACTGCACCGCGCGAACTCCCGGCTGCAGCGACAGCTCCGCCACCAGCCGCTCCAGCCGGGACGGGGCGTCGCCGTCCATGAGTAGGTGCGCGGTCAACGTGACCTCGTCGTCGCCGGACCGCCCGGTATGGATGCCGCGCAGCGTGATGTCGTTACCGCTCGCGTGCTGCACGATCTGGGCGCGCGCGTACTGCTCGTGTTTGGGACGCGAGACCACCTGCACCAGGTAGGGCCGCAGACTTTCGTCTTCGTCGCCGGTGTTGTCGCGATCGATCAGCCGGCCGAGCGGACGCCCGAACACATGTATCGCGATGACGGTCCCGGTGCCGATCAACGCGAACACCAGGTGACCCGAGGCCGCCAGGACGCCGATCGCCGCGGAACACCACAGGGTGGCCGCGGTGTTGAGGCCCCGGACGTTGACGCCCTCGCGCAGGATCACGCCACCGCCGAGGAACCCGATGCCGGACACCACGTACGACGCCACCCTGGTGGGGCTGGTGTCCGCGGTGGCGGCGGCATACAGCACGAACAGGGTCGCGCCGCCGGCGACGAGCGCGTTGGTCCGCAGGCCGGCCCGGCGCGCCCGCCATTGCCGCTCCAGGCCGATGAGGGCGCCACATCCCACGCCCACGGCGAGCCGGAGCGCGAAATCGGCGACGCTCAGCGTGGTCTCCATCGGCACTCCTTCCCCCGGCACCGGCCGGAGCTAACCACTCTCAGGTGAACGGCAGGTGGCGCCGAGCCGAACCGGATGCGTTGCGGTCATGCGTGCGAAACCCGTGCGCCGCCAAAGGGTTCCCGATGTGGCCGACGCCAGGCTAGCTCTTGTTGAGTTGCTGGGGACAGTAGAATTTCGCGGCGATCGCCAGAAACGACGTGGCGTGATCCGTAGTGAGCCCGGGATTTTGGCCCTTCAGATCGTTGACCATCTGGGGGCCGTACTCGCCGTTGCCCATCGCAGTACATACCGCCTGGGCGAACTGGACCGCCGCCTCCGGCGTCTTGTAGGTGATGCCCGCGCTTCGCAGCGACGCGAGAAAGCTCGCCTCGTCGACGCCGCCCGCATCCGGCTCGCCGTGCGCGGGCGCGGCGAGCACGATCGCGGCCGGAACGGCGATCAGCGGCAGCAGCAGCCTCATAACCGGTGATTGTCTCATGGCGCGACGTCGACCGCAGCACGGGCTCGATCTTGCGAAATGCCTTCTGGGCCAGGGTAATACCGTATCGGTCAGGCCTTGCTGAGCTGATGCGGGCAGTAGTACTTCGCGGAGATCATGGCGAAGTTGGACGCCATCTCCATGTCCATGCCCGGATTGTGCATCTTCACGTCATGGACCAGCTCCAAACCCGATTCGCCGTTGTTCAGGCACGAACAGACGGCCCGGCCCGCCCCGACGGCCGCATCCGGACTTGCGAAGCCGAAGCCGGCCTGGTGCAGCGCGGCGAGGAACGCCCCGTCGTCGCCGTCCGGTACGGGTGGAGGATCGGCGTATGCCGGTGCGGCCAGGCCGATCAGGGCGGGGACGCCCAGTACAACCAGTAACCGTTTCATTGCTCGCCTTCCTTGCGCATCGCCACACGGGCTTGAATCATGTTGGCCGCTAACCTAATTGGGCATCAGCGGGCAGGACTTTGGACTTGTCGCCCTTCTTCAGGTGCACGGCGTGGATGCCGGGCTTCTTCGCCAGCTGCTCGAGCAGGGCGTCGAGACCTTCCTGGTCGACGTTGTGGTGCTGCACGGTTTCGGGCTTCTCCGATATCTGTGCGACCAGACGCTTCAGCTGTTCCGGCGACTGCTTGTCTTTGAGGTCCTTGATGGGCTTCATCCGGTTGCGCACGCCGGCGCCGACCACGGTGGGCCCCCCGGAGCCGAGGGCGCTGCCCAGCATCCCCGCCATTCCCATCGAACTGAACAGGCTGCCCTCGCCCAGCGCCGCCGCCGGCACCGCCTCGGGCCCCGCGGCCGACAATGCGGCGGCAACTGTTCGGATGGCCGGGGTGGCCGAGGCCCAGCTCGGCGGAACGCTCAACTGCCCCACCAACGTGCCGCGCGCGAAGCCGGCCGTCGGGCTGATCGCGTCGTAGAGCGTGCCCCGGCCGAAGCCCAACGCCCCCAGCCCGGCGCCCAGCGCGTCCTTCGGCAGCGCGCCGTAGGCGACGGGTGGAGCGAACTTGAGCCACTGGGACACGGGGAAGTTGATGAGCAATCCGACGTCGTTGAACTGCGTGGTCAGCCCCAGGGGCACCTTGACGGCGTTGTACATGGCAGTGATCAACGGCGTGCCGCCGGGAGTTGTGCCGAAGCCCTTCAAGAAGGTGGTGATGGTGGTGTTGTACTGGGTGGCGAGCTGCGAGAGCCATGCCAGTATCGGGTTGCCCGCTGTCGCGGTCGTGGTGAGCGAGTTGGCCGCCGCGCTGACCGTTGACCCCGCATTGCCGGCGGAGGTGCCGGCACTTTGGCTTATCGCGGCCGCCTGCATCGTGGTCCCCGCAGTGTTGGTGGTCTGGGGCGGCTCCGCGAACGGCGTAAACCTCGAGGCCGCCTCCGACGAGGTGGCGTAGCTGTCCATCGCCACGGCGTCCTGCGCCCACATCTCGCCGTACTCGGTCTCGGTGGCCGCGATCGCGGCGGTGTTCTGCCCGAACAGGTTGGTCGCCATGAGCTGCGCCAAGAGGGCACGGTTCTCCGCGATCACCGGTGGCGGCACATGCGCAGCGAACGCCGCCTCGTACGCGGCTACCGCCGCGCCGGCCTGGGTGGCGGCTTCCTGGGCCTGAATCGCGGTCTGCTGCATCCAGGCCACATAGGGCGCGGCCGCCGAGGCCATGGCGAGGGAAGAGGGCCCCGCCCACGGCCCGGTGGCCAGACCCGAGACCACCGACGAATAGGCCGACGCCGCGGACTGCAACTCGGTGGCCAGGTTCTCCCACGCGGTAGCGGCCGCCACCAAGGACTCCGGTCCCGGGCCGGCATACATCCGGCCCGAGTTGAACTCCGGCGGAAAGGCTCCGTAAAACATGTGTGACCCCTTACCTGGTGGCCGGCGGCCGGGTGTTCGGTGCTGGGCAGATGTGCGGTGTGTTCATGGCGGTCACTCCTCGATGCACGGGATCACGATGATGGTGGCGGCGGCCGGGTCGGCCTCGGCGACGGCACCGCCGAGCGAGCTGGCCGCCGCGGCGGCACTTCCGGTCATGGGGTGGGTCGCGCTGGCCGCGACGGCGCGTCCCAGCAGGCTGGACAGCCCCATTTGGCTGAACACTCCCTCTTCACCGGCGAGCGCGGCGGCCGGGGCGGCAGCCATGTTGGTGGGCATCACCTGGGCGACGGTCCGGATGGCCGGGGCCGCGTCCGTCCAGCCCTGCGGGACCGACATGCTGCCGACCAGGGACGCTTTGCCCATGGAGCCCGAAACCGGTCCGACGGCGGAGCTGAGCATGGGCCGCACGGCGCTGGGTCCGCTGGTCAGTGGCGCGAGTGCCCCGGAGATCGCCTTCGGGCCGGACAAATAGGCGGCGGCGCCCTGGCCGTTCTGGCCCCAGGCGTACGCCTGGCCGAACGACAGGAACGGGCCACCCGGGACGCTGCTCCATGACTGGGGGGAATACGGGCCCGTCAGCACCGACCAGATGTTGTTCCAGTAGTCGAGGTTTTGCCCGATTCCCGTGGTGACCCCGGTCCCCGTCGTCGGGTTGGCTGCCGCGGTATTGCCGGCGTTCAGCAGGGGTTGCAGCGTGCTCAGTTTGGAGGCGGTGTTGGAGCCCGATTGCCCACCCGACTGCGTGACCGCGGCCGCCTGCATGGGTCCGGCCGACTCGTTCGTGGTCCGCGGCGGCTCCGCGAACGGCGTCAGTTGCGATGCGGTTGCCGATGAGGCCGCGTACCCGTACATCGCGGCGGCGTCCTGGGCCCACATCTCCATGTATTGGGCTTCGGTGGCGGCGATTGCCGGGGTGTTCTGGCCGAGGATATTGGTGGCGATGAGCGTTGCCAGCAGCGCGCGATTGGCCGCGATCACCGGTGGCGGCACCGTCGCCGCGAACGCCGCCTCGTAGGCTCCCGCGGCCAGCTTGGCCTGGGCGCCGGCCTCCTCCGCTTGAGCGCCGGTGGCGGTCATCCACGCCACGTATGGCGCGGCGGCGGCGGCCATGGCTATCGACGACGGACCCGTCCACGGCCCCGTCGCCAGCGACTCGATCGTCGAGCCGTACGAGGCGCTCGTGGCCTGCAACTCCGCCGCCAATTCATCCCACGCCGCCGCCGCGGCCAGCAGCGGACCCGACCCGGCGCCGACGTACATCCGCCCCGAGTTGACCTCCGGCGGAAGCGCCCCGAAGTCCAACATCGACTACCTCCCGTCCCTTAAGTGGCCGCCAGGGTAGGCGCGGCTTTGCTGCCCCGGCCGCAACCGCGGCAAGGTTCTAATGAAATCCATCAGATCCGTTTCTGAAGCCACGAGCTCATTCCACATACTTCAAATAACCGGCCATTCGCTGCCTAACTGAATCCCTACAAAGATCGCGTGTGACTAAACCTGCCAACCGCCCACAAACATAAGAGCATTGTGGCGATAGCGCATTTCCGTCCGCGTTCCTTCCGCGTAACCAAATGTAAAAATCAAATGTCACTTCACCACCGGCCCGTGTGAGAAGTTGGGCGGGCAGCTATTTCGATGTGATCTTGAATACATCAAGGTTAAGAACCGTTCGAGGCGCAGTTGAGCGGCGGTTTACTGGCTGCGCAAACCGCTATTTCGGGCAATAGAAGGCCCACGGATCGACGTTATCATCGACCGTTTTAAAACGATTTCCAGTCATATCAAAGAAGGATTGGAAGTGTTGGATCCTCCTATCGCCATATGGCAACACAGCGAAATACGCATATCGGACATATGCCGCAAAGTTGCCCGCGGATCAAACCGCAAGCTCAAAGCGAGCGTGTCAATGTCAAGCCGATCGGGACGCAATTACGCCCAACCAGAGCCGACGGCGTTGTCGGTGCCGGCTGTGTTGCTGCCGGCCGTCTAGAACTTTTGCCCGCGCGGTTGGCCGCCGTCCGGATCGCCCGGCGGTTGCGACCTACCCGGGCGATGTGCTCCCGGCGGGGCACCGAGCCCGCGGCGCCGGTACGTCGCGAACGAGACTGACGCCGGGTCTCCGCCGGCGCCGCCCGGGCGCGAACCATGGCGCCATGCCCGCCCACTCCACCGACACTTGATACCCGATTGCCATGCCGTTCCCCTACCGTTCACCCACACGAAGGGTAGATGGGCTACTCTGCCGCGCCGCTGATTAGCTGCTGGCAGTTTCCTGGGAGGCCGGCTGTGCCTGGTCACCGACGGTTTTGCCGAGTCCTCGCCATTCGGCTGGGACGCCTAAGACGTTGCTAGGCGTGCCATTTTCCTCAAAAGCGGCTTGTAAATAACCGAGGCTCCGTCGAGCCGCGGCGAGCGGCCGGCTGGCGCACTGCCGGCCGGCCGTTGCTCACCGCGGGAGGCCCGCGCATACCTGACACCGCCGCGAAACCCCGCGGGAGCCGGGTTCGGCGCCAAACCGCGGCACGAATTAACTGAAGTGAGCCGCGCGGCCTAGGTCGTCTTGTTCTCCGCGACCGCCGCGCTGAGGCCCTCGGCCAGGTCCTCCTGGGTCAGCTCCTTGAATCTCAGGAGTTGCCGCTCGCTGAACTCGGTGACGTCGCTGGCCAGCACCGCATCCAGGTCCTCGTCGTCCAGACGGAAACTGCGGTGATCGCGGGCCTTCTCGACCACATTGCGCACGAAGCCGGCATTACCGAGCGTATCGATGCCGCGGATCAGGTCCCCGTCCTCGGAGTAGCTCTCGTCGAGATAAAACCTGGTGTACGAAGGCAATAGGGAATGCGCCGCTTCCTCGGTGATGACGTCCTCGTTCTCCTGGCCCATCAACCGGGTCAACGCGACCAGCTCGTCCGGCGTATAGCTGAAGAACTCGATCACGGTCGAAAACCGCCGCCGCAGACCCTGATTCACGTCCAGCATCTTCTCCATCGCCTTGGCGTAACCGGCACCGAAGACGACGAGCTCGTCGCGATGGTTCTCCATGTACAACAGCAACGTGTTGATGATCGCGTTGCCGTAGGGGTCACCTTGCTGGTAGCCCTTCTCGTGCAGCGTGTGCATCTCGTCGAAGAAGACCGCCCCGCCGAGAGCTTCCTCGAGCATCTCCTCGGTGTTCTTCTCCGCGTCGGCCATGTATCGGCCCAGCAGCTTGGTGCGGCTGGTTTCGACCACCACCGGTTTGCGCAGCACCGTCAGGCCGCACAACTGCTTGCTGAAGGCGCGCGCCACCGACGTCTTACCGGTCCCGGGCGGCCCGAGCAGCAGTGTGTGGCGCGAGGTCACCGGCACGGGAAGGCCCATCTTGGCGCGGGCCAGGTTCACCTTCGTCGTGGCCTTGATGAGCTTGATCTCCCGCTTGGCGCGTTCCATGCCCAGCATCGCGTTGAGCTCGGCATCGCCCTCGGCCAGGTACCTTGCGGCCTCCTCGGCGTGGCGAGCGGCCTCCGTCTCCTCCCGGGTCGGCGCGCTGTCCGCGTCCCACGGATCCGTGCGCGCCTCAATGGTTTCCGGGTCGGTCAGGACCAGTCGATAGTTCGGGTTGTCCAGCGCTTCGCGGGCGGGGCTGAACTTCGGATCCCGCGAATACACCCGGCGCAACAGCTCGACGGCCTCTTCCTCCCGGCCCAGGTGTCGCAGGCACATGCCCTGGGTGTAGAGGGCGATGTTGGCCGCGCCCGGGACGCGGTCTCCTTCAATCGCGTCCTGGCCCCGCCGGATCGCCTCCTCGAAGACGCCGAGCGACGCCAGCGCCGTCGTCGCCATCGCCGCTCCGGCGGCCTTCAGTTCCGGCTGACGCCAGACCTTGCCCTCCGGGAATTGGTTGAGCACATCCGGCCACCGCCCGGTGCGGAAATACAGGATGCCCCGCACGTAGTCGACCAGCTCCTGCTCGAATGGTTGGCGCGGCGTTACCCCGTCGAGCAGTTCGGCCGCCTCCTCGTAGCGCTTGGCCTCGGCCAGCACGGCCGCGTAAGCGCACGCCAGGGACTCGACGCTGGTGACAGCCAGCTGGAGGAACAAGCCGTCTGAGACCTGGGGACGGAAGTGCAACTCGGTGACCCCGAGCCGGCGGGTCTCCCACCCGAACGTGCGAATCGATGCCCATGCACCGGCGAGGACCTCGATGCTCCGCTCCCCCGCCAGCAATCGCGCCAGCCAGGCGTCGCACATCCCGGGGTCCAGGCTGCTCGCCGTGGCGAACATCTGCGACGCCACCTGCGGATTGTGACTCGGTTGCAACCCGTTGACGGATATCCCGGATGCCAGCAGGCCGGCAACCATCGCGTTGCGGGCGCCCTCAGCGGTCGATTGCGGCCGCGTCATTGCGCCACAGGCACGCCCGACGGACTCCCTCGCAGCTGATCGACCGACAGCACCAGGTCGTCGTCGTCACGCAGTCCGCGGCTGGGCACCACGAGCATGGAGCGCGTCGCCGGAGCGGGCAAGCTGGCGCGGACCGCGGCCAGCTGGCGTCCGGTGAGGCGGTTGAGGCCGGCCGAGACGTCTCGGGGCAGCCGCTTCTCGCTGTGGAAGCGCACCCAGGCCGATACCTGCGGCCGGCCCGCCCGCGCCGTCAACCGGACCGTCAGCACGGTGGCGACGGTGTCGGCCTGCCACAGCTCGTCGAGCGTGTCGGTGGTGATGTCGGCGGGCGTCACCCAGAAGCTGGTGGTGAAGCCGTTGAAGTGTTTGAGGTGGCGCCAGCCGGGCCGGCTCCAGGTGGGCTCCAGATCGGCCAGGACCGCACGGTCCACCTCGGTGAGCTCCTCGGCGGTCAGCGGCCGCGCGGCACACGTGAGCCCGTCCAGATCCTGGGCCAGCCGCTCGGTCGCCGCCACCAACGTCGAAGCCAGCGAATCGCGGACCGCCACCGCGGCGATGTTGCGCTGCGGGTTCATCCGCAACACCAGCCAGGTGCGGCGAACATAGGAGGTCGGCTCGCCATTCGCCACCTCCCACTCCTCGGGGCCCCAGTCGTCGAGCTTGGACAGCTCGGCGGCGTTGCCGCCGCGACGCACCTTCACCGACACGATGTCGATGTCGTCGAGGTGAATGTCGAACTGCCGCAACCCATCTGCCACCGCCTGCACCAGCAGGGTGGGCGGCGACGTCCGGTGCCGGTGGCGCGACGACGGGTCGTCGTCGCCCCCGTTGACCGCGATGACCGTCACCAGCTGACCCTCGTACTCGCGCACGCCGACCTTGTCGCGCCCGAAGCGGCGCTGGTAGTCGAGCGCCGGCGTGCAGCCCGCGCCCAGCGCGCTGCCGGGGTCGGCGGACCAATCCCACAGCCAGGTGGCCAACCCCGATGTCACCGTCACCCCGTGATAGGTGATCAGCGAGAACAGCGCGATCAACGCCGCCAGCCCGACGCCCACCCAGAACGCGATGCGATAGGTGCCCTGCCAGGACTCCGGGCAGTGGCTGGCGACCACCATGATGGCGACGTCGACCAGGAACACCGCGGTGACCCGTGGCCACGACAGTGACAAACCGAACCTGCGCTGAGCTTTCATGACTGTTGCTGCTCCGCCCTTATTGCTGCTTCCGCGATCGCTTCATCAGCATCGCCGTTCCAAACACGCCCCCACCGATCAGTAACGCCCCGAGCAAGCCTCCGGCGGCCACCCACACCGGCACCATATCCCGGGGTGGGGCGGGCTTCGGTATGTTCAGCGGCGCCGAAAGTTGCTGCGGCGGCTTCAACGGCCCTTCGGGTACGTCCCACGTCAGTGCCGCCACCGGGTCGACGATCCCGTGCCCGATCTGGTTATCCACGCCGCGCGCCGGCGCGCGGGCGGTGCGGGTCAGCCGGTTGATGACCTGGTACGCCGAGAGCTGGGGGAACTTCGCGCGAACGAGCGCGGCGACGCCGGACACGATCGCGGCCGAGAAGCTGGTGCCGGACGGAACCAGCAGCGTGTTGTCCGGGCCGTCGATCGCGTTGATGACGCCGTCGTCCCGGGGGGATAGCCCGATGACGTCGGTACCGGGCGCGGCGATGCCCACCCACGGGCCGGCCACGCTCGTCGACGCCTGCCCCTGGTTGCCCTGGGTCATCGGCCGGCCGTCCTCGTCGACCGCGCCCACCGTCAGGACATAGTCGCTGAACCAGGACGGCGTCACGACGGTGGTGACGGAACTCCAGTTGCGAGGATCGTTGGGCTGCAACGGATCATGCGCCGGGTTCTGCTTGCAGTCCTTTTTGCTCGTGTCGCCGGCCGCGGCCACTATGACGGCATTCTTGTCGACCGCCGCGTAGCGCACCGCCGCACCCAGCGCGCGCTGGTCGACGATGTTGCGCGCGCTCATACAGGTCACGTCCGAGATGTTGATGATCTGCGCGCCCATGTTGGCGGCGTGCACGATCGCCCGAGCCATGGTCTGGACGCCGTCGATCTTCGCGCGAGTCTGCGGGTCCTCGTCGCCGGTGTAGGCGTCCTTGAGGCCGAAAGCCTGGCTCGACTGGCGGATCCCGATGATGTCCACATCCGGGGCGACACCGCTAAACGCGTCGGGACCAGCCGAGGGCGGTGCCGGCGGCGGAGGCGGCGGGCTGGGCGGCGGATCCAGCGGGCGCGGGCCGCGTGAATTGTCGACGCCGACCACGCGGCTCCCGCCGGAGTAGCTGGGTATGGTCACCGTGCCGCCGCCGTGGTTGCCGGCCGGGGCCTGCCCGCCCTGCGGAGGTCCCGGCGGCGGGCCCGCGGGCGCGGCCGGTGGCGGTGGCGGTGGCAGCCCGAACGGTCCTGGAGCGGGCTGTTGCTCCGTCGGCGAAGGCGGAACCATCGTCACGGTCTGCGGCAAGGGCGACAACGTCACCGTCTGGGGCGGTGGCGCTTTCGGTGGCGGTTCGGTGGTGGGGATGGTGACCGGCCGGCGCGGCGCGGCCGGTGGGACTCCGGCGCCGTTGGCCGGCGCGGCGCCGATCATCGAGGCCACGATGGTGCCGTGGGCGTCGCAGTCCGACAGCCCGTCGCCGCCCATCACGTAGTCACCGCCGGGGATCAGGCGCGGAAACCGGGGATGCGGGCTCACACCGGTATCGATGACGGCCACCTTCACGCCGGCACCGCGGCCGAACTGCCATGCCTCCTGCAGGTTCAGCATGTCCATGTACTTCGGCGGCAACCGGAAGTCGGTGCCGGGCAGCACGCCGACCTCGGTGCAGTACGAATTCTGCTTCATCGGCGCTGGCGGCCCGGGCGGACCGTCAGGCGGCACCGCGCCGGGATCGATCGTCGGCGGCGAAATCGCATAGGCGGGTGGTAAACCGGCCAATGCTCCTGAGGCGAGCAAGATTGCGGCGAGGGCCGCCGCGGAAGCGCGCCCTCGCCACACCTTGCTACTACCGGTAGCGGATTGCTGCATAGACATTCATCAACCACAATGCCAGCGGGAAAATCGGCATCAGGCAGAGGTATTCGATCCATTCCACAAACTTGCGGAACAGCGGGCTGTAGATGGTGTTCGGCACCACGGCGGCGGAAGTGAGGCCGGCCGCCGGCAGCAGGACCAGGATCGCCGCACTGATCGACACGGCCAGGGGCGACTGCAACACCAGCGCGTACCGCGCCACCACGGCACCCACGATGAGGACGGCCGTGACGGCCAGGGTGATCGCCTGCCAGCGGTCGACGTAGGAGCGTCCGCGCAGCATCAGGAATCCGGCGCTGAAGCCGGCCAGCAACAGCGGCAGCCAGCGTTGGCCGGTGTGCGGATCCGACAAAGCCGCCAGCGAGACGATCATCAAGACGCCCAGCCCGACCAGCAGGCCGGTCAAGAACGAGCGGGCGCGTTCGGCTTGCACCAAGACGTCGCGGACGGACGCGGGTCCCTCGAGGACCGGGGGGCCGCCGTCGGAGCGGACCACGGTGGTCGGCAGGTCGGGCCGGGCCTCGAACACCCACCGGCTGGTCGCCGAGGGGAACACCGGCAGGCGAATGCCGGCCAGGCGGCGCGAAAGCGCCGGCGCGGTGTGATAGACCAGCACGCACACCAGGACGACGCTGGTCAGCAGCGTCACCGCGCTGGTCATCGCGACCATGCGCGCCAGTGCCGCGATCGCCGTGACCAGACTGATGGTGACGAGCGCCGTGTAGAGCCCCAGCCTGCGGCCGGTGAAACGCAGGGCGAGCATCGCGGCGATGGTGAGCACGCCGAAGCCCAACACCGCGTGGGGAGATCCGACCCCGCCGGGCGGCGCCGCCGCCGCGGCGACCGTGAGTGGCGCCAGGCCGCTCAGCAGCATGATGTCGGCGATGCGGCGGTCCTGCTGGGTGCGCGCCCGCATCTGCAGCATCAGCGAAACGCCCAGCACCACCGCGGCGATCACCGCGGAGTACGCCGTCGGCAGCCAGGAGTTGTGGTGCCACCGGTACCAGAGCAGCAAGCCCGACGCGGCCGTCACCCCGGCCGCGACCATCGACGCACCAACCTGCACCGCGACGACCGGATCGATCGCGGCAAACCGCTTGCTCAGGTTTGCCGCGACAGCGGTGGAGATGTGCTCGATGACCTGCGAGCGATGTTCGGTGTCCTGGATGAACCGGATCCACAGCCGGTCACCGTCGTAGACGTCCTGTTCGGTCAGGGACTGGGTGGCCCGCAACGGGCTGCCGTCCACCAGGCAGAGCGCCCACCTGCCGCGGCCCGTGGCCTCCAGCGGGGTCTCCCCGAGCTCCCTGAGCCGGCTGTTCACCACCTTCAGCAGTGGCTCGGTCATCACCGAGACGGGAGCGTTGGCGTCCAGGAGGACGCCGATCTGTACGCCCGCCCCGGCCATAACGCCGACCACGACCGCCCGAGGCTGCGAAACTCCCTCAACGTCAGGCTGTAGCGCTTCAACTACCGCAGTCATCGCCCTGAACCCCTTACCGTCGTGAATGTGTAACCCCGTGCCGCCAGCCGGGCGGGAGTCCGCGCCGGCCCGTTTTCCGGGGCGCTGCGGCCCCCGGGAAACTGCAGCTCGACCAATCCGAATTCCATCTACCCCGCCTCGCGATTAAAACCTTGGTGACAGTGGTTTGAGATTTGCTGAATCTCTTAGAGAAGTATGCCGTGTTGGCTTCTCAACCGCATGTTGAGTGCAAAGACATTGGTGAACTTTGTGTTTCGTCGAATGTCAGACCCTGCTGTGGGTTTTCCACTCCCCGTAGGGAAGTGTGTCCAGCACCGTCTTGACGCCCACCTGCACCAATTGGGGGGTCGCCGGACAGATGGCCAGCCAGGCCTCCCCCGACCCGGCCGTCCGTGCCTGCTGGTAAAGCGCGATGCGGCCGCCGGAACCGTCTTTGAGCGACAGCACCGAAGCACTGGGGCCCTTCGCATCGTCCCGGTACTGACGCGCGTACACCGCGACCTCGGCCGCGGGATCGGAAAGAGCCTGTCCCAACGCGGCCACGGTGGCGGCACTGATGCCCATCCGCCGCAGGTCGCCGCCGGAAAACACGTTGAAGCCGGACTCCTGCCACGACTTCGTGGCTTCCAGCATTTCTTCCAACGGCACGTTGACCGCATTGATCGCCGCGGGCTCGGCGTGGTGTATCGACTCCAGCGCGTCCAGGACCAGCGACGCGATCGAGGCGCTGTCCGCGATCGCGACGTCGTCGACGGTGATGTCGCCGCCGACCCGCACCGCGGACACCCAGTGCTGGCCGCGGCGGGCCAGCACTACCCGAAACTCGTTGTCGGGGATGTCTCGCGATCCGGGCGGCTGGTTCTCGTCGTCGACCACGCCGTAGAGCAGCTTGCCCCGCGACAGCAGGGCGATGACCTCGAGGTCCGGCGCGGCCAGCACCCGCATTCGAGCGGCCACATGTTCGTTCACCTGGTCGTTTTCGACGATGCCCTGCTCGCGCATCACCGCCATCCCGGGATGCTCGTTGAGCCAGTCGCTCGAGTCGGTAGAAACGAATGGCCGGCACCGCAATTCCGGCGCGACGTGCCGGATGTCCAGGAGGGCCTGGAGCATCCAGAAACCGTCGACGTTAACGGTGATGTCGGTGCGGGCGGTCTGCTGATCCATCAATACCTCAAGGGTTCAAAGTGCACGGTAACCGCAGGACGCGGCAGCACACCAGATCTCGGTGTGCTGCCGCGCCTGAAGTTGGGGTTAGGCCCAGCTGGACCCAACGGCGCTGTCGGTGCTGGCCATGTTGCTGCCGGCGCTCTGCACCTTCTGCCCGTGGGCGTTGGCCTGCTCGTAGATCACCTGGAAGTTGCGACCCAACTGGGTGATGAACTCCTGGCAGGCCACCGAACCGGCACCGCCCCAGAAGTCACCCGCAGCAAGCACATCGCGAACGATGGCCTGGTGCTCAGCCTCCAGAGACGCGGCCTGGGCGCGGATCAAGGCACCGTGGGCGTCGACATCGCCGAACTGGTAATTGATTGTCATAACGGTGTTCTCCTAATGTCTGGAATGGTACGCAGCCGCGGTTTTAAGCGCTAGCTGCCGAGGATTTGCTGCGAGGCCTGCTCTTGCTGCTCGTAGTTGTTCGCGTCGCGAATCAGTCCGTCCCGCACTCCGTGGAGCATGTTGACGATGTTGCGGAAGGCCTGGTTGACCTGACCCATGGTGTCGTACGAGGTGGCCTGCGCCTGACCGCTCCAGCCGGAGCCGGCGATGTTCATCGAGGACGCCCACATCTTGCGAGCCTCGTCCTCAACCGTCTGGGCGTGCACCTCGAAGCGGCCCGCCATCGCCCGCATTTCGTG
>NZ_LZJF01000151.1 GCF_001666835.1 Mycobacterium sp. E3251 | reverse complement strand
GGCGGCGAAACCAGCGCTCCCCCGGCCGCCCCCGCGCACCGGCGGTGGGTGTCCCCGGCCGCGCGGCGGTTGGCCCAGTCGCTGCGCGTCGATATCGACGCGGTGAGCGGCACCGGACCCCAGGGCGCCGTCACCATCAACGACGTCGAGCACGCGGCGGCCGCCAAGCCGGTCGAGGTCAAGCCGGTCGCGCAACCGGCAACCAAGCCGACGGCGGCCGACCGCGCGACCCAGATGCGCAAGTCGATCGCGGCGGCGATGAGCCGGTCCAAGCGGGAGATACCGCACTACTACCTCGCCGAAGAGATCATGTTGGAAAAGGCGCTGTCCTGGCTGACGACGAGAAATGCGCAGCGATCCATCGACGAACGGGTGCTGCCGGCCGTCTTGCTCCTGAAGGCCGTCGGCGTCGCCGCCCAGCGGTTCACCGAGTTCAACGGATTCTGGCGGGAGGACGGGTTCGAGCCCGCCAACGGCGTTCACGTCGGTGTCGGGATATCGCTGCGCGGCGGCGGCCTCGTCGCGCCCGCCATCCACGACGTTCCGGAGAAGAAGCTGGACGAATTGATGGACGATCTCACCGATCTGGTGGCGCGGGCACGGTCCTTCTCGCTACGGAGTTCGGAGATGTCGGACCCGACCATCACGCTCACCAACCTCGGTGACCAGGGCGTCGACTCGGTCTTTGGCGTCATCTACCCGCCGCAGGTCGCGATCGTGGGCTTCGGCCAACCGGCCGAGCGGGTCTGCGTGATCGACGGCGGGATCCGGGTCGTCACAACGGTTCAGGCCACGCTCGCCGCCGACCACCGCGCCAGCGACGGTCACCGGGGCGCGCTGTTCCTCGCCGCGATCAACGAGCTGCTCCAGCAGCCCGACCTACTAGAGAAGTGATGCGCAATGACCAATGAAGACACCCGCGCCGGCGTGCTGTCGGTGCTGACCAGCATCGCCCCCGAAGTCGAACCCGACGACATTCGCGACGACGCCCTGCTCCGCGATCAGGTCGACCTGGATTCCATGGACTGGCTGAGCTTCCTGCGTGGGATCCACAAGAGATTCCATGTCGATATCCCGGAATCGGACTACGCGACGTTGCGGACACTGGCCGACGTCGTCGGCTACGTGGAGACCAACGCGTCCAAAGTCTGAGCCGCACGCCACTTTTCGGGGAGCACTAACAGGGGGTGGGCATGAAAGCCACGAGGCCGGACATCGGCGTGCTCGAACGGGCGGTGCTGCTCGCCTGCCGCGCCCCGTCCGTACACAACAGCCAGCCCTGGCGCTGGGTGGCCGAGGACGGCGTCCTGCGCCTGTTCGTCGACCGGCAGCGGGCGATAGCGGCCACCGACCATTCCGGCCGCCAAGTGATCTTGTCCTGCGGCGCCATCCTGAACCACCTTTGCGTCGCCATGACCGCCGCGGGCTGGGAACCGATAGTCGACCGGTTTCCCGACCCGGATGACCCCCACCAGCTGGCCTCGGTCACCTTCAGCCCGCGAACGCAGGTCACCGAGGCCGAGCACCGCCGCGCCGAAGCGATCCTGCAGCGCCGCACCGACCGGCTTCCCTTGGGGCGACCCACCTATTGGGACCTGTTCGAACCCGCACTGCGTGACACGTTCGACGACACCGAGGTCGCCCTGAACGTACTCCCCGACGATGTGCGACCACTCCTGGTGGAGGCTTCGCAACTGACCGAGGAGCTCCGCCGCGACGATTCCTACTATCACGCCGAACTCGACTGGTGGACTTCGTCATTCGCACTGGCCGAGGGGATGCCGCCGACCGCGCTGGCCTCCGACAAGGAGAGCTGGCGGGTCGACGTGGCCCGCAGCTTTCCGACCAGGAGCCATGCCGACCGGCGCGGCGAGGTCAAAGTCGATTGGGCGAAGATCCTCGTGTTGTCGACACCCGGGGACACCAGGTCGGACGTGCTGCGGTGCGGCGAGGTGCTCTCGACCGTGCTGCTCGAGTGCACTGTCGCCGGTATGGCGACCTGCCCGCTCACCCATCTGATCGAACTGGACGAAAGCCGTGACATCGTGCGCGAACTCATCGGCCTGCGCGGCGAGCCGCAAGTGTTGATTCGCGTGGGGATCGCGCCGCCGCTGGAGCACCTCCCGGCGGCGACACCACGCCGCCCGCTGGGCGATGTCCTCGAGGTCCGCTAGCCAGTGCGCTGGGCGACGGTATGGGCAAGTGGGGAAAGAACTTTGGTCCCGGACCTGCGGGACTTTCGGCCGGCGCTGGCGTCCGGCGCCGGCAATACCATCGAGAGTGTAGTGCCGTCGACGAAGAGGACAACTGATGTCGCTGATCGATAATGGGGTTTCGATCCTGTCGGTGAACGAATGCTGGGAACTGCTGGCCGGTGTGACGCTGGGGCGCTTGGTGACCAGCGTTGGTAACCAGCCCGAGATCTTCCCGGTCAATTACGTCGTGCAGCGAAATACGGTGCTGTTTCGTACCGCGGAGGGCACCAAGTTGGTCAGCACGGCGATCAACAACCGGGTGCTGTTCGAGGTCGACGACCACAACGTCGCCGAGGGCTGGAGCGTGATCATCAAGGGCACCGCGCGCTCCTGCCGCAGCAACGAGGAAATCAGGGAAGCCGAGCGCGCGCAGGTACTGCCCTGGACGGCCACGGAGAAGTCACACTTCGTGCGGATCGTTCCCGAGTCGGTCACGGGGCGCCGGTTCCGTTTCGGTGTGCCGGTGGAGTGATCCCCGCCGCTAGCCCCGTCTCATGCGGCGCGGGCGCGGAACGAATTCCAGCGACAGCAAGACCAGCAGTGCGGCCGGAATGTGGTGGGCGCACAACACCACGTAGCGCCGCTCGGACAGCGCGTGGAACTTGCGGAGGTAGCGGTACAGGGACTCGAGTCGGATCAGCGGGTCCAGCAAGTGGATCAGCCGCAGCGCGATCCGCTGCAGCGGCCCCGGTTGGGCGGCCTCGAAGATCTCCGGGAACGCCGCGAATGCGAGCGAAAGGCGCTGTCCGCCGGTGGCACCCGCGTGAGCGATCATGTCGACGCTGAGCCGCTCGTCGACGCCGTTGGGGGCGTCCGGGCGGCGGAACGGCACGTCGAGGCTGACTTCCGATCCCCCGCCGGCGCTCAGGTATCGGTGAAACGCGACGGCCCGGCCGCGCCCGTCCCGCGCGATGGCCAACCGCACACCGGGAAAGCGGCCTTGCAACGCGCCGTCGAGGTTCATGCAGAAGCCGCGATCGGTGCGCGCCGCGCGGTGGGCGGCGTACAACACCTCGGTCAGCTCGGCCAGCGTTGCGCCGCTGAGCTTTTGTTCGTCGACGATCTCGGTGGTTACACCGCAGTTGTGCGTCCGCTGCACCGCTTGGCGCAGGTTGCGAAAGCGGCGGCCCCGCAGGGTGAAGTGGCGGATGTCGACGACCACGTCGCGGCCGATCGGCACCGACAGCATCGGCTGCCCCACCGTGTCCCTGCGCCACAACCGAAGGTGGCGTTCGCCTGCGGCCAAGACGATGATCTGCCATCCCCGGCCGCGGCACATGCGGACGAAATCGGCTACCAGAGCGTCGAATTGCGTCGCGTCGCCGATCGGGTCGCCGCTGACCACGGCGAACCCAAGCCGGGCACGGTAGGCGATCGCCGCGGTGCCGTCGGGGTTGAAGTGATAACTCTTGCTGGAGTGCATGGCGAACGGCGCCAGCGGATCCCCCCGCGTCGCGTTGACCAGCGCCCACACCCGGCCCAGCAGCTCCGGCTGCGGTCGGGCCGTGGTGGGTGACATCAGCGCGAGCCCGCTGCCGGCGATCAGAACGTTGCCCAGCAGGGCCCAGGACAGGAAATGCGCGCCCAGCCCGGCGCCCACCGCGGCGACCGCGTACATCGCGTGTGCGGAGGTCACCGGACGGCCGAGAAAGATGCCGCGAGCGATCAAGGCGGCCGCGCCCAGGAGCGCCACCGACCAGCCGAACCGGCCGGGGGCGACTCGTTCGTAGCCGAGATACTCTCGCGCCATCAGCACTACCAGCCAAACCAGGACGCACAGCAGCATCAGCACGCTGATGCGACGCGCCGCAGGGACATCGGCACCCAGCAGCACCCGCTCCCCACCCCGCGCGACGCTGGTCGCGCGGCTTCTGGGAGTGATCTTCACGGGGCCACTAGCGCACGACGAGCACGGAGCATTCGGGGTGGCGGAAGAGGGGATGCCCTTGGGGCCCGACCAGGCGCGCGAGCTGACCGGCCTCGTCGGCGCCGATCACGGCGAGCTGAACCCTCTCGTCGTTGGCGCTCAGGTAGCTGGCGATGGCGTGCTTCGTGGTGATCGGGTAGACCCGCACCTCGGGATAGTGCTGCCGCCATTCGGCCACCCGGCGCTCGAATTCGCCGTCGGCGTGCTCGGTGAGCTCCTCGGGCCGGCCGCCGAGCACCAGCAGCGGAGCCCTGCGTAACTTCGCCTCCGCAGCAGCGAAATTCACGACGGTGTCGTTGCCCGGTACGTCCGTCATCCGGACCACGATCCAGTTGATGTCGGGCGCCGGCCGGTCGGATTCGGTCCGCAAGACCGCGACCGGGCAACGCGCCTTCTCGGCGAGCTCCGTCGCGGTCGAACCCACGATGGAGCGCGCGTAGCGTCCGATGCCGACGCAACCGACGCAGATCATCTCGGCGTCCCAGGATGCCTCCAGCAGGACCGCGCCGGCCGGGCCCCGCGGCACGTCGGTTTCGATCGCGACCGCCTTGCCGGTGGCCTCCACGGCCAACCGTGCGGCATGGAGCGATGTCTCGGCGTGTGCGAAGTCGCGCTCGTAGTCTTCCGCGGAATCGTGCGCCGGCTTGATGACGGAGACGAGACGCAGTGGCGCGCCGCGGGTGATCGCCTCGTCGATACCCCATAGCGCGGCCGTGATCGCGGCCGCCGAACCGTCAATTCCCACCAGGATTGGTTTCATCATCCGGCCTTTACTGTCAGATTGTTTCGACCGACGAACGGATCGGCGCCGCGTCGGCGGGCCGCTCCGCGCGGCGCTTGACCGCCAGCATCAGCGCACGTGTCCCCAGCGCTATCAACGGCCTGGCCAGTTCCATCGCGAACACTTCGCCCGGGTAGCGCAGGGCTATCCGAGCGCGTGCCAGCAGCCGGACGCGGTCCTCCCAGTGCGGCTGGAGATGAAAGGACAACACAACGTTCCAGCGCGGCTCGGATCGCATGGCATTGAGGACGACGTATTTTTCGGGGACTATCTCCGTGACGCGTAGCGTCAACCCGTCGGGCAACCAGCCCTCGGGAGCCAGGCGGACCGCATCCCCCACCCGCAGCCCCCCGTTAGCATCTTGCGCCGCAGGACTTTCCAAACCCTCGAAGCCGAGGCTTTCGTTTCTGTCCCGGCCCATCTGCAGGAGCCGGGACCAGACCACCGACGCGGTCGCGTCGATGTCAACCGCCTCCGTCGTCTGAACCGCCGGATCGCTGACCAAGGCGTCACCCGGGACACGCATCTGCGACTCCGCCTTGGTTGCGCCCCAGTTGCGGTAGTACCTGCGCGCGCAGTAGAGCACGGTGAGCAATACGGTGGTCTGGGCGATCCGCCTTGTCATGTTCGCCATGGCGCCAGTCTGCGCGGAGCGCCCCGACGCCTGCGAGGGTCCTTGGTCCTTGGTGGTGCGCCGATATGCCCTGCGCACCGCCGAAGGGTCCCTAGCCGGCCGGGGTGATCAAGCCGTAATGGCCGTCGTAGCGGTGGTATAGCACGCTGGCGCAGCCGTAGGCGGCGTGGATGAAGAACAGGAACGGCAGGTTGAGCATGGCCAGCCGGTCGGCGGCTCCCTCTTCGGTGAGGCATGGCAGCGGTTGTCGGCTGATGGTCACCGGTAGCGCATGCGGGCTCACCCGGTCGGCCAGAGCCGGTGCGGCCAGCGCGAGGCGGAAGCCCGTCGGTCCGGCGTGATACAGCACGCTTGCGGTGCCCGTGCCCTTCTCCGTGAACAGATGAAAGTCGTAGTCGAGCAGGTCCATTTCGCGGGCGGCGTCGTCGACGGTGCAGGGCGCCATCGTGAACGACTTCCGTCGGATGACGCGGCGCTGGTCGGCCGGACGAGGAAAGTAGTTGGGCCGGTGCGCCGGCTCGGACTCATGCCGCCATTCGTGGGGACCCACCGGCGGCAGCTCACCGCGGCGCGCCTCCCAGCGCTCGGCGGCGCGTTGCAGGCGGCGGCGCAATCGCGCCACCAGAAGATCGACCGCTTCCCGCGCCGTGTCGGCCTGGACCTGGGCGCGGACCGGTCGGCCATCGATGTCGAGGTTGGCTTGCGCGACGACGGGCCGCTGCACCGCCGGGTCCCGATGTCTGGACAGTCTTACGCGGGCATGCCGCACGGGCCGGCTTGCGTACCGCGTGAGCTCACCGACCTTGGTCTGCGCGTACTCGGCCGCAGCGGGAAGCTCGTCCCGCATGGAGACCTGCACGTCGATGTCCTGTGGCGATTCTGCCCTGTGGCGCATGGCTCAAGACTTACATCACGAAACCGGCTGCGGGACAGGGCCAAAGGTCATCGGGGTGTTCACGTTTCACACGTTTTGGGGCACTTTGACTGCCTTCAGCCGCAGTGCCGGTTTCTCGACGACGAACCAGCTGGCCGCGGCCAGCGGCAATGTGGCCGCGGTCGCCACCACCGCAAAGATGAGCGGGGTGATGTGTCCGAGCCCGGAGATGACGAGGATCTGCTGGGTCGGCCACGCGTAGATGTACACGCCGTACGACAAATCGTTGTGTAGATAAAACTTTCGCAACAGTATGCCGGACACGATGATTCCGTAGGCCAGGGGCAAGGCACCGACGATCCGATAGTCGGGCAGCAGCAGACCGCAGACCGCGACCATCGCGAAACTTACCGCGACCCAAGACCACCGAGCCGGTATCACGTCCTTGAGTTGGTAGAGCACCGCGCCGGCGGCGAACATGATCGTAAATCGCGCGACGCATTGCGGGATGGTCCACGACCACGGGTCGGCCATGGGCGGCAACACGAGTGCCACTACGACACCGGTGGCCAACAGAGCCGAAGATATCCAGCGATACCGTGCCAGACCGGCGACGCCGATGGCGAGCACCGCCAGGTAACACATCACCTCGAACACCAGGGTCCACAGCGACGCATTCCACGTGCGGGGATGCGGAACGCCCTGCGGTGTGCCGCCCACGTCGAGTTTGAGGTGCGCGATGGCGCTGTTGAACAGAACGAACTTCAACGGTCCACTGGAGTCCAAAAGGCTGATCGCAGAACCACCTTGAAGTGCGACGCCGACCGGCGCTATGACGAAAGCGGTGACGACCAAACAGGTGTAGAAGCCTGGCAGGATGCGCAGCGCTCGAGCCCGCAGGTACTGCCTTGGCTGCGGGTTGTTCAGCCAGCTCGCGGTGACCAAAAACCCCGACACCGCGAAAAAGCCATCCACGCCCAGGGAGAACAAGAGACGTTGCGTGACCGGTGACGAAACACTATGGCCGGTCACTGCGAACGAATGCCAGAGGATCACCTCGACGGCCAGGACCAGCCGCCACAGGTTGAGGGCATTGTGCCGGTGGTCGAAATTCTGCCCGATCACGCAATGCCTCCCCTCATTGCAGTGCTGCCGCCCGCACCAGCTTCTCCTCGGGCTTGTCCTTGGACGCGTCGGTCTCACGCGCCAGGAATGCGGTGAGTTCTCCGATCGCGGTCATCAGCGGGGCCGGGAAGACGATGGTGGTGTTCTTCTCCACGCCCAGTTCGAGCAAGGTCTGCAGGTTGCGCAGCTGCAGGGCCAACGGGTGCCGCATCATGGTGTCGGAGGCGTCGCCGAGGGCAGCGGCGGCGCGGGCTTCCCCTTCGGCCGCAATGATTTTGGCCCGCTTCTCCCGCTCCGCCTCGGCCTCGCGGGCCATCGCGCGTTTCATGCTGTCGGGGAGCTGAATGTCCTTGAGCTCTACCAAGGTGACCTCCACGCCCCAGTCCACCGTGGTGGCGTCGAGGATCTGGCGAATGCTGCCGTTGATCTTCTCGGTCTGGGCAAGCACCTCGTCGAGGGAATGTTGCCCGACGACATTGCGAAGGGTGGTCTGTGCGATCTGGTCGATGGCGGCGTGGACGTTTTCGATGACCACGACGGCCTTGCGGGCATCGACGATCCGGAAGTAGGCAACCGCGGCGATGTCGACGCTCACGTTGTCGCGGGTGATGATCCCCTGGGACTGGATGGGCATGGTCACGATCCGCATCGAGATCCGCCACAGGCGGTCGATGATCGGAATGATGATCCGCAACCCGGGTTCGCGAACGCCGATCACGCGACCGAGGCGGAAATGCACACCCCGCTGGTACTGCTGCACCACCCTGATCGATGCCGCCAGCAACACCGCGGCGGCAATTCCCAAGACCACCAGAATTGCGGCAATGTGGCTCATCACAATCACCTCGATCCGCTTCGCACCGTTACGAGGCGGCCGGAGAGCCGGCGACCCGCTTGTGAATCCGAGCGGCGAACGCCGCTGCGCGATCGAGGTCGTGCTCGTTCGGCCGTCCGCGGTTGATTCCGCCGATGAATCCGAACGGCCCAACCGTGTCGAACCCCCGGCACGAGAACGCTCCGATGACGTCGAACCCCTTTTGCTCGAGCTTCTCCCGAACGGGTTTGTGGTAACCCAGCAGCGGAACCTCGCGTGCGCCGCTGGTGAAGAACGTGAAGGCCGCGGTCGGGTGGTCGGCCGCCGGGAGCTGACGGATCAATTTGCGCAGCCTCGCGTCCACCATCATGTAGTAGATGCCGGAACCGAACCCGACGAGGTCGTAGTCGTGAACGGTCCCCGGGTCGACCGATTCGGGGGTGACGACCTCGGCACCCAGCACCTCGGCCATCCGATCGGCCACCAGGCGGGTGTTGCCATGTGACCTCGAAGCGCACACGATCAGCGACCTCATGGCCAACTCCTTTGCGAATGTGGCTCAGACGACTCCATGCTTCGCTTGGACTGACGGCCCGGTAAGGGCGCAAAGGCACAGCGCCGTGAGGGCCTTGGTCACTTCTGTGGATCGGCCCTGGTGGAGGCCGAAATCGGCCGACGAACGGAGGTCCTTCGCGGTCGGGACTTCGGTCCCTATCCTCTCGCCCGGGGAACCGGTCGAATAGGGGTTGTGACTGTGACAGTTCCCGCGACGGATGCCGGTGCGAAGATAATCGCCCTCGAGTCGCATCCGGCCTGGATTTCTCGGCAACGGCAGGCGGCCGAGCGCGTCGAGGCGATGCGCCGTCATCCGTCATCCTTCCGCCCCACCCATTGGGCCGCAGCCCTGCTGCGGCGGCCCCGTCCGTGACGGGAATCGCGAGGGCGCTGGCGTTGCCGGCGGCCGCCCTCATGCTGTTGGTGGGGCCGGCGGGCATGGCGGCCGCCGACAGCGGGCGTCCGCAAGCCAAGCCCGAGGAGCGGGCCGCGGCTCTGATCCGGCCGTCCATCATGTATCTCTCCGGTGAGGGTTACGGCCTGGTCCGGCTGCCCGACGGTGAGGTGTTGTCCCAATTCGGGCGGGGCTCCAGCATGCCGTTCCTGGCCACCTGGCACTGCACGGCATTCGTCGTCAACCCCGACGGTTGGGTTGCGACGGCGGGCCACTGCGTCGACCCGGCGAGCGCCACCGTCCTGATACTCAAACGGGCCGCGATCGAATACCAGACCGAACATCCGGATGCGCCCGAGTCGAGTGATCCGGCGGTCACATTGGAATGGCTGCAGAAGAACGCGAGGGTGGAAGGCGACACATCCGGCCAGGGCCCCCACGTGAGCATCACGCTGATTTCGGGCACGGGAACGAAACTCGCGGATAAGCTGACCGCCAACGTCGCCGATTTCCGGCCCATGGGCAAGGGCGACGCCGCGCTCCTCAAGATTCCCAAGCGCAACCTACCGTCGTCGGAACTCGCGACTGATGCCGACGTCACCATCGGGACGCCCGTCCTCGCGGTGGGCTTCCCCGAGAGCACCCAGAACATCACCGGCCCTTCGCTCGACCCCACCTACAAGAGCGGCAAGGTCAGCAAGAAGTCTCTCGCGGGACCCAACCCCGAGTACGAGATCGACGCCGCGATGACCGACGGCATGAGCGGCGGCCCGACGGTCGGGCTGAACGGAAAGGTGCTCGGCGTCAACAGCTTCGCCCCAGTCAACGAAACCCAGCCGTTCAATTTCATCACGCCGGTGGACGGCGTCGCCGCGATATTGGCCGGCAAAGGCGTCCAGCCGGCGCTTGGCCCCGCTGACCGGATCTACCGCAAAGGATTGACCGACTTCTACGCGGGCCGCTACACCGATGCGATCGACGAGTTCGGCCAGACCCTCGCGATGTCACCCGGCTACCCCGGTCTGGACGATCTCAAGACGAACGCGGTCAATCTGCGCCAGCAGTATGGGGACTCCGCCGCCCTCAGCGGGCGAACTCTGTTGTGGTACACCGTTATCAGTGTCGTCTCGGTGCTCGGCCTCGGCGCCGTCCTGACCTTCCTGGGGCTGCGGCCCCGTCATCGCGCCCACACGGCGCCCGACGTGCAACCGCTTCGTCTGATGCCCAAGCATGAATCGGGGGCGGTCGAACCGCATTTCTGCGCACATTGCGGGGCCGAGCACCACCCCAGCGAGCAGTTCTGCCCGAACTGCGGCAAGCACATAGACCTTCCAGCCGCGGTACGGGGAACCGGACTGATCTCCTGACGGATGGCCCATCGGTGAGTGCGAGATTATCCACCAGGCTGACGGCGCGGTTCGACGACGCCGCGGACCGCACTCGAGAAGCTTTGGCACGGCAGGGTTTCGGCGTACTGACCGAAGTGGACGTCAAAGCGCGGGTACAGGCTCAGCTCGGCGTGGAGATGGAGGATTACCTGATCTTCGGCGCCTGCGACCCGGCCGTGACGTATCGAGCTATCAACGTCGATCGAGAGATCGGGCTGCTGCTGCCCTGCAACGTGCTCGTGCGCGCCGACCCGGGTGACCCGGGCTCGGTGATCGTCGAGGCGATGGATCCGGTGCTCCTGGTCGAGGTGACCGGTGAGCCGGCCCTCATCTCGATCGCCGCAGAGATCACGGAGGGCCTGCGTGCCGCGATCGCTTCGCTGACCGAAAGCGATTGATCTCCGCGGCCACCATGCCGACCACCACCGGCACGGCTCGTGCGACCATCGGGCTCAGCCCCTCCCCATTGCCGGTGTCCCCCACCTCGACCGCGAAGACCACCACGGCGTCGGGCACCCGCCCGAGCTCTCGAGCCAGCGCATGGGTGCGGCCGATATCGATGCTGTGCGAGCTCAACCCTTCGGCTTGGGTGGGCACCTCGTCCAGCCGGTAGCGATGGACGCGGCCCGGGGTTGCCGGGGTGACGATCGCCGCGTCGATGACCACGGCCAGCTCCGCCCCGCTCCATGCGTCGAGAACTCCCGCCGGCTCCGCAATGTCGGTACGCACAACGACATTGGGCCAGGCGAGGCGTTCCATTGCGATCGCAGCGGCGACCCCGACGCCGTCGTCGCGCCGGTAGCAATTGCCGAGCCCGATCACGGCAACCCTGCCGGCATCGGCGGTCATCGTCGCTGCACAGTCAGCGTCAGGAAGTGCGCCGAGCAGGAAATGCACGGGTCGTAGCTGCGGATCAGCTGTTCACACAGCTCGGTCAGCGCGCCGTCGTCCAGGGAGAGGTTGTCCGAAACCAGGCGAGCCAGGTCGGCTTCGATGGCGCCCTGGTTCTGCGAGGTCGGCGGGATGATGGTCGCGGCCGACACCAGGCCCGCCTCGTCGATCCGGTATCGGTGATACAACAGGCCGCGGGGCGCCTCGCTGACACCGTGGCCAACGCCGGCACGAGCCGGGACGGGCACGAACGGACGCGACGGGCGCTGGTACTCATCGATGATGCGCAGTGCCTCTTCGATCGCGTAGACCACTTCGACCGCGCGGACGACGATGCTGCGGAAGGGGTTTCGGCATTCGCCCGATAATCCGGCCCGGGTGGCCGCCTGAGCGGCGATCGGCGAGAGCGCCGGTGCGTTCAGCGAGTATCGGGCCAGCGGGCCGGTCAGGTGGCGACCTCCGTCGAGCGTCGCGTGCAGGGCGGTCGAGTGGGGCAGTTGCGCTTCGGCGACGTGGTCGGTGAAGTCGGCCACTTCAAAGGTGGGACCGGCGCTGCGGGCGATGACCCCGTTTTCGATCGGGTACTCACCCGGCGCCGTGAGAGCCAGGAATTCGTGGTCGAGCTCGAGGTCGGGAAACTCGAAGCCGGACACCCACTCGACCGTCGCCACCGCGTCATCCAGCGCGCGACGCAGCTGCTCTTCGATCGGCTTGAATTCCAATCGTGTTGGAACGTAATAGAATCCGCCCAGCCGCACGTTGACGGGATGGATTGCGCGGCCGCCAACGAACTCCATCAGCCGGTTGCCCGCCTTCTTCAGCGCCAGCCCCCGCTCGACGATCTCGCGATGGTCGCGGGCCATGCCGACGATGTCGGGGTAGCCGAGGAAGTCCGGCGCGTGCAACAAGTAGATGTGCAGGGCGTGGCTGTTGATCCATTCACCGCAGTACAGCAGGCGCCGCAGCGCGACGAGTTCGTCGTCCACCCGAACCCCGCAGACGTCTTCGATCGCATTGCAGGCGCTGACCTGGTAGGCGACCGGGCAGATCCCGCAGACGCGTGCCGTGAGGTCGGGCGGCTCGGTGTGGGCGCGGCCGCGCAGGAACGCTTCGAAGAAGCGCGGCGGCTCATAGATGTTGAGCTGCACGCTGTGCAGCGCGCCGTCCTGCAGCGTGATGTGGAGCGCGCCTTCGCCTTCCACCCGGGTCAACGCGCCGACGCTCAGGGTGCGCTCGGACGAATTCACTGCTTGCTCCGTTCGGCGGCGAACGTGGCGACGTTGAACGTGGAGAACACCCGGTCGACGTCGCCGTCGGACATCCCGTCGCGGCGCAGCAGCGGGATCAGCGTCGCGGTCTGCGGCACCGCCGACGGGCCGAAGCAGCCGTAGCAACCGCGGTGATGGCTGGGACACAGCGCGCCGCAACCGGCGTGCGTTACCGGACCTAGACACGGAATCCCATCGGCGACAACGACACACGTGGTCCCGCGCAGTTTGCATTCGGTGCACACCGTCTTGGCCGGCAGCCGCGGCTTTCGCCCGATCAGCAGGGCCGCGAGTGTGTCGAGCAGCTGGCCGCGGTCGATCGGGCAGCCCGGCAACTGGTAATCCACCTTGACGTGTGCCGAAGCCGGCGTCGACGTGGCCAGCGTGTCAACGTATTCCGGCTTGGCATAGACGACGGAGGCGAACTCGGCGACATCGGCAAAGTTGCGCAGCGCCTGTACTCCCCCGGCGGTCGCGCACGCCCCGATAGTGACCAGCACCTTCGACTGCTGCCGAATCTCTTGGATGCGTTGCTCATCACGCCGCGTGGTGATCGAGCCCTCGACCAGCGAGACGTCGTAGGGGCCGGCGACGGTCGCGCTGGAGGCCTCGGCGAAGTTGGCGATCTGCACCTGGTCGGCGAGAGTGAGCAGCTCGTCCTCGCAATCCAGCAGGGTCAGTTGACATCCGTCGCACGAGGCGAACTTCCACACGGCCAGGGTGGGTCGGGTCATCAGAGCTCCTTCACCCGTAGCAGGGGGCCGGCGACGTCGTAGCCCACCACGGGGCCGTCGCGGCACAGCAGCAGCGGCCCCAGCTGACAGTGCCCGCACATGCCGACCCCGCATTGCATGTTCCGCTCCAGCGAGACTCGGATATTCTTTGCCGCAACGCCTTTCGCGAGCAGGGCCTCCGCGCCGAACCGCAACATCGGCTCGGGCCCGCACAGGAATGCGCTGGTGCGATCGGGCTCGAGGACCAGCCGCCCCAGCGGTTCGGTGACCAGGCCGACGTCGCCGTGCCACCCCGGTGTCTGGGCGTCGACGACCAAATGCAATTCGATCTGCGGGTCGTGCGACCACTGCTCGAGCTGAGCGGCGAAGACGAAGTCGGCCTGCGTCCGGGCGCCCACGATCAGCGTCACGTTGCCGTAGCGTGCCCGGTCGGCCAGCGCGCCCAGTATCGCCGGGCGCAACGGGCACAGGCCCACACCCCCGGCGACCATGACCAAATCCCGCCCGACGGCTTCCGCTAGCCCCCACGTCGTGCCGAAGGGGCCACGGACACCGATGATGCTCCCCGGCTGCGCGTCGTGCAGGGCGCGGCTCACCGCGCCGACCGCTCGCACCGTATGCGTGATCGAGCCGTCGGTGACGGTGGGATCGCCGCTGATCGAGATCGCGGCTTCGCCCACGCCGAATGCGTAGAGCATCATGAACTCTCCGGGTTGCGGCGCGCGCAGCACTTCCCCGAGCGGTTCGAGGCACAGCGTTGCCGAGTCGGGGCTTTCGACGACGCGACTGCGCACCCGGTACGGGTTCGGCGCCATCACCGCGGCGCCCGCAGCGTCAGTCATCGTGGGCCATCTTGTTCATTTCCTCGGTGATGTCGATCCCGGTGGGGCACCAGGCAATGCACCGCCCGCAGCCGACGCACCCCGACATGTCGAACTGGTCGTGCCAGGTGCCGAGTTTGTGGGTCAGCCAGTGCCGGTATCGCGAGGAGCCGGACTGGCGGACGCTGCCGCCGCCGTGGATGTAGGTGAAATCGGGCTCGAAGCACGACGCCCAGTTCTGCCAGCGCTCCGCATGCTCGCCGGTCAAATCGCTGACGTCCTCGGTGCTGGTACAGAAGCAGGTCGGGCACACCATGGTGCAGTTGCCACAGGTCAGGCATCGGCTGGCGACCTCGTCCCACTGCGGCGACTCGCGCGAACGAACCAACAGGTCGCGCAGGTCGGTGTCCGGCATCTGGCGACCCATTCGATGCGAGGCAGCCTGCACCGCCGCGTGTGCGGAATCGATCTCCGCATCGTCGGCGGCCCGGTGTGGAACGGCCGCGAGCACGTCGGCGCCCTCCGGGGTCCCCACCTCGACCAGGTAGGTCACGCCGTCGCCGTCGAGTCGCTCGGTCAGGGCCAGGTCGTACCCTGGTCCGGCCGCGGGGCCGGTGCCCATCGAGGCGCAGAAGCACAGCCCGCCCGGCTCTGTGCAATTGACCGCCACCACGAAAATCTGCCGATGTCGGCGGACGAAGGATTTGTCGGGAAACTGGCCACGGCCAAGGACCCGGTCGAGCGTAGCTATCGCGGCCAAGTCGCAGCCGCGCACTCCGAGGAAGGCATACCTCGGGACCTGCTCGTCCGATTCGGTGTCGCTGAAACCGTCGCGGGTGCCGGACCACAGCCGGCGCCGTGGCGGGTGCAAGAACTGCTTCCATGACTGCGGCCCGGACGAGTGCCCGAACGCGGCGTCGTCGTCGCGCCTGCGCACCCGATACTGCCCGGGCGCCACGTCGACGCCCCACCCCCGCGGCAGGTCGGCGGCGGACTCCAGTTGATCCAGCACGATCGCGTTGTCCCGCAACGTCGGACCGATGACGCGGTATCCGCGCTCGATCAGGACCTCGACAAGAAGGTGCAGTCCGGCGGTGTCAAACGATGCGGCACCAGAGTTCTCGCCGTTTCCGCTCATCGACCCATCATCCGTCGGTTCGATTGTGCTGTATAGGGGTTGGCAGCGGTGTCATCGGTTACGGGGCCTCCGCGAGGAACTTGATGTCGCGTTCCCAGAGGGCGTCACGGGCGCGGTCCAGCCGCGACCGGACGACCGCCACAAGTGCCGCCATCGTCATCGTCACCGCCAGCGCTGTCACCACCGCCACGCCGACCGCCTCGCCCACCGCGAGCCAAGTCGGGGTGGGCGGATCCACCGGGTTGCCCTCCCCGTCCACCCACATCTCGATGGTTCCGCCCACCTTGGCGTGCTCGGTGACCACCAGCGGCCCGTTGCGCTCCCCGTTCGGCCCCGGCCACTTCGCCTGCACGACAACGACACCCAGATCCTCCGCCAGGGCATCGACGATCGTCGCCGTCGCGCGGTGCCGCTCGTGCGCCTCCTGGGTGTAGACCCGATCCCGCGCGCCGTAGGTCACCGCGCCGAACACACCGGCGACCGGGACGGCGATCAGGGACGCGACAAGCGCGACCAGCAAGACCAGTGATTCGATGCGGTCGGCGCGGCGCAGCAACGGGTTACGGCCGAAAACGCGGGCGAAACGCCAGCGGCTTGGGTCGAAGGTGAACGTCTCCATGATGTCCTCTGCGCCGCAACCGTTTCGGTGGATTCGCCGGTTCAGAGGGCGACCTGGTGCTGGTGATCGTTCATCCACTCGACGAAGTCGGAGAGCTCGCGCCGCGGGGTCGCCGGCAACGGGTCCGCGTTGATGGGCGCCCAACCCACCCGGAGCAGCATCTGGGGATGATTGCTGTCCCCGAAGATGTCGGACTGGACCGCCGCGCGCGTTCCGGCCGTCTCCAGCGGTTCGGTGACCGGGCAACTGGCCAGCCCCAGTGACGTCGCGGTGAGCAGCACGACGCTGGTCGCCTCACCGGCGCGTAGCTGGGCCAAGCGGTCGTCGTTGCGGGTGCCCAGCGCGAGGACGACGGCGTTGTCGTCCTCCGACGACGAGTCCGGCGGCATGGGCAGCACCGGGCCGGCGAAGACCCGGCCCGGAATCTTGGCCGCGATATCCGGTGCCGGAGTGTTGCGGGCGGGAACACCGGCCACGGACGCGTAGCGGCCACTCCACTCGGTGAGCTCGGCGAGATAGTCCTGGTTCATGTGGTCCCGGACGGATTGAGCGACGATTTTCCGCAGATTGTCGAGGTCTTCGACCTGGCACAGCGTTACCCCGCTTCGAGCCGCCCGCGCCGCCATCAGGGCGACATCGCCCACCGGCACCGGCCAGGAGCTGTAATAGCGCCGGTCGGTTCGCCGCCGCGGTATCGCCGCGGCCAGTGCGATGTCGACCGAATCGGCGCGGTGTCGCGAAAGCTCGATTGCCGCAAGGTGGCTTGGGTCGGCCGGATTCGGCAGCCGGGTCACCTTGGAGAGCCAGCCGACCGCCGCGAGCGCGACGACGCAGTGGTGCAGGGCCGCACCGCAACTCAACATGAGGTCGCGGCCGTCCGGGTCGGTGTTGGGCAGTTGCCGGCTGTCGTCGGAGTAGAGGTGCAGGCTTGTCGCGTCCACCCGCCACCGCCAGGGCTGGCTGTTGTGCACCGAGGGTGCGCGAGATGCCAGACTCAAGACCGTCCGGACCGTGCCGGCATCCGGAAATCGAGTGTTCATGGCGGTCGTTCCCTTCGGTATTGCTACGTCTTGTCTACGATTGCGGATTGCTGCCGCCCCGGCGAGAGCCTGACGGCTCTAGCCCGAGGGACTTTGGGCCAATCCGCACGGCTACGCGGCCGCCGCGATGGCCACATCGATGGATAGCTGATCGCCGATGGCGTAGGCGACCGACCAGTCGCCGTCGCATGCCGCCCGCGCCAGCTCGTCCACCAGGGGGCTGTGGGCGCCCAGGTCCGCCAGCCATGCCGCCACGATGGGGGCGATCTCATTGCCGGGCACCCGGACCGTGCGCCCGCCGTGCAAACGATCGGTGACGCGGTACATCGTTGCGGTCGGCACGGCTCGCAGGTGGTGCCGTCGTGTTGCAAACCTCATCACGGCCTCCTCGATCGAGCTTGGAATCGATTCGACCACTCCTGTGATGCGGCCCACAGGGCCGAACGCAACCGGGCGGCAGGTGCTTCAGTCGTGCTTTCGAGGATGCGGAGGTCCCGCCGCGGAAGGGCCCTTGGTCACCTGGCTCCGTGACGCGAACGCGCCCGCGACCGAGGCGGCCGCAATCGTCAGTAGGGCACCGAACATCAACGCCGACGCTTCGCCCGCGACGAGCAGGTGTTCCTGGGTGCCGATGGCGGCCGCGGCCACCGGCACGCCGAGCTGCCCGGCCGAGAGCACCGCCAGGGTGAGCGGTTGGCCGAGCAGCCTGCCGGCGCTGTGTGCCAGCACGGCCCCTAGCCCCAGTCCCACGCCGAGCAGGATGAGTTTCGGGTGCGCACCGAGCTCGCGCACCTGCAGCGAAGCGCCCAGCCAGACGAAGAACAGCGGACTGAAAAACCCCTCGGTGATTCCGAACAGCTGCCGCGCCAACCGTCGCGGTTCGCCGACCATGGCGACCACCAGGCCCACCGCGAAGCCCGCCAGCATGACGGACACGTGCGTGCTCACGGCGAGCGCGGCCAGGGCGAACAGCACGATGAGGTTGGTCCGCAATTCCAGTGCGAACCGCCGATTCTCGGAGTAGACGTGCATCCGGCGGCGCCAGCCCTTGGCGTCGGAGGCCCGCAGCAGCACGTAAAACACCCCCGCGCACCCGGCCACGGCCAGCGCGCCGAGCGCGGCGGTGGGCGCATGTCGGAGGTCAATCACCAACGGCAGCAAGACAATACAGGCGGCATCCGCAATAGCGATCTGCGCCGTGACGGCAATCACCTGCGGCCCTTGCAAGCGCAGGGAATCGATCACCGGCAGCGCCAGCGCCGCCGACGACGAGGCCATCAGCACGGCGTACATCGCGGCGTGGCCGGTGCCGAAGGCGGCCGCCAGCCCAGCCGCGAGCGCCACCGCGGCGGCGCCACCCAGCGCCGCCCGCCCCAGCGCCTGCGGTAGCGATGCGCGCAGTGCCGTGGCGCCGACCGGGACATGGGTGCCCACGACGAACATGACCAACGCGAAGCCGACGTTGGCGAGAAGCTGAAACGTCGGGTTGGTGACATCGACGACGCCCAAACCGGTCCGGCCGACGACGAGACCGGCGACCAGCTCGCCGATGATCACCGGTATCCGAAGGCGCGGCAGTGCCGCCAGCAGCGGACCGGCCAATCCGATCGCGGTCAGCAGCGCCAGGGTGTGAAAGCCAAACCCCGGCACGTCAGCGGTCCCTGCGCGCCTGCACGAACACATTCTGCATTCTTCGCGGCGCAGTCCTAGGGATTGATCGTGTTATCCCCGACCTGGCGACCCCAGACGTACTCGATCGCGTACGGCGATCCGGTGTCGAGGTGGTTGTAGGGCGCGATGCTGTTGCCGCTGTCCATCACCAATTCGGGTGCGGGCCAAAGGTGACGGGTGATGGGCTGCCAGCAACCCGGGGCGCCCCCCGGTCCGCCGCGCGCGTTCACCCGCGGCAGGTTCTCCGGGTAGGTGTACGGATTCGGCGCGCCGCCGACGACCCCGGCCAGCCCGCCGACCAGGCTGGCGATCGTGGCCACCGCCGACACCGGGTTGGCCAGCAGCCCAAGCCCGGACAGCGCCTCGGTGTTCATGTTCAACGAGTAGCCGTTGAAACCGCCCTCGGCCGCACCCGTGGCGGCCAGCGCATCGTTTTCGTTGCGCAGCAGGCAATAGATCTCGGGGCTGTAGGTGTCCAACAGCTGCGCCGTCGGCACCAAGTCTTGGGCGCCCCGCGCCAGGTACGGGCCGCCCCTGTTGAAGATGTCGGCGCCGGTGTTGCCGAACCCGGCCGCCGACAGCAGCGCCTGGTCCAGGTCCTTCTGCTGCGCGTTGACGGTGCGGGAGGTGATCACCGCGTTGTTCAAGAAATCGAACAGGTCGGGCGCCGCGTTGGCGTAGGTGTCGCCCAGCCCGGCGAGCCGCTGAATGTCGCGACGGGCCTGCGGCATCTGCGGATTGACGTCATCGAGGACCGCGTTGGCGTTGACCACCGACTGGCCGAACTTGTCGCCCAGCCCGGTCAGCGCCTGGGCGGCCGCGCTCAGCGTCAGGTTCAGCTTGACCGGATCCACCTTCTCGTTGATGGACACGATCGTCTGGAACAGGGTGTTGATCTCGGTGGTCACCGAGCGCGCGTCGATCACCATGTGCGGCGCAATCCGTTGCGGTGAAGGGTTTTTCGGTGTCGTCAACGAGACGTACTTGCCGCCGAACACGGTGGTCGCCTTGATGTCGGCGTCCACGTTGGCCGGGATCAGCGACAGGTACCGCGGATAGACCTCCAGCGTGAATTTGGCGGCCGGCTTGCCGTCGCGCACGGTCTCCGAGATGTTGCCCACCCGGCCGATCTCGACCCCGTTGTAGGTGACCTTGGATCCCGGATCCATCACCAGCCCGGCCCGCGACGCCACCATGGTCAGCTTCGTCTTCGGGGTGAACCCACCGCGGAACTGCACGTATACGAGGGTGAAGACGATGGCCAGGACGACCAGCACGGCGAGGGCGATCCACCGGTACGGCGGGAGGCGCTGGGAATTGATCTGCACCGGGGAAGACGTTGTCACCAGCGCCCCTCATCTCTGCGCCGCGGCCCAGTGCTGCGGCGATCCTTCCCCTTCCAGGGGCCCTGTACACATATGCAATAAGAAGTCCACAGGAATCTACCTTGGCGGTCGTCGTTATGCGAACCGCCGTTCGCACAATCAGTCTCTAGCTGGTTGGGGCCGCATTGCGTTAGCGTCGTCGGCGTGACCCTCAAAGACATCCCGTTGACAACCCTCGACGGCCGGCCCACCACACTGGCCGAATTGGCCGACGGCGCAACGCTCGTCGTCAACGTCGCCTCGAAATGCGGACTGACTCCGCAATACACGGCGCTGGAAAATCTGGCCGAGGACTACCGCGACCGCGGCCTGACGGTCGTCGGCGTCCCCTGCAACCAGTTCATGGGCCAGGAACCGGGCACAGCCGAGGAGATCCGGGAGTTCTGCTCGACGACGTACGGGGTAACGTTCCCGTTGCTGGCGAAGACCGACGTCAACGGCGACGACCGGCACCCGCTCTACGCCGAGCTGACCAAAGCCGCCGATTCCGCCGGCGAGGCGGGAGACATCCAGTGGAATTTCGAGAAGTTCCTCATCGCACCCGGCGGTGAGGTTGTTCAGCGATTCCGGCCCCGCACTCCGCCCGACGCCCCCGAGGTGATCAGCGCGATCGAGGCCGTGCTGCCCCGATAGGCGGCATGGAACCGCTTGGTAGGCCGTAATCCGGCGGGCACCGCCGGAACGAGTGGCCGAAAGTCCCCCTGCGCGGAGTCCATCGCCCCTTCTTCGCTGCTGGCGCGCCGGGGTTGACTGGTCCTCGAGTCAAGCCGGAGGCGACCATGTCGACGAAAACCAAGGTGGCAGCGCTCGATCACGCAATCGATGCCGCACACACGTGGGTCAACGATGTGGCCAAGGAGTTCGACACCGAGGATCGCGAGTTCGCCTACCGGGTTCTGCGGGCCTGGCTACACACGCTGCGTGACCGACTCACGGTAGAGGCGAGCGCCCATTTCGCGGCCCAGCTTCCCGATCTGATCAGGGGCGTCTTCTACCAGGCATGGAATCCCACTGCCGTCCCCGACAAGTACGACGCCAAGGCCTATGCCGTCCGATTCTCGCGTGAGGCGAACATCGCGCTCGAGGACGTGGGCAAAGCCGCCTCGGCCACTACCGCGGCCGTCTTGCACCACCTGCCGGTCGCTCAGATCGACAAGGCGCTGGGTCAGCTGCCCATGGAAATTCGCAAGATGCTGCAGCCCGCGAGTTGATGCGCGGCGCTTAATTCCTAGTCGCCTAACGAAAGAAGTAGGGATGTCCGGGCACGAAACCCATCGTGGCATTTTGGTCGGCGTCGACGGATCGGCCTCGTCGATGGCGGCGGTCGACTGGGCGGCTCGCGATGCGGCGATACGCAATGTTCCGCTGACCCTCATGCACGTCATCGCACCGGTCGTGCCGGCGGTCGCGCCGTGGCCGGCGATTCCGATTCCTCAAGACCATTTCGAGCGGCAGGACGCCAAGGCACGGCAAATCCTCGAAGACGCGCGCAAGGTGGTCGCCGATAGCACCGCCGACCACGGCCCGCCGTTCGTGTACAGCGTGGTGGTACGTGGCCCGACCGTTTCGACGCTCGTCAACGAATCCA
>NZ_LZJF01000150.1 GCF_001666835.1 Mycobacterium sp. E3251 | reverse complement strand
TCCCGACGAGCTCGTCTTGCTGCTGGGCCCCGCGTTCGTCGACCGCCCGGCGTTCACCGGCGCGCCCGCCGACGCGCTGCGGCACCTGCTCATCGTGGTGGACGACCCCGACTTCGACCTGAACACCTCGACGTTGGCGCTGGGCCGCGCGGGCGTCACCGTCGTGCACCGCTGTACGAAACCACCGCACCGCGAGCAGTACTCGGATCCGGAGAAGCCGATCCTGCGCGTCGGCGACGGCGCGATCGAACGCTGGCAGACCGGCGGCTGGCAGCCCTACATCGACGACGCCGACCGGCTCGGCGCCGACGAAGCCGCCCACCTGGCGCGCCTATTGTCGCGCTGGGACTCCAACCCGACGCACACCGGGCTGCGCTCGGCGGCCACCCGTGGTGCCACCTTCACCACGCTGCTGGGCATCCCGGACGCCTCGCGGCTGGACGTGCCCACACTCTGGGCGCCGCGCCGCCGCGAGGACGAGTTGCGGGTACCCATCGGCGTCACCGCGACGGGCGAGCCGCTGTTCTTCGACCTGAAGGACGAAGCCGAGGGCGGGATGGGCCCGCACGGCCTGATGATCGGCATGACGGGCTCCGGAAAGTCCCAGACCCTGATGTCAATCCTGTTGTCGCTGTTGACAACCCATTCGGCCGACCGGCTGATCGTGATCTACGCCGACTTCAAGGGCGAAGCCGGCGCCGACAGTTTCCGCCACTTCCCGCAGGTCGTCGCGGTGATCTCCAACATGGCCGAGAAGAAGTCACTGGCCGACCGGTTCGCCGACACGTTGCGCGGGGAGGTGGCCCGCCGTGAAACGCTGCTGCGCGAGGCCGGCCGCCGCGTGCAGGGCAGCGCGTTCAACTCGGTGGTGGAATACGAGAACGCCATCGCCGCGGGTCATGACCTTCCTCCGATCCCGACGCTGTTCGTGGTCGCCGACGAGTTCACCCTGATGCTGGCCGATCACCCGGAATACGCGGAGTTGTTCGATTACGTGGCGCGCAAGGGCCGCTCGTTTCGCATCCACATCCTGTTCGCGTCACAGACGCTGGACGTCGGCAAGATCAAGGACATCGACAAGAACACCTCCTACCGCATCGGGTTGAAGGTGGCCAGTCCCAGCGTTTCCCGCCAGATCATCGGCGTGGAGGACGCGTACCACATCGAGTCGGGCAAGGAGCACAAGGGCGTGGGCTTCCTGGTGCCCGCCCCGGGCGCGACCCCGATCAAGTTCCGCAGCACCTACGTCGATGGCATCTACGATCCGCCGCAAAAGACCAAAGCCTATGTGGTGCACGCGACCCCGGAGCCCAAGCTGTTCACGGCCGGGCGCGTCGAGCCGGACCAGGACACGGTGATCTCGGCGGCCGACGACGAGGAATTCACCGGACCGCCGCGCAAGCTGATCGCCACCATCGGAGACCAGTTGGCGCGCTACGGCCCGCGGGCGCCGCAGCTGTGGCTGCCGCCGCTTGACGAGCCGATCCCGCTGACCGAGGTGCTGGCGCGCGCCGGGGTGCCACAGCGCCAGTGGCAGTGGCCGCTCGGCGAGATCGACAAGCCCTTCGAGATGCGCCGCGACCCGCTGATGTTCGACGCCACCTCGTCGGCCGCGAACGTGGTGATTCACGGCGGCCCGAAGTCCGGGAAATCGACTGCGCTGCAGACGTTCATCCTGTCGGCTGCCAGCCTGCACTCGCCACGCGACGTCACGTTCTACTGCCTGGACTACGGCGGCGGCAAGCTGCGGGCGCTCGAAGACCTGGCGCACGTCGGCAGCGTCGCGTCGGCGCTGGAACCCGAGCGCATCCGGCGCACCTTCGGCGAGCTGGAGCAGCTGCTGCTGTCCCGGCAGCGGCGCGAGGTGTTCCGCGACCGGCACGGCGCCGCGCCCGACGACGGGTACGGCGAGGTGTTCCTGGTCATCGACAACCTGTACGCGTTCGGCCGGGACAACACCGACCAGTTCAACACCCGTAACCCGTTGCTGGCCAAGGTGAGCGAGCTGGTGAACGTCGGGCTCGCCTACGGCATCCACGTCGTCATCACCACCCCGAGCTGGCTCGAGGTGCCGCTGGCGATGCGCGACGGCCTCGGGCTGCGCCTCGAGCTCAAGCTGCACGATCCGCGGGACAGCAACGTCCGGCTTGTCGGCGCGCTGCGGCGCCCCGCGGAATCGGTGCCGCACGACCAGCCGGGCCGCGGCTTGACGATGGCCGCCGAGCACTTCCTGTTCGCCGCGCCGGAGCTGGACCAGATTGCCGCGCTCAACGCCCGCCACCCGGGCGTGGCCGCGCCGCCAGTGCGCCTGTTGCCGACCAACCTCGCGCCCGAGACGGTCGGTGCGCTCTACCGCGGCCCGGAACAGGTTGTCATCGGCCAGCGCGAGGACGATCTCGCACCGGTCGTCGTCAACTTCGCCGACGAGCCGCTGCTGATGGTGTTCGGCGACAGCAAGTCCGGCAAGACCACGTTGCTGCGCCACATCATTCGCACCATCCGCGAAAACTCCACGCCCGACCAGGTGGCCTTCACGGTGCTCGACCGGCGACTGCACCTGGTCGACGAGCCGTTGTTCCCCGACAACGAGTACACCGCCAACGTCGACCGCATCACCCCGGCCATGCTCGGGCTGGCCAACATCATCGAGTCGCGTCGTCCCCCGGCGGGATTGTCGCCAGGTGAGCTGGCCCGCTGGACCTACACGGGCCACACCCACTACCTGATCATCGACGACGTCGACCAGGTACCGGACGTGCCGGCGATGAGCGGCCCGTACGTCGGGCAGCGGCCATGGACACCGCTGATCGGAATCCTCTCGCAGGCGGCCGATTTGGGGCTGCGAGTGATCGTCACGGCACGGGCCACCGGGTCCGGGCACGCTCTGATGACCAACTCGCTGCTGCGCCGCTTCAACGACCTGCAGGCGACCACGCTGATGCTGGCGGGCAATCCGCAGGACAGCGGCAAAATCCGGGGTCAGCGATTCGGCCGGTTGCCGGCCGGGCGGGCGATTCTGTTGGGCGACAGCGACAGTCCGACGTACGTGCAGTTGGTCAACCCGCTGGTGGGTGAGGCCGCGATGTTTGGTGAAAGGGGAGAGTCATGACGTTGCGAGTGGTTCCCGAGGGCCTGGCCGCGACCAGTGCAGCGGTGGAGGCGCTGACGGCGCGCCTTGCGGCCGCCCATGCGGCGGCCGCTCCGGCCATCACCGCGGTGGTGCCGCCGGCGGTGGATCCGGTGTCGTTGCAGACCGCCCTTGGCTTCAGCGCGCAGGGCCAGGAGCACGCTGCCGTCGCCGCCCAGGGCGTGGAAGAGCTCGGCCGTGCCGGCGTGGGCGTCGGCGAAGCCGGCGCCAGCTATCTCGCCGGGGACGCCGCGGCCGCCGCGACGTACGGGTTCGCGGGCGCCTGACGATGACTGTCCCCGTTGCGCCCCTCTGGATGGCCTCGCCACCCGAGGTGCATTCGGCGCTGCTGAGCGCGGGTCCCGGACCGGGGCCGCTGTTGGCGGCCGCCGGCGCGTGGACCGCGCTGAGCACCGAATATGCAACGGCGGCAGCCGAACTCACGGGCGTTCTCGGGGAGACCCAGGCGGGGGCGTGGGAGGGCCCCAGTGCCGCGCAGTACGCGGCGGCGCATGCGCCGTATCTGGCGTGGCTGCAGCAGGCGAGCGCCGACAGCGCGGGCGTGGCCGCGCAACACGAGATCGCGGCGGCCGCGTACACAGCCGCACTGACGGCGATGCCGACACTGGGGGAGCTGGCCGCCAACCACACCGTTCACGGGGTGTTGGTGGCGACGAACTTCTTTGGCATCAACACGATTCCCATCGCGCTCAACGAGGCCGACTATGCGCGGATGTGGGTCCAGGCCGCCACCGTGATGAGCGCTTATCAGGCCACCTCGGGGGCGGCGCTCGCCGCCGCGCCGCGCAGCGCCCCGGCGCCGTCCGTCGTGCGTCCGGGCGGTGAGGCCAACAGTCTCGCGGCCAACGCCTCGCAGAACACACCCGGGGATTGGTGGCAGCAGCTGTCGAAGTTCCTGCAGGACTTCTTCGGAAACATTCAGCAGATGCTGCAGAACTTCTTCTCGAACCTGCCGGCGTTCCTGGCGGCCAACGGTCCATTGCTGTTCTTCGTGGCCTACCAGGTGTTCTTCAACGCCGTCGGTTGGCCGACCTGGGGTGCGATCCTGACCGCGCCCTTCCTCATCCCGCTGCTGCTCGGCATCGGCCTGGGTTCGCTGCTCTCCGCCCCCGCCGAGATCGCGCCGGTCGCGGCCGGGGCCGCCGCGACACCGCTCGTGACGTCGACCCGGCCGGCGTCGTCGCTGCCGGCGGTTGCGCTGGCCCCGACGGTGGCGAGTCCCGCTGGGGCACCGGCCAGTTCGGCCGCCGCGGGCTCCGGTACGGCTCCCGCCCCCGCCGCAGCGTCGGCGCCGAGCACTCTCGCTTACCTGGTCGCCTACGGAGGTGACCCGGACCCGGGCATCGGCCCGACGGTGGGTGGGCGCGGTGGGGCCAAGGCGCCGGCGGCGACCATCCCGGCGGCCGGCGCGGCGGCGGCCAGCCGCGCCGAGACGCGTGCGCGGCGGCGCCGGCGCGCCGCGATGCGCGACCACAGCGACGAATACCTGGATATGGACTCCGACATCGGCATCGCACCGGACTACGGCGACGACGAGCGACTGGCCGCGGCGGTGGCGTCCGGTGCGGGGGCCGGAACACTGGGCTTCGCTGGAACCGCACGTAAGGAGAACACCTTCCACGCGGCCGGGTTGACCAAGCTCACCGATCGCGAATTCGGCGGCGGTCCAAGGATGCCGATGATGCCCCGCACCTGGGACCACGACGCGGACCAAGACCCGGCGCATCCGACCGAGCCGAGAGAAGGGGGCTAGCGCAGTCAGCATCATGCCCGTCAGTCAGCGAAACCCCTTGGGAACGAACAGAAAGGAATCACCATGAGTATGTTGGACGCTCATATCCCGCAGTTGGTGGCCGCGCAATCGGCATTCAGCGCCAAGGCGGCCCTGATGCGCAGCACCATCAGCCAGGCCGAGCAGGAGGCGATGTCGGCGCAGGCGTTCCACCAGGGCGAGTCCTCGGCCGCGTTCCAGGCCGCGCACGCCCGGTTCGTCGAGGCCGCCGCCCGGGTCAACACCCTGCTGGACATCGCACAGGCCAACCTCGGCGACGCCGCCGGCACCTACGTGGCCGCCGACGCCGCCGCCGCGTCCGGCTACAACGCCTTCTGATCCGGCTTCAGCAGCCAACAACCGCGAAAGGACTTGTCATGTCCCAGATCATGTACAACTACCCGGCGATGCTGAGCCACGCCGCCGACATGTCCGGCTACGCCGGCACGCTGCAGGGGCTCGGTTCGGACATCGCCAGCGAGCAGGCCACGCTGTCCAACGCCTGGCAGGGCGACACCGGTATGACCTACCAGGCTTGGCAGGCTCAGTGGAACCAAGCCATGGAAAGCCTGGTGCGCGCCTACCAGTCGATGGCCAGCACCCACGAGGCCAACACCACGTCGATGCTCGCCCGGGACCAGGCCGAAGCCGCCAAATGGGGCGGCTAGTTCTCGTCAGATGAGCGCTGAGCCCAACGCCGTCGAGCTGACGGTCGATCACGCGTGGTTCATAGCGGAAACCATTGGGGCGGGCAGCTTCCCGTGGGTGCTCGCGATCACCTCGCCCTATAGCGATGCCGCGCAACGCCAGGCGTTCCTCGAGCGTCAGAAGGCCGAGCTGACCCAGTTGGGTCTGGTATCGGAGGGTGGAGTCGTCCACCCGGCGGTGGCCGACTGGATCAGAGTGGTGTGCTTTCCGGAGAGATGGCTCGACCTGCGCTTCGTGGGTCCCGCCAAGGACGCCGGCACCGGAGAGCTGCTGCGCGGCATCGTGGCGCAGCGCTCGGCCACGACTTCCCGGACGATCGTGGCGCTGCGCAGCGCGCAACTGATCACGTTCACCGCCATGGACATCGACGATCCGCGCGCGTTGGTTCCCGTTCTCGGCGTCGGGCTCGCTCAGCAACCGCCGGCCCGATTCGACGAGTTCAGCATGCCGACGCGGGTCGGCGCGCGGGCCGACGAGCGGCTGCGCTCGGGCGCCTCCCTCGCCGAAGTCGTTGACTACCTCGGCATCCCGCAGTCGGCGCGGAAGGTGGTGGAGTCGGTGTTCAACGGTCCGCGCAGCTACGTCGAAATCGTCGCGGGCTGCCACCGCGACGGGCGGCACGCCACCACCGAGGTGGGGATGAGCATCGTCGATGCGGCCGCGGGTCGGGTGCTGGTCAGTCCGTCCCGCGCATTCGACGGCGAATGGGTGTCGACCTTCGCCCCCGGCACACCCTTCGCGATCGCCGTCGCGCTCGAACAGCTGACCGCGCTACTGCCGGAGTCCGATTGGTTCTCCGGTCACCGGTTGGCCAGAGATTTCACTACACAACACGCATAACCCCTCAATAGAGAAGAGAGCAACGATGTTTCAGGTATGGCCCCAGCGTGTTTCGAGGGTCCGGTGACGTCCGGCGCCGTGATGCCGATCGTCCGCGTGGCAATCCTCGCGGACAGCCGGCTGACGGAAATGGCGTTGCCCGCCGAGCTGCCGCTGCGGGAAATCCTGCCCGCCGTCCAACGTCTGGTGATTCCCGCGACATCGAACGGTGACTCCGACGACACCGCCCGAGGGACGGCCGACCTCGGCGCGGCGATCCAACTGAGTCTCGCCCCGATCGGCGGCGCGCCGTTCAGCCTCGACGCCAGCCTCGACACCGTCGGGGTAGTGGACGGTGACCTGCTGGCGCTGCAGCCCTTGCCCGCCGGGCAGGCGGCTCCCGGCATCGTCGAGGACATCGCCGACGCTGCCATGATCTTCTCGACTTCGCGGCTGAAGCCCTGGGGCGCAACGCATATCCAGCGCGGCGCGCTGGCCGCGGTGATCGCCGTCGCATTCCTGGCGACCGGGCTCTCGGTCACCTATCGCGTCGCCACCGGCGCGCTGGCCGGGCTGGTCGCGGTCAGCGCGGTCGCGGCGGTGACCGCGATCGTCGGCTTGCTGGTCGCGGCGCGCTCGCCGCGCACCGGGTCCGCGTGCGCGATCGCCGCGCTGGTGCCGATCGGCGCCGCGCTGGCATTGGCGGTGCCCGGACGGTTCGGGCCGGCGCACATCATGCTCGCCGCGGCCGGCGTCACCGCATGGTCGCTGATCGCCCTGATGGTGCCCGGCGCGGAGCGGGAGCGCATCGTCGGATTCTTCACCGCGACCGCGGTGGTGGGAGCGGGGGTGCTGCTGGCCGCCGGCGCGGAGGTGCTCTGGCAGCTGCGGCCGCTCGCCATCGGCTGCGGGCTGATCGTCGCGGCGCTGCTGGTCACCGTCGAGGCGGCTCAGCTCTCGGCGCTGTGGGCGCGCTTCCCGCTGCCGGTCATCCCGGCGCCCGGCGACCCGACCCCCTCGGCCCCCTCGTTGCGGGTGCTCGAGGACCTGCCGCGGCGGGTGCGGATCAGCGATGCCCATCAGAACGGATTCATCGCTGCCGCAGTGCTGCTCAGTGCCCTGGGCTCGGTGGCGATCGCGCTGCGCCCCGAGGCGTTGAGCGGCGTGGGCTGGTACATCGTGGGCGCCACGGCGGCAACATCCGTGCTACGCGCCAGGGTGTGGGATTCGGCCGCGTGCAAGGCGTGGCTGCTCGCGCAGCCCTACCTGGCGGGCGGCGTCCTGCTCGTGATCTACACCGCGACCGAACGTTTCGCCGCCGCGCTGGGTGCGGCGCTGGTGCTCGTCGTGCTCGCCGTGGTGTGGATAGTGGTGGCCCTCAACCCGCGCATCGCCGAGCCGGAAAGCTATTCGCTTCCGGTGCGCCGGCTGGTGGGCTTCGTTGCGGCCGGGCTCGATGCGTCACTCATCCCCGTCATGGCCTACCTGGTCGGCATCTTCACCTGGATACTCAATCGATGATCCGGTCCGGATCGGCCTGTCTCGCAGCGGCTTTGGTGGCCGTGCTGTGGACGTGTCCGTCGGCGTTGGCCATCGATCAGCCGAAGGTCGATCCGGGCGTCCCGCCGCCGAGCGGGGCCCCCGGCCCCGTGCAGCCGATGGAGCAGCGCGGCCCGTGCAGCGTCTCCGGGGTCATCCCCGGCAGCGATCCCGCGGCCGTCACGCCCAGCCAGGCGACGCTGAATCTGTCGGGGGCATGGCAATTCTCGCGGGGTGACGGCCAGCTGGTGGCGGTGCTCGACACCGGTGTACGGCCGGGTCCGCGGCTGCCCAACGTCGATCCGGGCGGTGACTTCGTCGAGACGACCGACGGCCTGACCGACTGCGACGGCCACGGCACCCTGGTGGCCGGACTCATCGCCGGGCAGCCCGGCGAAGACGGCTTTGCCGGCGTGGCGCCCGCGGCGCGCGTGGTGTCGATCAGGACGACGTCGGCCAAGTACTCACCCCGCACCCCCGGCGGTGACCCGCTGCTGGCGCGGGCGGCGTCGGACGTCGCCACGCTGGGCCGCGCGATCGTGCACGCCGCCGACCTCGGCGCCCGGGTGATCGACATCTCCACGCTCACTTGCCTGCCCGCCGACCGGCCCGTCGACCAGGCCGCTCTCGGCGCGGCCATTCGCTATGCCGCGGTGGAGAAGGATGCGGTGATCGTGGCCGCCGCCGGCAACACCGGACCGACCGGATCCGTCGCCGGCGGCACGTCCTGTGAGTCCAACCCGCTCACCGACCTGAGTCACCCGGACGATCCACGCAACTGGGCCGGTGTCACCTCGATCTCCATCCCGTCCGTGTGGCAGCCGTACGTGCTGTCCGTGGCCTCCCTGACACCGGACGGCCAGCCGTCGAAGTTCACCATGGCCGGGCCGTGGGTGGGCATCTCGGCGCCGGGCGAACGGATCGTGTCGGTCAGCAACGCCGACGGTGGCGGCCTGGCCAACGGGCTGCCCGACGAGCACCAGCAGCAGGTGGCCCTGAGCGGCACCAGCTACGCGGCCGGTTACGTGGCCGGCGTCGCAGCGCTGGTCCGCAGCAAGTACCCCGCGCTCAACGCCACCCAGGTCGTGCACCGCATCACCGCGACCGCCCACAACGGCGCCCGGGCGCCGTCCAACGTTGTCGGCACCGGCAGTGTGGACCCGGTGGCGGCCTTGACCTGGCAGCTGCCCGCGGGCAATCCGCCGCCCGCGGCCCCGGTCAAGCCGGTCGCCGTCCCGCCGGCACCCGCGCCCAAGGACACCACCCCGCGGATTGTCGCGATGGTTGGAACCGCCGCGCTGGCTGTGCTTGTCGCAGTCGCGGGCGCGGTCGCCGCCACCGCCACCCGCCGACGAAAGGACCCCACCCCGTGAGCCTGCAGCGCTGGACGCCCACCCCCGGACCCGGCCGAATCACGTTGGCGTTGCTGGCCGTCGTGCCGGCGGTGATGGCCTACCCCTGGCGGTCGCCGCGCGATTACTGGCTGCTCGGGATCGCCGCGGCCGTGGTGCTCGTGCTGTTCGGCGCCTGGCGCGGTTTGTATTTCACCACGCTGCTGCGCCGCCGGCTGGCGATCATGGGACGCGGCGACACGAGCGCACCCGAATCCGCTTCTGCCACCGCGACAACCGCGCTGCTGCGGGTCGGGGCGCCGGGCGGCGACGCGGCCGATGCGCTGCCGCTGCCCTTGATCGCCAGCTACCTGGACCGTTACGGCATCCGCGCGGACAAGATCCGAATCACCAGTCGCGACAACGCATCCGATGCGTCCAGGCACGAGACGTGGATCGGCATCACGATATCGGCCATCGACAACCTGGCCGCGCTGCGCGCCCGCTCCGCGCGCATCCCGTTGCACGAGACCGCGCAGGTGGCGGCGCGCCGGCTGGCCGACCACCTGCGGGAGCTCGGGTGGGAAGTCAACAGCGTCGCATCCGACGACGTCCCGCGGTTGCTCACCTCCAACCCGCGGGAGAGATGGTCCGCGGTGCAGCGCGGAACGTCGGATTACCTTGCCGCATACCGGGTTCAGGTGGGCCGGGAGTTGGCCGAGACGCTGGAGTCGATCCGCGCGTATCCGGCGCGGGAGACGTGCATGGCGCTGGAGATCGCCGGCGACGGCACCCACAACACCGTTGCGGCCGCGTGTGCTTTCCTGACCGACACGCCACCGGAGCGGACCGTGCCGCTGGCCGGGCTGATCCCGCAGCGCGGCAATCACCGGCCGGCGCTCGAGGCGCTGGATCTGTTGTCCACACGGCGGCTCGACGGGCACACCGATGCCCCGGCGGCCCTGCTGACGGAGCTGGACTGGCCGACCCTGGCGGCCGAGGAGACGGTTAGAACATGACGGTCTGCAGGAACGCGGTCATCCGGCGCAGATAGTCCAGCTGGCTCACGTGCAGCACATGGCTGCCCGGAAACCAGTGCAGCGCACAGTGATCCCAATGCTCCCACAGCTTGACGGCATGATCCGGCGGTGCCATCCGATCGCCGAGCCCGGTGATGATCATCCGCCGGTCCTTGTCCAGCAACGGCCGATAGGTCAGCGGGCAATGGTAGGACAGCCCGTCCCACAACTGGTCGCGGCTGATGTGCGACAACCGCAGCCCCAGCCGCACGAGCCTGTTGGCCGGAAACCATTCGTCGAACAGGGTTGCCGGGGTGACGACGGGACAGTTCGGGATGACGGCCTCGAGCCGGTCGTCGACCGAGGCCACCAGCGCCGAGGTGTACCCACCCAGCGATATGCCGGTCAGCGCGATCCGGTCGACCCCGGTACCGCGCAGGTAATCGATGATGGACCGGAAGTCGTGCACCGCCTGGGCCATGGCCTCCGCGAAGCCGCTGAGCCCGCCCGCGAAATAGCCGAAACCGCTGAACGGCGAGAGCCTTTCGGCGCGCTTGCCGTGAAACGGGAGGGTGTACATCAGGACGTCGTAACCGGACCGGTAATACCACGGCAGCGCAAAGAACCGCCCGTTGGCCAGATACGACGACCCCATGAAGCCGTGGATGACACACAGCGTGGGACGCGGCCCGTCGGCGTGGCGCCAGTGCTGTGCGCGCACGGTGTTGTTGGACCGCCACGCAGCCCATTGCTCGCGCATCGCGGGGTTGATGGCCGTGAAACTGCTTTCGAACGCGATGTTTTCCACCGTGCCGCCGGCGACCCACTCGGTCAGCGGGCTGGCCGTCCGTGACCTGACCCGCGGCGGTTTCGTCGGCGCGGGAAACGACTTCACCGGGTCTCGCTGCGCGCCCAGCTCGGCGTAGAAGCTCAGGTTCGCGCGCTCGGCGCCGGCATCGGTGTGCCGCAGGGAAGCGGCGAGCACGGCCGGGGCCACCGTCGCGGTCAGCAGTGACGACACCCAGGTGCGCAGGGCGAGGTCGCCGATGGCGGAGCCCTCGACTACCATGCGCTGGCGGGGGGACAACGCGGAATTCGGGGGCAATCCGCCGACGTCGACGGGTACGTCAGCGCCCTTGAATGCACCGGGAATGTCCGGAACGGGAATGGGCGGATCAAGCGAAGTATCGGGCGCCACGAAAGCCGATGCTAACCGGCGGGCGCCGCTCCCGGGGCCAGTTGGGCGGCGCCGGGGCGCCATGCGGTAATACGGTTGGTCTGTCTGCCGACTAGCGACGGCGCGTTGATCAGGAGGATCGACATGTGGGATCCAGATGTCTACCTGGCCTTTGCGGACCATCGCAGCCGGCCCTTCTACGACCTGCTGTCCCGGGTCGGGGCCGAGCGGGCCCGGCGGGTCGTCGATCTCGGTTGCGGGCCCGGCCACCTGACCAAGTACCTGTCGCGGCGCTGGCCGGAAGCGGTGATCGAGGCGATGGACACCTCGCCGGAGATGGTCGCCGCGGCAAGGGAACGCGGCATCGACGCGGTCGTCGGCGACTTACGGGACTGGAAGCCCAAGCCCGATACCGACGTGGTGGTCAGCAACGCCGCCCTGCATTGGGTGCCCGAGCATGCCGACCTGCTGGTCCGCTGGGTGCACGAGCTGCCCGCCGGTTCGTGGATCGCCGTCCAGATCCCGGGCAACTTCGAGACGCCGTCACACGCCACGGTGCGGACACTGGCCCGGCGTGAGCCCTATGCAAAGGTGATGCGGGACATACCGTTCCGCGTCGGTGCCGTGGTGCAGCCGCCGATTCAATACGCCAATCTGCTGCTCGACGCAGGATGCAAGGTCGACGTCTGGGAGACCACCTACCTGCACCAGTTGTCCGGTGACAATCCGGTGCTGGAATGGATCACCGGGACGGCGCTGGTTCCGGTGCGCGAGCGGCTGAGCGCCGAAGACTGGGAGCGATTCCGCGAGGAACTCATCCCGCTGCTCGACGACGCCTACCCGCCCCGGAGCGACGGCACGACGATCTTCCCGTTCCGGCGGGTGTTCATCGTCGCCGAGGTCGGCGGCTCGCGGCGCTCCGCCGGCTAGCCGCTCGCTTCCTTCTCGATGCCGCGTTCGGCGGCGATCGCCGACCGGGAGGTCGGCTTCATCCGGTGAATCTTGAGGTACGTCTCGGTGTAGCGCGCGGAGATGCGGGTGCCGGCGAACTCCGAAGGGATGACGTCACCGGTGCGCTGGCGCCAATCATGAAGTCGGACAGCCAAATCCGCGGCGACCTCGTCCGCATCCCCGTCGTCACCGGCGAGCAGGTTGGTGGTCTCGGTGGGGTCGGTGCGCAGATCGTAGAGTTCGCGCTGCGGGCGCGGCCCGGTGACCAAGGGTGCCACGGCCATCCCGGACGGGCTCTCCTCGATGTCCAACGGCAGGTCGAGCAGCGGCCGGGGCGCGTAGTTCTCGATGTAGCTGTACTCCTTGGTGCGAATCGCGCGGATCGGATCGAAGGAGTCGTGATAAGTCTTCGTCGTGTACACGTGGTCTCGGACCGGCACGGCATGCGGGTTCGGCTCGACGAGGGCGCGCGCGTGCGACACCCCGTCGACATCGTCGGGAACGTCGAGACCCAGCAGGCCCAGCAGCGTCGGCAGCAGGTCCACGCCGGAAAACAGTTCGTCGTAGACGACAGGGGCGAGTGCCCGCCTGGCGGGGGGCCGGATGATCATGCCGATGCCGGTTCCCGCGTCGTAAAGCGTGGATTTCGCGCGCGGGAACGCCGGACCGTGATCGGTGAAGAACACCACCCAGGTGGTGGCGTCCATCCCGGTTTCGGCCAGCGTGTCCAGCAGCCGGCCGACGGCGGCGTCGGCCGTCGCGATGGCCCCGTAGAAGCTGGCCAGGTCGCCGCGCACGTCGGGGGTGTCGGGTAGGTAGTCGGGCGGGTCGACCTGCGCGGTGTCCGCCGGCTCGTAGCGGTCCCGCGGATAGGGCCGGTGCGTCTCGAAGAAGCCGGCGGTCAACAGGAACGGTTGGCCCCCGAGATCCTCGTCGCCGTCACGCAGCCATTCGGCCGCCTTGTCCACCACGTACTCGCAGTACGAGTTCGACACGTCGAACTCGTCGAAGCCCAGCCGCTGCGGGTACGACGTCTCGTGCTGCATGCCGAAAAGCGCCGAGTACCAACCCGCATCGCTCAATATCTCCGGCAGGGTGCGCACGCCGCTGCGGTACTCCCAGCCGTGGTGCGCCAGCCCGATCAGGCCATTGGTCTGCGGATAGCGGCCGGTGAACAGCGATCCGCGCGACGGGGAGCACAGCGGCGCCGTGGCGTGCGCCCGGGTGAACAGGATGCCCTCGGCGGCAAGGCGGTCCAGCCGGGGGCTGGAGACGTCCGGGTGGCCGTAGACGCCCAGATAGCGCCCCAGGTCGTGCCAGTGCACGATCAGCACGTTGTCTTGTCGGTCGGCTGCTTCGCCCGGCGCCAATTGCGTCACCTCTCCAATTTGCCCGCGACCGGCGACGATACCGCAGCTACTCGGGGGGAACCTGGGCGCGCCGACTCCAGCGGTTCTCGCAGACGAACTCCGAGAGCGGGCGGGCGACCGCCCAGCCGTCCAGCTCCAGCGCCGGCCGGTCGGGGAATCCGGGCACCGGTCCCAGGCACAGAATGGCCACCGGCTCCGCCCCGGCGGGCATCTCCAGCAGGGCCGCCAACCGCTGCGGATCGAACAGCGAAACCCAGCCCATGCCAAGGCCTTCGGAGCGCGCCGCCAGCCACAGATTCTGGATCGCGCACGACACCGACGCGAGGTCCATCTGCGGTAGCGTCCGCCGGCCGAACACGTGCCGCTCCCGGTCGTCGACCAGCGCCACCACCAGAAGCTCGGCGCATTCCAGGATGCCTTCGACCTTCAGCGCCAAAAACTCCTCGCCCCGCTCGCCCAGGGCCGCGGCGGTGCGCGGGCGCTCTTCGTCGACGAGGGCGTGGATGCGGCGCCGCAGCCCGTCATCGGTGATCCGGATGAAACGCCACGGCTGCATCAGGCCGACGCTGGGCGCCGCGTGGGCCGCCTGCAGCAGGCGCGCGAGCACATCTTCGGCCACCACGCCGGGTGAGAACCGGCGCATATCCCGCCGTTCGGAGATCACCCGATAGACGGCCCGTCGCTCCTGCGGGCTGAAGCCCTCCTCGCTCACGGGAGTCATCGTAGGAAATCCGCGTTAGCGTGAACGGTGTCCGCGGCACGGACCCGGCGAACACCCGAGAAAGGAGTGTTCAGTGAAGCCCTTCGACCTACTCGACCAGCTGCCCACCGACCGCGCCGCCGGCGGCGTGTACGGCGAGCCCTATCAGACACCGGACGGCGCCACGGTGATCCCCGTCGTCAAACCGTGCGGCGTCTTCGTCGTCCGCAACGGCGAGGCGTCCTGGACGCCCGCGGTGGACGGGAGTCGAATCGCGCTGATCGGAGTGCTGACCGGCCTGCTGGCGGCGGTGATCGGCAGTCTGGCGGTGCTGCGGCAGCCGCCCTGGCCGCGGATGACCGTCACGGACTATAGGTAACGCCGACCGCGCGAAAGACGTAGTCGGGCGGCATGTCGAAGGTGAGCGATCGCCGCGGCAGGCCGCTGAGCACATCGGCCGGAATGGCGACCTTGTAGTGCAGCGACAGTTCGCCGCTGAACTTCGGGTCCACCCGCGCGACGTCGACATCGACCTGCAAACCGGTCGACGATATCTCGACCTGCGCCGCACCGTTGTGCGGCGCGTCCCAGCGGACGTCGACGGTCGGGCCGGCCAGCCTGGGCAGCATGGACAACGTGGCGAGCACCCGCTCGGAGCTGAACACCAGCGAACCCGTGTAGCTGGCGACGCTGTGCGGCAATCGCACGCCGGGGATGGCGCCCCGGAATCGCCGGGTCACCGGGACGTAGTCGGCGAGGTGGATAAGGCCCTCCGCCTCGACCTGCGCGTACACGTCGTCGGGTAGCTTGCCGATGCCGAGCAACCTACGGACAAACACGGCCATGACGCCAGTATGGACCGGCGCCGGGAACCGTGTGGTCAGGGCGCCCGCGCCGGCGCGCGGCGCAACTGGTATCGGTGGGGTCATGACCCGATCGCGGCTCATGCCGGCCGCCTGCATCGCCCTGACCGCCGTGGCGGTGTACGCGCTCATGTGGGTGGGTTACTCCCAGCACTGGCACTGGCAGCAGCGCATGGACTGGTCACTGCTGAACGCCGCGCGGGACAGCGCGGTCAAACACCCGTTCTGGGTGCGGTTCTGGGCCGACGTTTCCTTCGCGCTGGGCCCGGTACCGCTGCGGGTGCTGGGCACGGTGGCGGCGGTGGCCGCCCTGGTAATGCGCCGGCTGCGGGCGGCGCTGCTGCTGTTGGCGTGTGCGCCCCTGAGCGGGCTCGTCACGCTGGCGGCCAAGGCGCTGGTGGACCGGCCGCGGCCGTCGACCATGCTGGTGGCCGCGGCCGAGACATCGTTTCCGTCCGGGCACGCCCTGGAGGCGACGGCGGCGTTGCTCGCGGCGCTGTCCCTTGGGTTGCCGACGATGAACCGTGCGGTGCGCCGCGGTGCGGTCGCGCTGGTCGCGCTGAGCGCGCTGGGGGTGGGGATTTCGCGGGTGGCGTTGAACGTGCACTACCCGTCCGACGTATTGGCGGGCTGGTCGCTCGGCTACTTGTATTTCCTGCTGTGTTTCACGGTAATTCGGCCGGCGAGCCCGGCTTCCTCCCGAAAGCCGTGCGACGCGGGGGATTTGGTCACGGCCCGGTGACCTAACCGGGTCTAAAGCTTTACTTGACCTCGCGCTGTGGGGGTCTGACGATAAAGGTCATGCGCCGACTGCTCGCTTCGCTATCCGCTTTGGCGTGCGCGATTTTCGGCTCGCTCGCGCTGGCGCCGATCAGTTCCGCGGCGGGCGCCCCCTGGTTCGCGAACGCCGTCGGCAATGCCACGCAGGTGGTTTCGGTGATGAGCACCGGCGGGTCGAACGCAACGATGGACATCTACCAGCGCTCCGCCGCCGGGTGGCAGGCGCTGCGGACCGGCATTCCCACGCATGTCGGTTCGGCGGGCATGGCTCCCGAGGCCAAGAGCGGGGTGCCGGCCACGCCGATGGGCGTGTACACCCTGGACTCCGCCTTCGGCACCGCGCCGAATCCCGGTACCGGACTGCCGTATACCCAGGTGGGCCCCAATCACTGGTGGAGCGGCGACGACCACAGCCCCACCTTCAACTCCATGCAGGTGTGTCAGAAGGCCCAGTGCCCGTTCAACACCGCCGAAAGCGAGAATCTGCAAATCCCGCAGTACAAGCACGCTGTCGTGATGGGAGTCAACAAGAACAAGACCCCGGGCGGTGGCGCGGCGTTCTTCTTCCACACCACCGATGGGAAACCCACCGAGGGATGCGTCGCCGTCGACGACGCTCAGCTGGTGTCGATCATGAAATGGCTGCGTCCCGGCGCGGTGATCGCAATCACCAAGTAGCGTCCGGTCAGGCCTCGGTGGCCAGCGCGCGGCCGGGCTTGACGTGAAAGTTCATGCCCTCCAACGACATTGTGGCATCGTAGGTCCTGTCGTAGCCGGTGCCGCAGATCTTCCAGCCGGCGTCGGTGCGCCGGTAGGTGTCACGGTAGAACGCCGCCCCGATCAGCATGAAGTTCAAGTCGGCGACGATCACGCGGTCCTGCAGATACCAACTGCCCGTTGCGGAATCGCCGTCCACGGTGATGTCCGGGTGGGTCACCCGGTGCTCGGTGATGACGTTGGCGGGCAGCGACGTACGCATGTACTCGACCAGGTCGTCGCGGTTGGTGAAGTGCAACTCGTTGCCGATCGACGGCCCGTAATCGGCCTTGATGTCCTCGGCCAGCGTGTCGGCGAAGTCGTCCCAGTGCTTGGTGTCCAGCGCGCGCAGGTACCGGTACTTGACCTGCTTGATGGCTTCGATGTCGGCGAGATCGTGAGGGGTCATCAGGTGATTGCAGCACACGGCGGTGAGCCGCCTGCGCTCGCATCGAGGAGCCGGCACCGCCGAGACTTGAACGACGGTCGCGTTGTGCGGCGTGTCTGGTGGGTGGTTCAGGTGTCGCGGTGGCCCGGACCGTCGGAGAGGTAGCGGGTGACCATGTCGATCAGGGCACGCCGTTCCAGGCTCCAGTCGATGGCGGTCCCGGTGACCATCTGCGCCAGCACAACGCCCCGCAGCGTGGCCCAGATGACTTCGGCCGCACCGGCGTTCGCTGGATCGTCGGTGATCAGTCGCCCGAGCTGCCCGATGGCCGCGTTCATCTCCAGCAGGTGGCGCCGGGGGGACTCGCCCGGCCCGCCGCGGGTCGCGCGCAGGATTTCGAACGCCGCCATCGACGTCGGGCTGCTGTAGCAGCTCCACGCGGTGTCGACGACCACCTCGATGCGCGTCCGGAGCGGCAACTCGCTGACATCGGCCGCTGACAGGCTCTCGATCAGCCGGTCCACCCCGTCGTCCACGACGGCCATCAACAGGCCGTTGCGATCGCCGAAGTGATACTGGATGACGCCCCACGTCACGCCCGCGCGTTCGGCGACGTGCTTGGCGGTCGCGGCGGCGAAGCCCTCCTCCATGATGCAGCGGACGGTCTCGTCGATGATCTTCGCGCGCGTGTCGTCGCCGCGCTTGCGCGGCGCCGTGGTGCGCCGGGTGGGACCAACCGAACCCCCGGCCTGACCTGCAGCAATCGACATTGTTGACTTTATAACATAGCCAAGTCTATTTTTGGCCCGTGAGCCGATCCCGTTATGCGCGGTTGACGCGCGAACAGCTGGCCGTCCTGGTTCCCGAACTGCTCCTGATCGGGCAACTGATCGACCGCTCGGGCATGGCCTGGTGCATCAGTGCGTTCGGGCGCGACGAGATGGTGCAGATCGCCATCGAGGAGTGGGCGGGCGCCAGCCCCATCTACACCCGGCGCATGCAGCGGGCGCTCAACTTCACCGGCGACGACGTGCCGACCATCTTCAAGGGGTTGCAGCTCGACATCGGCGCGCCACCGCAATTCATGGACTTCCGCTACACCGTGCACGACCGCTGGCACGGCGAATTCCAGCTTGACCACTGCGGCGCGCTGCTCGACGTGGAGCCGATGGGTGAGAAGTACGTCTTCGGCATGTGCCACACCATCGAGGACCCGACCTTCGACGCCACCGCGGTGGCGACCAACGCCCGCGCCCAGGTGCGCCCCATCCACCGGCCGCCGCGGACACCGAAGGACCGCCACCCGCACTGCGCGTGGACCGTCATCATCGACGAGTCCTATCCCGAGGCGCAGAGCATTCCCGCCCTGGACATCGTGCGCCAAACCCGGGCCGCCACATGGGAACTCGATCCGATCGACCGCTCCGACGAGGGCAAGGCGGACTACTCCGGGCCGTTGCTGTCCGACTTCGACTTCGCCGGCTTCTCGCATTCGGCGCTGGTGCGGATGGCCGACGAGGTGTGTCTGCAGATGCACCTGCTCTACCTGTCGTTCGCCATCGCGGTGACCGCGCGCGCCACCGACGACGCCCAGGCCGTGTCGGTGTGCACGCAAGGCCTGACCGGAATAGCGGGCGTGGCCGCCGAGCGCATTCACCGCGCGCTGGGGCTCCCGGGCGGCATCGAAGGCGTGCTGCAGGTGCTCGACCTGCACCCCCTGCTGAACCCCGCGGGCTATGTCTGCGCGGATACGGCCGACCGGCTCGTGGTGCACCGCTCGCCGGCCCACGACGACGGCGCGTGGATTGCGCTGTGCTCACCGGAATCGGTGCAACCGCTGCAGGCGATCGCCACCGCCGTCGACCCGCACATCGAGGTCCGGGTCAGCGGCACCAACACCGACTGGACCGCCGAACTGGTCGAAACCGATACGGCGGCGGCCGAACTGCCCGAGGTGTCGGTAACAAAGGTGAGCGGCGGAGCGACATTCCAGTTTGAGCCGAGACGGTCGCTGCCGCTGACCGTGGTGTAAGCAACCGCGTCAATTTGTCAAGGGGTCAGCGGTACCACTTCGGTGACGAGGTGGCATCGACCGAATACCGATGATGTTGCAAGCCATCGGTTTTGGGCGTGTCCACGGCTATGGTTAACGCTGGCCACCGACCCCTATAGACGAAAGTTTTCGCTCTATGTACGACCCACTTGGGTTGTCGATCGGGACCACGAACCTGGTCGCTGCGCGCAACGAAAGTCCACCGGTTACCCGGCGTTCGGTGCTGACGCTTTACCCGCACTGCGCGCCCGAAGTGGGTGTTCCCGGGGAGAATTCGTACCTCGCCGAGCCCGGCGTGATGATGAAGGGCTTCGTCGAGCGCATCGGTGACTCGGTGGCGCTGGTGTCCGCCGACGGGTCCGCGCACGACCCGGAGCTGCTGACGGTGGAGGCCCTGGACGCGATGGTGCGCGCCGCCGGCGCGGACGCCTCGTGCTCGGAGATCTCCATTGCCGTGCCCGCGTACTGGAAACCCGTTACGGTGCAGGCGTTGCGCGACGGTCTGCGCACGCATCTGGGATTCGTCCGCAGCGGCATGGCGCCCCGGCTCGTCTCGGACGCGATCGCGTCGTTGACCGCCGTGAAGTCCGAGCTCGGCCTGCCCGACGAAGGTGTGGTGGGGCTGCTGGACTTCGGTGGCGGCGGTACGTCGGCCACGCTGGTGAATGTCGCGGGCGATTTCGAACTCATCACCGCGACAATGCGTTACGCGGCTCTGTCCGGCAACGAAATCGACCAGGAGTTGCTGCTGCGGGTCTTCGAGGAGCTGGGCCGCGGCAGCGGTATCGACCCGGGCAGCACGGCTGCCGTCGGGCAACTCGGCGAGCTGAGGGAACAATGCCGGCTGGCCAAGGAGCGGCTGTCCACCGACGTGGTCACCGAAATCGCCGCCCAGCTCGGTGAACGCAGCTGCAGCTTCACGCTGAAGCGCGACGATCTCGAAGACCTGATGGCGGATCGGCTGACCGGCTTCATCTACGCCTTCGACGACATGCTGGTGCGCTACCGCAAGAATTGGGCGGACCTGTGCGCGGTGGTGACCGTCGGTGGAGGCGCACACATTCCGCTTGTCGCCGAACGGCTTTCGGTGCACGGGCGCATTCCCGTCCTGACGCCGTCGCAACCCGCACTCGCGGCGGCCTGCGGCGCGCTGGTGCTGGCGTCGCGCGGTGACGAGCTGAGCCTGCGCACGCGGACGTCGATCGGCGTGCTCGCGGCCGCCAACGCCGCCGGCGATGTCGTCGACCTCGGGGCCGGCGACGTGCTGGTGATCGACGACGAGGCGCTGACCGATCGCGAATTGGCGTGGTCGCAGACGGAATACCCCGGCGACGTGCGGGTGCGGTTCGGCGGCGAAACCTACGACGAAGACGGCCCGTCCGGCTGGTCGATGCGCCTGAACGTGATCGACCCGCCCCCGGACCGGCCCTGGCGCCGCCTTCGGCTGTCGCAGCTGATCATCGGGATGTCCGCCCTGGTCGCCATGACGGCGATCGGTGGCGTGGCCTACACGCTGACCGGCATCGAGAACCGCCAGGCCCCGCCCGCGGCCAGCGTCGCGGTCTCGGGCTCCACGAACAGCATCGCGATGTGTGCGTAGTCCAGGGCGGACCCGACCGTCTGGGCCAGCGCGGCCGCGGCCAGCAGCGGCGACACCAGCATGACGTTGCCCATGCCGTGGCGGCCCATCGCATCCCGCAGGGCGCCGACCCCTGCGGGATCCGTCCACGTCACTCCGGTCGACACCAAGTGGTAGCCGCCCGCGAGCGCACCTTCCCGGGTGCCGTCGATCGCCGCAAGCACTTGGTCGACCGCCCCGGCGGTCACCGAGCCTGCGCCGCCGGCAACCTCGAACTCGTCCTGTTCGACGGTCACACCGTCGGCGTTCTGGCCCTCGATGACCACCAGGCGGACCGTCTCGGGAGCCATCGAGACCCCCAGCACGATGTCCACGTCACGCCTCCACAGTCCGCTGATTTGCTCCGGGGTCCATGAGGACACCGCCGGATAGACCCCGCCCGACCGGGTGACACCAAACCTACCCGCGCGGGGACGGACGCGCTCATGGAGCGCGCTCAGCAGGGACGACGGGCGCGGCTAGTAGCCCGGGCTCAGGAACGGATTCTGGGAGTTCCCCGGGTACTGCGGGTACTGCTGCGGATACTGCGGATATGGCGTGTATTGCGGCGCCTGCGTCTGGGGAGCCTGCGTCTGCGGCACCTGGATCGGAATCGGCACCGGCAGCAGCGGAACGTGGATCCATTCGGTGGTCATGGGCACCGTGGTCGTGGTGGTCGTGGTGGTCGACGGCGGGGGCGGCGCTTCGCTCGTGGTCGACGGCGGCGGGGGCGTCGTCATGGCTGTCGTGGTGGGCGCCTGAGTCGACGGCGCGGCGCTGTCCGGTCGCGAATTGGCGTGGTCGCAGACGGAATACCCCGGCGACGTGCGGGTGCGGTTC
>NZ_LZJF01000149.1 GCF_001666835.1 Mycobacterium sp. E3251 | reverse complement strand
ACCTTCTCGGCCACCACCAACGCATGAAAATCCTTCGGCGAGCGCGCCACGGCCTCCGGGACCACCACCAGCCGCCCCCCGTGCAGCAGCGCCCCCCAGATCTCCCACACCGAGAAATCAAACGCATACGAATGGAACTGGGTCCACACCTGGCCTGGCCCCAACACCACCCCGACCTGCGCGGCGTCGAACAACCGGGTCACGTTGGCGTGGCTGACCGCCACCCCCTTGGGCACCCCGGTCGTGCCCGAGGTGTAGATGATGTGCGCGACATCCTCAGGATCCGGGCCCGGGGGCGCCGTGGCGGGCTGCGACTGCAGCACGGGGCTGTGCACGTCGATGACCGGCAACACATAGCCGGCCAACTTCTCGGCCAGCGCCACGCTGGTCACCGCGGCAACCGGCGCGGCGTCGGTCAACATGAACTCGACCCGCGCCGCCGGCAACCCCGCATCGATCGGCAAATACGCCGCCCCCGACTTCAGCACCCCCAGGATCGCCACGATCGCCTCGGCCGAGCGCTCCAACAACACCGCCACCGACTCCCCCGGACCCGCACCCCGGGCAATCAACGCATGCGCCAACCGATTCGACGCCTCATCCAACTCCCGATACGACAACGAACGACCCGCACACCGCACCGCCACCGC
>NZ_LZJF01000148.1 GCF_001666835.1 Mycobacterium sp. E3251 | reverse complement strand
CTGGCGGGCTTTGTCGCCGACAGCGGACTGCGTCCGCGCTACCCGGCCGTAGAGGTTTACCGGGTGGAGGTCGCCGGTGATCCGGGCGCCCCGTACTTCGCGGACGTCGACCGGTTGCCCCGGGTGGACGGCGGACCGGAGGCGCTGCTGCGCCTCGACGAGCGGCGCCGGCTGCAGGGCCTGCCGCCGCTGGGCCCCGCGCTGATGACCGCCGACGCGCGCGGCGCCGGATTGCCGGTGCCCTCGGTGACCATCACCGACACCCCGGTGGCCCGCGAGACCGATTACGGCCGGGTGGACCAACATTCGTCGGCCATCCGGGCCGCGGGCGACGCACGGCATACCTACAACCGGGTGCCCGACTATCCCGTCCCCGGGGCCGACTTGGTCGTCGGCGCCTGGAGCGGCGGCCGGATCACCGTGTCGAGCTCGTCGTCGGACTCCACCGCGATGCCCGACGTCGCGCCGGCGACCTCCCCCGTCGCCGCCATCGACGGCGACCCGGCGACCGCGTGGGTGTCCAACTCGCTGCAATCGGCGGTGGGCCAGTGGCTGCAGGTCGATTTCGACCACCCGGTCACCAACGCGGCGATCACCCTGACACCCAGCGCGACGGCCGTCGGCGCGCAGGTGCGCCGCATCCTGATCGAGACCGCCACCGGCAGCACCACCTTGCGGTTCGACGAGCCCGGCAAGCCGCTCGCCGCCGCGTTGCCCTACGGCGAGACGCCGTGGGTGCGGATCACCGCCGCGGGCACCGACGACGGGTCCCCGGGCGTGCAGTTCGGCATCACCGACCTGTCGATCACCCAGTACGACGCGTCCGGATTCGCCCACCAGCTCGACCTGCGGCACACCGTGCGCGTCCCGGGGCCGCCGCCCGGCGCGGCGGTCGCGGGCTGGGACCTGGGTTCCGAGCTGCTGGGCAGGCCGGGCTGCGCGTCGACGCCGGAGGGCGTGCGCTGCGCGCCGTCCATGGCGCTGACACCCGAAGAGCCGGTCAATCTCAGCCGGACGCTGACCGTTCCGGCACCGATGTCGGTGACCCCGTTGGTGTGGGTGCGGCCGCGGCAGGGGCCCAAGCTGGCCGACCTGCTCGCCGAGCCGAACACCACCAGGGCACGGGGCGACTCCGACCTGGTGGACGTCCTCGGCTCGGCGTATGCGGCGACCGACGGCGACCCGGCGACGGCATGGACGGCACCGCAGCGGGTGGTGCAGCACAAGACCCCGCCCACCTTGACGCTCACCCTGCCGCGGCCCACCGAGGTCACCGCGCTCCGGCTGGCGCCGAGCCGGTCGGCGTTGCCCGCCCATCCGACGATGGTGGCGGTCAACCTGGGCGACGGCCCGCAGGTGCACGCGTTGAAGCCCGGTGAACCGCAGACACTCCCACTGCATCCCCGGGTGACCGACAGCGTCACCGTCAGCCTGTTGGACTGGGAAGACGTCATCGACCGCAACGCGCTGGGTTTCGACCAGCTCAAGCCGCCGGGGGTGGCCGAGCTGTCGGTGCTCGGTGCCGACGGCACCCCGATCGCGCCCGCCGACGCTGCCCGCGATCGCACGCGCGAGATCGCCGTCGACTGCGATCACGGCCCGGTCATCGCGGTCGCGGGACGGTTCGTGCACACGTCGATCAGCACCACCGTCGGCGCTCTGCTCGACGACGAGCCCGTTGCGGCCCGGGCGTGCGACCGCGACCCGATCGCGTTGCCGGCGGGGCAGCAGGAGTTGCTGATCAGCCCGGGCGCCCAGTTCGTCGTCGACGGCGTTGCGCTGTCCCCGCCGGCCGCGGCCGCCGCCGCGCCCGGCCCCGTCGGGGTTCCGGCGTGGCGGGTGTGGGGCCCGGACCGTCGCGAGGTGCAGGCTCCGCCGTCGGCCACGTCGCGGGTGCTGGTGGTCCCGGAAAGCATCAACCCCGGATGGGTGGCGCGCACCAGCGCCGGGGCGCGGCTGACCCCGGTCGCCGTCAACGGGTGGCAGCAGGGCTGGGTGGTGCCGCCGGGCGATCCCGGCACGATCACGCTGACCTTCCCGTCCAACGCGCCGTACCGGGTGGGGCTGGGGTTGGGGCTGGCCTTGCTGCCGCTACTGGCCATGCTCGCGCTGTGGCGCACCAGAGGCAGGCCGGCCGACGACGCGCCCGCCCAGCCGTGGCGGCCGGGGCCGTGGGCGGCGGTCGCGGTGCTGGCCTGCGGGGCGGTGATCGCCGGCGTGGTCGGGGTCGTGGTGGTCGGCGGCGCCCTGGGCCTGCGGTACGCGCTGCGCCGCCGGCGCGTGGACGGGGCCACGATGGTCCTGAGCGCGGGCGGGCTCATCCTGGCCGGCGCCATGTTGTCGCGGCATCCCTGGCGGTCGGTGGACGGCTACGCGGGCCATTCCGCGAATGTTCAGCTGCTGGCGCTGATTTCGCTCGCGGTGGTCGCCGTTTCCGCGGTGACGATGGGCGATGCGGCGGGCCGCGCCCGCGACGAATAGCGGTCGGGGGTATTGGCTGACGGTTTACCGGCTGCTTGACTGGATATGCGGGTCTGTGTGACCGCCACCGTCCAAGGAGTTACGGCCATGGGCTGGTTTTCCGCTCCCGAATATTGGCTCGGCAGACTGGTGCTCGAGCGGGGCGCCGCGGTCGTCTACCTGCTCGCGTTCGTCGCGGCCGCGGCGCAGTTCCGGGCGCTCATCGGGGAGCACGGCCTACAGCCGATTCCGCGGTTCTTGGCCGGGCAGTCGTTTTGGCGGGCGCCCAGCCTGTTTCATCTGCGTTATTCCGATCGCCTGTTCTCGATGGTCTCCTGGTTCGGCGCCGCGCTGTCGGCGGCGATCGTCGCCGGCGCGGCCGACGCGGTGCCCGTCTGGGCGGCCATGCTGATGTGGCTGGCGCTGTGGGTGCTCTACCTGTCGATCGTCAACGTCGGGCAGACCTGGTATGCGTTCGGGTGGGAATCGCTGTTGCTGGAGACCGGTTTTCTGCTGATCTTCCTCGGCAACGACCAGGTGGCGCCGCCGGTGCTGACCTTATGGATGGCCCGGTTGCTGCTGTTCCGAGTGGAATTCGGCGCCGGGTTGATCAAGATGCGGGGCGATCCGTGCTGGCGCGACCTGACGTGTTTGTACTATCACCACGAAACGCAGCCGATGCCCGGGCCGTTGAGCTGGTTCTTCCACCATCTGCCCAGGCCGCTGCACCGAATCGAGGTGGCGGGCAACCATTTCTCGCAGTTGGTGGTGCCGTTCGGATTGTTCGCGCCACAACCGGTGGCCGGCATCGCCGCCGCGATCATCGTCGTCACCCAGCTGTGGCTGGTGGCGTCCGGTAACTTCGCCTGGCTCAATTGGGTGACGATCTTGTTGGCGTTCAGCGTGATCGACGACTCGTGGGTGGGTTCGGTTGGTTTGCATGATCGTCCGGCGTTCCCGGCGACGCCGGTGTGGTTCGCCGCGTTGGTGATCGCGTTCGCGGTGGCGGTGTTGTTCATGAGTTACTGGCCGGTGCGCAACATGCTGTCCTCACGGCAGCGAATGAACATGTCGTTCAACGCTTTTCACCTCGTCAACACCTACGGCGCGTTCGGCAGCATCGGGCGCGTCCGCCGCGAGGTGGTGATCGAAGGCACCGAGGACACCCGCCTCAGCGACCAGACGGTGTGGAAAGAATACGAATTCAAGGGCAAGCCCGGCGGCGTGCGCCGGCTCCCGCGCCAGTGGGCGCCCTACCATCTGCGCCTGGACTGGCTGATGTGGTTCGCCGCCATCTCGCCCGGCTACGCGCAGCCATGGCTGACCCCGTTTCTGCAGCGGCTGCTGCGCAACGATCGGCCCACGCTGCGCCTGCTGCGGCACAATCCATTTCCGGATTCACCACCGCGCTATGTGCGTGCGCAGCTCTACGAGTATCGCTTCACCACCCCCGCCGAACTGCGCCGCGAGCGGGCCTGGTGGCATCGGACACTGATCGGTGGCTACGTCCGGCCGCTGGCGCTGAAGACGGCGACGTCACAGCACGGCTGACCGAGGCCGTGTCGCCATCGTGGGGCGAGGGCGCGAAAGTTTGCCAAATGCCCATCGAACTGAACGTCGACGGTGTATAGCGGTCACTGTGAGCTACGTAGGTATTAGCTCAGCAGGAGGATGGGACCATGGCCACCACACGGATGATCGGCGCAGCCGCCATGTTCGCCGGTTTGGCTGTCGTCACCGCTGGTGCCGCGTGGGCCGACACGACGATGAGCGGCCACTACACCTGGACCTCGACAACCCCTCGGGGCTCGGCGATGTCCGGCGACTACTACTTCACACCCTGCGGCGACGGATGCGCTTCGGTGGCAACCACACCCGGTGGACAGGCCGTTGCCCTGGCGCGGCTGATCAACGGGCAATGGACGATGGAAGGCACCTGGGCCATCCGGTGTGCCGACGGTAGCTCCGGTCCCAATGAGCCGTACCACCACACGTGGGATCCGAATACCCTGGAAGGCACCAGCACCCTGACGTATAACGTGCCGGCCTGCGGCCACCCACCGGGATATCAACAGACCAATCACCTTCAACTCAGGCAGGTGCCCTGACGCGAAATGCCAGTCTTGTCAAGGACTTACGCCACGGTAAAGGAGTCGAGCATGAGAACAGCCCTCGTAGGGTTGGCAACGGTGCTGGCCCTCTCCGGCTTCCTGTGGACCGCCGACCTGATGCTGGGCGCCGGCACCGCCCACGCCGTCTGCTCCACGAACAACGGCGGCAACCAGCCGCCGGAGTGCGCCCCGCCCGAGGGACCGCCGGGCTGCTACACCTCACACATCTGCAGCCAGATGTGGTGCCCGAACCTGGGCGAACTGCGGCGGATGCCGGACTGGGACAGAAACGTCTGCCACACCTATTACTTCGCGCCCGACTCGGGCCTGCCCGCCCTGATGGTCCAGGGACAGCCGCCGGGATTACGGCTGCCGCCCAACACCGGCGTCTGCCCGCCGCTCGCCTGGATGTGCCCGTGAATTACAGCGTCTCGTCCAGCTCGCCGAGCCGGTCGGTCAGCCGCAGGTTCTCCGAGTAGTCGACCGGGCAGGAGATCACCGACACCCCATCGTCGTCGAGTGCGGCCCGTAGCGTCGGCAACAGTTCCTCCGCACTGTTGATCCGATACCCCTTGGCGCCAAAGCTTTCCGCGTAGGTCACCACATCGGGGTTGCCGAACTTCACGTAGTAGTGGGCGCCGAGCTCGAGATCCATTTTCCACTCGATCAGGCCGTAACCGCCGTCGTCCCAGATCAGCACGACCAGTGGTATACGCTCGCGGACGGCGGTCTCGATTTCCTGCGAGTTCATCAGGAACGCGCCGTCCCCGACGACCGCCAGCACCTTGGACTCGGGACGCGCCAACTTGACACCCAGCGCGCCGGGTAACGCAAACCCCATGGTGGACAACCCATTTGATACCAGGCAGGTGTTGCACTCATACGTCGGGTAGAGCCGCGCCATCCACATCTTGGTGGCGCCGGTGTCCACCAGGACGACGTCACTGCGGCCCAGCGCGGCGCGGGTATCGGCCACCACCCGCGCCGGAGCGAGCGGATAGCGCGAATCCTCTTGCCCCCGTGCGAATTCCTCGGCCAGCAGGCCGTGGCCGGGCACCTCGGGATCGGCCTCGTAGGCGTGGCCGTCGAGCCCGTCGGTCAATGCGTCCAACGAGGCGCTGATGTCGCCGATGATCCCGACGTCCACCGAATAGTGCGCGTCGACCTCGGCCGGGAACCGGTGGATGTGGATGATCTTCTTGTCCGCCTGCGGGTTGATCCGGACGGGGTCGAACTCCTGCAGCTCGTACCCGACCGCAATGACCACGTCGGCGTTGTCGAAGCCGAAGTTGACGTAGTCGTGCCGCATGAACCCCAGGGTCCCGATGCTGTTGGGATGGTCGTCGGGCATCACGCCCTTGCCGTGGAAGGTGTTGGCCACCGGGATACCGAATTGCTCGGAGAACCGGACCAGCGCCGCGGTCGCGTTGCCGCGGGCGGCGCCGTGCCCGGCCAGCACCACCGGCCGCTTCGCCTGGCGCAGGATGTCGACCGCGCGCTCCACCTGACCGGGTGCGGGCGCATCGGGGCGGACGACGTTGCGCGGCAACGGCGTCAGGTCGTAGTCGGTCTCGTCGGCGTCGATGTGCTCGGGCACCGCGAGGTAGACCGCCGCCGGGCGTTCGGTCTCGGCGACCTTGAACGCCTTGCGGAACATCTCGGGGATGGCCCGCGCCGTGGGGACCCCGGCCGCCCACCGAGTGATGGGCGCGAACATCGACACCAGGTCGACGTACTGGTGCGACTCCTTGAACTCCCGGTCGTGGCCCACCTGCGCGGAGATCGCGACCAGGGGGGTGCTGTTGGTGGTGGCGTCGGCCACGCCGAGTTGCATGTTGATCGCGCCCGGCCCCAGGGTGCTCGACACCACCGCGGCGCGGCCGGTCACCCGTCCGTACATCTCGGCCATGAAGGCCGCGCCCTGCTCGTGCCGGGTGAGCACGTAGCGGATGCTCGACGACGCCAGCGCCTGCACGAAGCGGATGTTCTCCTCCCCCGGCAGCCCGAAGACCACGGAAAGGCCCTCGTTTTCCAGGCACTTGACCATCAGCTCGGCGGCTTTACTCATCCGGCACCTCCCTCGAGGGAACGATAGTGGCAGGCTGGGTGTTGGAACTTTTACCAACCCCGAAGCGAAGGATGTCAGCGTGCCCATCGCCACCATCAACCCGGCTACCGGCGAGACAGTCAAAACCTTCACCCCGGCAACCGACGAAGAAGTCGATGCGGCCATCGCCGCCGCCTACGCCCGGTTCCAGGACTACCGCCATAACACCACCTTTGCCCAGCGCGCGGGGTGGGCAAACGCCACCGCCGATCTGCTGGAAAAAGAGGCCGACGACGTCGCCGCGATGATGACCCTGGAAATGGGCAAGACCTTGAAGTCGGCCAAGGCCGAAGTGCTCAAGTGCGCCAAGGGCTTTCGCTATTACGCGGAGAACGCCGAAAAGCTGCTGGCCGACGAGCCGGCCGACGCAAAAGCGGTCGGCGCCAAGCGGGCCTACACCCGCTACCAACCGCTCGGCGTGGTCCTGGCCGTGATGCCGTGGAACTTCCCGCTGTGGCAGGCGGTGCGGTTCGCCGCACCGGCGCTGATGGCCGGCAACGTCGGCATCCTCAAGCACGCCTCGAACGTCCCGCAGACCGCGCTCTACCTCGCCGACGTCATCGCCCGCGGCGGGTTCCCGGAGGGCTGCTTCCAGACACTGCTGGTCTCGTCCAGCGCCGTCGAGCGCATCCTGCGCGACCCGCGGGTGGCGGCCGCCACCCTGACGGGCAGCGAGCCGGCCGGGCAGTCGGTCGCCGCCATCGCCGGCGACGAGATCAAACCCACCGTGCTCGAGCTCGGCGGCAGCGACCCGTTCATCGTGATGCCGTCGGCGAACCTGGACGAGGCCGCCAAGACCGCGGTGACCGCGCGCGTCCAGAACAACGGCCAGTCCTGCATCGCCGCGAAGCGGTTCATCATTCACACCGACATCTACGACGCGTTCGTCGACAAGTTCACCGAGCGGATGCAGGCGCTCAAGGTCGGCGACCCGACCGACCCGGACACCGACGTCGGGCCCCTGGCCACCGAGTCCGGCCGCGACGACATCACCAAGCAGGTCGACGACGCGGCCGCGGAGGGCGCCACGATCCGGCTCGGCGGCAAGCCGCTCGACGGCCCGGGGTGGTTCTACCCGCCGACGGTGGTCACCGACATCACCAAGGACATGGCGCTTTACACCGAAGAGGTGTTCGGCCCGGTGGCGTCGATGTACCGGGCGAAGGACATCGATGAAGCGATCGAGATCGCCAACGCCACCACGTTCGGGCTGGGCTCCAACGCCTGGACCAACGACGAGGCCGAGCAGCAGCGCTTCATCGACGACATCGAAGCCGGCCAGGTCTTCATCAACGGCATGACGGTGTCCTACCCCGAGCTGGGGTTCGGCGGCGTCAAGCGGTCTGGTTACGGCCGCGAACTCGCCGGCCTCGGTATCCGCGCCTTCGTCAACGCCAAGACCGTGTGGGTCGGCGACGTCGACGCCGGGGACGCAGCCGGCGGCAGCAAGGTCGAGTAACCGCCTCAGGCGGACGCGGCCGCCAGGGCCTTCTCGTCCTCGTCGGCGAAGGTGTCCTCCAGATGCAGCGGAGAGTAGTCGAGGTCGATCTCTTCGAGCGGCCGCCCCCGCGCGCTGGAGATGGTGCCGAAGCGCCGCATGCCCTTGTCGGACGCGTACTGCATGAACTCGTCCACCGAGAGGCCGAAGGGCATCGGGTCGTACAGGGAGAAGCCCTCTTCGATGAGGCGCAGCCCCAACGGCATGAGCTCGTTCATGCGTGTTTCGAACACGCCCCAGTTGGCATCGTCGGCGGCGACGTGGCGACGGCAGGTGAAGGTGCCCCACGCCATGTGGCGGCGCTCGTCGTCGCCGATGCGCCGGACCAACTCCTGCATGCCGGGCAGGATGCCGCGCTCCACGCAGATCTTGTGCCAACCGAAGTAGCCCGTGAGCGCCAGCATGCCTTCGACCATGTGGTTGTAGGTGACCGAGGCCCGCACTTGGGCGGCCGGTGACGGGTCGACCGACAAGGCGTTGAGGCAGTCGGGCAGCTCCTCGTAGAAGATGGTCCGGTAGGTGGGGATGTCGTCGAGGTACTGGTGCAGGTCGTCGGTGACGCCGACGGCGTCGAGCCACATGCGGAACACCTGAACGTGCTTGGCTTCCTCGAACGCGAACTGCGTCAGGTACATCTCGTCGCCCAGCCGGCCCTCGACCCGCATCGCGGACATGAACGGCTGAATGTCCTCGGTGACCGCTTCCTCGCCGGCGATGAATTCCGCGCACAGCCTGATGGCGTAGTGACGTTCGTCCTCCGAGAGCTCCTCCCAGTCGGCGCGGTCGCGGGAGAAGTCGATGTCAGCCGGGTCCCAGAACTTCGCGTTGCCGCCGGCGAACAGCCGCAGCGGCAGGCTGTCCCAGTTGAGTCCCCCTCGAACCATCGAGTTCGTATGCGTGCGTGTCATGAGACCTCCTCGGATCGTTGTGGGGCTGACTGGACGGGCGGGCGCGCTGACGCCGCGAAGGCGGCGGCCAGCACACCGACGAGCCGGCGCACGGCCAGGGCCGGCTGCTCCGGGGTGGGTTCGTCGAGCCCGAGGATCGGGTCCAGGCCGCGCATGTAGGGCGCCAGCGCCAGGTGCGGAAAGATCAAGAGCAGCAACGACATCAGCGCGTCGGTATCCGAGTCGGCGCGCAGATCGCCGCGCGCCTTCGCGTCCCGAACGAGGGGCCGCATCACTTCCAGGTAGTGCCGGTGGATGACGTTCTGCACGCTGACGCGGGCTTCGGTGTCGACCTCGAGGGTCGCCGCGGCGTGCAGCGCGCGCTCGTGCGGGTGGTCGGCGAAGTAGGCCACCCACGCGTCGAGCCAGTCGGTGAGGAAGTCGAAGAACGGCCGGCTCGGGTCCAGCTCCTGGATGCGGTCCTCCATGTACGCGCGCACCCGCTGGCTGGCGATGTCGGCGATGAAGGCGTACAGGTCGCGCTTGTCCGCGAAGTACTGGAACAGGCTGCCTTTGGCGACACCGGCCCGCCGCGCGATGACGTTGAGGCTGCCGCGGGAGAACCCGTGCGCCCCGAACTCGTGTTCCGCGGCTTCGATGATCGCCGCCCGTCGGGCGGGGTCGACCCGCCCCCAAGTCACCGTTGGCAATGCGCCCCCTAACGTCGATGACCACTGGTCATATTACGGTGAGCTGCGTCACAGTCAAGGGTAGGCGCATCGCTTGCGGCCGAGCATCACGCCAGCGTGGCGTTCGCTTCTAAGGCCGCATCTGGTACGCGCCGTTGAGGGGAAGGATGTGCTCCTTCCAGATCTGCGCATAGCAGGAGGGGTCGTGCACCGGGCGGCGGATCATCCGCGTCGCGAATCGGGCTTGGTCGTCCGTCGTCGCGGGTTTGCCGCTCAGCTCCACGGCATAGCCGTTGAAGTCGCGGACCAGCACGGCGAAGATCTCGTCGATCAACGTCTCGTCGACGTCGGACAGCGCGGCCTCCTCGAGGATGAGCTGCGCGTAGGGCACCGTCGCGAACAACTGGCCCACGGCGAACGCGAAGTCGACGTCCCGCTGCTGCGCGGCATCGGGGGTCGCGCTGGCCAGCATGTCGGCGAGCACGTCGATCTGCTTGCGCAGCAATGCCACGTTGGGCAGGTGCCCGAAGCCGTCGAACGGCGCCCGCCAGTCGTGGAAGCGCACCTTGCCCAAACCCCCGGTCGGTCCTTGCGCGAACAGGAACGTGTCATCGGCCGCGTCGTCGCGCCGGCCGATGATCGGCAGGTCGGCGTTGGGGGCGAACAGGAAGTTGGGCATGAACTTGGCGAGCAGCCCGATGTTGATGTGCACCGTGCCCTCGAGCCTTGGCAGCAAACCGATCTCGCGGGTCACGGCCTCGAAGAAGGTGTCCTTCTCCACCCCTTTGGCGGCGATCACGTCCCACAGCGCGATGACGACCCGCTCCCCTTCGCTGGTGATCTTGGCCTTGGTGAGCGGGCTGTACAGCAGGTAGCGCCGGTCATCCGCCGAGGCGCCGCGCATGTAGTCGCAGGCTCGGGTGGCGACCAGCCTCATCGCGACCAGCCGCAGGTAGGCGTCAGTGAGCAACCGCCGCACATGGCTGAAGTCGGTGACGACGGTCCCGTACAGGACGCGGTTGGAGGCGTGGGTGACCGCCTCGTACATGGCGTGGGTGCACATGCCGACCGCGCCCCAGCCCAGGTTGTACTTGCAGACGTTGACGGTGTTGAGCGCGGCGTGGAAGGCCCCGGGACCGCGATGCAGGATGTCGGCCTCGGTGACCGGGTAGTCGCGCAGCGCGTAGTTGGCGACGTAGTTCTGCGAGTTCACCACGTTCTTGATCAGGTCGTACCGGTCGTGCTGGGAGTCGGCGGCGAAGAACACATACTCGTCAGATCCGGCGATCTTGCCGAAGGTGGAGACCATCCGCGCCACGTTGGCGTTGCCGATGTAGTACTTCTCGCCATTAGCGACCCAGCCGTTCTCCGACGGCGTCAGGATCATGTCGGTCTGGTAGACGTCGGCGCCGTGGGTCTGCTCCGACAGGCCGAAGGCGAACACCTCGCCGGCCTCCAGCTGCGCGGCGGCCTTGCGCTTGGCGTCGGTGTTGTCGCTCATCCAGATCGGGCCCAAACCCAGCGCCGTGACCTGGAAGGGGTACCAGTAGCTCAGCCCGTAGAAGCCCACGATCTCGGCGAACTCGCTGATCCGGTAGGTGTCCCAGCGGCAGGCATCCGCTTCTGAGGCACCGTACTCGGACGGCGTCAGCAGCGAGGCGAAGATGCGCTCGCGCCCGATGTGGTCCAAAAAGTCTGAGTACCACACCCGTTCGTGATCATCGGACTTCAGCCGCGCCTTGCCCCGCGACTCGAAGAAGTCCACCGTCGCGGCCATGATCTCCCCCGAGCGACGGTCTGGATATTGACGTTGCAGATGGTTGGGATTGAGCAGCATGACGGGGCTCCCGCGGGGTTCCGGTTCGGACGAGGGTGACGGTACTGCACCGCCGGGGCCGTCGGGGCGGACCGGAATAAATCGGCACTGTTGTCCGACCACCGAGTCGACCTAGCATCAGTCCCGTGTCAGAACTCAATACCGCCCGCGGCGCCATCGATACCTCCGACCTCGGCGTGACGCTCATGCACGAGCACGTGTTCATCATGACCACGGAGATCGCCCTGAACTACCCCGAAGCCTGGGGCGACGAGGAACGCCGGGTGGCCGACGCCGTCGACCGGCTCAACGAGCTGAAGTCCCGCGGGGTGGACACCATCGTGGACCTCACTGTGATCGGGCTCGGCCGCTACATCCCGCGCATCGCGCGCGTCGCCGCGGCCACCGACCTGAATATCGTTGTGGCGACCGGGCTTTACACCTACAACGACGTGCCGTTCCGGTTCCACTACGAGGGCCCGGGCGGCATGTTGGACGGCCCGGAGATCATGACGGAGATGTTCGTCCGCGACATCGAGCAGGGCATCGCCGACACCGGCGTCAAGGCCGGGATCCTCAAGTGCGCCACCGACGAGCCGGGCCTCACCCCCGGCGTCGAGCGGGTGCTGCGCGCCGTCGCCCAGGCGCACAAGCGCACCGGGGTGCCGATCTCCACGCACACCCACGCCGGGCTGCGGCGCGGGCTCGAACAGCAGCGCATCTTCGAAGAGGAGGGCGTCGACCTGACCCGGGTGGTCATCGGCCATTCCGGTGACAGCACCGACATCGGGTACCTCGAGGAGCTCATCGCCGCGGGCTCGTATCTCGGGATGGACCGTTTCGGCCTCGACGTGATCTCGCCGTTCGAGGAGCGGGTGAAGATCGTGGCACAGATGTGCGAGCGCGGGCACGCCGACAAGATGGTGCTCTCGCACGACGCCAACTGCTATTTCGACGCGCTGCCCGAAGAGCTGGTTCCCCAGATGGCGCCGAATTGGCATTACCTGCACATCCACAACGACGTCATCCCCGCGCTCAAGGAGCGCGGCGTCACCGACGAGCAGCTGCACACCATGCTGGTCGACAACCCCCGCCGCATCTTCGAGCGCCAGGGCGCATATGAGTGAGCCGGTCGCGCCGATCGGCACCCAGATCGCCGCGCTGGCCCAACTCGCGCCCGACGAGCCCGCCGTCACCTGTGACGGGCTGACGCTCACCCGCACCGAACTCGACGCCTCCACGAACCGGTTGGCCCGCGCCTACGCCGACCGCGGCGTCGGCGTAGGCGACTACGTGACCATGGTGCTGCCCAACTCCGTGGAGTGGATCCAGGCCGCGGTGGCGTGCTGGAAGCTGGGCGCGGTGCCCCAGCCGCTGTCGGCGCGGTTGCCGGACGCGGAGCTGCAAGGGCTGCTGGAGCTGCGGCCGCCGGCCCTGCTGGTGGGCCGCGAGCATCCCCAAATTCCCAGCGTCCCAGCCGGTTTCACCCCCGGCCCGGAATGCTCCGACGCGCCGCTGCCGGAAGCGGTGTCGCCGGTGTGGAAGGCGATGGGGTCCGGCGGCAGCACCGGCCGGCCCAAGCTCATCGAATCCGGCGGTGACAGCCGGATACCGGCCGCCATCGGCTATCCCCTCGGCGCGCAAGAGGGCGACACCACCCTCGTCCCGATCCCGTTGTCCCACAACACCGGTTTCACCACCGCGACGCTTGCCCTGTTGATGCGCCATCACCTGGTGTTGATGAGCCGGTTCGACCCGGAGCGGTTCCTGCGGCTGATCACCGAACACCGCGTGACCTTCCTGACCACGGTGCCGACGATCATGCAGCGGGCGCTGCCCGTCTACCACGCCGATCCCGGGTCCTACGACCTCTCATCCATCCGGCGGTTCTGGCACATGGGGGCGCCGTGCCCGCCCGCCGTCAAGCAGGCGTGGATCGACCTGCTTGCGCCGGAGAAAGTCTGGGAACTCTACGGCGGCACGGAATTACAGGCGCTCACCTTCATCTCCGGCGACCAGTGGCTGACCCACCGCGGCTCGGTGGGCGTGGTGGTTGCCGGCGAGATGAAGGTGCTCGACGACGACGGCAACCCCTGCCCGCCCGGCGTGGTCGGCGAGATCTACATGCGTCCCGGCGCGGGCAGCGCGCCCACCTACCGCTACGTCGGCGCCACGGCGAAGAGCCGCGACGGCTGGGATTCCCTCGGCGATCTGGGCCATTTCGACGCCGACGGGTTCCTGTACCTTTCCGATCGTCGCGTCGACATGTTCACCGTCGGCGGCCGCAACGTGTACCCAGCCGAGATCGAAAATGCGTTGTCGGCACACCCGGACGTGTTGTCCTGCCTCGTGGTCGGCGTTCCCGACGTCGATCTGGGACAGGTGCCCTACGCGCTGGTGCACGCGGCAGACGGTTCCACGCTGGACGCCGCCGGGGTGCTGGAATTTCTGCGCGAGCACCTCGCGGCGTACAAGGTGCCGCCGACCCCCGACTTCGTCGAATTCGTCGACGCCCCGTTGCGTGACGACGCCGGCAAGGCCCGGCGGTCCGCGGTGCGCGCCGAGATCGTCGCCCGCCTGCAGGCGGCGGAAGCGAGCTGACGTCTGTAGTGCGCCCCACATCGGCCAGAGAATTGGGCTGTTTCGCGCTCGGTGTTTACGAGCTACGCGCTAGATGGTCACCAGTTTGCATATTCGGGGGTTCGGCGTCTCTCACCCTGGTGCGCCATGCCGAAACGGATACACGGCACAACCAGTCGCTCAGTAGCCAGCTTGGCGGATTAACGAGCTGAAAGGTCCCGCGCACGCTGCGAGATGAGGCGGCAATGCATGAGCGGTCACGGTGACTGGCCCACACCGACGTCGGTTGCCTAAACTTTCGCTCGTGCATGAGATATTACGGGTGCATACAGCGGGTTTGCAGGCGATGGCCACCCGCTGGGCCGCCTCTGCTGAGGCACTAAACGCGACGGCGTCGCCGGCCAATCTCGGCTTTTCGTGGCAGCCCAGCACGGCCGCAGTCAATGCCGCCCACGCCGAAGTCACTGTCTTCTCCATGGCATTGGCCACGCGGGTAAGTTCTTGCGCTGCGCACGTCGCTGAAGCAGACACCCGCTACCTTGCCAACGAGGCTCAAGCGGCTAATCGTCTGGCCTCTGTGATGCAACCGGTGACCAGCGTGTAGCGATGGCCGCGATCGCAGGGGTTCCTGGGCTGTCAGCGCTGTTAGCCTGGCCCACTGACCATCTCACGGATGCGGCCGTCCAATGGGAGACCGTTGCCGAGCGCAGCTATGCACTGTCCCACCAGGTCTGGCGGGAAGCCGTCTCGGTCGATTGGCGAGGTGAAGCCGCCGATGCGGTGCGCGTCACGACGCACGCCGACATGCGAACCACCAGCGCGGCAGCCGACCAGCTACAGGCGGCGGCCCGTGTCGCGCGCAACGCATCCTCGGATTTGCACGTGGCCCGCTCCCGCCTCCGCTATGCCGTACAAGTTGCCCAGAGTGCGGGATACGAGGTAGGCGAGGACCTTTCGGTTACCGATCGCCTGAGCGGCGGATCGACCGCACAGCGAGCAGTTCGCCAAGGCGAAGCGCAAACACTCGCCAGCGATATCCGTCAGCGCGCTGCCCAGCTCGTCGCACTGGACCAACAGGTCGCTGGCAAGATTTCCACCGCCCTAGCTGGCATCGGCGCCAGTTTCCCGCGACACCCAGCCCTTGGCAGTCCACCGAAAGACAGCCACGTTTACAGCGTTGACAACCACACCTTTAAAGATGACCCAGCCCGGCCGCCATGGGAGCCACCGCCACCGCCATACCCTCAAGGACCGCCTGCAGGCCCAGGATTGCCACCTGAAGGCCTTCGCCCACCTGTCGAAGGACCACTGACCACAGGACCAGCTAGTAAGCCGAGTGTCGCGTCGAAAGGTGGCCAGAGCTTGTGGGACAAGGACGGTGGCGAGTGGCGATACGACCCCGGCCAGGATTCACGTCACTACCCGCATTGGGATTACAACCCGCACGCACAGAAATTTGATCAGTGGAGAAACGTCGGAATCAACGACCTCCCAACCCATAAGGAAGGGGTAGCTCCGCCGCGCTCGGGCACGGTCGGCACCCCGCCCGCCGCCCCAGCCCCGCAACCCGCACCCCCTGCGCCTAAACCACCAGCGCCAAAGCTCGGTGAGGGGCCGATGATTGGCGGCGGACCCTCCTTCGGACCACAAGTAGTCCCGCCTCCCCACGCCCATCCGCACTGGCTTGGTGAAACCAACATCGAAGAATGGGAGGAAGGTCCGGCCGGCAGCCACTAACACAATCTGGCCATTACGATCTTGTTTAACGGTGAGAAAGCACGGTGCTTATGAGCCTGATCTATGCCGAACTGGCCGAGAAGTTGCACTTCGGCGATGACGCGGTGTTGTTGGCCATGGACGACGCCGGGGTAAGTGAAGTGCGGGCCGCGGTGACCCAAGCGGCGCAGCATGGTTCGGCTCAACTGGACCATGGTGCGACGATTCACCAGTTTTTCATCGAACCCGGCGCAGCTGAGGTTGAGTTCCATGAAGGTCTCGTGGTTTGGCGGCTCGATGCCGCCAAGGCGGAGGAAATCACGGTATTGCTGGACTCAATGGTCGACTCTGGAATCCCCGAAGGCCACCACTATGTGGATATCTCCAAGCCTGCAGACATGCTCGTCCTCTCGCGAAACGAGTACCCCCTGAACCTTCTACCTCCCGAAGCCGTATACCCCCCGCCCGCCCATTCTGCTTTTTGAGGACCGTCGGGTCGGCAGCTACTACGTCTGCCTCGCCGAGATCGCGAACACGCTGGGGCACACGGCCGACGTCTCGGTCCTGGATTCGGTTGGCGTGCAGGCGTTCTGCATGACCCGGGGCGGACCACAAGGTGCCCTATAACGTCGAGTTCGTCCAGCAGACCTGCGGTCGCAACAAGCCGACTCGCAAGCGGCCTGACACGCGCCAAGAATTCTCCAAGCCTGCGGGCTCATCATCTGGCAATGCAGATCGAACCGCTGAGTACCGAGCTGATCGAACGCTACCTGCGATCGCGTGAGTTGCGCTTCTTCCGCAGCGATGACGGCGAGGAGTTCATGATGCTGCCCAGCTACGAGCGCGGCAAGCTGCACGTGAACCTGCGTATCAACGGTTTGCGGCGCGATGTCTTCGAGATCTCGATCAGCCCCGCCGGGCACTACCCCGCCACCGAGCGGACGCGCCTGATGGAGTTGGTCAACGACTGGAATCGCGAAACCCATTGGCCCAAGGCGTTTGTGCGCGAGACCGCCCGGCCCAGCCATGTCAGCGTGGTCGGTGAGAACGCTTACCTGCTGAGCGACGGCATCCACGTCGAGGGGCTGGGTAACCTGGTCCGATCCACCGTCGAGTACGGTGCCGATCTGTTCCAGAAGATCGAGCGCGCAGTCTGCCTGCCGTCCGCCGACACTCTGGAAGAGTGGATGGACCGTACCGGCTAGGGCGCGATCGCGTCCGCCTCGGCGTCCACGGCGTCTGCGGTTTCGGCCGGCCTTTCGCGTTTCTCCCAGTGCCGCAACGCTTCCCGGCAGGGCGACTCTACCAGCCCGTAGCTGACGGCGGCGATCGCCCAGCCGAAGACCATCGTCAGCGCCAACACCGCGGGCATGCGGCCGGTGAACGCGAACGTCCCGAGCACCGGGAACACCATGGCCAGCGCGGCCAGATGCCACACGAACAGGCCGTAAGACCACCGGCCCAGCGTCACCATGCCGGTGCTGCCCAGCAGCCGGTGCGCGGTGTCGACCCGGTCCAGCACCAGTGGGGCGACGAGCGCGAACGCCACCAGCGAGCCCGCGGCCGTCTTCACCGCGAACTGGGTGGCCGTGCCGGGAATCAGGCCCTCCGGGCCCGCCAGCGGGGAGGCCGCCAGCAGGTAGGCCAGCACGGCGACGGCGGCCATCGGCACCCGCCGGCGAGCGCAGCGGTGCGGCAGGCCGACCGGGCTGTGGACCCATTCGGCCAGCAGCATGCCCGCGGCGAACCAGGAGAAGAAGGCCGGCGGCCAATTGAGCGGGTTGGTGCCGGATCCGGAATGAATGGGCACCCAACCCCAGGCCCAGCTCAGCGCCGCCAGCGAGGCGATCGTCGGCACCCGCGCGCCGACCGGCAGCCGCCGCGCCAGCAACGCCAGCAGCGGCAACGCCAGGTAGAAGCTCACCTCGACCGAGAGGCTCCACATCTGGGTCAGCCCGCCGGTCAGGGTGAGCGGCACATAGATCTGGGTGAGGGTCAGGTTGGCCAGCCACACGGTCGGGCTGGCGTGATCCGCGTCGGGCAGCAGCGACAGGATCACGACGACAGCCACCACGTAGGCGGGCATGATGCGCACCACCCGAGACCGCAGATAGTGGCCGGTGCGGGGACGCGGTCCCAGGCCGCGTGCCGCCGCTGCGTGGCCGCGCCACAACAGGAAACCCGACAGCGCGAAGAACACCGCGACGGCGAGATCGAAGCGGCCGAAGAGCCGGCCGGGGACACCGCTGGAGTGCCCGGTCTGGAAAGCGACGTGCGTGACGACCACGCCCATGGCGGCGCAGGCGCGCATCCCCTCCACGGCGGGCAGGAAGCTGCGCGTCCCGCCCACCTGCCGGCCATCGGTCATCCCCACAGTCTGCATCTGATGGGTGGGGAGAACGAATGGGTACACCCGAGGCACCCGTGCGCGATAGCGACAGGTTCGTAAGCCGAGGCCTTACGTTCTGCTGTTAGGGTCGAACGGGTTTGCCTCGGTGCTTGCTCAGGTCGGGGCGGGTCGCGGCTGACGGCGCAAGAGAGCACTAGGAGGGCACAGCAACGTGAACCGAGCAGTCATGTTGCGGTTCGCCGCATGCGGGATCATCGGTCTCGGGGCCGCCCTGCTGATCGCCGCGCTGCTGTTGTCGACGTACACCACCAGCAGGATCACGAAGGTCCCGCTCAACATCGACAGCACGCTGATCAGCGATGGCACCGGGACCGCGCTGGACTCCGCGTCCCTGTCGACCGATCACGTCGTCGTCAACCAGAACGTCCCCCTGGTCTCCCAGCAGCAGGTCAGCGTCGAGTCGCCCGCCAACGCCGACGTGGTCACGCTGCAGGTCGGAACCTCGGTCCGGCGCACCGACAAGCAGAAGGACAGCGGCCTGCTGCTGGCGATCGTCGACACCGTCACCCTCAACCGCAAGACCGCGATGGCGGTCTCCGACGACACCCACACCGGCGGCTCGGTCCAGAAGCCGCGCGCGGTCAACGACGAGAACCCGCCCACCGCGATGCCCCTGCGGCACGACGGGTTGTCCTACCGGTTCCCGTTCCACACCGAGAAGAAGACGTACCCCTACTTCGATCCGATCGCGCAGAAGCCGTTCGACGTCAACTACGACAGCCAAGAAGACGTCAACGGCCTGACCACCTACAAGTTCACCCAGAACATCGGCTACAACGCCGACGGCAAGCTGGTGGCCCCGGTGCCGTACCCGTCACTGATGGCCGGCAACGAGGACGCCAAGCAGACCACCTCGGCGGCGATGTGGGGCGTGCAGGGCGGCGACCCGAACGAGCAGATCACCATGACCCGCTACTACGCGGCACAGCGGACCTTCTGGGTGGACCCGGTCTCGGGCACCATCGTCAAGGAGACCGAGCACGCCAACCACTACTTCGCCCGCGACCCGCTCAAGCCGGAGCTGACGCTGGCCGACTACAAGGTCACCTCCAACCAGGACACCGTGGAATCGCAGGTCAACGCCGCCCGCGACGAGCGCGACCGGCTGTCGCTGTGGTCGCGGGTGCTGCCGATCACCTTCACCGCGGTCGGTTTGATCGCGCTGGTCGGTGGCGGCCTGCTCGCCTCGTTCAGCCTGCGGACCGAGAGCGCGCTGACCGATCCCGGCCTGGACCGGGGTGACCAGGACTTCTTCGGCCGCAGCGGGCTCGAGGAGCCGGTGCCCGGCGCCGAGGCCGAGACCGAGAAGCTGCCCACGCAACGCCCCGGCTCGCGCGACGAGCCCGGCGCGGGCGCGCCCACTCTGGGCTCCGATGAGCCGCCCGAGTCGGGGCCGCCCGAGCCCGCCGGTCCACCCGAACGGGAATAGCCGGCCAGGTGCGCTGGACCCGACCCGGGTACGCGTTGGTCTTGGCGCTGCTGGTGGTCGGGCCGCTGCTCAAGCCCGGTTACCTGCTGCTGCGCGACGCGGTGTCCACGCCGCGGTCGTTTCTCTCCGATACCGCGCTGGGCTTGACGTCGGCGCCACGGGCGACACCGCAAGACTTCGCGGTGGCGCTGGCCTCACATGTGCTGGACGGCGGCGTGGTGGTGAAGGCGCTACTCATTCTTGGGCTCTGGCTCGCGGGATGGGGCGCGGCCCAACTGGTCGCCACGGCGCTGCCCGACGCGGGTGTGGCCGGCCAGCTCGTCGCGACCACGCTGGCGATCTGGAACCCCTATGTCGCCGAGCGGCTACTCCAGGGCCATTGGAGCCTGCTGGTCGGCTACGGCTGCCTGCCCTGGGTTGCGGCGGCGATGCTGGGGCTACGGACGGCCTCCGGCTCGTTCTTCGGGTTGGTCTTCTGGATCGCGCTGGCCGGGCTGACGCCGACCGGTCTGCTGCTCGCCGCGACCGTCGGGCTGGTGTGCGTGGCCGTATCCGGCGGCGGCCGGTCCCGCCGGGTGTGCGCCGCGGTGACGCTGGGCGCCGCGCTGGTCGCGGCGCTGCCCTGGCTGACCGCGTCGGCGCTGGGCCCGTCGTTGCCCTCCCACACGGCGGCGAACACGCTCGGGGTGGCCGCGTTCGCGCCGCGCGCCGAGCCGGGTCTGGGCACCCTCGCCAGCCTGGCCAGCCTGGGCGGGATCTGGAACGGCGAGGCGGTGCCGATCTCGCGGACCACCGTGTTCGCGGTGGCGTCGGCCGTGGTGCTGCTGGGCGTGGTGGCGGTCGGGTTGCCGACGGTGGCGCGCCGCCCCGCGGTGCGACCGCTGGTCGTGCTGGCGGCCGCGGCCGTCCTGGTTCCGGCCGGGCTGGCGACCGGCCCGGGCCTGCACCTGCTGGGCGCGCTGGTTGACGCCGCGCCCGGATTCGGTGTGCTGCGCGACGGGCAGAAGTGGGTGGCGCTCGCGGTGCCGGGCTACGCGTTGGCGGGCGCCGGTGCGGTGGTGGCGCTGAGCCGGTGGGTGTGGCCGGCCCTGACGGCGCCGGTGTGCTGCCTCGCGCTGATCTTCGCGCTGCCCGACCTGGCCTGGGGGGTCTGGGGCCAGGTGTCGCCAGTGCAGTACCCGCGCGGGTGGGCGGCGGTGGCCGCCGCGATCAACGGCCAGCCCGCCGCGGTGGCGGTGTTGCCGGCCGGCACCATGCGGCTGTACTCGTGGTCGGGCCGGGCGCCGGTGCTGGATCCGTTGCCCCGCTGGGTGCGCGCCGACGTCTTGAGCACGGGCGACCTGGTGATCTCGGGGACGGTCATCCCGGGCGAGGGCGCCCGGGCCCGTGCGGTGCAGCAGTTGCTGCTGGCCGGGCCCGACCCGTCCGCCCTGGCCGCCGCCGGGGTGGGCTGGCTGGTCGTGGAGTCCGACACCGCCGGGGACATGGGCGCGTCCGCGCGGACCCTCGATGCGCTGACGCCGGTCTACCGCGACGACGACCTCGCGCTCTACCGCATCGGCGGCCACACCGCCGGGGTGTCCGCCTCCGCCCGCGTGGCGACGCTGATCGCGCATCTGGCGTGGCTGGCGGCGCTGATGCTGGGCGGCGCCGGCGCGGCCGTCGGCGCGTGGCGGCGTCGGCGGATTGGTGCTACACCACGCCGCTGACCGGGTGGCCGGTCCGCACGGCATCCAACACCGCGCGCATGGCGTCGGCGCTTTGCCGCCATGAGAATTCACCGCTTCGGGTGTGCGCCTTGGCGCCGAGTTGATCGCGGAGCACGGGGTCGGAGAGCACCTCTTCGAGACGATCCACCAGTTCGGCGTGGGTGTCCACCAGGATTCCGGTCACCTCGTCGACGATCGAGTCCGACAGACCGCCCGAGGACCGGTAGCCGATAGTCGGCACCCGATGCTGGGCCGCCTCGACGACCGCCAGGCCCCAGCCCTCCTTGCGCGACGGCAGCAGTTGCACCCAAGAGCCTTGCAGCACATGGTGTTTGGTCACGTCATCGACGTGGCCGTGAAACGTCACCGCGTCGGAGATGCCGAGCCGATGGACGTGGTCGACGAGCCGCTGTCGCCACCAGCCGTCGCCGACGATGTCGAGGTGCAGGCCCGGCATGCGCGGCCGCAGCTGCGCGACGGCCTCGAGAGCGTCTTCGATCTGCTTGTGCGGCACCAACCGCGACAGGACCACCACCCGCGGCGTGGCGGCGCGCGGGCCGGACAGCGTGCGCGCCGGGGCCTCGTCGAGGCCGTTGCGCACCACGGCGATCCGCGCGTTGTCGACCCCGAGCGTCACCAGGTCGCGCGCCGACGGCAGCGACACCGTCACGTACTGGTTGCCCCGGTTCAGCCACGGAGACAACGTCGACTCGACGAACCAGCCGAGCCGGCCCAGCACCGGCCCGGCCACCGGCCACTGCTCGCGGTGGCAGTGGTGCACCAGCACGACGACCCGCCGGCCGTACACCAGCCGGGCGAGGAACGGCAGGCCGTTCTGGGTGTCGACGACCACGTCGGGCCGCACCCGCCGCAGCGGTCCGAGGCCCAGCCGCGCCGCCGCCATCGCGAGTAGAGCCCAGACGTAGACGGAATACCGGCCGCCGGCGCGGTCGATGCGCACGCCGTCGACCACTTCGCGCCGTGGAGCCCCGGGGTAGCGGGCGGTGCGCAGCGTGACATCAATGCCGGACGCGGCCAGCTGCGCGCCGATGCGCTGCAAGTAGGCTTCGCTGCCGCCGCCCTGCGGGTGTCCGGTATCGCGCCAGCACAGCAGGAGCACGGAGCGCAGACCAGACATCACCGGTCAGCCTAGCCCGGTGACCTAGCCCAGCGGCGATGCGCTCGCGGGGGCGGCCCGTTCCTTCACTTGGGCCACACTGGCCTCCGCCGGGGACGGACTAGAACTGCCCGACGGCGCGCCCGCGCTGCGTAGGGTTGGCCGGTGGCCGTGACTGACGTCTTCGCGCGCCGGGCGACCCTGTCGCGCGCGCTGCGGCTGCTGTCGGAATTCCGCTTCGAGCAGTCGGAGCCGGCCCGGTTCTACGGCGCGCTGGCGGCCGATACCGCGGCGATGGTCGGCGACCTGTGGCTGGCCGCGACCGGCGAGAGCCCGGCCGGCCGCACCCTGCTCGACGTCGGCGGCGGTCCCGGCTACTTCTCGGCCGCGTTCGCCGACGCCGGAATCCGCTACGTCGGCGTCGAACCCGACCCGAGCGAGATGCACGCCGCGGGACCCACGCCCGCGAACGGCGCCGGGAACTTCGTCCGCGCCTCGGGCATGGCGCTGCCGTTCGCCGACGACTCGGTGGACATCTGCCTGTCGTCCAACGTCGCCGAACACGTGCCGCGGCCGTGGCAGCTCGGCACCGAGATGCTGCGGGTGACCAAGCCGGGCGGGCTGGCCGTGCTCTCCTACACCGTCTGGCTGGGCCCGTTCGGCGGGCACGAGATGGGCCTGACCCATTACCTCGGGGGCGCCCGGGCCGCGGCCCGCTACGCCCGCAAACACGGACATCCGGCGAAAAACAACTACGGGTCGTCGTTGTTCGCGGTGTCGGCGGCCGACGGCCTGCGATGGGCCGCAAGCACCGGGGCCGCGGTGGCGGCATTTCCCCGCTACCACCCCCGATGGGCGTGGTGGATGACCGCAGTGCCGCTGCTGCGGGAGTTCCTGGTCAGCAATCTGGTGCTGGTCCTGCAACCCCAATAGTGAAACGTGTTCTCGTTTCGCGTCGGCTTGGGTAGGGTTGCGCCCATGCGCGCCGGCGACGATGCAGCGCGGAGCAATGAGGAGGAGCGGCGCAGATGGCCGACAGCAAGACCGAATACGACAAGCTTTTCATCGGCGGCAAGTGGACTGAGCCGTCGACCGACGAGGTGATCGAGGTGCGCTGCCCGGCCACCGGCGAGTATGTCGGCAAGGTGCCGCTGGCGGCGGCCGCCGACGTCGACGCCGCGGTGGCCGCGGCCCGCGCGGCCTTCGACAACGGACCCTGGCCCACGACCCCACCGAAGGAGCGCGCGGCCGTCATCGCCAACGCGCTCAAGTTGATGGAGGAGCGCAAGGACCTGTTCACCCAGCTGCTGGCGGCCGAGACCGGCCAGCCGCCGATGGGCGTCGAAACGATGCACTGGATGAGCTCGATCGGGGCGCTGAATTTTTTCGCCGGCCCCGCCGCCGACCAGGTCAAGTGGAAAGAGGTCCGCACCGGCGGCTACGGGCAGAGCATCGTCTACCGCGAGCCCATCGGCGTGGTGGGCGCGATCGTCGCGTGGAACGTGCCCCTGTTCCTGGCCGTCAACAAGTTGGGCCCGGCGCTGCTGGCCGGCTGCACCGTGGTGCTCAAGCCGGCCGCCGAAACCCCGCTGAGCGCAAACGCTTTGGCTGAGGCCTTCGCCGAGGCGGGGCTGCCCGAGGGTGTGCTGTCGGTGGTGCCCGGCGGGATCGAGACCGGCCAGGCGCTGACCTCCAACCCGGGAGTCGATCTGTTCTCCTTCACCGGCAGCTCGGCGGTCGGCAAGGAGATCGGCCGCCGCGCCGCGGACATGCTCAAGCCGTGCACCTTGGAGCTCGGCGGGAAGTCGGCGGCCATCGTCCTCGACGACGTCGACCTGGCCGCCGCGATCCCGATGCTGGTGTTCTCCGGGATCATGAACACCGGACAGGCCTGCGTCGCCCAGACCCGGATCCTGGCCCCGCGCTCCCGCTACGACGAAATCGTCGACGCGGTAAGCGCTTTCGTGCAGGCGCTGCCCGTGGGCCTGCCGTCGGACCCGGCCGCCCAGATCGGTTCGCTGATCTCCGAGAAGCAGCGCGCGCGGGTCGAGGGCTACATCGCTAAGGGCATCGAAGAGGGCGCGCGGCTGGTGTGCGGCGGCGGCCGCCCCGAGGGCCTGGACGGCGGCTTCTTCGTGCAGCCCACGGTCTTCGCCGACGTCGACAACAAGATGACGATCGCCCAGGAGGAGATCTTCGGGCCCGTGTTGAGCATCATTCCCTACGACACCGAGGAGGACGCGATCAAGATCGCCAACGACTCGGTTTACGGCCTGGCCGGCAGCGTGTGGACCACCGACGTGGAACGCGGCATCGCGGTCTCGGAGAAGATCCGCACCGGCACTTACGCGATCAACTGGTATGCGTTCGACCCCTGTTGCCCGTTCGGGGGTTACAAAAACTCCGGCATCGGCCGCGAGAACGGCCCCGAAGGTGTCGAGCACTTCACCCAGCAGAAGAGCGTGCTCATGCCGATGGGCTACACGATCGACAGCTAACGCTCCGCACGCCGAGCGCGCACTCACCGCCAGGGATCAGCAGGAACCTCGCGGTGGGTGCGCGCTCGGCGTTTCGCTTTTGACGGCTGTGCCCGCCGCGGCGAGGCATGACCCGCAAATTATGCAATAAAGCATAGAAACCTGCTTGTTACACGACCGTCAATCAGCGTTCAGGCCCTCTCGCAACGACGTTTCCCGTGGTTCGACGTTTGCATAGGGAATAGATTTGCTTACTGGACCGCTGTCTTATATGCTTCTAAGCATAATCATGGGCTGCACTTAGGCCGGGAGAGAATCATGTGGATCATCGAGCTGAACATCGGCGGCTATCAATTCACCCGCGAGATGCCCGACCTCAAGCGCCGGAATTTCCGCTTCAGCCCCCGCAGCATGCATTGGCCGGTACTGCGGCATTCACACGCTGCATGACGTTAGCCACGGGAGGCACGAGAGTGGCGACCACGAGCGAAACGACGCAAGACCTCACCCCGACGAAGCGCGGCGGCACGCGCAGGAAAATGCTGGCCAGTGCCGCCGAGGTGATGCGTGAACGAGGCGCCGCGGGAGTGACCATCGATGCGGTGCTCGCGCGCAGCGGCGCACCGCGCGGCTCGGTCTACTACCACTTCCCCGACGGCCGCAACCAGATCCTGATCGAGGCGCTGCGGTATTCCGGGGATTCCATCACCGCGATGATCGACGACGCCGCCGAGCAGGGCGCCCGGGTGCTGCTGGCCAAGTTCGTCGAGTTCTGGGAGCGTCTGCTGACCGAGGATGGGTTCAACGCCGGCTGCCCGGTGGTGGCGGCGGCGATCGGCTCGGACGACGACGACGCCCAGCTTTCCGCCGAGGCCGGTGCCATCCTTGGCCGCTGGTGCGCGTCGCTGACCCGGGCGTTCACCCACGACGGATTCGACGAGCCGTGCGCCGCCTCGCTGGCGGTGATGTCGATCGCGGCGCTGGAGGGCGCCATCGTGCTGTCCCGCTCGACCGGCAGCATCGACCCGTTGCGTCAGGTCGGCGATCAGCTCGAATTCCTGATCAAGGCAAGGGAATTCGTGCTCCGCAACAATATCGGGGAGTAACTCCTCAGTCGCTGGCAGGCAGCGGCTTGACCTCTTTGAGCTGCAGCGCGGTCGCACCGACGCTCAGGCTCCCGGCACCCGGCTTGGTCACCAGCACCTCGGCACCGGTCTCGTCGACGTAGCGCTTGCCCATCACGGTGCCCTCGGCAAAGGCCGGGTCCAATTCGCCCGAACGCTCGGCGCCTATCGGCACCATAGGCGCACCGCCACAACGCAAGTCGTCGAGGCTGTCGGCGCTCCTGACGACGATCACCTGCGTGTCACACACCTGGCTGGCCAAGCGGGTTCCGTTCTTGATCATGCCTTCAGCCCTTCTAGCATCTCGATGATCTCCCGGCGAAGTACCTTGCCGGTGGGGGTCGTGGGCAGCTCGTCGCGAAACACTACCCGGTCCGGGGTTCGCGACCCGCGCAAGCTTTTCCGGACATGCTCGCGCAATTGCTCCGGATCCGGTTCCGCGCCGGGGCGGGGCACCACCACCGCGACGATCGCCTGGCCCCACTGCGGGTCCTCGACACCGACCACGGCGACATCCCGCACGTGCGGGTGCTCCACCAAGACCTCCTCGAGCTCGGCGGGCGCGATGTTCTCACCGCCGCGGATGATGGTGTCGTCGCTGCGGCCGCCGATGAACAGGTAACCGTCCTCGTCGAGCATGGCGATGTCTTTGGTTGGGAACCAGCCGTTTTCGTCGAGCACCGAGCCGATCCCGGTGTAGCGGCCGGAGACCTGCTCGCCGCGGACGAACAGCTCGCCGGTTTCACCCGGCCCGAGCACGTTGCCGTCCTCATCGCGGATCTCGATCTCGATGCCGGGCACCGGTTGCCCGACCGACGCCAGCCGCCTGGCGACCTGCGGCGTCTCCGCGGCCTGCGCCGCCCGGTGGTCGTCCGGGGTGAGCACCGCGATGGTCGAGCTCGTCTCGGTCAGGCCGTAGGCGTTGACGAAACCCACGTCCGGCAGAAGTTCGAGGGCCCGGCGGACGAGTGGCAGTCCCACCTTGGACCCGCCGTAGGCCAGGTTGCGCAGCGACGGCAGCTCGTGGCCGCCGGCCTCCAGCGCGGCAACGATGCGGTCCAGCATGGTGGGCACCACGGTCGCGGTGGTCACGTTCTCGGCGTTGATCAGCCGAACCCATTCCTGCGCATCGAAATTCGGCAGGTAGACCATCTTGCGCCCGGCGTACAGGTTCGACAGCGCGGCCCCCACCCCGGCGATGTGATAGGGCGGCACGCAGATCAGCGCGGCGTCGCTCTCGGCGGCCGACTCGAATTCCACGGTGCCGGTCACGTAGCTGGTCAAGTTGTTGTGCGACAGTTCGACGGCCTTGGGTTGCGACGTGGTGCCCGAGGTGAACAGCACGATCGCGACCGAGTCCGGGTCGGCAAACTCCGCGGCCGGCTCGTTATCGCGGGCGGCCGAAAGGAATTCGTCGGTGGTCATCAGCCGCGCCGCAGCGTCGCCGACCATGTCCCGGTAGCGGCTGTCGACGATCACCAGCGGCTCGGGCAGGCGGCCGACGAGCGCCTGGATGCCGTCGGCGGACAGCCGGTAATTGATCGGGGTGAAGGGCAGCCCGGCGCGCGCGGCGGCGAAGATCAGCACCGGCAGCATCGCACCGCCGGTGCCCACGTAGGCGACGTGCCGGGCATTCGATCCTGCGATCACCCCGGCGCCGCCGTCGGCGAGATCGCTGAGCTGCTGCGTCGTCAGCCGTGTGTCGCCGGAGACCACCGCCGTCCGCTCGGGATTGCTCGACGCGGCCATCTCGAGCAGCAGCGAAATGCTCATCCTCGGTCTTTCCGGTTCCTCAGCGGTTTACAAAACTACGCCATAGTGTAACTCGGCCGCTTACGTGCCCGTCCAGCGCGGTGGGCGCTTCTCAGCGAAGGCGATCGCGCCCTCTTTGGCGTCGTTGGACGCGAACACCGGCGCCAGCAGCTTGTTCTGCTCGGCGAACATCTCCTCGGGGCTCCAGCCGCGCGACTCGACGATGATCCGCTTGGTGGCGGCCACCGCCAACGGCCCGTTGGCGGCGATCTTCTCGGCCAGCGCGATGGCCTCGTCGAGCGCCTTGCCCGGCTCGGCCAAGACGTTGACCAGCCCCAGCTTGTGCGCACGTTCGGCCGGCAGGTTGTCGCCGGTGAGCGCGAGCTCCATGGCGATCGCGGACGGGATGCGCTGCGGCAGCCGCAGCAGACCGCCGCCACCGGCGACCAGCCCGCGCTTGACCTCGGGGATGCCGAAGGCGGAATCCTTGGACGCGACGATCAGATCGGTGGCCAGGGCCAACTCGGTTCCGCCGGCCAGGGCGTAGCCCTCGACCGCCGCGATGAGCGGTTTGACGGGCGGGCGTTCGGTGAAGCCCATGCCGCGCCCCTGGACTATGGGGAGCTCGCCGCGCGCGAAGGCCTTGAGGTCCATGCCCGCGCAGAACGATCCACCGGCGCCGGTCAGGATGCCCACCGAAAGACCCGGGTCGCCGTCGAGCCGGTCGACGGCCTCGGCCAGGCCGTTGGCCACCGCGGCGTTGACCGCGTTCTTGGCCTTCGGCCGGTTGATCGTGATGATCAGGATCCGATCCCGTTGTTCGACCAGGACTTCGGGTTCGCCGGCTTCTTCGCTCACGGTGCTCACGTGCCGCACAGCTCCTTAGGGGGTAGGGATGGCTGCTTATCCGACCGATGGTAACGGTCCACGGAAATGGCATTGGCACCAGTCGAGAGTCCCGTTTCCGGGAACAGTCCTCAGGCCGGCGCCATCGCGGCTTCAATGACGGTGAGGTCCTCGGAAAGCCCTGCAGCCCTTCGTATTTCGATGAAGTCGGCGACCATGGCCTCGGTCACCTCGTGTGGATCCTTGAGCGTGGCACCGTCGGACAGCACCGAGATGTTGAGCTGGTCGACGTAGCTCCAGACGGTGATGTTGAGGCCGCTACCGGCGGTCAGCGGGCCCACCGAATAGATCTCGGTGACCAGCGCCCCGCCGACCCGCCCGCGTTCGCGCGGTCCAGGCACGTTGGAGATGTTCAGGTTGAGGATCTTGTTGTGCCCGTCGCGCCCAGACGCCCACCGGAAGAACGCCTGCGTGGGCGCGGGCGGCATGTAGGCCGCCCAGCGGCTGACCAACTCGGGCCCCATCAGCTGGTTGCTTTCCTTGGCGGCGATGGCGTTCTCGTGAGTGCACCGCACCCGCTCCAGCGGATCGTCGGAGTCGGTCGGCAGGCCCACCAGCACGCCGGTGAAGCGATTGCCCGAGATCCGCTCGGGCGAGAAGTCGAAACTCATCGGCACCGACGCCAGCAGGGGCACAGCCGTGCCGTCGTAGCGCAGCAACAAGGTACGTAGGGCACCGGTGGCCATGGCCAGGACCATGTCGTTGATCGTCGCCCCGAGCCGCTTGCCGGTTTCCTTGACGTCGGCCAGCGCCAGGGTGGCGGTGGCGAACCGGCGCTCCGCGTTGATCTTGTGGTTCATGAAAGTCGGTGGCGGTTCGAACGGCCGGCTCAACTCCGGTGACAGCTTGCGCGAGCTGCGCCGGACCCGGCCCAGCCCCTGCGCGGTGTAGCGGATATTCGCGGGGATCCGCCCGACGTGGCGCAGATGATCCGCGAACGCCGAGCCCATCAACTGCCGGGTGGTGGGCGCCGGGTCCGACACGTATGGGCCACCCTCCGGCCCGGGCTGCAGGTCCATGCCGCGGGCCATCAGGTTGGCCGAGGCGACGCCGTCGGCCAGCGCGTGGTGGATCTTGCCCACCACGGCGATCCGGTTGTTCGCCAGGCCCTCGATGAAGTACATCTCCCAGAGCGGGCGGCTGCGGTCCAACGGTGTGCTGGCGATGCGCCCGATGGCCTCGTCCAGCTCGCGCCGGCCGCCGGGCGCGGGCAACCGCATCGGGCGAATGTGGTAATCGAGGTCGACCTCGCAATGCTCCCGCCACATCGGGTGGTGCAGCTGGAAGGGGATCTCGACCAACTGGTAGCAGAATGGTTCGAGCTTGCCCAACCGGCCGCGGATGACTTCGCGAAACGCCTCTACGCCGAAGTCAAGCCGATCGGAATCGAGTTCGATCACAGCGGCTTTGATGGTGTGCATGTGCACGTTCGGTGTCTCGCTGTAAAGCAGAACCGCGTCCCACCCGCTCAGCCGTTTCACCGCTGCCCCTTACCCATAAAGGGACCATACTCAGCAGCGGCAGTTCAGATAACCTCTTTGGCCGCGTTTGTCTTGGTGCGATAGACCTGGTTGAGGAACAGCGAAGTCGCGTGCGCCGCCGCGCCCGCGCGCTCCCCGTCGATGAGGTCGTACCCGTGGCCCGCGCCGGGCAACTCGAGGTAGCCCACCATCGAATGCGAGACCGCCCGCATCCGTTCGACGAAGCTGCGCGCCTGCTCGACCGGAATGACGCTGTCCTTGCTGCCGTGAATCACCAAGAACGGCGGCGCATTTCGATGCACACGCGCCATCGGCGACGCGTCCCGGAACACCTGGGGGTGGCGGTCCATCCGGCGCTGGACCACGACCCGCTCCAGGAAGTCGACGAACCGGTCCCGCTCGCGGGTCGACCGGTCCTCCCAGTCGTAGCGACCGTAGATGCCGACGACGGCGTCCACCGAGGTGTTGGCCCCTTCGGGCAGCTTCGCGTGGTACTGCGGGTCGTCGGGGGTCAGACCGGCCAGTGCGGACAGGTGCCCGCCGGCGGAACAACCCGCCACCGCGACGAAATCGCGGTCGCCGCCGAACTTGTCGACGTTGGCGCGCGCCCACGCAATCGCCGTCTTGACGTCGATGATGTGCCGCGGCCAGCGGTGGTGCGGGGCGACGCGGTAGTCGATCGCCAGGCAGACCCAGCCCTGCTCGGCCAGCCGGGACATCAGGGCCGAACCCTGGCCCATGGCCTTGCCGTGCACCCAAGCGCCGCCCGGGACGAAGATCAGCACCGGCGCGGGGTGCGCGGGCAGGTCCTTGCGGCGCCAGACATCGAGCACCTGAGCGGGGTGGTCGCCGTAGTGAACCGCGCGGCGGTGGAGGTAGCGGCGCTGACGCATCGCCTCCCAAATCGGGGGCGTCCGTCCCGCCGTGGGCCATTCCAGCTCCAGGTCGGCGGCCGACACGATGCCCCGCAGCGCCGCGACGGAGAGGTCCTGAAGGCTGACGTCGTCACCGCGGATCGCTTCGGCGGCGTCCTTCGCCTGACGCGGCTTGGTCATTCCGGAGAAGAATTCGGGGGCGTGCCGCGCGCCCCAGATGCCCATCGCAGTGAGGCCACCCAGCGGTTCGAGGTGCTTACCGACCACCGGCAGCGAAGCACCCGCCGCGCTCAAGGCCAGCGCGTAGTCGCCGGGACGAGCCCGCAGCAACCATTTCGCGCACGATGTCATAGGCGGCCTCCTTGCCGTGGTGTTAGGGCAGCGTACCCCCGGCCCCGGGTCCGAAACTGACGTTTGCGTCGACGCGACAGCCGACATTCGAAAGTCACCCGGCCAGCGATTGCTCGGTGCGAATACCGGCTGCTATAGAGCCACTGTGGAATTTGCTGTCGACGCGGGCGGAGGCCGGTCGCGACACGCTCACATCGCCGCCAGGCAGGCGATCACCCGCCCGCCGATCAGGCGGACGCCGGTCAGCGTCAAACCGACCTGCGCGGCGAGCGCGGCGGCGCTGTCCACGCCCACCGACGCCCACCGGAACCAGGGCCCGATCTCGCATGCGGACTCCAGCCGGACCCAGCGCGAACGGATGCCGATGTTCTCGGCGTCGAACTCGGCCACGCAGTGCCCGCCGCGGGCCAGCAGCTCGGCGGCCCGCCCCAGGATGCGGCGCGGGTCACCGCCGAGGCCGACGTTGCCGTCGACCAGCAACACCGTCTGCCACGACCCCATCGCGGGCAGCGGGTCGAACACGTCGCCCAGCAGGACCGGCGCACCGCCGCGGCCCGCCAACCGGATCGCGGCCACCGAGCGATCGATGCCCAGGGCCGGTATCCCCCGCTGAATCAGCCGGGCGACCAACCGGCCGGGCCCGCATCCCAATTCGATGGTCGGCCCGGTGCACATCTGCGTGACGGCTTCGTCGAAGACTTCGTCGAAGGCGTCACCAGATCCATCACCGGGACACACGTCATCGGGACATCGCACGCCCAGCCAGCGGTGGGCCGGCAGCGGTCGCAGCTCGCCGTCGTCGTGGCGAATCCAACATCGCTCGCCGTCGAGCGCCCGATCGTAGAGATGCCCCAGCATTCACGTCCCTCGCGTCGTGCCCGGCCGGGCGGTCCACGCTCGGTCCCGGTGAGGGACGTTGCGACGACGAAACGCTGGCGCGTACCGTCCTCGCCAGCATTCCACCGATACCCCGATATATGTTCGGCTAATCCACCGCCATTGGAGCACGCACCCCGGCACCGAATGGTTCATTCGCGATCGCTTCGCAGAAGTCCGGTCCCCGCGGTCACGTTGCCTCCCCGAAGTCTGAGCGCCGCATATCAGAGATAGCAGGTCCTCGAGCACTCCGCGTCGGCGATACTGATGCGGTGCCGAACACCGATGTTCACCCCGACCTGCAGCGGATCGCCCGTTTCGCCCCGCGCCGAATCGTCGGCCCCCGCACCCTGCCGATCATGCGGGTGGCGATGGCCGTGCGCGGGCGCCTTGGCAAGCCCGTCCGCGACGTCGAGGTGATCACGCTCGGTTCTGGGGCCGGTGTCCGGCTGTTCCGGCCGGCCGGCGTGGCCGAACCGACCCCCGCGCTGTTGTGGATTCACGGCGGCGGTTACGTGATCGGCACCGCCGAGCAGGACGACCGGCTCTGCAGCGCGTTCAGCCGGCGGCTCGGCGCCACCGTCGCGTCGGTGGAATACCGCCTGGCGCCCGAACATCCATATCCCGCCCCGCTGGAAGACTGCTATTCGGCGTTGACGTGGCTGGCCGCCTTGCCCTCCGTCGACCGGTACCGGGTGGCCATCGGCGGCGCGAGCGCCGGCGGCGGCCTGGCCGCGGCCCTGGCGCTGCTGGCCCGCGACCGCGCCGAGGTGAGCCCGGCGTTTCAGCTGCTGACCTATCCCATGCTCGACGACCGCAGCTCGGCCACCGCCCGCAAGTCCCACTATCGGCTTTGGGACAACCGCAGCAACGAGTTCGGCTGGTCGGCGTACCTCGGCAACGCCGACCCGCAGGTCGCCGTGCCGGGGCGCCGCGATGACCTGAGTGGGTTGCCGCCGGCCTGGATCGGGGTCGGCACGCACGACCTGTTCCACGACGAGGACCTGGCCTACGCCGAGCGGCTGACGGCCGCCGGGGTGCCGTGCCACGTCGAGACCATTCCGGGCGCCTTCCACGGCTTCGACCTGATCATGCCCAAAGCTCAAGTTTCGCAGCGGTTTTTCGACAGCCAGTGCGCCATTCTGCGTTCCGCGCTCGCCGCCGCGCCGTGATCGCCGGTCACATCGCGAAGTAAACGAGCTCGCCGCCGATGATGGTGGCCGCCACCATGCCGGCGTCCAGCTCGGCCAGCGCCGTCTCGGGCGGCTCGCTCAGCACACAGAGGTCGGCCGGCTGTCCGACCGCGACGGCCCGAGTCCGGCCCGGCCGCTCGGGCTCCCCCAGGAACATCGTCAAAGCCTTTCGGGCAGAGACACATTCGTTGGCGTTGAGGACGGTGCCGCTGAGCGTGGTGCGGTAGACCGCGGCGCGCATCGCCGTCCACGGGTCGCCGTGCCCGAAGGGCATGTCGGTGGAGAGCGCCACCGGCACCGTCGCCTCCAGCAGGGAGGCGACCCGCCACAGCTGAGGATGCTCGGCGGCGGGCACATCGGCGAGGTAGTGATCGCCGCGCTCGGCGACGAAGTTGGGCTGCGTCACCACCGTGACCCCCAGGCCGGCCAGATCGGCCAAGTTGTCCTGGGGCACGACGGCGGCGTGCTCGATCCGATCGCGGGGATGGCTGCCGCCCGCCCGCAGGGCCGCGATGGTGACGACTAGTTGGGCCGCGGTCACGCAGTGCACGGCGACCGGCCGGTCCGCGTCGTGCTGCCCGGCGATCCAGTCCGTCAGGGCGTCCAGGTCGAGGCGGTCGTCGTGCAGGATCTTCTTGCCCGGGGACAGGAAACTCGGCCGGGGCCGGAACTCGCCGCGCCGGTGCGCCACCATGAGCGACACCATGTCATCGACGTCGAGGTCCGGGGTGGCGTCGGTGACGCCGGTGACGCCGGTCGCGGTGATTCGCCGGCTCAGTTCGGCGAGGTCGCTTTCGCGCCGCGCCAGCAGGTCCGACCAGCCGTGGTCCGCGCTGCGCAGGCGCCCGTCGGGATGGTCGGCCAGCCCGACCCGGCCCAGCGCCTCGGAGTTGAGGATCCATAGCGCCCCACTGCGGTGCTGGATACGCACCGGGGCGCTGCGAACCATCGCGTCGAGGGCGCTCCGGTCCAGGTCGCCGGCCACCGACTCGTGGTAGCCGACGGCACGAATCCACCCATCGGGACCCGGCGTCGCATTCGACAGCAGTTGTGTCAGTTCGGCTTTGGTGCTGACCCCGGGCGGCCCGACGAGGAACGAATCCAGCGCGGATGCCGCCGAACGCACATGCACATGGTGATCATGCAGGCCGGGCAGGACGGTTCCGCCACCGGCGTAGAGCACGCCCTCGCCCCGCTCGGCGAGCAGGCCGTCACCCATTTCTTCGATCTGGTCGCCGACCCGGAGATCGGTGATCGTCCCGTCCAGCAGCGTGGCACGCCGAATCAACATGGCGCGCAACCTCGTTCGTACACCATTGCGCGCACAGCCCGGTTGTCGGCGCCCAGCCGCGCCGCGGGCCGGCCCGGCGGCGGAACCCGCGGGGGCGGGGCGGGCAGATCCGAGAGCGACGCTTGGGTCGGCAGCGCCGCATAACCGGCGGCGACGGCGGCCATCGAGACCTCGACCAGCTCGCCGCCACCGCGGCCCAGCGATTCGGCGACGGCCCGAGCGGCCTCCAGCCCCGTCAGCGGATCGGCGATGGCGTCGCCGCAGAACACCGGTCCGTCGGCGGCGACGCCGACCAGGCCGCCGCCCACCGCCGCGTCATCGCCGAACGCCGGCCTGCCGTCGGCATATCCTGTGATGCGCAACCAGATTCGGCCCCTCCCCGGCGAAAGATCGTCGGGTCCCAGCCGGCGCCGCGTCAGCGCCGCGGGGCGCGAGCCCTCGATCACCACATCGGCGGCGGTGAGCAACTCACGCAATTCGGCGGCCTGGGCGTCGAAATCGACACAGTACGAGAGCTTTTGACCGTTCATCCAGTCGAAAAACGCCGGGTTTCCGCCGCGGGTACCGTCCGGGCGGCGCGGGCTCTCGACCTTGACGACGGTAGCGCCGGCGCACGCCAGCAGCTGGCCGCACAGGGGGCCCGCCCACATGGAGGAGAGGTCGGCGACCAGTAACCCCGCGACGGCGCGCGCCGGTCCGCGGCCGCCCCACGGCCGTGTTCGCGGCGCGGCGGCCGTCGCTTCACCCAGACCCGCCGCGGGGATGTCGAGCAGCGTCGCCCGCTCGACGATAGCGCGGACCGGTTGCGTTGTGGCCCAGTGCCGCAACGCCGGCCACGGCTCGCAGGCGATCTCATCGGTCTGCACCAGCGCGGGAACGGCGGCGGCGTCGTCGGGGCGCGACAGCGTGATCGCACACCAGCCGTCGGCGGCGGCCAACAGCCGGGTGGCCCCACCGGCGGACAGCCGGCCGCCGCGGGTCAGGCCCAGCAGCGCGGCCCGCCCGGCCAGCAGGCCGGTGGCATCGACGGTGATGCCCCAGCGCTCTGCGACGGCCGCGGCCACCCGCCGGGCGTGGGTCAGCACGTTCGCGCGGGAGAAGTCGGGCGGCCCGTCCGGCAGGCCGGTCAGATAGGCCAGCCCGCTGCTCCCCCACATCGACGTAGCCGAGCTCACGTCCCCCATTGTGCTCGTGTTGCGCCGCTAAAACTGCAGCGCGCTGAATCGCCAGTCCAGCACCGCGCGGTCGGGTTCACCCGCGACGTCGCTCGCGGCGTAGACCAGTGCCCGCAGCCCCAGCACGCCCCCCTGGCCGGTCGGCGCGGCGGACTCGACCTGCAATTCGCTGTAGAGGGTGTCGCCCTCGTGGACGGGACCGGTGTGGTCGCAGGACTGCCAGCCCAGCACCGTTGCGAGGTTGGGCAGCAGCCTGCTCGCCTGCGCGAGTGCCAGCCCGATGGTATGCCCGCCATAGACCAGCCTGCGCCCGCTGACCCGCGAATCGTGGTGAGTGGCAGCGATATTCATGGTCAGCCGGGCCAGCTCGGGTGCGCTGCTGACCACGTCGGCCGTGCTGTGCAGCACCGCACCGGCCAGGTCGGGGTGAAAGTGCGGACCGGGCACCTTGGTCCGGAACACCTCGCCGTCCCAGTGCGCGGTCGGATCATGGGCGGGCCCCGGTATGTCGGCGCCTATCGCCGACAGGTCGTCGGCGGGCCCCGCGCCGGGGTCCCAGCCCGGGCTCGCGGGCAGCATGGCGCACCGGTAGAAGTCGAGGACCAGCCGATCGGCCTGGTCGATCGTGATCATCCGCAGCGCCGCCAGCCCTGTCGGCGCCCGGCCCGGCTTGGGCGAATTGGCCCGCAGCCCAACCACTTCCGTGCGGGTGTAGATGGTGTCGCCGATGACGGGGAACCGGTGAAACGTAAGGCCGCGGTAGAACAGGTTGGCCTTGACCCGCTGGGTGGCCGGCGTGGACTGGCCGATCGCGACGTCGCACACCAGCGCCGGGTGCGCCAGCGGTCCCGGCACGCCGGTCACGGCGGTGCACAGCACGGCATCGCACGCCAGGCGCAGCCGGTCGCCCACGATCGCCTGGTGCGCCGCCGCCAGCCCCGAGGACAGCGTCGCAGCCGGCGCCCAGTCGAAGACCTGGCCGACCGAGAGGTCGTCGAAGTACGGCCCGCCGGGGCGGATTCCCGCATACCCGTCACTAGTCACAACGCCACATGCTGGCAGGGTGTGGAATCGAGGGTCAACCTCGTGGTGATCGCGAGCGCGGCGAAGCCGGGCGAAGCGGGTCGCCACCAACAACTGCGTGGCGATCGCGAGCGCGGCGAAGCCGGGCGAAGCGGGTCGCCACCAACAACTGCGTGGTGATCGTGAGCGCGGCGAAGCCGGGCGAAGCGGATCGCCACCATCGACGCTGGAGGGTGATAGCAGGTGACTGACGAAGAGGACATGTTGGTGGCCACGGTGCGGGCGTTCATCGACCGCGACGTCAAGCCGACCGTCCGCGAGGTCGAGCACGCCAACACCTATCCCGAGGCGTGGATCGAGCAGATGAAGCGGATCGGCATCTATGGCCTGGCCATTCCGGAGGAATACGGCGGGTCGCCGGTGTCCATGCCGTGCTACGTCAGGGTCACCGAGGAGCTGGCCCGCGGCTGGATGAGCCTGGCCGGCGCGATGGGCGGGCACACCGTGGTGGCCAAGCTGCTGGCCCTGTTCGGCACCGAGGAGCAAAAGCGGGCCTACCTGCCGGTGATGGCGTCCGGGGAACTGCGTGCCACGATGGCGTTGACCGAACCGGGCGGCGGCTCGGACCTGCAGAACATGACGACGACGGCTGTGCCTTTTGCGGGCGCGGACGGCGCCCCTGGCGGCCTGCGGATCAACGGCTCGAAGACCTGGATCAGCAACGCGCGGCGGTCGGGGCTGATCGCGCTGCTGTGCAAGACCGATCCGAATGCCACGCCCCGCCACCGGGGCATCTCGATCGTGCTCGTCGAGCACGGCCCCGGCCTCACGGTGTCCCGGGACCTGCCCAAGCTGGGTTACAAGGGCGTCGAATCCTGCGAGCTGTCCTTCGACAACTTCGTGGCACCCGAGTCGGCGGTGCTGGGCGGCGCGATGGGCGAAGGCTTTTCGCAGATGATGAAGGGCCTCGAAACGGGCCGCATCCAGGTGGCCGCCCGGGCGCTGGGTGTCGGCACGGCGGCGCTCGAGGACGCGCTGGCCTACGCGCAGCAACGGGAAAGCTTCGGCCGGCCGATTTGGAAGCATCAGTCGGTGGGCAATTACCTGGCCGACATGGCGACCAAACTGACCGCCGCCCGTCAGCTCACCCGCTACGCCGCCGAGCGCTACGACAGCGGCGAGCGCTGCGACATGGAAGCCGGGATGGCCAAACTGTTCGCCTCCGAAGTGGCGATGGAGATCGCTTTGAACGCCGTGCGAATTCACGGCGGCTACGGCTACTCGTGCGAATACGACGTGGAACGCTACTTCCGCGACGCGCCCCTGATGATCGTCGGCGAGGGCACCAACGAGATTCAACGCAATGTCATCGCCGGGCAGTTGGTCGCACGGGGCGGCATCTGAGCGCGAGACCGAATGTGCGGGCTTGACGTCGGCGTGTGCTGTATCCTTGCCTGACTTCTCAGCAAAGCTGCGCGGAATTAAAAGTTACTGCGACGAAAGAAAGTCGGCTGCCATGAGTTATCCCCCAGGGCCCTACGAAGGCTCACCGGAATGGCAGGGTCAGCAGCCGGAATGGCAGGGACAGCCGCCGCCTTGGCAGGGCCAGCAGCCGGGTTGGCCGGGCCAGCAACCGGGTTGGCAGCCACCGCAGCCGGGCTGGCCGGGCCAGCCGGAGCCGGAGAACTACCTCGTCTGGGCCATCCTGTGCACCGTGCTGTGCTGCCTGCCGATCGGAATCGTGTCGATCGTCTACTCCACCAAGGTGTCCGGACTGTGGGCCCAGGGGCGGTACGCCGAGGCGCAGGAGGCCGCCAACAACGCCAAGAAGTGGGCCATCATCGGCGCCGTCGTCGGCGCGGTGTTCGCGGTGATCATGGCGATCCTCTACGTCGCCATCGGCGTGATCGCCGTCTCGAATATGCCGTCGACCACAACCACCACGTATTCCGGCTTCTGACAAGGCTTTAGGCGTCAGCAGCGTCGACCAGGCCCCAGGCCAGCGCGGTGCCGACGTCGATGGTGCGGCCGGACAGCACGAGATAGGCGGTGCGCCACCGGCCGATCCGGCGGGTGACGCTGAGCGTCCCGCCTGCGCCGGGTATCAGCCCCAGCTGAAGTTCGGGTAGCCCGAACACCGCATCGTCGCGCGCGGTCACCCATCCGCAGAACGCCGCCATCTCCAGCCCGCTGCCCAGCACGCGGCCGTGCACCTCCGCCCGGCAGGCGCGGCCGAGCCGGGCGGTCAGCGCATCGAGCGCCAGGGCCGGACTGTGCCGGGTGCGGGCCAGGTGCGCGCTCGCCGGGTCGGCGAAGGTGCCGAATTCGGCGAGGTCGCCACCGCTGCAGAACGACGGTCCGTTGCCGCTCAACACAATCCCGGTCACCGACGGGTCGAGTTGCGCGACCGTCAGGGCCTCCAGCAGCGCGGCCCGGGCGTCGGTGGAAAACGCGTTGTGGCGTTGCGGGCGGTTGAACGCGATACGCAGCGTGTCCCCGTCGCGGTGGGTCCGCACCGGCTCGGCGATGTCGGGCACGCTGGCCGGACCGCGTTCTTGCAGCCAACGCGCGAACTCGGGACCCGCCTGCAGAGTCGAGTAGGCCAGCGACTCGGTCACCACCGCCGGTAGCGCGGGCCCGCCCGCGTCGACCCCGCGCAACACGTCGTCACAGACGCTGCTGGCCTGCGGCCAGCGCCGGCAGCGCGCGGTCAGCTCGGCCAACGCGCCGGGCACCGAATCGACGGTGACCACCCGGCGGTCGTCACAGCGGTCCTCGGTCAGCGTGAAAGTCGCCACCTGAAGCCATGATTCGCAGCGGGCGAGGTCGGCGGCCGCGCCATGGGCCAGGATCACCCCCGGCGGGGATGCCGGGCCGGCATCCGGGGGGCTCGACAGGTCCAGCACCCGGAGCATGGGTCACACCGAGTATTTCTCGATCAGCCCGTTCTTGTAGAGCTTGCCGGTGTCGGTGCGCGGCAACTGCGCCTCGAACGCGATCGAGCGCGGACACTTGTAGTGCGCCAAGCGGTCTCGCAACCACGTCATCAGCTCGTCGGCGAACTCGTCGGTGGCGTCGGCCGGGTCGACGGTCTGCACGGCCGCCAGCACCCGCTGCCCCATCTCGTCGTCGGGGACGCCGAACACCGCCGCGTCCAACACCTTCGGGTGTGTGACCAGAAGGTTCTCGGTTTCCTGCGGGTAGATGTTCACCCCGCCCGAGATGATCATGTGGTGGCGCCGGTCGGTGAGGTAGAGGTAGCCCTCGTCGTCGACGTAGCCGATGTCGCCGACCGTCGTCCACCCGCGCTTGTCCCGGGACGCAGCGGTTTTCGCGTCATCGTTGAGGTATTCGAAGCTGTAGCCGCCCGCGAAGTAGATCTCGCCGGGATGGCCCGGCGGCAGCTCGTTCCCGTTCTCGTCCAGGATGTGGATCTCACAGGCCATCGGCTTGCCGACCGAGCCAGGATGCGCCAGCCACTCCTCGGCGCTGATCAGCGTCGACCCGATCGCCTCGGAGGAGGCGTAGTACTCGTCGACGATCGGCCCCCACCAGTCCATCATCTGCTTCTTGATCTCCACCGGGCACGGCGCCGCCGCGTGCATCACCCGTTGCAGACTGGACAGGTCGTACGAATTACGCACCGCCTCGGGAAGTTTCAGCATTCGGGTGAACATCGCCGGGACGAACTGGCCGTGCGTGACGCGGTGCCGCTGGATCGCGTCGAGGCAGCCTTCGGGATCGAATTTCTCCATGACCACCGTGGTGACCCCGCCGGCCTGCGCGCTCATCGACCACACCGACGGGGCGGTGTGATAAAGCGGCGCCGGGCTCAGATAGATCGAGTCCGGGTTCATCCAGAAGCTGACCAGGGCCGACATCATGCCGGGCGCCTCGGACGGCGGCACGTGGGGCAGTTCGCGTTTGATGCCCTTGGGCCGGCCGGTGGTGCCCGACGAATACTGCAGCAGATCGCCCTCGCGTTCATCGTCGATCGGGGTGTCCGGCTCGCCCGCAACGCATTCGGGGTAGCGCTGCCAGCCATCGAGATCGTCATCCGCGATCAGCAGCAGCTCGGGCAGGCCCCCGGGAAGATGCTCGGCCAGGTTCTCACACGTCTTGCGCAGCGCCGCCGATCCGATGATCGCCTTGGCGGCACTGTTGTCGACGATGTAGGCGGCCTCGGCCGCGGTCAGGTGGGTGTTGATCGGGACGTAGTACAGACCGCTGCGGCGCGCCGCCCACATGACCGCGTGCATGTGTTCGTTGTTCTCCATCAGGATCGCGACGGCGTCGCCCTCGACGAGGCCGGCCCGCCGGAAATAGTGCGCCAGCCGGTTGGCCCGCGCCTCCAGCTCGTCGAAGGTGATGACCGTTCCGGACGGGTGAAGAATGACGGCGGGCTTACCGGCGCCGAGGTACTCGCGAATCTGCATGCGCAGACTGTACCGCCGAAAAACTTGACGGGTGTCAAGTGGTCGTGGCCGCCGGACCGATCGACCGGATCGGCGCAGGTGCGGCCCCGATCCGGGTAAGGTACCGTGCCGTGACGACGCCGGCCTCACACCCCGGCCGGTCTCCTACGGAGGTGTGCATGGACGCCGAGCGCCTCCCCGCGCCCGCGCCATGCTGCTCCGCCACCGATCGGCTCGGCGTCTACGACTACGTGGACGGCATGGAGCGCCTGCTCGAGGCGGTCCAGGAATTGTCGTTGGCGCGCAGCCTGTCCGAAATCCAGCGCATCGTCCGGTCGTCGGCGCGCGAGCTCACCGGCTGTGACGGAGCCACGCTCGTGCTGCGCGACGACGACAAGTGCTATTACGCCGACGAAGACGCCATCGCCCCACTGTGGAAGGGCAGCCGCTTCCCCATCGAAGCGTGCATCAGCGGTTGGGCGATGCTCAACCGCGAGGCGGCGATCATCCCGGACATCTATCGGGATCCGCGTATCCCGCAAGGGATTTACCGCGCAACGTTCGTCAAGAGCCTGGTGATGGTGCCGATCCGCAAGCTCGAACCGATCGGCGCGATCGGCAACTACTGGGCCCACCGGCACCCGCCGTCCGAGCAGGAGATCCGGCTGCTGCAGGCGTTGGCCGATTCGACGTCGATCGCCATGGAAAACGTCCAGCTCTACGCCGAACTCGAACAGCGGGTCCGCGACCGCACCGCTGCGCTGGAAAGTGCCAACGAGGAGATCAGTCGGCTCTCCGTCACCGACGAACTGACCGGGCTCAACAATCGGCGCGGCTTCTATCTGCTGGCCGAGCAGAAGCTGCGCGGAGCGCACCACCTCGGGCACAACTGCGTGCTCGCCTTCCTGGACGTCGACGGGCTGAAGCGGGTCAACGACGAGCAGGGGCACGATGCGGGCGACGCCCTGATCAAAGACGTCGCCCAGGTGCTGCGTAGCGTGCGGCGCGAGTCCGACATCGTCGCGCGCCTAGGCGGTGACGAATTCTGCGTCATGGTCACCGAAAGCGACAGTGGGACCGCGGCGGTCAAAGACCGGCTCGCCGAGGCGTTCCGCTCCTTCAACGAGACCGGCGGGCGGCCCTACCACCTTTCGGCCAGCATCGGCCTGGTCCAGGCACCCGTCGCCGAGCACGCAACCGTGGACGAACTGCTGGCCCGCGCCGACGAACTGATGTACGCCGAGAAGAAGGCCAGCCCCGATTCGCGGCGCGCGGAGGTGGGCTCGACCTAGTCGGCGTCGGCCAGGCGCTGCTTGAGCGCCTCGAACTCGTCCTTGACGCCCGTGGGCAGCTTGTCGCCGACGAACTCGAACCACTCTTCGATCAGCGGAAGCTCCTGGCGCCACTCGTCGGGGTTGACCGCGAGCGCCTTCGCGACGTCTCCGGGTTCGACGTCCAAGCCGTCCAGATCGAGGTCCGCCGCGGTCGGCACGATGCCGATCGGGGTGTCCTGGCCACCGGCCTGGTGCTCGATGCGGTCGACGATCCACTTCAGCACCCGGCTGTTCTCGCCGAAGCCCGGCCACAGGAACTCGCCCTTCTCGCCGCGGCGGAACCAGTTGACGAAGAACACCTTCGGCATCTTGGACTCGTCGGAGTTCTTGCCGAGGTCGAGCCAGTGCTGGAAGTAGTCACCGACGTGGTAGCCGAGGAACGGCAGCATGGCCATCGGGTCGCGGCGCACCGTGCCGACCTTGCCCTCGGCGGCGGCGGTCTGCTCGCTGCCCATGGTGGCGCCCATGAACACCCCGTGCTGCCAGTCGCGGGCCTGCGTCACCAGCGGCACCGTGGTCTTGCGGCGGGCGCCGAACAAGATGCCCGAGATCGGCACGCCCTGCGGGTCGTCCCATTCCGGGGCGAGGATGGGGCATTGCGACATCGGGGTGCAGTAGCGCGAGTTCGGGTGGGCGGCCTTGGTTTCCGTCTCGCGGATGTACCAGTCGTTGCCCTTCCAGTCGATCAGGTGATCCGGCTCGCCCTCCAGGCCTTCCCACCACACCTCGTCGTCGTCGGTGAGCGCGACGTTGGTGAAGACGGTGTTGCCCGCGGCGATCGTGCGCATGGCGTTGGGGTTGGACTTCCAGTTGGTGCCCGGCGCCACCCCGAAGAAACCGAACTCGGGGTTGACCGCGTACAGCCGGCCGTCCTTGCCGAACCGCATCCAGGCGATGTCGTCGCCCAGGGTCTCGGCGCGCCAGCCCGGAATGGTGGGCTGCAGCATCGCGAGGTTGGTCTTGCCGCACGCCGACGGGAAGGCCGCGGCGAAGTAGTACGCCTTGTTCTCCGGGGAGATCAGCTTGAGGATCAGCATGTGCTCGGCCAGCCAGCCCTCGTCGTGGGCCATCGCCGACGCGATGCGCAGCGAGTAGCACTTCTTACCCAGCAGCGCGTTGCCGCCGTAACCGGAGCCGTAGCTCCAGATCTCGCGGGTCTCCGGGAAGTGGGTGATGTATTTGGTGTCGTTGCAGGGCCACGGCACGTCCTGCTGCCCGGGCTCCAGCGGGGCGCCCACCGAGTGCAGCGCCTTGACGAAGAACCCGTCGTCGCCCATTTTCTCCAGGGCCGCCTTGCCCATCCGGGTCATGGTGCGCATGGACACGACGACGTACTCGGAGTCGGTGATTTCCACGCCCAGCTTGGGGTCGTCCGCGCCGAGCGGGCCCATGCAGAACGGCACCACATACATGGTGCGGCCGCGCATGCAGCCGCGGTACAGGTCGGTCATCAAGGCCCGCATCTCGGCCGGTTCCATCCAATTGTTGGTGGGGCCGGCGTCGATCTCGCGCTCGGAGCAGATGAAGGTCCGCGACTCCACCCGCGCAACATCGGACGGGTCGGACAACGCCAGGTAGGAGTTGGGGTGCTTCTTCTCGTTCAGCTTCGTGAACGTGCCCGCCTCGACCAGGTGGGCGGCGAGCCGATCGAACTCTTCGGCGGAACCATCCGTGAACACCACGCGCTCGGGCTGAGTGAGCTCGGCGACCTCCCGTACCCACGACAGCAGCCCCTGATGCTTCGTGGGTGCGGTGTCCAATCCGGGAATGGTCGCTGAGGTCATCGAAGTCTCCTGAATTCTTCTGCGTACTCGGGCTGCTTTGGGTGCCTATCGCGTATGCGGTCGCCCACACAACGGTTGACATGGTGGCGTTAACTACAGGTTATCGTGAGGACCTTGTCGTGTAAGTCTCGGGCAGGTATAAGCCTTCTCACAACAACGATTCAGAAGCTCCGGCAGAATCGCCATCACCGCTCCTAGAAGCCGGTTTTTGGTTTGCCTCGGTTTCGCCGTCTTTTTTCAGCTCCGAGGCCGAATGGTCAGTAGGAGATATACCCGCTTCACCCAGTTCTGCACGCACGGCGTCCAGGGCCGCCAACACCGTAGGCATCTCCTTCTCCCTGGCGGCGGCGGCCCGCGACGCGGCCATGGCGTGCGCGCGCAGCTCGCGGTCGATCGCGCTGACCTGGCCGCTCACCTCGGCGTTCTCCACCTCGTCCTGGGCCAGTACCGCCTTGCTCAGCACCGACTCGGCGACCAGGACGCGGGTCGCGACCAACTCTTCCGTCACCGACCGCAGCGAAGAGGTCACATCGCCCGCCCAGCGGTCCAGCAGCGCCCGGTCGCGCAGCAGGCTCCGGATGTTGACCACCAGCAGCGTGACCGCCAGCCCGATCGCCACACACGTCACCGCCGCGACGACGGACAGCGCTGGACTGAGCCGAGCGGCCGGCCCGCTCAGCAGCCGGCTCAGGGTCAGCGCCACGCCCAGGCCGAACCCGGCGCCCAGCAGCATCATCAGCCAGGTCTCGTGCCGCCGCGATTTCAGCGGGGGCGGCGGGACGTCCACCGTCGGCAGCACGTCGACGGCCGGCAGGGTCGTCGCGACCCCCACCACCTGCGCGACATCCGCGAGGTGGGTGGCGGTGCCCTCGTTCACTTCGGCGACCACCTCGTCCAACCGGCCACGCGTGTGCGCCTCGAAGCCGGACATGTGGCGCCGGGACAACCCCGCGGCGTCTTCCTGCAGTTCGCTGCGCACCGACGAGCAACGATTGCGCGCGAAGTGGGACAGCTGCACCCGCGCCTGCTGAATCTGACCGCGCAACGTGATGGTGCGCTCGGTCTTCGCCTCGCGCCGCTGCCGCAGCGCCGTGCTGCGTTCGTCGCGCAGCGCGTCGACCCGTGCCCGCCGCCCGGCGCCGTCGGCGTCGCGGTCGAACCGCTGCATGACGGTCTTGAGCCGGAACTCCCACGCCCGCAGCCGGTTTCGGCGTGCGAGCTCGGAGTCGGCCAGTCGCGCCGACAGCGTCTGCACCAAGTCGTCGACGTCCTGCTCGCCGAGGTCGGGCAAGGCGGCCGCGCCCACCCATGGCACGTCGCGGTAACGGGGCGCGTGCGCGGCCAGCGTTTCGCGGTTGGCGGCCAGGACGTCGCGCCAGGCGCGATGCACGTCGATCTTGGACACCACCGGAACCACCACATCGGTGTGTGCGGTGGCGGCATCCAGTAGCGCGCAGTCGGATGGCGTGAGGTGGGCCGCCGCCGAGACGACGAACACCACCGCCGTCGGCGCCTCGCCCGGGCCCAGGTCCACCGACTCGACGAACTTGTGCTCCGGGAGCCGCTCGCGCAGCGCCGCGGCCACCGCGGTCACCCCGGCCATCCACGGTCCGGTCACCAGCACCACGTCGCGGCGGTGGATGGCGGGCGCATCCAGCTCCGGACCGATGCTCGCCACCAGCGCGTCGACTCGGGCGACCGGATCGTCGTGCTTGTCGCCGCTCATCGCCAGCCCCCCAGCGGCTCCCCGGGCAGCGACCCGCAGGCCTGCGACCACAGCCGCATCGATCCCCTGGCGATGTCGGCCCCACAGGCGCGGTGCAACTCGCTCGCCGACGCCCGGCTGTAACGCTGCCACCGCACCGCGCGCGGCAGGTGCGCGGACGGGTCGCGGTCCCAGTCAGCCGGTTCCACGTGGTCCGGGTCCAGCCCGGCCGCCTCGGCCAGGTCGACGGCGGCCGCCATCCGGGCGACCACCGTGTCGTCGCGGGACAGGAACCCGCTGATCGCCTCCGCGGATTCGCCCAAGCCGACCGCCAGCGCCTCCAACGCCGCGACGGCGTCCAGCACCCGCTGGTAGCGCACTTCGGCGCCGGCGATCGCGATGTGGGACAGCACGGCGTCGATACCGCTCGTCCGGCGCAGCAGGGCCCGCACCTGCGCGGCCGTCCGGCCCTGCCGTAGCGCGGCGACCGCGAGCGCGATGCCGAACAGGTCCAGGGTGTGCAGCAGGCGCAGCCGCACGTCGGCCGGCACCGGGTTGTCCGCCGCCATGAACCCTGCGAACGAGCCGTCGAGGGAGGCGGCCACCCCGGGGTGCGCGGCCAGCGTCCGCAGCGCCGACCACAGTGAGGCGTCCAGGTCGTCGACCGCGGCGACGGCGAGCAGGCCGGCCATCGGCACCATGGGCACGCCCACCAGGTCGGCAAGCTCCGCGCAACGCATCCGCGCTGCCGCGATCGGCCCATCCCCGCGGGCGAGGGACCCGGCCAGGTCCGCCTTGTTCAGCACCGCCACCACCGGGCGTCCGGCGGCGGTGATCGCGTCGATGTCCTCCGGCTTGACCACCTCGGCGGTCACGTGCACGACCACGTCGGCTTCGCGACCGCCGGCGGTCGTCACCGCGATCCCCACGGCGGCTCCGGCGCGGTCCAGCGCCCGCGCTACCGTGGCGCACCCGACGCCGCGGCGTCCCCTGATCAGCGAACGCAGGGGCGCGGACGTCCGCTCGGCGACGGCCGTCACGCGCGGGTCGGCGTGCCCGGCGGCGAACCGCGCCAGCGCGTCGACGAATTCCTGGTGCCCTTGTCCGTTCATCGTCCCCTCATGATCTGCCTTCGGTTCGATGGATCCGACCCGGGGGCCGGTCGGGTCCCACCGAATGGTGGCACTTACGTCACTTTGATGCGAGCCACCGTCTGACTGTTACCAGCTGAAGGCAACTGTTGGGTATCAATCTGGACCAGGGGCGGCTACATCACTCCTTTATGGGCCACCATGGACAAATGCATGCGCAACCCCGGGCGGGAGTGGTTCCCGACGCGCCTGAGGAGGAGTCGGACGACCGTCGCGGCCAGCGCTACCTTCCGGCATCGACCTTTCGCTCCCGAAGATCCGCGCTTTCCGACGCTCAGCGGCAGACCTGGGAACGGCTGTGGCCGGAGCTGGGCCTATCCCTGGGCTCTCCGGGCGGGGAAGGCGAGGGCGGCGGGGAGCCCCGGCTGGACACCCGCGCCTGGTTTGGCCGCCAGGCGCCGCTGGTGCTCGAAATCGGTTGCGGGAGCGGCATATCCACGCTGGCGATGGCCAAGGATGAGCCCGATGTCGACGTGATCGCGGTGGAAATCTACAAGCGGGGGCTGGCACAACTGCTGTGCGCGATCGACCGCGAGGGGGTCGGCAACGTCCGCTTGATCCGCGGCAACGGCGTCGAGGTGCTGCAGCGGCTGATCCCGTCCGGTTCGCTGACGGGCGTACGCGTGTTCTTTCCCGATCCCTGGCCCAAGGCCCGTCACCACAAGCGCCGGTTTCTGCAACCGGGCACGATTGGCCTCATCGCCGACCGGTTACTCCCTGGTGGTGTCCTGCACGCCGCGACGGACCACCCCGGGTACGCCGAACACATCGGCGAGGTCGGCGACGCCGAGCCTCGGTTGCGTCGCGTCGACCCCGGCGAGCAGCTGCCGATCTCGGTGGTGCGGCCGACCACGAAATACGAGACGAAGGCCCACGAGGCGGGCAGCGCCGTGACCGAATTCATCTGGCTACGACATGAGTAGGCGATGACCATGAGCCTGGCGGAAGAACAGACCGCTGCAGCTGAACCTTTGCCGGCGTTGCCCGACGATGCGCTCGGAAGCTTCACACCGCCGGGCGGACGTGTGTTGCTGGTGTGGGACGCGCCCAACCTCGACATGGGGCTCGGGTCGATCCTGGGCCGACGCCCCACCGCGCTGGAGCGCCCGCGGTTCGACGCGCTGGGGCGCTGGTTGCTGGCGCGCACGGCCGAGATCAGTGCCGGCCGGCCCGGTGTCGTGGTCGAACCCGAGGCCACCGTCTTCACCAACATCGCACCGGGCAGCGCCGACGTCGTCCGCCCCTGGGTGGACGCCCTTCGGAACGTGGGGTTCGCGGTCTTCGCCAAACCGAAGATCGACGAGGACAGCGACGTCGACCGCGACATGCTCGCCCACATCGAACTGCGACGTAGCGAAGGGCTGGCGGCGCTGGTGGTGGCTTCGGCCGACGGCCAGGCGTTTCGTCAACCGTTGGAGGAGATAGCACGCTCCGGGGTCACCGTTCAAGTCATCGGATTTCGCGAACATGCGAGTTGGGCGCTAGCGTCGGATACCTTGGATTTTGTCGACCTGGAAGACATCAGCGGTGTGTTCCGGGAGCCCTTGCCGCGAATCGGCCTAGATTCGCTGCCTGACCAGGGAGCATGGCTGCAGCCGTTCCGGCCGCTGTCCGCTCTGTTGACCGCGCGTGTGTGACACTGGCTTGAAAAACCGAAAGGTACCGTGCGGGTCGTTAACGATCCAGTAAGGAGCTTGCGTGTTCGCCTGGTGGGGTCGAACTGTGTACCGCTACCGGTACATCGTTATCGGGGTCACGGTAGCTCTGTGCCTGCTGGGTGGCGTGTTCGGGATGAGCCTCGGCAAGCATGTCACACAGAGCGGCTTCTACGACGAGGGCAGCCAATCGGTGAAGGCCTCGGTGCTGGGCGACCAGACCTACGGCCGCGACCGCACCAGCCACGTGGTGGCCACCTTCACGGCTCCCAACGGGCAGACGGTCAACGATGCGGCGTGGCGGGACAAAGTCGTCGGCGAACTCAACAAGTTCAAGACCGACCACCCCGATCAGGTCGTCGGCTGGGCCGGCTGGCTGGCCGCGCCCGACAGCACCAACCCCCTGATCAAGGGCATGGTCAGCGAGGACAAGAAGCACACCTTCGTGTCCATCCCCCTCAAGGGCGACGACGACGACACGATCCTCAATAACTACAAGGCCATCGCGCCGGGTCTGCAGAAGCTCAACGGCGGCGCGGTGGAACTGGCCGGCCTGGAACCGATCGCCAACGCACTGACCGGCACCATCGCGACCGACCAGCGTCGTATGGAGGTCCTCGCGGTGCCGCTGGTGGCCGTCGTGTTGTTCCTGGTCTTCGGGGGCGCCGTCGCCGCCGGCCTGCCGGCCATCGTGGGCGGGCTGAGCATCGCCGGCTCGCTCGGCATCCTGCGCCTGGTCGCCGTGTTCGGGCCGGTGCACTTCTTCGCCCAGCCGGTGGTGTCCCTGATCGGCCTGGGTATCGCGATCGACTACGGCCTGTTCGTGGTGAGCCGGTTCCGGGAGGAGATCGCCGAAGGCTACGACACCGAGGCCGCGGTGCGAAGAACCGTGATGACGGCCGGGCGCACGGTGACGTTCTCCGCGGTGCTGATCATCGCGTCCAGCGCCAGCCTGCTGGTGTTGCCGCAGGGCTTCGTGCATTCGCTGACCTATGCGATCTTCGCCGCGGTGGGGCTTGCGGCGCTGCTCTCGATCACCTTCCTGCCGGCCTGCCTGGGCATCCTGGGCCGCCACGTCGACGCGCTGGGGGTGCGGACCGCGTTCCGGGTGCCGTTCCTGCGGAACTGGAAGTGGTCGCGCGCCTACCTGAACTGGCTCGCGGACCGGCTGCAGAAGACCAAGACGCGCGAAGAGGTCGAGGCCGGCTTCTGGGGCAAGCTGGTCAACTGGGTGATGAAGCGACCGCTGGCCTTCGCCATCCCGATCGCGGTCGGCATGATCCTGCTGGTCATCCCGCTGGGCAACCTGTCGTTCGGCGGCATGAGCGAAAAGTATTTGCCGCCCAACAATTCGGTGCGCCTGGCCCAGGAGCACTTCGATAAGCAGTTCCCCGGCTACCGGACCGAACAGCTGACCATGGTGATCCAGAGCACCAACGGCAGCAAGGTCACCGACCAGCAGGTGGCCGACATCCGCAACCGGATCGCCGGGATCAACGGGTTCACCGACAAGCAGTGGCAGGAACGGCCGTGTCCGGCCATCGCCGGCAACCCCTGCGTCGCCGGCCCCAATGGAACGACCGTGCCCAAGGACGGCTCGGTGCGGGTGATCCAGAACGGCCTGGTCAACAAGAACGATGCCGCCAAGAAGATCGCCGAACTACGGGCCGTGAACCCCCCGAAGGGGCTCAATCTCTATGTCGGCGGCACGCCGGCCCTGGAACAGGACAGCATTCACAGCCTGTTCGACAAGGCTCCGCTGATGCTGGTGCTGCTGCTGGGCGCGACCATGCTGTTGATGTTCTTGGCGTTCGGATCCGTGGTGTTGCCGGTCAAGGCCGCGGTGATGAGCGCGCTGACGCTGGGCTCCACGATGGGCATCCTGACGTGGATCTTCGTCGACGGGCACCTATCGGGCGTGCTGAACTTCACGCCAACGCCGCTGATGGTGGTGGTGATCGCACTGGTTGTCGCCGTCGGATTCGGCCTGGCCACCGACTACGAGGTGTTCCTGGTGTCCCGCATGGTCGAGGCGCGCGAACGCGGTATGTCGACGGCCGAGGCCATCCGGATCGGCACCGCGACGACCGGGCGGCTGATCACGGCCGCGGCGCTGGTCCTGGCCGTCGTCGCCGGTTCGTTCGTGTTCTCCGACCTGGTGCTGATGAAATACCTGGCGTTCGGCCTGATGGCGGCCCTGTTGCTGGACGCCACCGTGGTCCGGATGTTCCTGGTGCCGTCGGTGATGAAGCTGCTCGGCGACGACTGCTGGTGGGCCCCGCGCTGGGCGAGGCGCCTGCAGAACAAGATCGGGCTGGGCGAGATCGACCTGCCCGACGAGCGCAAGCGGCCGACCCTCAACGGGCGCCCCGCTCGGCCCCCCGTGGCGGCCAGCCTGGTCGCCGCCACGCCGCGACCGCCGCACGACCCCACGCACCCCGCGGCCCTCGAGCCGTCGCGCGCGACCCGTCCCGGACCGGCCGAACCCAAGCCCGGCACGGAAGTGCCCGCGGGCGCGGCGTCGCGCGCTGCGGTGCCCCCGGCCGACGCCGCCAACACCACGCGTTTGCAGACCCGGCAGCCGACGGAGGCCAAGACGACGCGCCTCTCGGTGCCCAACGCCGCCCCCGCCAACCCGGCGCACCACCCGGCCCACGAGCGGCCGGCCAATGCCGCCCCGCCGGCGCCGGCGCGGGTCGCCGTTTTCACCGCGGGCGTTGATCTTTTCCGTGGCCGCGTCGGACTCGTTTCCCTCCGGCCGCGGGAAGGCGGTGGTGGGTTCGACGGTGTCGTCCTTGTCGTCAGAACGGTTGGGGGGCAACGGGATCGCCCGGGTTTCCCCGCCGGACGGTGGTACTGGCGGTGTGGTCGGCCCCGGGGCGGGGGGCCGCGCCAGCGCCGGCGTTCGGGCGGCGGCTTGTCCGCCCAGGACCTGCTGCGACGCGAGGGTCGGCTGTAAGCCTC
>NZ_LZJF01000147.1 GCF_001666835.1 Mycobacterium sp. E3251 | reverse complement strand
CCTGCTCCACGAGATCGGCATCACGGTCAACCGCAACGCGGTCCCCAACGACCCGCGGCCGCCGATGGTGACGTCGGGCCTTCGGGTGGGCACGCCGGCGTTGGCGACCCGCGGCTTCGGGGATGCGGAGTTCACCGAGGTTGCCGACGTCATCGCCACCGCGCTTGCGGCGGGCAGCGGGGCGGATCTGTCCGCGCTGCGGCAGCGCGTGACGCGCCTGGCCAGGGATTTCCCGCTGTACGACGGCCTCGAGGACTGGACGCTGGTCGACCGCTAGACGCGGCGTAAGGGCCGGCAAAGGACCAAAGTCACCAGTTGTCGCGACACGGGCCGGGTGATTTCACGAACCTGTGTACGCGAGTTACAGTAACCGCATGGCACAGAAACCTGTCGCTAACGCGCTGACCCTGGAACTCGAGCCGGTGTGCGAAGCCAACATGGACCGCCACCTGAACACCGAGGAACTCTGGTTCGCTCACGACTACGTGCCGTTCGACCGGGGCGAGAACTTCGCGTTCCTCGGCGGACGTGACTGGGAGCCGTCCGACGCGACGCTGCCCCGGGAGTTCACGGACGCGTGCGAGATCCTGCTGCTGCTCAAGGACAACCTGGCCGGGCACCACCGCGAGCTCGTCGAGCACTTCATCCTCGAAGACTGGTGGGGCCGCTGGTTGGGCCGGTGGACCGCGGAGGAGCACCTGCACGCCATCGCGCTGCGCGAGTACCTGGTGGTCACCCGCGAGGTCGACCCGACCGCCAACGAGGAGGCGCGCGTCCAGTACGTGATGAAGGGCTACCGCGCCGACACCTACACGCAGGTCGAGACCCTGGTGTACATGGCGCTCACCGAGTGCACCCACGCCGTCTTCTGCGAGAACCTGGCGGCCAAGCTCGAGGAGCCCATCCTGGCCGGGCTCATCGACCGCATCGCGCGCGACGAGCGGCGGCACGAACTCTTCTTCTCCAACCTGGTCGAGCACTGCCTCTCCTACACCCGGGACGAAACCATCGCGGCCATCGCGGCCCGAGCGGCCGATCTGCAGGTGCCCGGCGCCGACATCGACTCCTATCGGGAGAAGCTGCGCAACGTTGCCGCCGCGGGCATCTTCGACCAACAGCAGCTGCGGCAGGCGATCTCGGATCGCATCACCGCATGGGGTGTGGCCGACGAGCCCGCCCTCAAGCAGTTCGTCATCGCCTAGCCGATCTTCGCGCGCGGCGCCGTCGTCGGCGCGCCTGCGCTGCTGCAAAGCGGCGACGAGAGTAGCGTCGATCTCGATGGTCAGCGTCATGCTCAGCTGCCAGGGCGGCACCTCCCGTCACCACAACGGAAGGACCGGCCCCGGTCCTGGTGTCGCAGTTCCCGCCGACATGCCTGTGCGGGTCCGCGCGGGCTCATCCCGCTCGAGGAGCGCTACGTGACCGAAATCCGGACCTACGTGATCGACACCTCCGTGCTGCTGTCCGACCCCTGGGCGTGCAGCCGGTTCGCCGAACACGAGGTGGTGGTCCCACTGGTGGTGATCAGCGAACTCGAAGCCAAACGGCATCACCACGAGCTGGGTTGGTTTGCCCGTCAGGCGTTGCGCCTGTTCGACGATCTCCGACTCCTGCACGGACGGCTCGATCAGCCCATTCCCGTTGGGACGCAAGGCGGTACGCTTCACGTCGAGCTCAACCACACCGACCCCGCGGTGCTGCCCGCCGGTTTCCGCAGCGACAACAACGACTGCCGTATTTTGAGCTGCGCCGCCAACCTTGCCGCCGAAGGCAAGCGAGTGACGTTGGTCAGCAAGGACATTCCGCTTCGCGTCAAGGCCGCCGCGGTGGGGCTGGCCGCCGACGAGTACCACGCGCAAGACGTGGTGGCCTCCGGATGGTCGGGGATGCGTGAGATCGAGACCGCCACCGAAGACATTGACGCGCTGTTCGCCGAGGGTGAGATCGATCTGACCGAAGCACGAGACCTGCCCTGCCACACCGGCATTCGGCTGCTCGGTGGCAGCTCGCACGCGCTGGGCCGGGTCAACGCGGACAAACGCGTGCAACTGGTGCGCGGTGACCGCGAGGCGTTCGGCCTGCGCGGCCGGTCCGCCGAACAGCGGGTGGCACTCGACCTGCTGCTCGACGAGTCGGTGGGCATCGTCTCGCTGGGCGGCAAAGCCGGCACAGGTAAGTCGGCGCTGGCGCTGTGCGCGGGGCTGGAGGCCGTGCTGGAACGGCGCACCCAGCGCAAGGTGGTGGTGTTCCGCCCGCTGTACGCCGTGGGCGGCCAGGAGCTGGGTTACCTGCCCGGCAGCGAGAGCGAGAAGATGGGCCCCTGGGCGCAGGCGGTCTTCGACACGCTCGAGGGACTGGCCAGCCCGGCCGTGCTGGAAGAGGTGCTCTCCCGGGGCATGCTCGAGGTGCTGCCGCTGACGCACATTCGCGGCCGGTCGCTGCACGACTCGTTCGTCATCGTCGACGAGGCCCAGTCGCTGGAACGCAACGTCTTGCTGACGGTGCTGTCCAGGCTGGGAGCCGGGTCGCGGGTGGTGCTGACGCACGACATCGCTCAGCGCGACAACCTGCGGGTCGGCCGGCACGACGGGGTCGCCGCGGTGATCGAGAAGCTCAAAGGCCACCCCTTGTTCGCCCACATCACGCTGTTGCGCAGCGAGCGATCGCCGATTGCCGCGCTGGTCACCGAGATGCTCGAGGAGATCGCCGGGCCGCAGTGACGGCGCATCTCGCCTGGCCACGCGTTCGATAAACTTCGACGGTGCCGAAAAGACCCGACAGCCAGGCCTGGCGCTATTGGCGCACGGTTGTCGGTGTCGTCGCAGCGGTTGCGGTGCTGGTGATCGGGGGGCTGACCGGTCACGTGACGCGCGCCGACAACCTCAGTTGCTCGGTGGTCAAGTGTGTCGCGCTGACGTTCGACGACGGACCCAGCCCATTCGATGGCCGCCTGCTGCAGATCCTGAAGGACAACGACGCGAAGGCCACGTTCTTCGAGATCGGCAACAAGGTGGCCGCGAACCCCGCGGGGGCCAAGCAGGTCGCCGACGCCGGGATGGAGATCGGCAACCACACCTGGGAACACCCCAACATGGTGACGATCCCACCCGAAGACATCGCCGCCCAGTTCTCCAAGGCCAACGACGCGATCGCCGCCGCCACCGGTCGGACCCCCAACCTGTATCGACCGGCCGGCGGGCTGTCCAACGACGCCGTGCGCCAGACGGCGGGCCGTCTCGGGCTGGCCGAAATCCTCTGGGACGTCATTCCTTTCGACTGGGCGAACGACTCGAACACCGCGGCGACGCGGTACATGCTGATGACGTATATCAAGCCGGGTTCGGTGGTGTTGTTCCATGACACCTACTCGAGCACCGTCGACCTGGTCTACCAATTCATTCCGGTGCTCAAGGCCAACGGCTACCGGATGGTGACGGTCAGCGAACTGCTGGGCCCGCGGGCTCCGGGGAGTAGCTACGGCGGCCGTGAGAACGGGCCGCCGGCGAACGAACTCCACGACATCCCGCCCGGTGACATCCCGCCGCTGCCCAACACGTCCTCGCCCAAGCCGATGCCCAACTTCCCGATCACCGACATCCCAGGCCAGAACTCGGGCGGCCCGAACAACGGTGCCTAGCACCAGCCGGTGGGCCCGCGCGGCCGCCGGGCTATGGAATCGCAGGCCGCCCTCGTCGGCGGCGCAACGAAAGTCCGCCCGCCGGTTGGCGATTGAATATGGGGCCGACCTTGCCCTGTCCTACTTCCTGGCCGTCATCGAAGCGGCCGCCATCTTGATCCCTTTGCGGGGCCACACCTCGGTCGGGGCCAACATCGATTTCGCGCGGGCCAACACCGCGGCGGTGGTCGTGCTCGTTCTGTTGGGCATCGTCGGCGTCGCGGCCGCCGCGATCCTGAGCGCGGCCCCGACGCTGCGCTGGTACGCGGCCGGCGCCGAACCCAGTCAGGAGCAGCGCGAGGCCGCGATGAAGCTGCCCGGCCGCCAGTCGGCGATCCTGTTCGGGGCCTGGGGCGTCAGCGGCGGAATCTTCATGTTGCTCAACCTGGGCGGCGGGGCGCAGCTGCTGCTGCCCATCGCGCTCGGTGTGCTGCTCGGCGGACCGGCCGCCGCCGGCACCGCGATGCTGCTGGCGCAGCGCGTCCTGCGCCCCATCATGCGCGCCGCCACGCTGGGCTGCGAGCCGCGGATGGCCGTGCCAGGCGTGTACGCGCGACTGGTCCTGCTGTGGTTTCTGTGCAGCGCCTTCCCCATCGGGGTGATCGCAACCCTGGTCGTCCTTCGCTCTTATGGGTGGCTCATCGAGAAGTCCGCATCGCTGGATGTGCCGATCCTGGTGGTGTCCCTGGCGGCGCTGGTGCTCGGATTTCCGACCATGATCTTGACGTCGCGATCCATTTCCGATCCACTCGGCGAGGTGGTCGACGCGATGGCGGAGGTCGAACACGGCCGTATCGGGACCTACGTCGGTGCGTATGAGCGCTCGCAAATCGGGCGTCTGCAAACGGGTTTCAATCGCATGGTGGCCGGGCTGGCCGAGCGCGACCGGTTGCGCGACCTGTTCGGGCGCCACGTCGGGGCGGACGTCGCCCAGCGCGCCATCGACGAGGGCGCATCGCTGTCGGGAGACGTGGTCGAGGCGGCGGTCCTCTACATCGACCTGGTGGGCTCGACGCAACTGGCGGAAAGCCGTCCCCCGCAAGTGGTTGCCGAGATCCTCAACAATTTCTTCCGCATCGTCGTCAACGCCGTCGATGACCACAACGGACTGATCAACAAATTCGCCGGGGATGCTGCCCTAGCCGTCTTCGGTGCGCCGTTGCCGACCGGCGAGCCGGCGTCGGCCGCCCTGGCGACCGCCCGCGCCCTGGGCACCCAACTGCGCCGGCTACCGGTCGATTTCGGCATCGGCGTCTCGGCGGGCCGCGTCTTCGCCGGGAACATCGGCGCCGAAAACCGGTACGAATACACGGTGATCGGCGACGCGGTCAACGAGGCCGCGCGGCTGGCGGACCTCGCCAAGACCGCCGACCGGCGGATCCTGTGTGCCGCGGGGGCCATCGAGCGGGCGGACGAAGCCGAGGCGGCGCATTGGGCCGAGTGCTATTCCACCGTTCTGCGGGGGCGATCCGAAGCCACCCACGTCTCGGCGCCGGCCTAGGCGGGCCGCGTCAGGACTTCGCGACCTTCAGCGCCGCGATGATCCGGCCGATGATGTCCGCGGAGGCGCTGTCACCGATGGGTGTGCTGCCGACGAACATGGTGACCGGCTTGGTGTCGACGGCGATGACGGTGACGGAGTCGCCTTTGACGTTGCGGGTGCGGTCCGCGATCGTGACGTCGGCGTCGGCGCGGGCGGCCTTGGTCCCGTCGACGGTGATCGACGACGTCTTCACCGGACCGAGCGTGGGCTGCGCGTTCGCGTATCCGGGCCCGTTGGCGATGCACTGCAACAACTTCGACGCCTGGGCGGTGACGTCCATGCTGGAGACGAAGTTGCTGACACCGACCTCCGCCGTCATCATCCACTGGCTGGCCCCGGGCACCTCCTGGGCGACGCCCACGGCGCCGATCAGGTTCGGGTTCTGGTCGTCGGAGAACACCGTCCAGTTGGGCGGCACCGAGCTGGCGGGGAACGAGAGCTTGCCGGCGGCGATCGAGTCGGTTCGCGGTACCTCGCCTCCGGACGCGTTCGGGGTGCAATCGGTGGCGGTCTGCTGACCCTTGGGTTGGCTGGTGGTGCTGGTGGTCGACGACGGCCCGGCGGCCGGGGACCGGCCGTGGCTGCCGCCGCGCATCACAACCAGGGTCGCCACGAGCGCGATGACGGCCAGGATGACGAGGCCACCGACGATGAGCCAGGGCAGCTTCGAGCCGGGGCCGCCGGGCGGGGGCCCGGGCGGGTACGGCCCGGGCGGGAACTGCTGTCCCGGTTGCGGATACCCCTGGGGCGGATACTGAAACGGGCCGGTGGGCGGGTACGGTGGCGGGCCGCCCTGGGGCTGGCCGCCCTGGGGCTGGCCGCCCCAATAAGGCTGCTGCCCATACGGATTTCCGTAAGGGCCCTGGCCGTAGGGGCCGCCGGGAGGAGCCGTCATCGCTGCACCACCCGCCTATTTCGCCGGCTTGACCTTGGCCATCGCCAAGACATCCAGGCGGCGGTCCAGTTCTTCTTCGGAGAGCTTCTCGCCGATCAGGCCGCGGTCGATCACGGTCTGGCGAATCGTCTTGCGCTCCTTGAGGGCCTGCTTGGCCACCGCGGCGGCCTCCTCGTAGCCGATCGCCGAGTTCAACGGCGTCACGATCGACGGCGACGACTCGGCGAGCTCCCGCAGGTGATCGACGTTGGCGACCAGGCCGGTGATGCACCGGTCCGCGAACAGCCTCGACACGTTGGTCAGCAGCTTGAACGACTCGAGGATGTTGCGGGCCATCATCGGGATGTAGACGTTGAGCTCGAAGGCACCGGACAAGCCACCGACGGCCACCGCGGCGTCATTGCCGATCACCTGGGCGGCCACCTGCGTAACCGCTTCCGGCAGAACGGGATTGACCTTGCCCGGCATGATCGAGCTGCCCGGCTGCAGGTCCGGCAGTTGGATTTCGGCCAGGCCGGTCAGCGGGCCCGATCCCATCCAGCGGATGTCGTTGGCGATTTTGGTCAGCGACACCGCGATGGTGCGCAGCGCGCCGGAGGCCTCGACCAGACCGTCGCGCGCCGCTTGAGCCTCGAAAGAGTTGGCGGCCGTGCGGAGTTCGTTCAGGCCGGTGGAGGCGATCAGCGTCTCGACCACCTTGGCGCCGAAGCCGTCGGGAGCGTTGAGCCCGGTCCCCACCGCGGTGCCGCCGATCGCCAGCTCGCCCAGCCGCGGCAGCGTCGCGCGCACCCGCTCGATCCCGGCCTCGATCTGACGGGCGTACCCGCTGAATTCCTGGCCGAGGGTCACCGGAACGGCGTCCATCAGGTGGGTGCGGCCCGACTTGACCACCGTCTGCCACTCGCGGGCCTTGCTCTCCAGCGCTTCGTGCAACACCTCGAGCGCCGGGATCAGGTGGCGCACCGCCGCCTCGGTCGCCGCGATGTGGGTGGCGGTCGGGAAGGTGTCGTTCGACGACTGCGACATGTTCACGTCGTCGTTGGGGTGCACCGTGACACCGGCCTTGGCGGCGATGCTTGCGATCACCTCGTTGGTGTTCATGTTGGAGCTGGTGCCCGACCCGGTCTGGAAGACGTCGATGGGGAACTGGTCGTCGTGTTGGCCGTCGGCGATTTCGGCGGCCGCGGCGATGATGGCGTCCGCCTTCTCCGGTGCCAGCAACCCGAGGTCCTTGTTGACCTGCGCGCAGGCGCCCTTCAGCAGGCCCAGGGCGCGGATCTGGGTGCGCTCCAGGCCCCGGCCCGAGATGGGAAAGTTCTCCACGGCGCGCTGGGTTTGCGCGCGCCACAACGCCTTTGCGGGCACCCGCACCTCGCCCATGGTGTCGTGTTCGATGCGGTATTCGGTATCGGTGGCACTGTCGGCCATAGGTAGCAGTCCTTGTCTTTAAGGGCGTGATTCCGGGTCTAGGGCAGGGGATAGGCGGCAGTGCTATCGCCGGTGAAGTCGATCGCGGAGTACTCGTTGAGCTTCGAAAGCCGGTGATAGGCCTCGATCATGCGGACAGTTCCCGACTTCGAACGCATCACGATCGACTGGGTGGTGCAGCCGCCGGGGTAGTACTGCACGCCCTTGAGCAGGTCGCCGTTGGTGACCCCGGTGGCGCAGAAGAACACGTTCTCGCCGGACACCAGGTCCTCGGTGGTCAGCACACGGTCGACGTCGTGGCCGGCGTCGATCGCCTTCTGGCGTTCCTCGTCGTCCTTGGGCGCCAGCTGCGCCTGGATCGCCCCGCCCATGCAGCGGATGGCGGCGGCGGCGATGATGCCCTCCGGGGTGCCGCCGATCCCGGCCAGCATGTCGGTGCCCGACAGGTACCGGCAGGCCGAGATCGCGCCGGCGACGTCGCCGTCGGTGATCAGCCGGATGCGGGCACCGGTCGCGCGGACGTCCTCGATCAGCTGGGCGTGCCGGGGCCGGTCCAGGATGCAGACCGTCATGTCGCGCACCGACAGGCTCTTCGCCTTCGCGACGGCCTTGATGTTCTCGGAGATCGGCGCGGTGATGTCCAGCACGTGGGCGGCCTCGGGCCCGACGGCGATCTTGTTCATGTAGAACACCGCCGACGGGTCGAACATCGCCCCACGTTCGGCCACCGCCAGGACCGAGATGGCGTTGGGCATGCCCTTGCTCATCAGCGTGGTGCCGTCGATCGGGTCGACGGCGAAGTCGCACTCCGGGCCATCGCCGTTGCCGACCTCCTCGCCGTTGTAGAGCATCGGCGCGTTGTCCTTCTCGCCCTCGCCGATGACCACCACGCCGCGCATCGACACCGAGTTGACCAGCTCGCGCATCGCGTCGACGGCCGCGCCGTCGCCGCCCTCCTTGTCGCCGCGGCCCACCCAGCGCCCGGCGGCCATGGCGCCGGCCTCGGTCACCCGGACCAGTTCCAGGGCCAGGTTGCGGTCCGGCGCCTCACCACGTGGCCGTCCAGATGGGCGGTCGCCCTTAACTGTCATGGTTGGAGATTGTCCCAGAAGCGGATCGGTCTGCTGGAACTGGGATACTCGGGGGATGACCGAAGAGTCGCCGCTGAATGCCAGCTCGGAGGCCCAGGTGGCCGGCGAGCCGGCCCCGGCGGCCGGACCGGCTGCCAAGCCGGCCAAACCGCGGTTGCTGCAGGACGGCCGTGACATGTTCTGGTCACTGATGCCGCTGGTCATCGGGTGCATCCTGCTGGCCGGTCTGGTGGGCATGTGCTCGTTTCAGCCCGGCAGCCACCAGGGCGCGGTCCCGTCCTACGACGCGCCGGCGGCGTTGCGGGCCGACGCCGCGACGCTCGGCTTTCCCATTCGGCTGCCCAAGTTGCCCACCGGCTGGCAGGCCAACTCCGGCAGCCGCGGCGGCATCCAGGGCGGCCGCACCGATCCCTCGACCGGTCAACGGCTGAACGCGGCGACCTCGGTCGTCGGCTATATCAGCCCGACCGGGATGTATCTGAGCCTCACCCAGAGCAACGCCGACGAGGACAAGCTGGTGGGCTCGATCCATTCGTCGGCGTATCCGGCCGGAACGGTCGACGTCGCCGGGACCAACTGGGTGGTCTACAACGGCTCCGGCCAGAGCGGGGCGGACGCCGAGCCGGTGTGGACCACCCGGCTCACCGGCCCGACCGGGGCCACTCAAATCGCGATAACCGGTGCCGGCAACACCGATCAATTCCGTACGCTGGCCTCGGCAACGCAATCGCAGCCGCCGTTACCCGCGCGCTGAAGGAAGGCCGAGCGTGACCGCACCCCAAGCAGATCTGTCCGGATGGTCGGTGGCACCGTTCAGCGCAGGCGGCTACACCCATGACGTCTACCGCAAGGGCAGCGGCCCGGGGGTGGTGCTGATTCCCGAGATACCCGGGATCCATCCCGGTGTGCTGGCCCTGGGCAATCACCTGGTGGACAACGGCTTCACCGTCGTCATGCCGTCGCTGTTCGGTGAGCCGGGCAAACCCAAGACGGTCGGCTACATCGCCTCCTCGATCAGTCGGGCTTGTGTGGCAAAAGAATTCGCGGCCTTCGCGACGAACAAGCAGCGGCCGGTGTCGATGTTCCTGCGCGCGCTGGCCCGTGACCTCAACGCGTCGACCCCGGGCAAGGGGGTCGGCGTGATCGGCCAATGCTTCACCGGCGGTTTCGCGCTGGCCGCCGCGGTCGACGACGCCGTCCTGGCCCCGGTGCTTTCGCAGCCGTCGGTGCCGCTGCCGCTGGGGCGCGCGCGGCGGCGCGATCCCGGCCTGAGCGAATCAGAACTGGCCGCCGTGGCCGATCGCTGCGCCAACGACGGCCTGTGCGCGATGGGTCTGCGGTTCAGCGAGGACAGCGCCGTGCCGCGCGAACGGTTCGCGGTGCTCAAGGAGCGGCTCGGTGACGCGTTCGAGGTAATCGAGATCGACTCGGGGCCGGGGAATGTGGGCGGTTTCAGCAAGCTGGCACACTCCGTGTTGACCGACGAGGTCCGCGAAGTCGACGGCCAGCCGGCGTACGAGGCCCGCAAGCGGGTAGTCGAGTTCCTCACCCAGCGCCTCGGTTAGGAAAGCGCCGCACGCATGACGACTACGACCAGTGACCGGGTGGTCGAGACCACCTTCGGCCCCGTCCGCGGCGCCGACTCGTCCTCGCCGCGAGGCCGCGTCAGCACCTGGAAGGGCATCCGGTACGCCGCCCCGCCCGTCGGCGCCCTGCGCTTCCGGGCGCCGCAGCCGCCCGAGCGGTGGACCGAGGTCGCCGACGCCACCCGCTACGGGCCGGCCTGCCCGCAGCCGGTCTTCCCCAACATGCCACTCGACCTGGGCGCACCGCAGGGCGAAGACTGCCTGCGGCTTAACGTCTGGGCGCCGTCCGGCACGCAGCCGGGCGACGGGAAGCCCGTGATGGTGTGGCTGCACGGGGGCGCCTACGTCCTGGGATCGGGCAGTCAGGCGCTGTACGACGGGCGGCGGCTGGCCGGCGACGGCGAAGTCATCGTGGTCACGGTCAACTACCGGGTGGGAGCGCTCGGTTTCATGGACCTGTCGTCGTTCAGCAGTACGCGGCGGCGTTTCGACTCCAACGTCGGGCTGCGTGACGTGCTGGCCGCACTGGGCTGGGTGCGTGACAACGTCGCGGCGTTCGGCGGCGATCCCGGCAACGTCACGCTGTTCGGCGAATCCGCCGGCGCGGGGATCGTGACGACCCTGCTCGCCAGCCCGTCGGCCGAGGGGCTGTTCGCCCGGGCGATCGCCCAGAGTTCACCGGCCACATCGGTATACGACCGGCGCAGGGCTGAGCGCGTCGCCGAGACCGTCCTCGACAGGCTCGACGTCGACGCGCACCGGTTGCCCGACGTGCCCACCGCGGTGCTGCTCGCCGCGTCCCAAGAGGTCTTCGACGAAGTGCCGGTGCGTAATCCGGGCCTCCTGGCGTTCGTCCCGATCATCGATGGCGAGCTGCTGGACGACTACCCCGTCAAGCGTGTGCAGGAGGGCCGCTCGCTTCCGGTCCCCTTGATCATCGGGACCAACAAGCACGAGGCGGCGCTCTTCCGGTTGATGCGTTCGCGGCTGATGCCGATCACGCCTCGCGCGATCACGTCGATGTTCGACCAGATCGCCGCCGAACAACCGGACCTGCAATTGCCGACCGACGAGCAGATCGGATTGACGTATTCGCGATTGCGGCGCAGGGCAAGGAGTTTGAGCATCGCAACCGACGTCGGGTTCCGGATGCCCTCGGTCTGGCTGGCCGAGGGCCATAGCAGGGTGGCGCCGGTGTACCTGTACCGGTTCGATTATGCGACCCCACTGCTGAAGCTGCTGTTGGTCAATGCCGCCCACGCCACCGAATTGCCTTACGTTTGGGGCAATCTCGGGGCGCCGAAGGATCCGACGCTGAAATTGGGTGGCAGAAAGACGGCCAAGGCGGTCTCCAAGCGCATGCGCACCCGGTGGATCAACTTCGCTGCGCAATCAAAGCCGGCGGGCCCGGCCGGCGAGCCGGACTGGCGGCCCTACGGGGAGGCCGATCGCGCCTGCCTGATCATCGACAAGCGCGACGTCGTCGCTGACGACGTCGATGCGAAGATCCGCGCCGCCTGGGGCAGCGAGATGGTGGGTTTCCGCTAGCCTCGCTTAGGCGGCCGCTACAGCGGCTCCGAGAGCATGAACCGGTGACCGTCGGGCGATCGCAGACCCATCTCGCGCCGGCCCCACGGTTCGATCGTCGGGGGCTTGAGAATGTCGGCTCCTTCGGCGAGAGCGCGCGTGTAGTACTCGTCGATTCCGGCGACGGTCAAATACGCGATGTAGCTGTGGTCCCCGAGGTCGGACGCCGGCAACGACTCCGGACAGCGGCCGAGCCGAAACGTCACCGACCCGGCCGAGCAGAACGCCCAGTTGCCCGGGTCGGGCTCCGTCATCGTGCAATTCAGGATTCGGGTGAACCACCCCGCCGCGCGGTCAAGGTCGTGCACCGCGAGGACGGGATCGGCGCAGAGGAGCGTCATGGTTCCAGTCTGTCGCATTGGTTTCGCCGGTGCTGACACAATGGGAATCGCGGTGCTACCCAGCCGTCTTAGCCTGCTGCGCCTGGCTTTTCATCCGATTGAACATCTCGACGTAATAGGGCAGGCATTCCGCCATCGCCTGTTCGGTGGTGAACAGGGGTTCATAGCCCAAATCGCGGCGCGCCTTGGCGATCGAGAAGTAGTTGTCCAGATAAAGTCGCTCGACGGCCAGCGGCTCGAGCAGCGGCGCCGGTATGCCGAAGCGGAAATGCAGCCGCTGCCAACCGGTCATCGCCACGCGGACCATCGGGCCGTTGACCCGCATCCGGGGCCAGTTCACGCCGCAGGCCTCGACCACCGGCCGCGCGAACTCGAACATGTTGATCGGTTCGTCGTCGTTGATGAAGTACGCCTGACCCGGTGCCGTGCCCCCGGGGACGAGGTGCTGGGCGGCCAGGATGAACCCGTGAATCAGGTTGTGCACGTACGAGTTATCCAGTCGAGCGGACTTGCGGCCGATCAGCACTTTGACGTGGCCGGCGATCACGCTTTCGAACAGCCTGCGGAACATCGTCTGATCACCGCGGCCCCAGATCCCGCTGGGCCGAATTGCACAGGTCAGCATGTCGCCAATGCCGTTCTGCGACAGCACGAACCGCTCGGCGACGACCTTCGTCTCGGTATACAGATCGTTGAACCGGTTGGTGTAGGGCAGCGTCTCGTCCCCGCCGGGGATGTTCTGGCCACCCATCACGACGCTGTTGGACGACGTGTAGACGAATCGCTTCACCCCGGCCGCCTGCCCGGCGTGCACCAGGTTCTCGGTGCCGCCGACGTTGACCCCGAAGCTGCGCTGCCGGTATGCGTCGGTCACCGACGCGCCACCCATCAAATCGATGATCGCCGCGGTGTGAAAGACGGTGTCGATGCCGTCCACCGCTTGGGCGCAGATCGCTGTGTCGGTGATGTCGCCCTCGAGCACCTCCAGTTGCGGGTGCTGCGCAAGCGGCGACGGCGCCCGGTCGAACGAGCGCACTTGGTGGCCGCGCTCCAGCAGCGTGGTGACCAGGTTGGCCCCGACGAACCCGGAGCCGCCGGTGACGAGGACGCGGCCGAGTTCGGTGGTCAGTGATGCATCAGCCATGGGCCGCAGCATAACTGAAACGTGTTCCAATTTCGAAAGTGGTCATAGTTTGTGTACCGCAAAAGGGCCGAAATCAGGCGTCATCCGCCTGGCCGCTCGCAAGCGCATCCTCGATCCGCTTGCGAGCGCCAGCTAAGTGCTCTTCGCACCGTTTTGCGAGTTCCTCGCCCCTTTCCCACAATTTCAGCGACGCGTCGAGGTCCAGGCCTCCCTGCTCCAACAGGCGGACGACTTCGATCAGTTCATCCCGGCACGCTTCATAGCCGAGATTACTAATAGGCGTAATTGACTGCTCGCCTTCACCGGCCATCGGTCTGCCCTTCGCTCACCGCGGCGATCGCGCCGTCGGCCACCCGCACCCGCAGCCGGCTGCCGGCGGGCGCATCGGCGACCGACCGCAGCACCACCGCGGACCCGGAGTCCGGCACCGCCTGTACCACGGCATAGCCGCGGGCCAGCGTGGCCGCCGGGCCCAGAGTCGCCAGCCGCGCGCTCAGATGGCCGATGCGCTCCGCCTCCGCGGCGGCCAGGCGGGTGACGTCGCGGCGGATCGCCGACCGTGCGCGATGAATCTCGTCGGCGCGCGCCGTCAGGACCGTCAGCGGTTCGGCGAGCACCGGTCGGCTGCGGACCTGGGCCAGCGCCCGCTGTTCGCGAGCCACCCAGTTGCGCAGCGCCTGCGCGC
>NZ_LZJF01000146.1 GCF_001666835.1 Mycobacterium sp. E3251 | reverse complement strand
GAGCGCACCGCTGGCGGCCAGCGCGTGGCCGACGTTGGATTTGACCGAGCCAAGCAGGGGGCCGGCACCGGACGTCGTGTCCCCGTAGGTTTGTGCCAGCGAACGCAATTCAGTGCGGTCGCCGAGGCGGGTGCCCGTGCCGTGCCCCTCGACCATCCCGACGTCTTCGGGCCGGACCCCGGCCTGCGTCATAGCGCGCCGGAACAGGCGGACCTGCGCGTCGCCGCTGGGGGCGCTCAGCCCGGCGCTGCGGCCATCCTGGTTGACGGCGGTGGCGCGGACCTCGGCGACAACCTGGCGGCCCGCGCGCAGCGCGGCCGACTTGCGTTGCAGCACAAACATCGCCGCCCCCTCGGCCCACACCGTCCCGCTGGCCTGCGCACTGTAAGGGCGGCAGTGACCGTCGTCGGAAAGGGCGTGCTGCTTGGAGAATTCAACGAAGAACCCGGGCGAGCCCAGCACGTTCACGCCGCCGGCCAGCGCCAGGTCGCAGTCTCCGTTCTGGATCGAGCGCACCGCGAGGTGAAACGCCGCCAGCGCGGACGCGCACGACGAGTCCACCGTCAGCGCCGGGCCGGCCAAACCCAGTGTGTAGGCGACCCGCCCGGAGATCACGCTGAGCGCGGTCCCGGCGAGCAGGTGACCGCTGTGCTGGGAGAAGTTGGCCATCTGCGGCCCGTATCCGGTGGCCGAGGCGCCGACGAAGCATCCCACGTCGTGCCCGGCCAGGTCGTCGGGGTTGATGCCGCTGTTTTCCAGCGCGCGCCAGGACACCCGGAGCACCACGCGCTGCTGGGGGTCCATGGCGACGGCCTCGCGCGGCGAGATTCCGAAGAACTCCGGGTCGAAGGTGGTTGCGCCGGAAAGAAATCCACCGCGATCGTGGATCTCCTTGAAACCGCTGCGCCGCGAACCCGCGAGTAGTTCGCGGACCTGCCAACCCCGATCGGTGGGGAACGGCCCCAGCGCCTCACGGCCGTGGGACAGCAGTTCCCAGTACTTGTCGGCGGTGTCGATGCCCCCGGGCGCTTCGACGGCCATGCCGACGATCGCGACCGGATCGGAGGCGCCGGTGAACCCGTTGTCAGACATCGGCATTCACCCGTCGCGCCACGGCATCGATGTGCTCGTCGAGATAGAAGTGCCCGCCGTCGTACAAGAACAACTCGAAGGCTCCGGCGGTGTGGTTCTCCCAGAGCCGCAACGCGGACGGATCGACGCGATGGTCGTCGCGCGCCCCCAGGACGCGGATGTCGGCGCGGATGCGGACGCCGGGGGCACACTCGTAGCGGTTGACCGCTTCGTAGTCGGCGCGCACCGCGGTGGTCAGCAGTTCGGCGAACTCTTCATCGGCGAGCAGTTCGGGGTCGGTGCCGCCGAGATCGGCGATGTCGGCGAGTAATCCGTCGACGGTGGTGGGGAGTTCCGGCATGGCCGCTACGGCCGACGGCGCCGGGCCGGCCGAAACCCACAGGCGCTGCACGGCAACGTCGTGGGATTCGGCGATCCTGGCGAACTCGAAAGCGACGACGGCGCCCATGCTGTGGCCGAACAGCCGCAGCGGCGCCACCCGGCTCCACGGCCCAGCGTCGAACAAACCTCGCGCCAGGTCGTGCACCGTGTCGGGGGCCGGGTGACTCAGCCGGTCCGCGCGCTGCGGATACTGCACGATGTAGGTGTCGCCGCCCGCGGCCAGCGCGGTCGCCAGCACGCGGTAGCTCGCCGCGGCCGCCCCGGCATGCGGAAACACCACGGTCGCGCCGGTGCACCGGCCGTCGTTGCCGCTGGGCACCCGCTTGATCCAGGAGGCGAACTCGGTTGGCGCACTGAGCACCCGGTCGGAGGTCATCGAGCCGTCCCGGTTTCGCCGGTCTGGTGAGAAGCCGACAGCACCGCGTCGGCGTCCATGTGAATGACTTCCAGGCATAGTTCGGCCACCTGATCCAGGCGCCGGCCGTCCCGCTCCCGGCCGGTAAGCAAATCGGCCAGTGCCGCAACGGTTCTGGTGGCGAAGATGTCGGCGACCATGATGTCGGGGGTGTCCAGCCAGCTCCGGATACGACCCACGGCCTGGGTGGCCAGCACGGAATCGCCGCCCAGGGCGAAGAAGTCGTCCTCGCGCCCGACCCGGTCCACGCCGAGGAGATCACCGAGGAGCGCGGCCAGGGCGGATTCCAGCGGGGTCGACGGGGCGCGGTAGCCCGGCTGCTCGGATCGTGAGACCTCGGCGCCCAAGTCGCGGGCGACGGCACGACGGTCGATCTTGCCGGCATCGGTGAACGGGATGCGTCTCACCAGCGCGACGTGGCGCGGAACCATATGCGCCGGAACGAGTTCGCCCATCAGCTCCCGAACTCGCTCGGCCGTCAGCCCGGCGCCAGCGGAAGCTTCCGGGCACACCGCGGCGGCCAGCACCTCGGAGCCACCCGGTGCGGGAAGCAGGGCGGCGACCGCTATCGCCACCCCCGGCAGCCGTCGCAACGCGGCCTCGATCTCGCCGAGTTCGACACGATAACCGCTGATCTTGATCCGGTGATCGGCCCGGCCGACGAACTCGAGCGTTCCGTCGGGCCAATACCTGGCCAGGTCGCCGGTCCGGTACCACCTGCGTCCCGCGTGCTCGACGAAGCGTTCCGCGGTCAGGTCCGGCCGCCCCCGATAGCCCTGGGCGATGCCACGACCGGAGACCCACAGCTCGCCGGCGACCCAGTCGGGGCAGTCGTCGCCCGCGTCGTTGACGACGCGGCAGGCGTTGTTCGGCAGCGGCACCCCATAGGGCAGGGCGGTCCAGTCCGCCGGCAGGGCGTCGGGATCGTCGACCTCGAAAATGGTGTTGTGCACCGGTGTTTCGGTCGCTCCCCCCAGGCCGGCGAATCGCAGGTTGGGTGCCTCGGCCTTCAGGCGGCGCGCCACCTCCGGCCGCACCCAGTCCCCGCCGGTGGGGATGACCCGCACCGAGGACAGCCTTCCTTGTCCGACTTCGATCAGCATCTCCAGCCAGCCCGGCATGAAGTGCAGCACGGTGACTTGGTGGGTGTAGATGAGCCGGGCCCAGGAGTCGGGGTCACGGCGCTGCGCCTCGTCGACCACCACGATCGACCCACCCGTGCGCAAGGTGACGAAGATGTCCATCACCGAGATGTCGCCTTCGAGCGTGGAGAGGGCCAGGCACCGGTCCGCGGGACCGATCTCGAAGTGGCGGGCGATGAACTCCACCGTGTTCATCGCGGCATCGTGGGTCACCTCAACGCCCTTGGGCTCGCCGGTCGATCCGGAGGTGAACAACACATATGCGAGGCCATCGGGATCGACTCTTGCCGAGATGTTTTCGGCGACAATGGGCGGTTCGCGGAGGATGTCGGCGAGGGTCAGCTCGGGCACCGGCAGTGCCAGCCGCTGCCCGCCGCAGACCAGGGCCAAGCACACCGCGCCGGTTCCCAGGATGCGTTCCGCGCGGTCGCGCGGCTGGTCGGCGCCGATCGGCAGGTAGGCCGCGCCGACGCTCAGGATGCCCAACAGCGCCGGCACCTGCTCGGCGGTCTTCGGCCCCATCACCGCGACCGTGTCGCCCGCGCCGACGCCGGCCGCGCGCAACGCGGCGGCCACCGCCAGTGCCTGGTCGCGCAGCTGCTGGTAGCTCAGGTCACCGGAACTGGCGAAGATCGCCGGCGCGTCGGGTCGCCGCTCGGCTTGCCGAAAGAACCCGTCGTGCAACGCTTCTCCGCTGGGTTCGGCGGTGCGGCCATTGACCGCGTCGCGCACGGCGCGCTGCGCGTCGGGCAGCGGCGACGGTCCCGGTGCGTCCCAGTTGTCGTCGGCGGAAGCCAGCCTGAGCAGTTCGTCGATGTGGTAGGCGAACATGGCGTCGACGACGCCCGGGGCGAAGATGCCCTCGCGCACATCCCAATTCACCAACACGCCGCCGTCGAACTCGGTGACCTGGGCGTCGAGCAGCACCTGCGGGCCCTGGGAGATGATCCACGCGGGTGTCCCGAATTGATCGGTGACCTCGGGGCTGAACAGCGCGCCGAGTCCCAGCGCGCTGGTGAAGACCACCGGTGCCAACACCTGGGTGCCGCGATGGCGGCTGAGGTCCCGGAGCACCGACAGCCCGGGATAGGCGGAGTGGGCGGCGGCGGTCCGCATGGCGTCCTGCACCGCCCGCGCCCGCGCCGCCGCTGTTCGGGTCCCCGCGAGGTCGACGTCGAGCAGCAATGATGAGGTGAAGTCGCCGACCAGCGAGTCGACGTCGGGGTGCAGCGGCCGGCGCCCGAACAGCGGCACGTTCAGCAGGAACCGCGAGGTGGTCGACCAGCGGGCCAGGGTGTTGGCAAAGGAGGCGGCCAGCGTCATCGCCGGGGTGACCCCGCGGGCCTGGGCGCGGGAGAACAGGGCGTCGCGGGTGCGCGGGTCCAGCCAGTGCCAGAGCCGGGTGCTCGTCCGCGAACCGCGGTCGCCGGTGAAGGGCAGGGCCGGCGGGTCCGGCAGCTGCGGGATGCGCTGCGCCCACCAATCACGGGCGGCGTCGCGGTCCGGCTGCGGCCGCGCCTCTTCCGCCTCGATCACGCGGCGGTACTGCCGGTAGGTGTAGGTCAACGCGGGCAGGTCGCGCCCGAGGTACAGCGCGGCCAGGTCGGCCATCAGGGTCCGGTAGCTCATCGCGTCGGCGGCCTGCATGTCCAGGTCGACGTGTAAGCGCGAACGTTCACCCGGCAGGCGCGTCAATGCCAGCTCGAACACCGCTCCGTCGAGCTGCTGGTGCGATTTGGCGTTGCGGATCGCGGCCAGTCGCCGATCCGCTTCGTCGCCATCCTGCCGGCGCAGATCCTCGACGGCGACCGGGAATTCGTCATCGGTTGTTACGATCCGCTGCGTTCCGTCGGGCAGGAACCGCACCCACAGCATCGGGTGGCGCCGGGCCAGCGCCGTGGCCGCGGCGCGCAGGCGTTCGGGATCGATGGCGCCGCCGTCGAACTCGACGTAGAGGTGACCGGCCACCCCACCGAGCTGCTGGTGGTCCTGGCGGCCGACCCACATCGCGTGCTGCATCGGGGCCAGTGGGAACGGCTCACCCGCGTCGCCCGCCGGTTGCGCGGGGAGGCGTTGGTCGGCGGGATCGGCCGGCGAGTCCGCGCCGACCAGCGCGGTCCACGCCTCGACGGTCGGAGTTTCGGCCAGCGTGGCGAAGTCCACGGCGATGCCCGCACGGCGCCACCGGCCCGCCAGGGTCATGATCCGGATGGAGTCCAGGCCTTGGCCAATGAGGTTGGTGCTGGGGTGAATGTCGTCGACACCGACGCCGAGCAGTTCGGCCACCTGCGCCCGGATGTCTTCCGAGCGCGCCGAGGCACGCACCACGAACCCTCCCTGGATTAGCACAGGCTGCCCTAAGTATCGTTGGTTACCCTATCCTTACTCACGAAGCGCCGCTACTACGCCCCCGGTTTAAGGACCCATGACCACGAAGACACCACCGTCCCTGGCCGGGCCCCTCGAAGGGTTCGTGCCGTTCCCCGCCGATCGGGCCGCGGCCTATCGGGCGGCCGGTTACTGGGCGGGCCGCACGCTGGACAGCATCCTGAGCGACGCGGCACAGCGCTGGCCCGACCGAACGGCCGTGCTCGACGCCGCGGACGGTGCGGCCCTGAGCTATGCCCAGCTCGACGCGCGCGCCGGCCGCGCCGCCGCAGGGCTGCACGCTCTGGGCATCGCACCGGGCGACCGGGTGCTGCTGCAACTTCCGAACGGTTGCCAGTTCGCGGTGGCGCTGTTCGGGCTGATGCGCGCGGGCGCCATCCCGGTGATGTGCCTGCCCGGCCACCGGGCCGCCGAATTGGGGCACTTCGCCGCCGTCAGCCAAGCCGCCGGATTGGTGATCGCCGATGCGGCAAACGGTTTCGACTATCGCGCCATGGCGCGCGAACTCGTCCAAGACCACCCGACGCTCGAGCACGTCATCGTCGACGGCGACCCCGGCCCGTTCACCTCATGGACCCAACTCTGCGATCGGGCCGCCGCCCCACCCCGGGTGCCGGCACGCGATCCGGGATCGCCTGCGCTGCTGCTGGTTTCGGGCGGCACCACCGGGACGCCCAAACTCATCCCCCGAACCCACGACGATTACGTGTTCAACGCGACCGCCAGCGCCCAGCTGTGCCGGCTCACGGCCGACGACGTCTATCTGGTGCTGCTCTCGGCCGGCCACAACTTCCCGCTGGCGTGTCCCGGGCTGCTCGGCTCGATGACCGTGGGCGCCACCACCGTGTTCGGCACCGACCCCAGCCCCGAGGCCGCCTTCGCCGCCATCGAGCGTCACGGCGTCACGGTCACCGCCCTGGTTCCGGCCCTGGCCAAACTGTGGGCGCAGGCGTGCGAGTGGGAGCCGGCAACACCGAAGTCCCTGCGGCTCTTGCAAGTTGGCGGCGCCAAGCTGGAGGCCGACGACGCCCGACTGATCCGCGCCGCGTTGACCCCGGGGCTGCAGCAGGTGTTCGGGATGGCGGAGGGACTGCTGAACTACACCCGCCCCGGCGATCCGCCCGAGCTCACCGATTTCACCCAGGGGCGGCCGCTGTGCGAGGCCGACGAATTGCGCATCGTCGACCCCGACGGCGAACCGGTGGAACTGGGCGAGGAAGGCGAGCTGCTGGTACGAGGCCCGTACACGCTCAACGGCTACTACCGCGCCGAGCGCGAGAACCAACGGTGCTTCGATCCCGACGGCTTCTTCCGCAGCGGTGACCTGGTCCGGCTCCGCCACGATGGGTATCTAACGGTCACCGGGCGGGTCAAGGACGTGATCTGCCGCGGCGGCGAAACCGTCTCCGCCGCGGACCTCGAGGAGCAGATGCTCAGCCACCCGTCGATCTTCTCAGCGGCAGCGGTGCCGTTGCCCGACCCGTATCTTGGCGAAAAGATCTGCGCGGCGGTTGTTTTCACCGGGCCGGCAATGACTCTGGCGGAACTGAACGCATACCTCGACCGGCGTGGGGTGGCCGCCCACACCCGGCCCGACGCGTTGGTGCCGATGTCAACACTGCCCACCACACCGATCGGCAAGATCGACAAAAAGGCGATCGCCGGCCAGATCTCGGCCCTGCCGAGGTGACCTCAGCCGATGTGCTTGGCCCGCAATGCTTCCAGGATCCTGTCCATCACCGCGCCGGCATCCGCCCTTGCCTGGCGATGATCGTCCGCGCGGGCAATGTAGAGCGTTGCCTCGCGCAACGCCCCCATGACTGTCAGGGCCGTGGCCTCGACGGGTTGGGGCGGGATGCTGCCGGACTCGATGGCGTCGGTGAGCAGCGCCGTCACGAATCCGATGTTGTATCGGTGCCCGATGTCGCTCCAGCGTTCCCAGCCCAGCACCGCCAGCGCTTCCAGCAAAACGATGCGCTGGATCTCCGGCTCGGCACACGCGTCCAACCACAGGCCCGCGCACAGCCGCATGATCTCAACCGGATCGGATTCCCCCGCGGCCGCGACGGCCTCCCCCATCCGCGCGGCCATCTCGCCCTCCACTTGCTCGAACACCGCCGCGAATAGCTCTGTCTTGTCGGCGAAGTGGTGGTACAACGCGCCGCGCGTCACCCCGGCGTCGCGCACGATCGTCTCCAGGGACGCCTCGGCGAATCCCAACGATGCGAACAGGGGCCGGGCGGCGCCGATCAACGCGCCGCGCGTATCCGCGGCGCGCTCCGCCTGCGTACGGCGACCGTCCTGCGCCATGCGACCCTCACCTTTCACACCCACGTATGCATGTCATACATACCGCATGAAGGTCGCGGGGTGCGATAGCGCTAAAGGCAGCGTCGTTCAGAACACTCTTAGCTGACGGATGATCTCCAAAGCGGACGGGTCCCCCTCGGCCTGAACGCCGAGGCTTTCCCACGCACCGCGTTGGGTTATCCATCGCACGAACGCTTCCGAATCGGACGTGATACGCGCGGCCACATCACCCTGGGCGCCGAGGCGCAGGGTCCGGGCGCACAACCCGTCGAGGCGGATCTCGGCCCCGACGCGTAAATCGTTGATCAGGTGGGTGTTCTGCTGCGGCAGCGCAGCCTCGATCCAGTCCAGCGTGGGGGCAAGCCGTAGTTCGTCGACGGGCGGCGGATCCGACCGCAACGGTCCGTCCGGGGCGAACAAGTCGTACCGAAGATGGATGAAGGACTCGAAGACAAAAGTCGTGGGCACGACGGAGGCCGGATAGGTCCCGACGTCGCCGATCGGTATCTCGATATCTTGGCCCTCGACCGCGGCGAGGACGTCCAGCCCGCGCGAACTGACCGACTCATAGTCGGCCACGACCTCCGCCGGGGTCATGGAACGGCGGGACTCGACGTAAAGGTCGGCCGCGCGTTCGGCGGGCAGGCCGCCGGGATCGGGCAGCGTCGACGGATCGACAGCCAACCAGTAGCTACACGCCATGTGCGACACCAGATCCTGGACCGACCAGCCAGCACACCCACTGTCCTCCGCCCACATCGAGTCAGGCATTTGCGCGCAAACCTTAAGAACGGTTGCGCGTTCCTCCGCTATCGCGTCGAGCGTGGCCGTCATGAACTCATCCCCTTTCATACATACCGTATGTATGAACATACACGCTGTATGTATGGCGTCAAGTGATCATCGGGGGGGTTTGTTCGGGTTGGCGACTTGCGACTTCACGCCGAGCGTCAACGCCAGCGTGGCGCTCGGCCCGGGCCGTCACGCTGGCGTGACGCTCGGCGCTCGAATTGCGACGTTGCGAAGGCGCGCCGGCGCCATGCGCGCTTCCGCGTGCGGCGAGACCCCCACCGAGTTCGGCCAATCCCCCTGATCAGCAGGCCATTTCGCACAACACTGACCGCTACCGCGAAAGCCGTTGGTGTCAGCCAACACTGACGGCCGCGCAGGACCCCTTTCGGATTTTGGATAGGCGATCGCACGCTGGATGATCGCGACCGAAAAATTCCTTGGCTGGTACTATTCCGCCGTAACCCTGCCTGGGATATGGTGTTCGAGGCGTCGTTTCGGGGGCCTGAAAGTTGCACGAATGGGATCGCCAAGATAGCGCTCGCTATCGGTGAGTATTCGTCGCGTTGGGTCAGTGGCGTCGAGATAAAGGCTTGTTTGAGCAGTAGTCCGGAGTTAACCGCGCGCCGCATCAAACGAATCCGCGTGCCGGTTCGCTCTTGCACGGCAAGACGATGGCAATCGTGCGGGTCCTGTGAATCCCCGTGCGCTTGTCGGGCTCGAGGGGGACCTTTATGCTTGCGCCGCGCGACGGTCAGCGTGTCGGCCATTCGCCCTGGTTGCCGGCATGCGCGGGGTCAATTCAAGCCAGAGTGAGCCAAATCACTGATGCACATTCCACGCAGCTAGTGAAAGGCGCTTTCCGGGTTCGCGAAATAAAACCCGCTCGGCGACTCAGCGTCATACAGCAACTCACGCGCGGGCGCGTTAGGGTCATCCGACTGGCGTCGCCAACTGACGAGGAAAGGTAACGCATGTTCCTGGGCACGGTCGACGACTGGACAGCCGAGGGCACCGTCGTATCTTGGTATCCCACCGCGAACACTTACGCGCGGGCCGCAGAAGCGCAATACCACCCCGCCCCGGTCAGTTACCAGCAGTCCCAGCATCTTCGCTATTACCGACGCCAGGTCGGCCTCGGCCGCGATATCCCTCGGTTGTGCATCGGAGCCTGGGAGATCGGGGGCGTCTGCGATATCGATGCGATGACGCAAGCGCTGAATAGCCACGTGCGGCGACACGATGTCTACCACGATCGGTTTGCCTTCTCCGACAACGACGAAATCCTCCGCTACGTCATTGCCGACCCGGAGAACATCACGCTTGCGCCAACGGATCTCGGGGAAATGGCTCCTCTTCAGATCCGCAAGCTCATCCTCGATACACCCGATCCGCTGCAATGGGACTGCTTCAGCTTCGGAATTGTCCAAGGCGAGGACCGGTTCACCATCTACATCGCCGTCGACCACTTGCGCGCCGACGGTATGTCCGCCGGCGTGATCTTCCTGGACGTTCAGACGGCGTACTTCAGCGCGCTGCAGAACGGGCAGGCCGCGCTGGCGCCCGCAGCCAGTCATCGTGAATTCAGCGCGAAGCAGCGCGCCTACACCGCGAGCCTCGATGACGAATCGCCCGAAATCCAGCGCTGGCACGCCTTCCTCTCGGCGAACAATGGTGCGCTGCCGAGGTTTCCACTGGCACTGGGCGAGCCGTCCGCGGATACCCCGGGAGCCATCGACGTGTTCGAGCTGATCGATGACGATCAGGGCCGGCGTTTCGAGGCCGCGTGCCGTGCCGCGGGAGCACGCTTCAGCGGCGGCGTGTTCGCCTGCGCCGCCCTGGCCGAGCATCGGTTAACCGGAGCGGCCACATATTTCGGACTGACCCCGTTCGATAACCGGCGAGATCCCGCCCACGCCACCGCGGTCGGCTGGTTGGCCAGTTTCGTCCCGCTGGCGATTCCGACCGCCGGCGCGTCATTCGACGAAGTGGTCAGCGCCGCCCAGGCGTCGTTCGACGCCAACGCGGCCCTCGGCGGCGTGCCCTATTACCACCTGCTCGAGACGCCGGCCGGCTCGGCAGGCCACTTCGAGGTTCCCGACCGACCGGTGCCGATGTTGTCCTACATCGACATTCGCAAGCTGCCGTTCGGTGACTACTTCGATGGTTTGCAGGCCGGGATCTGGGGAGACAACCGGCTGTCCGAGACGGTGTGCATGTGGGTCAACCGCATGCACGACGGAACGCAACTGGTGGTTGCTTACCCGGGCACCGACATCGCGCGCGCGTCCGTCCGGCGCTATGTCGAGACCATGCGCGCCGAGTTCACCCGGGTGTCCGACGCCGGGCCGCACAACCATGCCTGATGCATTTGTTTTCGCCGGCCAAAGGTTTCGGTGCGGGTGGGCCGACGCCCCATGCCCATCCTAAGTTGCCGGTGATGCGGCTGGCGCTTTTGGACCAGGCCGCGTTCCTACGGCTGCGGGCCACCGGTCAAGGCAGCACGGTGCAATGCACGTGGGTGTACGACCGGGACGTGAACATCGACGAGTTGCGCGCCTTCAAAGACGATCTCGGTGCCGGCCTCCTCGGACGGCGCATCGAGCGCTCACCGCTGCCATTCGGTCGTCATCGCTGGGTGCTCGACAACCATTCACCCGACATCGCGCTGGAGCCGCGACAACCGCGGTCGGCGATCGGCGCGTGGATCGAAAGACGCGCACAGGTACCCGTCGACCCCGAGTTCGGCCCTACGTTTCATCTGGGCGTACTGCCGCTGGACGACGGCGGCGCGGCGGTCACCCTGGTGTCATCACACTGCGTCGTCGATGGGCTCGCGGCGATATCGGCGGTAACCGAGGCGGTCAACAAGGAGAGACGCAATCGCGGCTACCCACAGCCGAATTCACGCAGCCGGGCGCGCGCCGTCTCCGAGGACCTGGCCGATGCGGTGCGTTCCCTGCCGGTGGTCATCCGCGCCCTGATCGCGACCGTGGTGATCCTGCTCAAGGCTTCATCCCGTTCCCGGCCTGCGCCCGGGGCGCACCGGCCCGGTGCGCTCTCAGCGGTAAATAATGAGCCGACGGGACTCCCATCGGTGACGATCCAAACCGACGCCGCCGCATGGGACGCCCGTGCGCGCAATCTGAACGGGAGCAGCAACACACTCTTCGTCGCATTCGCGGCCCGGCTGGCGCATCGAATCGGCAGGGTGCTTCCAGACGGGAACGCGGTGACGGTGGTACTCCCCGTCAGCGATCGCACCAGCGACGACGACCGAGCCAATGCACTGACCTCAATCACACTGGCCGTCGATGCCGCAGCGGTGGCCCACGACTTGAGTTGCGTGCGGGCCGATATCAAGAGAATGCTGACGTCGCTGCACCTAAAGCCCAACGAAATGCTCGCGGGATTGCCGCTCGTTCCGTTCACACCACGCTGGCTCGTCCGCCACGCCGAAGGCATCGCCATGTCAACCGGCCAACTTCCGGTCGGGTGCTCGAACCTCGGAAGCCTAGATCCCGCCTTTGGCCGCATCGATGGTGCGGATGCAGCCGAGGTCTCCATCCGGCTGGCCGAGCAGGGCATCACACGCCGCCGCATCGAGCAGACCCGTGGCCAATTGTTCTGCAGCACTGGAACGATCAACGGCAGCCGATTTCTCAACGTCATCGCGTGCCAGGACGGCGCCGGCAACACCGCAGCGGAAGCCCGCGAGCTCGCGTGCAGCGCGCTGGCCGACCTGAAGCTGGGGGCATCAACCGTCTACGAAGGCCAGCTCTGATGGTGGGCCTCGACCTCAGAGCGACTGAAAGCCGCCGCCCCCTGATGTATGCGGGTATCACCGCCACGATTGCGGCCTGGGCGGTCGTCGTGCTGTGGTTCGCGATCAAGATCGTTCCACTAGACGTCTATTGGATGTCGTATTACTCAGCCGACTACACGCATGGCTTCGTGCGGCGCGGTCTCGCAGGCGAATTGCTGCGCTTCGTCCCGGGACACTACTTCTCCGTCGCGCTGAGTCTGCGGTGGCTGTCGACGGCGGTGTATCTGGGCGGCCTGGCAACGGTCGCGGGCTTGGTGCTCTTCGGTCACCCGAGGTCTGAACGCAGGCTGATGGTCGCGATGCTGATTCCGTTGCTGCCCTTCGGAGTTCCGTTCGCGGCATATTCGGCCCGGCCCGACCTGTTCGGGGCGGCGGCGCTGGCGCTGTTCTGCTCGGCGTTGATGTTCGCACGTTCCCGCGCCGTCGCGATGACATGGTGCGCGGCCTACGGTGTCGCGATTGCCGCGTTGGCCCTCGTGCACGAGGCGGTCGGCCTGCAGTTCGCACTGGGGGCCGTGCTGGCGATCGTCGTCCTGGGCGGTGCGCTCAAAGGCGCCCAGGGCCCCGGTGTGCTCCTCGCGGTGACGCCGGGCGTCTGCACGACCGCCGCCGTCGCGGCGTTCGGTCGTCACGACGTCGCCGCTCGGCTGTGCGCGTCCGTCCCCCACCACTTGATGCCCAACCCGTTCGCGACCGTCACGTCGCCAACCACGTTGCTGCGGTATGTCATCGACGGGCAACCGCAGCAAACCGACTACCACGACTGGGTGTGCCGCAATGTGATGCCCAACTACGACAACGGAATCGCGGATGCCATCCGAGCCGTCGGCCACATCGGAATGGTCGGCCTCACCATGTCCCTGGTGTTCGGAGTTGCCGCCGTTGTGGTGACGATGTGGGGGCTCAGCAACATTTCGGGCGTGCCGCTTGCCGCGTTCCTCGACGCGCTGCGGGGCCGGATGGCCTGGGTCGCCGCCGGGTCGGTGTTGATCTTTCCGGTCTTCCTGACCGGCTATGACTGGACCCGGTGGCTGACGATCGTGGCGTTCGACGTCGGCGTGGTGTTCGCCCTCTTCGCCTCGCGCGGGCCGGAAATCGGGCATGAGGCAACTCCGAAAACGTTGCGGCTGTTCATCATTCTCGCGATCGCGCTCGCACTGATCCCGGTGGGCGCGGTCCCGGGTTTCGGCGGTCCGCGGATGGTTTAGCCCTGTCGTGTCCGTTTCGGTTGCATTCGCCGTCCCGTCACGCGGCGATCGTCTTACCGGCACGCAGGCGGAGCCGGCGGTGATGGTGCTCATGAACGGTCGGCCAATCGAGACGAGGACAGCTGTGCGGACCCATTAGCGGGCGAGGTATCCGCCGGCGTGGGGTGGCAGCGTCAGGTTGTTGAGAAGGCCCGCCTCGGCAGCGCACACCGCGGGGATGGCGTTGAGCAATAGCGTTGCCACCGCGAGGGATACGGCCCGACCGGAGCCGTTAGTGGTGGCGAGGGCGATTTCGGAATCCACGGTCATGTCGCCGTCGATGTGCAATAGCCACCTGCTGTCGCCGCCGGGCCATTCGGGTGCCACCTCGTCCGTAACCCGCCAGATCAGCTCGAAACGGAGGGCAGGCCGCCCGTGCACGATGCCCTCAAGGCACATTTTCATGGCAGCGATGGTGCCCGCTTCGATGGTGCCCGCCGCGATGGTCAGGTCGTGCTCTGTCGCCGCGACCTCGCGGCGGTATTTGACATCCTCGAGCTCAACCCCCATGGCGTCGGCCAACATTCGCATTGACAGATAGAACGGCGATTTTTCCACCTGGCTGAAGTGGGCGTCCAACGGCGTTTGCGCGTCGGCGGGGAGGCCGAATCCGATGGCATCGCGCACCATGTGGATCGAAGTGTAGCGGCTCATGTCGACGATTTCGCTGACCCGGACGGTGTCAATGCGCCCGCATAGCCGAGTGAGCTGCATCGGCCATAAGTCCATGGCAAAGCCGGGGTTGATGCCAATGTGTAAGAACGACGCGTCGCCCTCCTCACACGCTCGGCTCAGCCGCAGGTAGGTGTCCGGGCCGGCGCCGGGCAGCTGGACGTCGGGGCCGAGATAGGCCAGGTGTTCGTGGGCGCTCGACACGACGTTTTTTCCCGAGGCAAGGAGCCGACAGATGTCGTCGACGGCGCCGCGGCCGCCGTCGAGGGTACCGCCGAGCGGGCTGTAGCAGACGCAGTCGGCATCGAGCGCCAGGATCGCCTCGATGTCATCGGTGGCGAGGACTCCCGTGGCCGCGGAACCCAGCAACTCGCCGGCGTCGGCGCCGACCTTGGCCTTGTTGTAAACACGAACACCGGCAAGTTCGAAGTCCGGGCGTTCGCCGATGATCCGCAATGCATGCATACCGACGTTGCCGGTTCCCCATTGGATCACGCGATAGGACATCGGTCGGTTACCTCTACTTTCTAGATCCGTGCGCCGGGCAACAGTGACTGCAGCTCGACGTACTGGTCGATACCTTCGGTTCCGCCCTCCCGGCCAATGCCGCTGTCCTTGAAACCACCCAGCGGCGCGGCGAAGTCGGGCATGTATTGGTTGATACCAACCGATCCGGTGCGGATACGCCGGGCGATGTCCATGCCACGCTCGGTGTCGTTCGTCCAGATGGTGCCGGCGAGTCCGTAACGCGAATTGTTTGCGATGCTTATCGCGTCGTCAACGTCGTCGTAGGCAATCACGGCCAGTACCGGGCCGAAGATCTCCTCTTGCGCAATGCGCATACCCCGGTCGACCTCGCCGAACACCGTCGGCTGCACGTACCACCCCACGTCCAAGTCCTTCGGCATCCCCTTGCCCCCCACGACGGCCCGGGCGCCCTCCTGCTGGCCCATGGCGATGTAGTCCTCGACGCGCTGCTGCTGCCGTCGCGTGACCAGCGGGCCGACTTCCGTTTTCGGGTCAGTGGGATCGCCGACCGTCAGCGATGCGGCGAGGGCCGCGACCGCATCGATAACCGCCTCATAGTTGTTCCGCGAGGCTAGAATTCGTGTCTGCGCCACGCATGCCTGACCATTGTTGGCGAAAGACGCGAACCGCAATCCATCGGCCATGACGTGTAGGTCGGCGTCATCGAGCACGATCGCCGCCGACTTTCCCCCAAGCTCCAAGCTGACCCTTTTGAGCTGTTCACCGCACGCTGACGCGATCCGGCGGCCCGTGTCGGTCGACCCGGTGAACGACACCTTGTCTACACCGGGATGGCGGATCAAGAACTCGCCCGTGTCGCGGGCGCCGGTGACCACATTGACCACACCGGGCGGCAGCCCGACTTCATCCAGGATCTCGGCGAGTCGCAACGCGTCGATCGGCGTCTCGGCCGCGGGTTTGAGCACCACGGGGCAGCCCGCGAGCAATGCGGGCACCAACTTTGTCAAAGCGCCCAGCTGCGGCATGTTCCACGGCACGATCGCAGCGACCACGCCCACGGGTGTTCTCCGCACGACCGTATCGGCCAGTTCGCCGCGTCGGTCCTCCTCCCAGGGATAGTCGCGGGCAATCTTGATGCCGGCGTTGATGATCATCACCCCCGGCAACGCCTGCCCGAACTGGCTGTAAGAGATCGGCGATCCCATTTCCTCGGTGACAAGCGCCGCCATTTCATCGACGTGCGGCTCGTAGGCTCGGGCAAGCGCTGAAAGGTACTCGGCGCGCTCGTGCGGAGCCAGACGCGGCCACGGCCCCTCGTCGAACGCCGCTCGCGCGGCCATCACCGCACTGTCGACATCTTCGGCAGTCGCGAAGGGCGCGTTACCCATGACCTGCTCGGTGTGCGGCGAGACGACGTCGATGACGTCGCTGGACGCGCCGGAAACCCATGCGCCGCCGATATAAAGCCGGTCATATGCGTGCACCGCGCTTGCCTCCTTCGACCGGTCGCGGATCCAGCGTAATCGAGCATTTTGCAGAATGTCTACAATATCGGTCGCCCGAGAGCATGAATCGACAATGTGGTCCGCATTTGCCTGTCCCACCCTCGTTTGAAATCGACGACGGCGAAGGTAAGGTCGACCGATGAGCCATCCGGTGAGCATCAGCTCGCGCCTGTCGCGCCGCAGCAGCGGCGAGCTCATCGCCGACCATCTCCGGCGCCAGATCATCACTGGCGAACTGGCCGCAGGCCAACGGCTCACCCAAGAAGAGATCGCTGGGCAACTAGGAACCAGCCGGGTGCCTGTCCGCGAAGCCCTTGTCATCCTCGAGCAGGAAGGCTGGGTGAAGATGGAGATGCATCGGGGTGGGTTCGTCCTTCCGATCGAGACATCGGTCGGTGACAACGCCGAGGTGTGGGACCTGGTCTTCGGCTTGGTCGTTCGTCGCGCGGTGGCCCGCATGACTCCCGAATGTGACGCCCGGCTCGCCGAGATCGCTGCCGCGCTCAACGCTGCGCATGACCCGGCCACCGTTTCTGGCCTATGCGAGGACTATCTCGACTCATTGTTCGACACGGCTAGCGCCCCGGCTGTCGCTCGCATGGTTCGGCGCACCCGCGCCACATCGATTGACACGATATTCGGCGTGGCGCCCGACACCATCGAGGTCAGCCGGCGGGGCACCCTGGCGGTGATCTCGGCGATACGCGCCGGCGACAGCGAGCGCGCGAACGCAGCTCATGCGGCGATGCAACGCAAATGCCTCAAGCTGCTGATGAAGGCGTTCAAGGAGCGCGGCAAATGATGGCCTCGGCGCGGCCGTCGATCCACCAGTCGGAATTCCCCATGCTGTAGCGCACTGACCGGGTGTCACCGTCGCGGGTGCAGGTGCCGTCGGCGCCGAGCATCGCAATGCCGGCGATTGACGGCCGCTCCCCCTGCGGGTCGATGCGCCACGTCCACGACTGGTCAGCGAACTCGTAACGAATCGTCTCCGGAAAGCCGTTGGCCCGCACCGTTGCCTCCGCCGAGACATCGGTGGTTGCGACGAACACGCCCTGTTCGTCGTGGAGCATCGCAAACCCCCATCCGTCTGCGCCGTAGGCGAACGTGGCCTGGATCATCGATCCGTCATCGTATTCGTTGGCGATTTGCTGCCAGCAGATCTCCCGGCCGCGACCATAAGGTGCGTTGATCCAGTCGGAGCCTGGCGAGAAGTAATGAATCTCGTGTCCGACGAATCCTTCGACGGCACGGTCCAAACACGTGCCACGGACGCGATACTTGGATGTCGCCGACAAGCATGCCCCGCCGTCCCACGTGTTGAACCACTGTACGGCCGGCCCTACCGCGTCGCCGCCGACCGAGACGACATTTGCGTCGTTCCAGACGCAATCGTTCGGGGAATGCTCAAAGCGGAAGCACTCGCCGTCGCCAACCTCCTCTTTGCTGACGAACACGACGGTGTCACCGCCGCCGAGGACCGAGGTGGGGCCACTCCACATCTGCTCGCTTCGCACGTCACGCTGGAGTTGACCGCCTGGCTGGGCAACGAAAACCCAACGCATAGTCGATTTTTCGGCTTCGACCGCGCGCAGCATCCTGAGGAGATTGCCCTGCTCGTCCCGCAGCGAGCCATAAAGGTAGGAACCGGTCTTGCGCAGACCGAAGTACGTAGACGACGGGAGAAGCAGATCGGCTGTGAATGTGCATTCGCCGATCAAGCATGCACCGCCGAAGTCTCCTGGTTGTGCAACCACGCTCAGCTCGCCGCAGGCGCGAACACGACAGGAAGGGCATCCGGTGAACGCAGCGGCAAGCCGACGATCTTCGGCGGGGCGGCTCCGGGATCCAGCCGCAGGTGTGGCAGTCGCTGCACGATCACCTCGAGGGCGATCCGATTCTCCATCCGGGCCAGATGCATGCCCAGGCACGAATGGGCGCCGATCGCGAACGCCAGATGTGGGTTGGGCTTTCGTTGAATGTCGAACCTGTCCGGATCCGCGAACACCTTTTCGTCGCGGTTGGCCGCGCCGATGAACAACGTCACCACTGACCCGGCGGGGATGTCGATCCCGCCGAGTCGGCTGTCGCGAGTGCTGATCCGGCCGGTGTTGAAGATCGGCGGCTCCCAGCGCAGGCTTTCTTCGACCGCCTGCGGAATCAGCCCTGGATTCAGCCGCACCGTCTCCAATTGGTCCGGGTGAGTCAGCAACGCGTACAGCAGGTTTCCCAATGAGCGGTAGGTCGTCTCGATGCCGGCGGGCAACAGCAGGCGCAGGAACGCGAAGATCTCCTCGTCGCTGAGCCGTTGGCCGTCAGCCTCGGCCTGGACGAGTTCGGTGATCAGGTCGTCCTGGGGGTCGCGGCGCCGCTGCTCAACCAACTCGGCGAAGTAGTCGCGCAGCGCGTTGAAGGCCGCCATGCCGCGGTCCCAGTTCGTACCGATGCCGATCACTTCGATTGACCACTTCTGGAAGCGCTCTGCATCGCTCTGCGGCAGGCCGAGAATCCGCGCAATCACGCGCACCGGCAATGCGAAAGTGAAACGCCGGACGAGATCGGCCCGGCCGTCGCCGGCGAAAGAATCGACCAGCTCCTGGGCCAGCGGGCGCACAAGCTCGTTTTCCCACCGCAGCAGGAGCTTTGGCCGGAATGCCTTGAAGACTATCGAGCGGTGTATGTGGTGTTCCGGCTCATCCATCGCCACTATGGTGTTGGCCAACAGCGGCCCGACGCTCTGGGCGATCAGGGACGACGAGTACGTCACGTCGTCGCGGAACGCCGCGGCCACCTCGGCATAGCCAAGAACGTTGTACGTCTTGCCCATGCCGCCGTCGCCCTCGCCCCCGGGGCTCATTGACGGGGCCATGGGGAGCGGCCATTTTCGCTGAACAGCGTTGCGCCGCCGGGCTTCGGCGACATAGGGATGCGGATCGACAGCCGCGCCGATCTGCAGGGTGTCAGGCAGCTCGAACGTGCCGGCCTGACTGTCGGCAGAGCCGTTGATGGTCATCGGGCTACCTCCCTGGCCGCCAGGGGCTCGAATTCCCCTGAGGCGGAGTCGATCATCATCGGCTTGATTAGGTACTCGCGTCGGCGTTCGACGCGGGCAAACAACCACACCAGCCGCTCGAGGTGCTCGGCCGGAGCTGCCGCGACGATGGCGCTCAGTGCCTCCATGCCGGCGTCACGTGTGTCGGGACGCCATCCCAGCACCGCAGCCATGTCGTTAAGGTCCGCCGTGAGCAGGTCGGCCCCGACGTCCGACTTGAGTCGGATGGCCCTTGCGATGGCCGTGGCCGACGTGATGTGGAATCGCCCGGCGTTGTCGGAGGCGGCAGGTTCGCAATTCAGCTCCAGCTGCTCGACCAGGAATGATTCCAGCGAAGAGTGTTGAGAAACGGGAGTTTCCGGCAGTTCGGGTGGCTCGATCTCGATACCGATGGCCTCGGCGATTGCATCGCCGAGCCCCCGCCGCAAGGTGGCGTCCCAACCGAAAGAGGGCAGTGTGTGCTGCAGGCGGGCCGTCGGGTATTGCATCACCGGGCACACCCCCATAGGAGTGAGGAGCATCGACATCACCGTGTAGAAGCACACCGCCTGGCGATCGATCGGACGGCCGCTGACCCGCTCGTAGTGGGCGAACGGCTCGGCCAGCGGACCCGTGGGGTAGAGCATGTTGCGCATCCGGATTACCCCCAGGTCGAGCATCGGGTCCCCGATGTGGGCGAGTTCCCAGTCGATCAGGGCGGTGACGTGTCCGTCGGCGAACATGAACTGGCCCGGGCCCGTATCCGCCTGCACGAAGCTGACGCGACGATCGCCGGCGGGAACGTTGGCGTGCAGCCACCAAATGCCGAGTTCGAGAAACGGCTCCGGTCGCAGCTTGGGGCGCCAGCGGTTGAAGTCCTCTTCGATGTACTTGAACTTTCCTCCGAAGGCCGCCTCTTCGGGCGTATCTGGGATAGTGAGCCCCGACAGGTGCACCGAGTCGACGTCTACCCGGTGCAGCTTGGCGAGTTCCTCGATGTATTCGGTCATCACCTGGGCGCGGGTGGTGTCGTCGATGGCAGTGGATATCTCGTTGCTGCCGTCGACACGCTCCATGAGAATGACCCCGTGTTCCTCATTGAAGCCGAAGAATTCGGGCACCTTCAGGCCGCAGCCCTGCAGCGCCTCGAGAACCCTGGCCTCGTGGGCGATGTCAAAGTGCTTCAAAAAGCCGGCGCCCGCAACATCGTCGCGCTTTGACCTGGCAAGGACACCGATCGGGCCCTCCGGCCGCTCAACGGTCAGGAAATGGTGTGGCCGCCATCGGATCTGCTGTTCGACGTCGACAACACGTCCCCCACACTGGCGCTCGGCCCACGCGATGACTTCCTCCGGCAGTGTCATCAGAACACCGCCACGGGGTTGACCGGCGATCCCGACCCACCTACCACCCGCAGCGGCGTGACCAGGAACTGGAACTCCCAGCGACGGAGTTCGGCGCAGACCGCAGCCAACTCTTCGAGGTCGCAGTTGTCGATGAGCGGCATTCCCATCGCATAGAGCGCGTAGACGTGAATCATCGCACCGGCCACCCGCGGATAGGGTGGGGGAAGCGGCTCCTGTGGTCCGTCGCAACCGATTACGGCGATCTCGCGGTCGCGCAACCACGGCATGCATGCCGGGTGCCAGCCGGCCCGTTGTCCCCATCGCGCGTCATCGTGCGGATCGCTGTAAGACTCAGCGGTCTCGGGGCTGGCGGCGGCCCAGCGGCCGGTTCGAAGCAACAGGATGTCGCCGGGGCCCACGGTGACGCCTTGGGCCGCCGCCGTCGCCTCAAGATCGTCGGGGGTGACGGCTCGACCGCCTGCTAGGGCCGTGACTCCTTCGGCACGAGGCACATCGAGAAGCACGCCGCGGCCCACGATGCCCCCCTTCATCGCGGTCACCGCCCCGAACAGCGCACCGTGCTCGGAGGTCACCAGCCCCGATGGGCGGTCGTTGTAGATCTGGCCCTTCCAAAACAGGTGCGCCACCGAATCGATATGGGTGACGTTGGTGCCGTGGTACACCAGCCCGAAGAACTCGACGGCGGAGCCGAGGTCACCGCGACCGAGTGTGGTGGGGGGAACGCCGGGGGCGCGGTCGACTCCCTCGCCGCTCGCGACGTAGTACATCTGGGCGCAGTTATCGGGGTGTCCATAGGCGGTGATGAGGTCACGCGCGCAGGACACGGTGCGCCCCTCGGTGACCAGACGCGCAGCCGCAGTTCGGTGCTCAGGCTTGATCAGGTTCAGGGTGCCGAGCTGGTCGTCCGGGCCCCACCTGCCCCAGTTCTTCAGGTCGTCGATGTATGCGGCCACGTCGGCGTCGGTCGGCAGCGTCATGGCTCAGCGCCCCCGGGCCAGTTGGAAAGGCACCATCGCCATGTCCAGGATCTCGGGCGTGATCATGCCGCCGGCATATTCGACCCAGCACCAGCTTCGGGCCGGTTCCTTGCCGGAAGAGGTGCTGGTGAGCGGCCCGAACACGTGCAGTGGGCTGCCGCTGGAGTCGAATGCGAAAGAGTAAGAGTCGGATCCGATGGTGGCGTCCAGACTTACCATGCGGCCGGCGTCATTGAACCCCGGTTTGGCCACGATGTCCTTGTGCACGGTCGTGACACCGTTTTTGACCTGGTACCCCGGTCCGAACGCCATCCCGTCACGGCCTTGCCAGAAGCTGCCGCCGCCGACCTCGCCGTCGGTGAACTCGTGTAGCCACGACACCCACATGCCCTGAAGATGTCGGGCGATCGCCAATTCGGTATAGGCCATACCCGGCGGCCCGTAGGCGAAGTCTTGGTGGGCATACCCCGACACCTCTAGCCCGTCGACGGTGCCGGTGGCGTGCATCAGTTCGTGGCGGTAGTAAACGTCGTGGTCGATGCCGCCCTGTTCAGGGACGTGGGTGATGACGATGTCACTGACGGTCTTGCCGTGGATTTCCCACCTGCCGCTGGCGTCATGCCAATGAAACCCGTTGGCATCTCGCTCTATTCGGCCGCTCCAGTAGGTCAGCTGGACCCGGGTGCCGTCGTCGAGGTATTGCAGCGGCTCGTACCAGTCCAGCGTCGAGTATTCGGAGAACAGGTGTTCAGCGTCGGTGTCCATGCCCTTGTGCAGCTTGCGGAAACCGCAGACCGGCGACACCACGTGGGTCATGCCGACGATGAAGTCGTCGGTTCCCCGCACACCCCAGTAGTCCTGGTCCGACTCGTCGCGCACCATCGCGCCCACCCAGATACCACCGAGCCCCGTACCGTCGGCCGGCACCCACTCGCGCCGGTAGTGCTCTAGCGACGGGGTCTGGCGGATAACCTCGAACTCGATGTTCTCGAACATTGCGTTCTCCTTTGCTGTTTGGTGGTCAGAGGCCCCGAGCTATGCGGAATGGTTTCATCGATCAGATCGAAGATCTCGGGAGTCAGGCCGGCCTCGTACTCGACCCAGCACCAGCTTCGGACCGGCTGCCGACCCGAAGAATCGCCGACCAGATGGCGGGGCTGCGTCATTTCACTCCTCCCCCGGCGCGCCAGGGCATGGATCCAGCAGTCCGAGCGCCTCCAGGTCGGTCAGGTACTTCTCGATGATGGGCTTGCCAACGTGCGGGATATCGCCAGCCGGGCCGATGGCTACGTCGATCACCGCGGCGCGGAAGCGGTCCGCGGGAGCGAACGCACCCCGTGTCGGCGGCAGCGGATGTCGATAGGTCGCCATCAGCGGCAGCAGCGAGGCTTGCCTCTGCTTTTCCGGCAGGTTACGCAGTGCGCTGTCGAACCGGCCAAACCATTGGTCGTGGTCACCGATCCGCTCGATGGGACAGCCGGTTTCGATCATCCAGTCGACGTACTCGTCGAGGCCTATCGCGTCGTCATGCGGATTGACGATGTGAAAGGTCTGGAAGCCTTTGGCTTCCCCTGCCGCGATCGCTGTCAGTGTCGAGATGGATTCCGCGACGAAATCCACCGGCAGGGCGTCAAAGTGCGCCCTGGCTCGTCGACCGTCGTGATCCGGTAGATAGAAGGATTTCGGCGCCAGGCCGGTCGCCGCGATGCTCAGGATCAGCCGCGTGACCATGTCCGGCACGTTGAGCTGGCCGCGGTAGGTCGTTTCGGCCATGATCATGTCACAGCGAAACACGCGCACGGGTAGCTCACAGTGATCATTGGCCTCGCGCAGCAGGACCTCAGCGGCCCACTTGCTGTTGGCGTAGCCGTTGGCGTACGTGTCGTCGACCAGCCGTGTTGGGCTGATCGTCCGGATATCAGCGTCCTCGGTGAACTTCGCGGAATCGATCGTCGCCCCAACACCGACCGACGAAACGTAGGCGATCAGCTTCTGCCGGGTGGTCAGCGCTAAGCGAATCAGCTCCGCGGTGCCGAGCACGTTGGGGCCGAACAGCTCCCGATAGGGCAGCATGTGGTTGACCAGGGCGGCTGGGTCGATGATCAGATCAACAGTGTCGGCTAGGTGTTGCCAGCTTGCCTGCGCCAGGCCGAGATCCGCGTCGCCCTTGTCGCCGGCGAGCACTTCGAGGTGGTCGGCGGCCAGCCTCCGATACCTCGACAGCAGGTTGGCATCTCCACTGTCGAATGTGTTGTCGAGCCGGGTGCGTGCGGCCGCGTCGTCCTTGGCGCGAACCAAACAGATCACAGTTCCGTCGACGAGGGCCATCCGTTGCAGCCATTCCAAAAGTAGATAGCGGCCCAGATAACCGGTCGCACCGGTGAGCAACACGGTGCGCACATCGCTATTGGGGCCCGCGAGCGCATGCGCACCCTCAAGCGTCGCGGAGTCGAGGAACTTGTCGAGGGTGAGGTCGCGGGTATCCGCAACGGTAGCTCCTGCGCCATGCACGGAGGCGAACGTCGGTCGGCGCGTGTCGGTCGCCCGTTGCGCCTCGATGAAATTGGCAACGGATTGCAGGTCGTTGGCCGGGCTGATGAGTACGTCGACGGGCACGTCGACGGCGAAGATATCGTTGAGGGCGTCGGCGAACGTCAACGCAGTCAAGGAATCTCCACCGAGGTCGGTGAAGCGCGCGCTGGACGGCGGGGTGGCGCCGGGAACGCCCAGCAGCGCGCTAGCGGCCGCGCACACCGTCTCGACTATCGGCTGGGTCGCGGCCCGATCACGAAGCTCACCCAGCCGCGTGTTCTGGGCCTGAGCGTGTTCGTCGTACAGCTGCTCGAGGCGAGCGCCGTAGTGTCGCAGAAGGTTCGGGCGTGACGGTTTGCGGATGCCGGACAGCAGACCGTTGTCGAGGGTGAACGGGTACGGCTCGACGATGATGTCGCGCGGGACTTCGTAGCTTCGCAGGTCGGCGTCGCGCGCGGCTTCTTGCAGCGAGCGAATGAGCATGGGTTTGAGTGCGTCGATGTCCCGTTGAGCCAGCGCAGCCTCGGTGGGAACCACGACCGCCAAGAGGTATGGCCGCTCCCCGTTGCCGTACACGTAGATCTGATGAATCAGATCACAATCGGCGTACACGGCTTCCAGTTTCGAGATGGTGACGAACTCGCCTTGGGAAAGCTTGATGACGTTGTTCCGGCGATCGACGTAGCGCAGTTCGTCGGGGCCGAGTTCCTCGACGACATCCCCGGTCCGGTAGAAGCCGTCCTCGTCGAAGACTTCGGCGGTCAGTTCGGGCCTTTTGTAATACCCGCGAAACAGCGTGTTGGACTTGATCAACAGCTCGCCGCGCGGATACGGCCGATCTGTGCTGAAGTACCCCAGCTCGGGCACATCAGCCAGCTTGTAAGCGGTCACTGGGGGTCGCTGCACCTTGCAGTCGATGACCACCGAGCCGGATTCGGTCGCGCCAAGCGCATTCATCAGATGCGAGTCGAGCAGCCTTTCGACCCAGTCCGCCAGGTGTGCGGAGATCGGCGCGGAACCCGTCAAGGCCGAGATATATCGGCCGCCGAGCACCCGGGTTCGAAGATCGGCCAGAATGTCTTCTTCGGTTGGGCCGGCGGTGGCGGCGCCGCCACCCCGGGCGCGTAATTCATTGCGGTACTCACCGTGCAGCATCTCCCAGATGCGCGGCACAAAGTTCAGCTGGGTGGGGCGTACAAGTGATAGGTCGTCCAAGAATGTCGAGAGGTCGCTCTTTGCGGTGAAATACGCGGTGCCGCCGGCACCCAGTGTCGAATACAGCATCGCGCGACCGGCGGTATGGCTCATCGGCATGTAATTCAAGGTGATCGCCGGGATCGCAAATCCGCGTTCCGTCAGCACGGCCGCCGTAACGGTCCATACGCCCTTGGCCAGCCCCTCGGGCTGCATGGCGCCCTTTGGGCTTCCGCTGCTTCCCGAGGTATAGACGATGGCCGCGAGTCGGTCGTCGTCGGCCGGCGGCTCCGGTGGTAGGGGTCTGGCCGCGCCACGCTGCAAGAGCTCCTCGATGGTTTCCAAGACGACGGAACTGCCCGCCGCGGCGAGGCGTGCGCGCGCTTCATCAAGGTTTCGCTGGTGCTCGTCGAGCTGCGGGTGGCGGTCAAAAACCACGAGGATGGCCGGTGTGGCCGCACCAAGTGCCAGCTCCACACCGTCGTTGAGATACGCGGCGCTGCAAGCGATCACGGACGGCTCGATTTCCTCGACTATCCGTCGCAGTTGCCCGACCGGCGCTCCGGCGTGCAGCGGCACCGAAACCGCGCTCATCAACGGTGCCGCCAAATCGATAGTGGTGTAGTCGACACTGCAGAAACCCAGCGTGGCGACACGATCGCCCGCGGACACTGCGCCGTCGGCCAGTGCGCTGGCCACTGCCGACACCCGCTGCCACAGTTCGCGGTACGTCACGAAATCAAACCATGGCAGCATCTCGAGACGCTGCGCGCCGGTGGACGCCTCGCGCACCACCTCGACGGCTCGCCTGCCCAGGGCCGGCCGGTCCGCATAACCATCGGCCACGGTGCGCATGAGGCCGGCCAAACCGATTTGCGGCCGCAGGATGGCTCGACTCACGTCTTCTCGCGGCAAGGCCGCCGCGAACTGAGCGTCGTTCGTCAACAGGTCGGCGACCCTGCGCGCCAACTTTTCGGTGTGACTGTCAGCGAGCATAGGGCACCGTCGACATGCCGTCTTCCTTCCGCAACCGTTGGCAGGATTGCAGACATTCTACATTCTGCGCCGCCAGCGGCTAGAGCAAATGGCGGAGAGCCGAAACATTGCTATGGGCTTGCGCTGCGGGCGCGGACAGGCTTCGGTGGCAGCGGGTATGGGCGTACTCAGGTTGCTGTGCTGCGACAGTGAGCTCCGACGTTGTTATGCCGGCCCTAGTCCTTCGGCGTGAGCTTGAACGGCATTTCAATCTCCAACGGGCGACTGCGGCCGCAGGCGCCGCTGGGCGCTGTGGTCGTATCCCACCCCAGGAGAGCCGACGTACCGTTTGGGTCAGGGTAGAACTTATAAATCTGCTTGCCAGGAGCGGTGCTGCCGTCCTCACACTTTTCCCAGTTATCGACGGTATGGGTCACAAACCACATACCGCTCCGGTAAATCGCGCCGGAGTTCCAACCCGCGTCGCTGGTGACTTGCCCAGAGCAGTCGAAGATATCGGCACAGCTCGAAACTATGGTCCACGTACTCGAAACCGTTGCTTCGTCGTGAAATCTCTGGTTCGTCTTGGCCCATTGCCCATCTGACCGTGCAATGTAGGTCCCGTTGAGGGCGGGTTGGTCGTTAGAAGCATGGCCAGGCGCGATGACGGACGAAACCAGGACTGCCACAACGCTTTCTACGGCGACGAACCGAAAACCACGGGGTAATAAGTTGTTCACGACGGGCGGCGCTGTGGTTGCAAGACAAGGTCTTTCCAACTCTTGTGTGCCCCTGCGGCCAAGTCGCTCTGTTCGACCACCAACCCGTTCGGCGACATGTACCGCCCTGTACGCGGATCATAGGGAACGACGGCGACCGACGGCCCGTCCGGCGCGGTGATGTGCGCGGAGCTCGGCGCCGCGGGCCCCGGACCGGCCGGGGCGTCCGGGGAACCTGGTGGGGGGCCCGGTACCACCTGCCCCGGGACTTGCGGCGCCGGCGGCGCAGGTGCTGCCGCTGGACCGCTGCCGCCCGCCGGCGGAGTCCCCTCAACTGGCCCGAATGTGTGGTCGCCGGTGCTAGCTCGGTCGTCGGGCGGCACGCCCTGCGAAATGAGGTTGGGGTCGATGGGGTTTGGCCCCAGCGCATGTTGACGCATGCTCAACGGCATGTAGGGCTTGTCGCTGTCGCAGATTTGCACGGTGGGAGCTCGTTTACCCGGATGGGCCATGCAGGGCAGGTTCCGTGCGCCTCGCACGAGGATGGGCGAGTCTTGCGGCAATTTGCAATACAGCCCATCCGGTGTGTCCACGGTGGTGGTATCTGCCGGCGACCGCCACTGGGACGGCGGTAGGAATCCCACAGTGCAGGCGGGCGGATCACCGGATTCGATCCGAAAGTTACCCAGCGGCAGACCGGTCGCGTTGTTGTTCGGCGCGATGGCCTGAAGGTCGGCGAAGTAAGGGGGGATGAGCACAAGAAGCTGCTCAAGCGAAGGCAGGTAGGTGACACCGACCTGCCCGAGGCTGGTGAGGTTGGCAAGCAGCACGGGCAAGGTCGGCTTGACGCTGTTGAGGAGGCGTGAAACTTCCTGCAGCGCGCCCGGACCGGTCTGCAGGATTGTCCGCACGTGTGGGTCGTCGGCGACAAGCTGGTCTGTGACGCCGGCAAGGCTATGCGCCAATTGCCGGGTTGCTTCCGCGGACTGAACTTGCCCGTCGAGCAGCGGCGCGCTGTCCTCGATCAGAGAGCGGATTCGTCCGGCGACACCCCGAGTCTCGTGCGATATCTTGGCCGAGGAGTCGAGTAGCGACCCCAGGTCAAATCCGGCGTCGTTGAGGCCCTGGGAAGATTCGTCGATCAAGGCAGCGAGCTTGTCTTTGGGCACACTGCCCAGCAGCGCGCTCACTCGATCGAGCATCGGCCCGACCGGTTGTGGAATCGAGGTGTGTGCGACGTCGATCACCGCGCCGTCGTGCAGGTAAGGGGGCGACGCTGTGCGTGGCCGGAGGTCGACGTACTGCTCTCCGATCGCGGAAACACTGCGTACCTGTGCGGTTAGCTCAGCGGGAATTTTTGGCGTCGTGGCCAACGAAAGTGTCGCTGTGGCACCAGTTCGCGTCAGTTTCAGGCCAGTGACTTTGCCGACCTCCACCCCACGGTATGTGACGTTGGCGAGGCGATAGAGGCCGCCGGTGTCGGCGAGTTGCATGGTGACGGTGATGCGACCCAACCCGAGCATGGTGGGGACCTGGAGGTATTTGACCACCATCGTGGTTAGAGCGGCCACGGAGGCGATCATGAAGATTGCCAACTGGATTCGAACGAATCGTGTCAACATCAGTGTGGCCCGTCCGGTGGCGCGCCGGGCGGCGGCGAGTCGCTCCCATCGGGCGGCTCGGGCGCTGCTGACTCCGGCGTTGCGGGAGCAGGCGCTAGCGGTGCCGTCAGGGGGTTATGGGTGTAGAAGGCGTCGTAACCTGGGTCTCCCGGTGCGGGGACGAGGAGTGCGTGTTCGTTTCCCCATCGTGTGCCCGAAAGCAGGGTTCGCTTTAGCCGCGGAAGGGTTAAATCCATGACGGCGAACAGGTTCATGTAGTCGCCGCGAACGCCGCGGTCGATCAGGTTTTGCCCGAACGGCATCACCGGTAGGAATGCGAGCGCCGTGTCGATCTCTGGACCGACGTCAGCAAGCGCGCGCACCGTGGGGGCCAGGTTTTGGAGATCGGCGACGAGGTCGGCTTGACTGTCCTTGACCAATCGTGAGGTGGTATCACTGAAAATCCGCATCTTGTCTAGGGCGTCGATGAGCCTTGGTCGCTCTGCGATGAGGACATCTAGTGCCGGCGGAATCTCGTTGAGCGCTTCGGTAATCACGCCGCGCTGGTCGGCCAAAGTGCCAGACAGGCGGTCAACAGCCGATATTGCTTCGACGACAGCCGAGCGTTGGCGGTCGAACACTCCGACGAATTTGTCGAGGCGGGTGAGCAGGTCGCGGGCCTGCGATTCTCGACCGTCCAGCCCCAGATTGAAGTTGTGGATGATTTCACCGATCTGGCCCAGGCCCCCTGAATTAACCAATGCTGACAGCGTTGACAAAGTCCGTTCTGTTGATGGGTAGACAGAGGACCTGCTCAACGAAATCGTTGCACCGGATACGAGTCTCCCTCTGGGGGATTGTCCTAGTGGTGGGTCCAGGGACAAATGCATCGAACCCAACAGGCTCGTTTGCCCAACGCGGGCTATGACATTGGCGGGAACAACGACATTCGGTTCCACGGAAATTTCCACATCGGCATGCCCGTTGTCGACCGTCATCTTGGCGATGCTGCCGACCGCGACGTCGTTCATCATCACGGGCGAATTCGGTTCCAAAGTACCGACGTTGGCGACTTCCACGTGGTAGACGTGCGCGTGATGCCCGCGCCCGACGGCGCCAGGGAGTGGCAGTGAGTTGAGACCTTGAAACCCGCATCCTGCGGTGGCAAGTGCGACACAGCAGCCCGCCGTGGCGCCGCGTACGGTGGCTGTCAGATTCACGGTCCCTGCCCTGTTGAGGGTAGGTCGGTGGGCGCGATGTCTACTGGCGGGTTCGGAACGGGCGGAACCGCCGGCGGACTTTGCTTGGGTGCATATTGTGGTGGGACTAATAGGTCAGACAGGTCTTTTCGTGCCGGCTCCGGGGGAGGTAACGGCGGACCGTATCCCGGCGGGGGCGGTGTGTCTCCGGCGCCGGTGTAGGCCGATATAGCCGGTGGGCTGCTTGGCAATTGCGGTTTGGGGCCGGCACCCCCCGGCGCCAGATCCGGCTCGGTGTAGAGCAGATCCTCGGGAGGCGGGACAGAGGTCAGCACGGGGTTCACCGGGAAAGGGAGGTAATTGAAGCTGGCCTGATTCAGTGCAGGCCCAAGGTACTCAGCGCATAATTTCGCCGTTTCAGGAGCGGTCGCGTTCTCGATCGCTCCGATCATGCCGCAGAAGAACTGTGTCGGGTTACTGAAGTTGGAGAAGGTGAAGATTCCCGTCGCCCCTCCATCTCGTGGGTCGAACATGTTCAGTGTGTTGGCCACCGCGGTGGGTGCTACGTGGAGAATCTGCTCGAGGTCCTTCTGGTGCTCGACGATATTTTGGGTCACATCTGCCAACAGTTGGATTTGATCAGCCACTTGCCCTCGCGTGCCATGAACAAACCGCTGCACCTCGCCGACGACGTCGGAAACGTTTTTCAATGCAGCGTCCAAGTCGGCTCTGCTGCCGTCGAGGACGCTGCTGAGTGTGGCCAGCCGGCCCTGGAATTGCACGATCTGGTCGGTGCTGTCGCGAAGCGCCGCTATGAATGTCTGGAGATTCTTGATGACCTCGACGATGTTTCCGCTGCCGTCGGCGAGGATGCGCCCAATCCCGGAGAGCTGGTTGAGCGTCTCGCGCAGCTTGCTTCCATTACCGGCCATGGCGTCAGCCGCGCTGTTAACGAACCTCGCTGTCGAAGTGTCCGAAACACCGCCTCTCGGTCCGAGTTGCTCCGCTAACCGCGTCAGCTGGGTTTTGACCTCATCCCATTCGACCGGCACGGCCGTTCTTTCAACGGGAATTGTTGCGCCACTGGGCATCTCAGGACCATGCCCCCGGTAGGCGGGCGCCAGCTGGACGTATCGTGCGGAGACGAGATTTGGAGCGACGATCACCGCTTTGGCATCGGCGGGAATGCGCACCGAGTGATCCACCAACAGTGTCATCTGCGTCTGCGTGCCTCGGGGTTCAATCGATTTGACGGTCCCCACTTTTACCCCGGCGACTCTGACGTGGTCACCGGGGTATATCGCCGTGGTAGTCACGAAGTCGGCGATGATCGTCTTCGGCGCGAAGCAAGTGGCATTGATGATTACCACCGTTCCGCCCAGCACTCCTGCGCACAACGCGAAGATGGTTACGAGACGAACACGGTGCATTGTAATCATCGCGGGCCCTGCGGAATCCCGTTGTAAGGGAACGGAACCTCGGCCCTTGGCCCCGGGTTACCCGGAGGTATCCCTGGAGTGGTCCCTCTTCTGAACCGGAAGTAGTAGTCGAAAAAGGGCTGCAGCATGGACCCCTGGGTAAGGTTGGGGATGTAACCTACGTAGTAGGGGCCGTTGGCCACGAGTTCGCTGAGGCCGCTTTCAAACTTGGCCAGCCCCGGCAGGGCCTTAGCAAGGTTATCGCGGTTCTTCTGCAAAACTTTCGTGACCGAGTTGAGTTTTTCCAGCATGGGTGACAACTGCTTTTCGTTTTCTGCGATCAGTCCCGAGATGTGCTGGGCCAAAGCGGAAGTGTCCGCTAGCAGCCGCACGATGGCGGCCCGACGTTGCACCAAAACGCCGGTCAAATCGTTGGCGTTGAGGAGCAATGAATTCACTTGTTGGCTGCGCTCCGACAAGATTCCGGTCACCGCCGAGGTGTGTTTAAGAAGCTCTTTGACCGTTTCATTTCGGCTGTTGACCGACCGTGACAACCGTGACAGGCCATCAAAGGTCGGTCCCAGTTGGGGGGCAATTTGATCGATGGTGGCGCTGAGGACGTCGAGGGCTTGATTCAATGATTGGGTGTCTGTGTTGGACGCATTGGCCGTGAGGTCGCTGACTGCGTCAGTTAGCGAATACGGTGAAGAGGTGCGGCTTGCTGGGATGCACTCGAGCGGTCGCATGGTGCGAAGTCCCATCGGGTCCAGCGTCAACATCCGCTGCCCGAGCATTGTGGCGGTGCGGATGTGCGCGGTTGTCTCCGATCCGAGCGGAATCGAACTCTTGATGGCGAACGTCACCACTGCATCGCCGTCACGCAGTGACACGTCTGCCACGGCTCCGACCTTCACGCCGGAGACCTTCACAGCGTTGCCTGCCTCCAATCCCGCCGCCTCGGTAAACACCGCCTGGTATCGCACAGTGGTCGTCCTTGCCAGCAACTGCTGGGGCTGCAACCCGACCGCGATGATGAGCACGACGAGAACTCCACCGATGAACCCGGAGCGAATCAGCTTTCTTCCGCGATACTTGTTCATGGGTTTTCAGCGCACCTGCCCGTTTCTTGGGTGATCCACGGGAAGACTGCGGTGCGACCTTGCAGGTCGCTCACCCGCACCGTAACGCCGCAAAGGTAGTAGTTGAAGAAACTGCCGTAAGATCCCATCCGCGCCAGCTTGCGGTAGTCCTCCGGGAGCTTTTGCAGCACACCGTCGATGCGGTCCTTGCCCGCATCGAGGGATGGCGCGAGGCGGTTGAGTTGGCCCACGGTCGCGGCGAGGGGCGGTCGAGCACCCGCCAGCAGACTCACCAGTGACGTAGTGCCTTTGCTCAGGGAATCAATCGCTCCTCCGATGGAATCGCGATGGGCTGATAACTCGCCGATGAGACGATGAAGTCTATCGACGGTTCCCGCGAACTTGTTGCCGTCGGCTGCCACGGTTTTCATGGCCGCATTGAGGTTGTCAATGAGCTGCTGGAGGATTTGCCCGTTGTCGGCCAATGCATTGGTAAACGACGAAGTTTGCGAGAGCAGCGACTCCATGGTCCCGCCCTGGCCTTGCATAATCTGAACGAGAGAAGTGGTCAGCCGGTTGACGTCTTGCGGATTCAGACCCTGGACGACGGGCTTGAGTCCGTTGAGCAACACATCGAGATCGAGCGCCGGCATAGTGTGGTCCAGCTGGATTCGTGACCCAGGTGGCATGAACTGCGTCGAGCCGGGGCCGTCGATTATCTCGAGATAGCGATCGCCGACGAGGTTAAGGTAACGCACGGCCGCACGAGCACCGATCGTCAACTTGACCGTCCGGTCGGCGTTGAAGTCAACGACCACTTTGTGATCCGGCTGCAGCGCAACAGCTTCGACGGTGCCGACGCGAATTCCTGCGATCCTGACCGAATCTCCAGAGCGCAGGTCTGACGCCTCCAGAAATAGTGCTGAGTACGACGCGGTGGAGCCGCCTCGATAATCCCCGAAGACGGCGAATAGGCCTGCGGTGAGGGCCAGCATGACCGTTATGAATGCACCGAATTTCAGCAATGTGCCGCGCAAACTGGTCATCCCGGCATCCCGATCTGCGCCGAATTGCGAGGTGGACCGTCAAGTCGGCGCCCTAGCAAGAGTTCAGCGAGTGCTGCCGTGTTGAGGTGGATACCCTCGTTGCCGTACTTCCACGGATTCGTACCCACGTCGGCCACCACGTAGGGTGGGCGGGTCTCGAAGGGGACTTGCGGCAGCCCCACACAGTGCGGCCCCCCGGTGGCGGCAACTTTCGGCAGATCGGACGGATACCGGTAGCGGTCTGCACCCCACTGAAAACTGGCCATTACCTCGGCACCGGGAACTCTCGACGGCGGCAGTTTGGCCATTGGTATGGCACCGGCCAGTGCGCAGTTGAGTGCCTGGTTGTATTGGTTGGTGAGCCCGGTGATGGGGTTGAGCAGGTGTAGCACATCGGTCAGCGCCTGCCGATTGGTCCCCACGACATCGTGCCCGATGTCGCCGAGGCCGATGACGGCGACTAGGAAGGCATCGACGTCGCGTTGGCGCTGCACCACGGTGCGGCTGAGTGAGCTGACGTTCCGTGTGGTTCTGAGCAGGTCCGGTGCGGCGTCAGCGTATGCGTTGACCACCGTAGGCGCATCATCGATGTCGTGACTCAACTTATCTAGACCCGGCTCGATTTCGGTCAGAGCAGCATCGAGATCGCTGATCATCTCGCCCATCTTCTGACCTCGGCCACTGATGCCGGTTGCGATCGCCGTCAATGTCTGGTTCAACTTCTCAGGCGGGACCGCCGACAGGACCGAACTAAGTTGCTCAAACACTGTGTTGATCTCAACGGTGACGTGTTCACTGCTGATCACTTGTCCAGCCTTTATCGGCTCA
>NZ_LZJF01000145.1 GCF_001666835.1 Mycobacterium sp. E3251 | reverse complement strand
TGCGCCAGATCCTCTCCCCCGACTACCTCTCGCGCGCCCGCGAGCTGGCCGCTCGGATGACGAAGCCCGCAGACAGCATCACCAAGAGCGCCGACCTTCTGGAAAACTTCGCGCGCGCGGGACGGGTTGGGTGACGAACGGCACCCCTGACGTCGCCGGCGCACGGCAACTGCAAGGCTAGGACCCGTGACGAAATTCGCCCTCGCCGGCTACGGAACGCGCGGCGACATCGAGCCATTGGCAGCGGTCGGCCGCGAGCTGCTGCGCCGAGGGCACGACGTGGCCGTGGCCGTCCCACCGGAATTGATGGGTTTCGCCGAGTCCACCGGGCTCGCGGCGGTCCCGTACGGCCCGGAACTGCACGACTTCCTGGACGAGGAGTTCCTCCGCAACATGTGGGCTGAGTTCTTCCGGAACATCTGGACGATCCGCAGCCCGATCAGGTTGATGCGCAAGGTCTGGGAGCCCCTCATCCGGCATTGGGGCGAGGTCAGCGCGGCGCTGACGTCCCTCGCCGCCGACGCTGACCTATTGTGCACCGGCCTGAATTTCGAGCAGGCCGCCGCCAACGTCGCGGAACACTACAACATTCCGCTGGCGACACTGCATTACATCCCGATGCGGCCGAACGGGCAGCTGATTCCGATGCTGCCGGGGCCGATGGTTCGCACCGGAATGGC
>NZ_LZJF01000144.1 GCF_001666835.1 Mycobacterium sp. E3251 | reverse complement strand
ATGGCGATGACCAGCCGGCGGCCACCGCGGGCGGCGGCCCCGACGAACGTCTTGCGGGCCGCGTTGGTGAACCCGGTCTTGCCGCCGATCGCGCCGGGGTAGCGCTGCAACAGCTCGTCCTGGTTGGTGATCGGGTGATCGCCGTTATCGCCGGGGAACATCGCCGACGGCTCGGCCGTGATCTGCGCGAACACCGGGTTCACCAACGCGGCCCGCAAGACGTTCGTCGGGGCCGCCGCCCGCGGTGGCCGCCGGCTGGTCATCGCCATGATGTACGGCCTGATCAAAGAGGGTGGACCGACGTACTGGGACCAGGCGGCGACGTTGTTCGACTGGGGTTTCGCGCAAAGCCCGCAGTCCAGCATCGGCTCGCTGTAGCTATTCCGCCGGGCCGGCGTCCGGCGCCGCCGCCGACAGCAGCGTCATCAGCATCGGGATCCGTTGCTCGGCGATCTGCGGCTGCGGCAACACCCCCTCCACCACCGCGGCCCCGTCGAACACGTTGGTCAGCAACGCGACCAGGACCGGGAACGTCTCCTCGGGGAAGCTTTCGGCTCCGGGCAGCGTACGGGCGGCGTCGTGAATCTTCGCCGAGTACTGGCGCAGTTCGGTTTGCAAAGTGGCCCTGAGCTTTTCGTCGGTGCGCGCCGCGACGAGCAGTTCGTACAGCACGGCGTTGCTCGGGGCGGCGGTGATGTCACGGAGTATCGCCAGGGCGGCTTCGAGCGCCGGCCGATCGGCCGGTATTTCGGCGACCCGCTTGGTGAACGTCTCGAGCTGACGACGCAGCACTTCGGATGCCGTGGCCGCCATGAAGTCGCCCATCGTCTCGAAGTGCCGGAACAGGGCGCCCACGGATACCCCCGCGCGCTTGGTGATAACGGCGGCCGACGCCCGGGCGTATCCGACCTCGATGATGGTGTCGATGCAGGCGTCGAGAAGCCGTCCCACGGTCTCTTCCCGGCGCTGCTGCTGGGTTCTGGCCACGTCAGCCTCCGATTTTCAGGGCGCTCTGGTCCCGGTGCCGCTGGCCCGCACGCAGATAGCGGCCCGATTTCACGGTCCGGCCGTAGCCGTCGCGGAACTGGCCCGCGCGGAAGACGACCGCGCCGCCCACACCCGTCGCGACGACGGCGTCGTCGTTGCGATTGACCATGCGCCGCAGGCCGCCGTAGAACGGCACCTCGTCCTCGTAGTAGCCCTCGACCGCTTCGTTGAGGCCGGCCGGGTCGATCACCACGAAGTCCGCGCGGTCGCCCTGCCGCAGCGTGCCGGCGTCGACGCCGAACCACTCCCCCAATTCGCCGGTCAGGCGATGCACCGCGCGCTCGATGGACATGAACGGTGCGCCGGCCCGCTGTGCGTCCCGGGCCCGCTTGAGCAGCTTGACCGGGAAGTTGTAGAACGCCATGTTGCGCAGGTGGGCACCGGCATCCGAGAAGCCCATGTGCACGCTGCCCTCGTTGGCGAGCGCGTTGAGCAGCTTGGGGCGGTGGTTGGCCACGACGGTCGTCCACCGGACGTTGCGTTCGCCGTTCTCGACGAGCACGTCCAGGAACGCGTCGAGCGGGTGCAGCTTGCGCTCGTCGGCGATGGCCCCGAAGCTCTTGCCTATCAACGACTCATCGGGGCATTCGACGATGACCGCGTCGTGGAAGTCGCGGTGCCACAACGACGGCCCGAGTTTGATCCGGTCGAACTCCCTGCGGAACTTCCGGCGGTATTCCTTGTCGGCCAGCAATTCGTTGCGCTCCAAATGGTCCCGCAGGTGCAGGGCGGCCGTCCCGGCGCCGAACTCCTCGAAGACCGGAAGATCGATTCCGTCGGAGTACAACTCGAACGGCACCGGCAGATGCTGGAAGCGCACTTGAGACCCCAGCAGCTTGTTCAGCAGACGGGTGCCCGGGCCGAAGACGTAGACCGACAGTGGCATCGACTTGGCATCGGCGGACACCAGCATGCTCATGCGAACACCCTTGCCTCGGTTAAGGATTCGGCTGCTCGCCAGGAAGAAGAGCATCCCGGTCGACGGCTTGGCCACATCGGGGGCGCTCTGCAGAATGCGGCCGCGCTTGCGCAGCACCTTGATCAGCCTGCGCCGCTCGCGCCAGGTCGCGAAGGTGGACGGCAACGCCCGCGACCGGAAACGCTCGCCGTCGAGCTTGTCGATGGCCGCGTCCATCCCCGACATGCCGAGCACCCCGGCGTCGAGCGCCTCGTCGAGCAGGGCCGCCATCCGCTCCACTTCGGCGTCGGTGGGCTGCACGGTGGCGTCGGTGGCCCGATCGAGGCCCATCACCGCGGTCCGCAGATCCGAATGGCCAAGCAGCGAGCCGATATTCGGCCCGAGCGGCAGGGCGTCGATCGCCTTGATGTATTCGGCCGCGGACGACCAGGTCTTGTTTTGCAAAGCGCCGTAGACGAATTCGCGCGGCACGGCCTCGACCCGGCTGAAGAGGTCGGCGGCGTCCTCGGAGCTCGCGTAGACCGTCGACAACGAGCAGTTGCCCAGCAACACGGTGGTGACACCGTGCCGCACGGACTCCCGCAGACCCGGATCCAGCAGCACCTCGGCGTCGTAGTGGGTGTGCACGTCGATGAAGCCCGGCACGATCCATTTGCCGGCGGCGTCGATCACCTCGGGACACCCCGTCTCGTCCAGCGACCCGTCCGACACCGCGGCCACCACGCCGTCGCGAATGCCCAGCGTGCGGGTCTGGGGCGCGCTGCCGGTGCCGTCGAACCACAGCCCGTCGCGAATGATCACGTCGTAAGCCACTTTTGCCTCCAGTCGTCGTGGTGACACGGACCGTAACATAGATAGCAAGCACTCGCAATCTTTACTGGCCGGCGTGTCCGCTTCGTCGGCCCCGCGCCGGCTAGGCCGGGGGACGGAACGCGTTGCCGCGCAAAATCACCAGGTCAGGACGGTGCAGGACGGCCGGGCCCGACCGCGGGTCGTCCGCGTAGCACAGCAGGTCGGCCGACGCGCCGTGATCGAGCCCGGGGCGACCCAGCCAGCGACGGGCGTCCCAGCACCCCGCGCCCAACGCATCGGTGGGGCTCAATCCGATGCCCTTGAGCGCCTCGATCTCGTCGGCGATGCGCCCGGGCGCGACCATCGTGCCGGCATCACTGCCGGCGTAGATCGGCACGCCCGCTTCGCGGGCCGCGGCGATCCGCGACAGGCCACGAGCGTGCAGGTCGCGCATGTGAGCGGCGTAGGTCGGATACTTCGCGGCGGCGGCATCGGCGATGCCCGGGAAATTCTCGACGATGTTGACCAGCGTGGGGACCAGGACGGTTCCGTGCTCGACCATCAGCGCGATGGTGTCATCGGTCAGGCCGGTGCCGTGTTCGATGCAGTCGATGCCGGCCTTGACCAGCCCCGGCAGCGCGTCCTCGCTGAAGACGTGCGCGGTGACCCGTGCGCCGTGGGCGTGCGCGGTGTCGATGGCGGCCTTGAGCACGTCGTCGGACCACAGCGGGGCGAGATCGCCGACGCTGCGATCGATCCAGTCGCCGACCAGCTTGATCCAGCCATCGCCGCGGCGCGCCTCTTCCGCGACCGCCTCGGGCAGTTGCCACTCGTCTTCCAGCTCGCGCGAGAATCCCGCCGCATACCGCTTGGGCCGGGCCAGATGTTTTCCGGCGCGGATGATGCGCGGCAGATCCTCGTGATCGTCGAGGCTGCGGGTGTCGGTGGGTGAGCCGCAGTCTCGCAACAGCAGCGCACCGACGTCACGCTCGATCTCGGCCTGGGCGATCGCCTCGTCCAGCGGAATCTCTCCGTGCTCGCCGAGTCCGACGTGGCAATGCGCGTCCACCAGGCCGGGAATGACCCAGCCACCGTCAAAGACGGTGTCGGCCCCCGCGACCGGTTCGGTGCTGATGCGCCCGTCGACGATCCACAGCTCGGTTGGGGTCTCGTCCGGCAGCCCGACACCTCGCACGTGCATGCGCACGGCGCTGCTAATTCTTGCCGGCCCGATGGTGACGATCCGCTTCGCCCGGCTTCGCCGCGCTCGCGATCGTCACGGCTTGCCGGGGAACTTGAGCTTGGACAGGTCGAAGTCCGCCAGCCCGGGCGGCAGCTCGTTGAGACCCTCGGGCATGTGCGACAGGTCGGGGAACCCGGCCGGCATGCCCGGCATCCCGGCGCCCAGCGGGTTCCTGGCCTTAGGCGGCGTCGGGCCCCGACCGCCCTTCTTGCCCTTCTTGCCCTTGCCGCCCTTGGCCTTTCGGGTCGCCGACTTGCGACCCATTCCCGGGATGCCCATGCCGCCGAGCATCGACGACATCATCTTGCGGGCCTCGAAGAAGCGGTCCACCAGCTGGTTCACCTCGGACACCGAGACGCCGGACCCGTTGGCGATGCGCAGCCGCCGCGACGCGTTGATGATCTTCGGGTCGGCCCGCTCTTCGGGCGTCATGCCGCGGATGATGGCCTGCAGGCGGTCGAGTTGCTTGTCGTCGACCTGGGCCAGCGCGTCCTTCATTTGTCCGGCCCCGGGCAGCATGCCCAGCAGGTTGCCGATCGGACCCATCTTGCGGATGGCGAGCATCTGCTCGAGGAAGTCCTCCAGCGTCAGCTCGCCGGTGCCGATCTTGGCCGCGGCGGCCTCGGCCTGCTCGGCGTCGAACACCTGCTCGGCCTGTTCGATCAGGCTCAGCACGTCGCCCATGCCCAGGATGCGGCTGGCCATCCGGTCGGGGTGGAAGACGTCGAAGTCCTCGAGCTTCTCGCCGGTGGAGGCGAAAAGGATTGGGACGCCGGTCACCTCGCGGACCGACAACGCGGCACCACCGCGGGCGTCACCGTCGAGCTTGGTCAGCACCACCCCGGTGAAGCCGACGCCCTCGCGGAACGCCTCCGCGGTGGTGACGGCGTCCTGGCCGATCATCGCGTCCAGCACGAACAACACTTCGTCGGGATTGACGGCGTCGCGGATGGCCGCGGCCTGGGCCATCAGTTCGTCGTCGATGCCCAGCCGGCCGGCGGTGTCGACGATCACGACGTCGTGGTGCTTCGCCCGGGCTTCGGCGAGACCGGCGGCCGCGACGGCGACCGGGTCGCCGGGCCCCGACTCGGGGGACTCGCCGGGATGGGGCGCGAACACCGGCACCCCGGCGCGCTCACCGACGACTTGCAGCTGGTTCACCGCGGCGGGCCGCTGCAGGTCGCACGCCACCAGCAGCGGGGTGTGCCCCTGGCCGCGCAGCCAGGCGGCCAGCTTGCCGGCCAGCGAGGTCTTACCGGAACCCTGCAGACCGGCGAGCATCACCACGGTCGGCGGCGTCTTGGCGAAGGCCAGCTGGCGGGTCTCGCCACCCAGGATGCCGATGAGCTCTTCGTTGACGATCTTGACGACCTGCTGCGCCGGGTTGAGGGCACCGGAGACCTCGGCGCCCCGGGCGCGGTCCTTGATCCGGCCCACGAACGCGCGCACCACGGGCAGCGACACGTCGGCTTCCAGCAGCGCCAGCCGGATCTCGCGGGTGGTGGCCTCGATGTCGGCGTCGGTCAGTCGACCCTTGCCGCGTAAGCCCTGAAGGGCACCGGTCAACCGGTCGGACAGCGATTCAAACACCCCGCCAGCCTAGTGGCACTGCAAGCGCGGCGAAGCCGGGCGCGGCAGGTACCACTCATCAGGTCTAGTGGCTCGGCGGTTCGGCCGGCTTAGCGCCGCCCGTCGACCGCGACACTGCAACTACGCACCCGACACGCCGGTAAAGGTGTGCGTAGTTTCAGTCTCGCCAAACCGGCGAACGGGTTTGAATGGTCGACATGCTCGAGGTGATCGACAAAGGATCGTGCAGCCGGGACCATCCGGTGCCGCTGCTCTTCGTGCACGGCGGCTGGCACGGCGCGTGGTGCTGGGAGCATTTCCTGGACTTCTTCGCCGAAGCGGGTTACCGCGCGGTCGCGATGAGCCTGCGGGGACACGGCGGCAGCCCGACGACCAAGCCGCTTCACAAGGTTTCCATCGCGGACTACATCGACGACCTCCGTTCGGTGGCCGACGAACTGGGCGGCGGCCCCGTACTGATCGGCCATTCGCTGGGTGGCTTCGTCATCCAGCGCCACCTCGAAACGCGCAGCGCCCCGGCGGCAGTCCTGGTCGGCTCCGTGCCTCCGCAGGGCGTGCTCAGGTTGGCGGTGCGCGTCTGGCGTCGCCGGCCATCGATGACGATGGAAGCCTGGAGCGACCCCACGCTGCTGAAATTCCTCGCCACCCCGGCGCTGGCACGGGAGTACCTCTTCTGCGCCGACACGCCCGAAGCGGTCGTCGAATCCTGCAGACAACGCGCCGGGGCCGAGAGCATCCGCGCCGCGATGACCGATCCGATGGTCCGCCGCGTCAGAACCCGGCGGGTGACCACGCCGATGCTGGTCCTCGGCGCGGAGTACGACGGCTTCGTCAGCGTCGGCGATGTGCGCGCCACGGCGCGCGCGTATGCGACCGAACCGGAATTCTTCCCGATGGGTCACAACATGATGCTCGAGCCGGGATGGGCTGACGTCGCGCAACGCATCCACGGGTGGCTGCAAACCCGCGACCTCGCGGGCGCGCCACGGTAACCGCATCCGAGTCGTTACTGCGCCGAAAAGCGTTGGCGTGCTAGATTTCACGTCCACCGCTTCACCACGCTGGTCCGTCGACAATTACAACAAAACGGGGGGAAATGTCCGTGCAACCGCTCGCTCGCACGGAGAGCTCCGTCGACGACAGCGGCCGGGCGCTGCGTGGCTGGCAGCGCCGGGCGTTGGTCAAATATTTGGCCGGCCAACCGCGCGACTTCCTGGCCGTCGCGACCCCGGGGTCCGGGAAGACGACCTTCGCCTTGCGGGTGGCCGCGGAACTGCTCAGCCAGCGTGTCGTCGAGCAAATCACAGTCGTGGTGCCCACCGAGCACCTCAAGGTGCAGTGGGCCCAGGCCGCCGCACGGCACGGCATCGCCCTGGACCCGAAGTTCTCCAACTCCCATGCCCTGATGTCGGGCGAGTACCACGGCGTGATGGTCACCTACGCTCAGGTCGCGGCGCATCCGACGCTGCACCGGGTGCGCACCGAGCAGCGCAAGACGCTGGTGGTCTTCGACGAGATCCACCACGGCGGTGACGCCAAGACCTGGGGTGACGCCATCCGCGAGGCCTTCGGCGATGCGACGCGCCGGCTCGCCCTGACCGGCACGCCCTTTCGCAGCGACGACAGCCCCATCCCGTTCGTGTCCTACGAATCGGGCGCCGACGGGGTGCGCCGTTCGCATGCCGACCACACCTACGGCTACGCCGAGGCCCTCGCCGACGGCGTGGTCCGGCCGGTGGTGTTCCTGGCCTACTCCGGGGAGGCGCGCTGGCGGGACAGCGCCGGCGCCGAGCACGCCGCGCGACTGGGCGAGCCGCTGACCGCCGAGCACACGGCGCGGGCCTGGCGCACGGCACTCGACCCGGCGGGCGAATGGATGCCCGCGGTGATCGCGGCCGCCGATCAGCGGCTGCGCCAGAAGCGCGAGCACGTGCCCGACGCCGGCGGCATGATCATCGCCTCCGACCGCACCGCGGCCCGCGCCTACGCCGCCCTGCTGACGAGGCTTACCTCGGAGGCGCCGACGGTGGTGCTGTCCGACGATCCCGGATCGTCCGCGCGCATCAGCGAATTCGCCGCCGGCACCAGCCGGTGGCTGGTGGCGGTGCGCATGGTCTCCGAAGGCGTCGACGTGCCCCGGCTCTCGGTCGGCATCTACGCCACCAGCGCCTCCACTCCCCTGTTCTTCGCGCAGGCCATCGGCCGCTTCGTGCGATCGCGCCGGGCTGGCGAGACCGCCAGCATCTTCCTGCCGTCGGTCCCCAACCTGCTGCAGCTCGCCAGCGAGCTGGAGGCGCAGCGCAACCACGTGCTGGGGGAACCGCACCGCCCCGACGACGATCCCCTCGACGGTGATCCCGCCGTCCGGACGCAGACCGAAAAGACCGAGACCGACAACGGCTTCACCTCACTGGGCGCGGACGCGGAGCTGGATCAGGTCATCTTCGACGGGTCGTCGTTCGGCACGGCCGCGCCGGCCGGAAGCGACGAGGAGGCCGACTACCTCGGCATCCCCGGGTTGCTCGACGCCGATCAGATGCGGGCGCTGCTGCACCGCCGGCAGGACGAGCAGCTCCAGCGGCGGGCCGCGCAGGGCGCGCCGGCCGCCGTGCCGGGGCCCCCGTCGATGCATGGCCAACTGCGCGAGCTGCGCCGCGAGCTCAACTCCCTGGTGTCGGCCACCCATCACCGCACCGGCAAGCCGCACGGCTGGATTCACAGCGAACTTCGCCGTCGTTGCGGGGGCCCACCGATCGCCGCCGCGACCCGTGAGCAGATCCAGGACCGCATCGAAGCCCTGCGGCGTCTCAACGCCGAGCACGCCTGAGCCCGCTAGTCGCCGACCGGCTCCTGCAGCACTTCGACCGTGGGGCCGCCCAGCACGGCGAGCAGGTTCTGCTCGATCGCGGCTCGCGCGTCGCGCTCGCCCTGGGCCGGCACCGTCACGCAGAAGACGTCGGCCGCGGTGGAGCCGAACGTGTTGACCTTGGCCCAGGCGATGTCGGATCCCGCGCGTTCCAGCGCGCGGGTCAACAGCGCCAGCAGACCCAACCGATCCATGGCGCGGACTTCGAAGATCAACTGGCCGGCGGTCGCCGTGTCGAGCCACAGGATGCGCGGCGGGGCGGTCGACCGGGTGACGGGCACCCCGGCCTGAATCTCACCGGCCCGCGCCGTGGCGGCGCTGACCGCGTCGCTGTCGCGCCTCTCCAGCGTGCCGAGGACGTCGAGGTCCCCGGCCAGGGCGCCGACGAATTGCTGGCGCAGCAAGCCTGATTCGGGCGGCGAGCCGAACACCGGAGACACGACGAACTCCACGATCGCCACGCCGTCGTGAATGTTGGCCAACGCCGAATGGATTCGCAGGGAGTTCACCGCCAGCACCGCCGCGGCTTTCGACACCAGCCCGCGCTGGTTCGGCGCGAGCATCACCGCGGTCAGACGCTCGCGGTCGCCGGGGTGCAGCTCCACGTGCACACCGCGGCCGGCCGCCAGCGAAAGATAGTGGGGCGCAATAGGTGCGGCCTCCGGGAGCGGCTCTCCCGCCATCACCAGCCGGCAGCGACGGACCAGGTCCTCGATCAACGACGCCTTCCAGTCGCTCCACACCCCAGGACCGGTGGCCTTCGAATCCGCCTCGGCCAGCGCGTGCAGGAGCTCGAGCAGTTGCGGGTCGCCGTGCAGGGCCGCGGCCACCGACTCGATGGTCTTGGGATCGTTGAGATCGCTTCGGGTCGCCGTTATCGGCAGCAGGAGATGGTGGCGGACCATGCCCGCGAGCGTGTCGGTGTCCTGCGCCGACAGCCCCAGCCGGTCGCCGATCGGGATGGTCAATTCCGCGCCGAGCACACAGTGGTCCGTGCCGCGTCCCTTGCCGATGTCGTGCAGCAGCGCGCCGAGCGCGAGTAGGTCGGATCGCGCCACGCGGGTGGTGAGCGGGGCTGCGTTGACGGTGGTTTCGACGATGTGACGGTCGACGGTCCACTTGTGCGAGACGTCGCGCGGCGGAAGGTCGCGCACCGCGTCCCATTCCGGGAAGAGGCGGCCCCACAGGCCGGTGCGGTCCAGCGACTCGATCGTGTTCACCGCCGTGGGCCCGGCCAGCAGCACGACCAGCAGGTCGTCCAGCGCCTCCCGCGGCCATGGCGACGGCAAGTCCGGGACACTGTCGGCGAGTCGTTTGAGCGTGCCGGCGCCGATCGGCAGGCCGGTGTCCGCCGACGCGGCCGCGACTCGCAACACCAACCCGGCGTCGGTTTGGGGTTGGGCGTCGCGGGCGAGCACCACCTCGCCGTCGTACTCGACCACCCCCTCGTCCAGCGGTCGCCGCTTCGGGCGCCGCACCAAGGCGGTGAGGCCGCGTCGGGGCAGCGCGTTCTGCGCGGTCCGCAGGCCGGTTTCGGCGTGGTAGGCGATGGTGCGGCTGACGCTGGAGAGCATGCGGGACAACGCAAATCGGTCCCCGACGCCCAACGCGGCGCTGACCTCGTCGGCGAACTGCGCCAGCAGTTGATCGAGTCCGCGCTTGGACACCCGGTGCAGTTCGGTGCGGACATCGAGCAACGTGAGGTACGCGGCGTTCAGGGATCCGCCGGGCGCGTCCGGATGACCCATGCCGTGGCGGTCGATCAGCTGCGCGACGCCCAGCGCGTCGAGCAGTTGGACGTCGCGCAGCCCGCCGCGCCCCGATTTCAGGTCCGGTTCGGCCCGCTGCGCGATGCGCCAACACCGTTGCCAGCGTTCATATGTCATGGCGACGAGCTCGTCCATGCGGGACCGGATTGCGCTGCGCCACTGGCGCCGCGCCCCGTCGATCAACTCCGCCGACAGCCGCTCGTCCCCGGCGATGTGGCGGGCGTCCAGCATGCCCAGCGCGGCCACCAGGTCGCTGTTGGCGACGCCGAGGGCGCCCGATACCGTCCGCACGCTGTGGTCGAGCCGAACGTTGGCGTCCCACAGCGGATACCACAACCCGTCGGCGACCCGCTGCAACTCCGCGTCAGACTTGTTGTCGTGCAACAGCATCAGGTCGAGATCCGAATACGGCAGCAGCTCGCGGCGGCCCAGGCCACCGACTCCGACGATCGCGAAACCGCTGTCATCGGCGATGCCGATCTCGTCGGCCTTGGCGACCAGCCAGGATTCGTGAAGCTCCAGCCAGGCTTTCCGGAGCTCCGCGGCGCCGAGGTGACTGCCCTCTGACAGCAGTTGGCGCCGCGAGGCAGCCAAATCGGCTGCCCCGCCGGCGCTTCCTGTCCCCGCTTCAGATGACCTGTCGGGCGGGCTTGTCATGCCCTCCCGGCCCGGTTCAGCGATGTGTGGCTACGGTCAGAGGGCATCGGTTCCGCGTTCACCCGTGCGGACACGCACAATGGTTTCCACGGGGGTGACCCAGACCTTGCCGTCACCGATCTTGCCGGTGCGCGCCGCCCGGACGATGCTGTCCACGACCTTGTCCACGATGGAATCGTCGACCACGACCTCGATTCGCACCTTCGGCACGAAATCCACCGAGTACTCAGCACCCCGGTAAACCTCGGTGTGGCCCTTCTGCCGCCCGTACCCCTGAATTTCGCTGACCGTCATGCCCAGGACGCCCGCGTCCTCGAGGCTGGTCTTCACGTCATCGAGGGTGAACGGCTTCACAATTGCGGTGACTAGCTTCATGCCTGCTCTGCCTCCACCTTGTCGCCCACTCGGTCCTCCTCCAGGCCGTTGCGGTCATCCACCGGAATCCGCGCCGCCGGGAGAACGGACCCCTGCCCACCGATCGTCCCGAAATCGTACGCGCTCTCCGCGTGCTCGGACTCGTCGATGCCGGTTGATTCTTCTTCGGCAGGGACACGCAACCCGATCGTGTACTTGAGGATCAAGGCCAAGATCAGCGTGACGATGCCGGAGTAGAACAGTACCGCGAAGGCGCCGACGGCCTGGCGTTCCAGCTGGGCCCAGCCGCCGCCGTAGAACAACCCCTTCGACACCCCTGCGACACCGTTGATCGCCGTGGATTCCGGCGCGGCGAGCAGGCCGACCAGCAAAGTGCCCGCCAGACCGCCGATCATGTGCACCCCGACCACGTCGAGCGAGTCGTCGAAGCCGAACTTGAACTTCAGCCCGACCGCCAGCGCGCACACCACTCCGGCCACCGCGCCGACGACGATCGCACCCAGCACGTTGACCGACGAGCAGGACGGCGTGATCGCCACCAGCCCGGCGACGATGCCGGACGCCGCTCCAAGCGTCGTGGGCTTCCCGTCGCGGATGCGCTCCGTCAGCAGCCACGCGAGCATGGCCGTGGCGGTGGCGACTGTGGTGGTCATGAAGGTCGCACCGGCGGAGCCGTTCGAGGTGGTCGCCGAGCCGGCGTTGAACCCGAACCAGCCGAACCACAGCAAGCCGGCGCCCAGCATCACGAAAGGCAGGTTGTGCGGCCGGAACAGCGTGGTGGGCCACCCGCGGCGCTTGCCCAGGACGATCGCCAGCGCCAGGCCGGCCACACCGGAGTTGATATGGACCGCTGTCCCTCCGGCGAAGTCGATTGCATGCAGCTTGTTGTTGATCCACCCGCCGTGCTCGGACGCGAAGCCGTCGGCGGCGAACACCCAGTGCGCGACGGGGAAGTAGACCAGCGTCGCCCACAGCCCGGCGAACACCAGCCAGGCGGTGAACTTGAGCCGATCGGCCACCGCGCCCGAGATCAGCGCGACGGTGATGATCGCGAACATCAGCTGGAAGGCCACGAACACGGTGGCGGGCATGGTGCCGGCCAGCGGGATGTCGACCTGCGTGACGCCCTTGCTCGGGTCCGCCTTGACGGCGTTGCCGCCGATAAGTTTTGCCAGGCCCCAGTAATCGGTCGGATTGCCCACGACGCCGCCCCGGTCGTCACCGAACGACATCGAGTAGCCGTAGAGCACCCAGAGCACGGTCACCACGCCCATGGCGCTGATGCTCATCATGATCATGTTGAGCACGCTTCTGGTGCGCACCATGCCGCCGTAGAAGAACGCAAGACCCGGCGTCATCAACAGCACTAGCGCGGAACTCGCCAACATCCAGGCGGTATCGCCTGTGTCTGGTTGGCCCAATTGCGGGAATGCCACTCGCTCACCTCCGGTCGGACATGAATGGCCGTCAGGCGACGCCTGTGGCCTGCGAGAACCATGCGCAATGGTTGTTTCCGCAGTGGGGCCACCGTGTTTCGGCGGTATTAACGTCCCGCTCGCCGTGTAAGGGGTTTCAGCCGAGCAGGGCGTCGACGAAGGCGCCCGGCTCGAACGGCGCCAGATCGTCGGGACCTTCCCCGAGCCCGACCAGTTTCACCGGCACCCCGAGCTCTTGTTGGACGCGGAATACGATGCCGCCCTTGGCCGTACCGTCCAGCTTGGTCAGCACGGCGCCGGTGATCTCGACGACCTCGGCGAACACCCGCGCCTGGGCCAGCCCGTTCTGCCCGATGGTGGCGTCGAGCACCAGCAGCACCTCGTCGACCGCGGCGCGTCGGGTAACCACGCGCTTGACCTTGTCGAGCTCGTCCATCAGCCCGACCTTGGTGTGCAGCCGGCCGGCGGTGTCGATGAGCACCACGTCGGCGCCCGAGG
>NZ_LZJF01000143.1 GCF_001666835.1 Mycobacterium sp. E3251 | reverse complement strand
CGCGAGCCACCATCCGTGAGATCGCTCGCACCGCGAACGTCACGAGCGCCAGCCTGTACAACTACTTTCCGAACAAGGCCGAGTTGATCAAGGCCGCGATCGCGGCACGCACCGACGTCGCGTTGCCCCGGCTGCGGGCGGCCGCCGCGGGCCCCGGGACCGCCATCGATCAGATCGAGGCGGTGCTCGACGAATCGGGCCGGCTGATGCGCGAGTATCCGGATCTCGCCGCCTTCGAGTGGGTGATCCGCGCCGAGGGCGTGGCCGACGCCGATTCGCGGTTCGCGGGGGGCGCGCGGTTTCAGGCATTCCGAGAGATCATCGAGGGCGTCGTCGACGATGCCTATCGGCGAGGCGAACTCGCGCACCGGCAGGATCGGGACAGCATCGTCGAAGCCGTGTACGCGCTCGTCTACGGCTTGACCGAACTGGCGGCCACGTCACCCCCGCGGGCCTACCACGCCGCGCTGGATTGCGCCAAGGAACTGATCAGCGGAACGCTCTTCGCCCGCCCGGCCGGCGCCCAACGATGAAGTTACTCACCGCGCTGCGGCTCAACATGA